>QIAB01000164.1 GCA_003225455.1 Acidobacteriota bacterium
CGGCAACGGCTGGCAAGTGTCGAGTGTAGTCTTACTCATGGTCGTCCTCATGCTCGATCGAGGGCTCGAGACAAACAGCATTCTTTGCAGAATGAAGTATCAGCGGTTCGCGATTAAACTCCTAGCAGGAGCATGAGCACGAGCAAGGAAGAAGATTGGATAAAAATCGATCTGCATATTCACACCCTCGATGACCCCAAAGACGCCGTGGATTTTTCAGCGCATCAATTGCTGGAACGCGCGCGCTCTCTCGGATTTCGCGTCCTCGCGATTACCCTGCATGACGCCGTGTTTGATCGGAAAGAAGTGTTCGCCGATGCGGCGGCAATGGGCATTCTACTGATTCCCGCGGTTGAGGTACGTTTGTTGGGTGCAGACGTGATTGTGTTGAATGTCACCGCGGCAGAGATTGCGCAGGTGAGAAATTTTGATGATCTGAGGCGGCTCCGGGCACGCCGAGGGAATTCTATTTTCACTATCGCGCCGCATCCGTTCTACATTTTCGGCGGGTCAATTGGATCGCGGCTGGTCGCAGAGATCGATTGTTTTGACGCGATTGAGCTCTGTCATTTTCACATGGGCCCATTCAATCCGAACCGCCGGGCAGAAGGAGTCGCAACCCGGTTCGACAAACCATTAATTGCCACATCCGATGCGCATCGGCTGCACGCCTTTGGCCAGCATTACACGAGCATGCCAATGCCACCTGCGCTCACGGTCGAGAACGTTCTTGCAGGATTGCGTAACGGACCGTTGCGCCTAACAAGTCCTTCTTCAAGCCTGACGGATTTCGTGAGCGCAATCTACTTTGTTTTCCTCATGCATCCGTTTCGTGTCCGGCGAAAGATGGCTGCTCCATGAGTCGCCAACGGAACAGGAACGTCCGGCCTTATTGCTGAGGAGCAGCCTTGGTGAGGTCGTAAATTGCGCCCCAATCACCGGACGCGACGAGGAATGCCTTGGATTCCCATGGCCGGCTACTTGATTGGTAATTAGTCTTCTCATCCTGGCCCCAGAAGATGTAGCGAACGCCCAAAGCTTTCGCGGCCTCGCGCCAGTTTGCCGCGCCGTTCATCAACGCCGTCAACTGATCATTGGCCTTGCCGTAATCGAGGCCTTCCGTCCACAAATGCCCGGGATAGCCGAGGACAACTTTGCGGCCTTGTAGCAAAACTGGATGATTGTAGGTGGGATAAGTGGCGAATCGGGCTTCCACCGGTAACGGCCGAAGTGCGGTGCCGATGTGATCAAGTCTGGCGCGTTCGATCAAGCCGAAACCCGGGTGTCCTGCAGACAGCCCGCCAAGCAGCGTGACGAATCCTGAACCGAAGAGCAGCAGACATGTTGCCGCCCGCTCCGGGAAAGGCCAGCGCCCAATGATGTCGCTCCACAGAAAAGGCAGAATAAGAAAATAACCCCACACCATGAGCTTGAGATTGTCCCAATCCCACGGCGCGGTTTGAACGAAATAGCCGAAAGCGAAAATCACGCCGGCAGCGATGACGAAAGCGATATCCGCTGGCGGCCTGTCGCCCCAACGCCATTTGCCCTTCCAAATACGCCAGACGCACAATCCAACAAGCCCCATTGCCAGCGGCACCCATAAACCGAAGTTCGGCAGCCAAAATTGGAAAAACGGAGCGATGACGCCGTTCCAGGTTTTTTGCAACAACAGGCCGAAGGACGGAGATCCAAAATCCTTTGGCCCTAGCTTGAAGAAAGGCGCGGCGAATTCGGTCGAATCCTGGGCCCAGCCCGGATGCCACTTCAGGACCGATGATGCGCGAAATTGATCGGTAGTTAGCCAGACAAAAAAAGTTGCCGGGATGAAAGCCGCGATCAGTATGGCGGCAGCATGTCTGCGAATCGGTGCGCCACGGAAAATCTCGGGCCACACCTTCGGATGCGAAATCAAGCGGCCGATGCCGGCCATGCCCTCGTTGCGAACCAGATTAGCGACAAATTTGAGTTCGGTTGCGCGTTCGAACAACAATCCGACAACCAGCACGATGGTCAGCGCGATGAAGGTATGCAGGTGAAACAACGGCATCGATGCGTAAATCGAAAGTTCAACCCACCAGGGCAGAGGGCCCTTCCTGTAGCGCTGGTCGTTGACCGCGGCGGTTTCACTTTTGACGGCGTCATCGGACTGGCCGGGGTCACCGACCCTAACTACAGAAGATTGGCTAAAGAATTTTTCGCGCCAATGCCAGAGCAGAACCAGGCCTGCCGGGATCGCGTAGAGCCAGCCGCGCTGCGTAACGAGCATGGCTAAGGCAATGCTTTTCCAGGCGATGGGCTTGTGCGCGATATCTGCTGCTGCGCCCTGATAATCCAAAAAGTTGAACGTCTTTAAAAACTGAAATCCGGCTATACCGCCGTTGAACAAAAACCCTGCAACAGCGAACGTGCCGCCCCACCGGTAGAACCCGTAAAAGATCGCGAGTGAAGCGAGCAATCCGACCCAAACCAACCCGATTAGCAGATCGATGTGAACTAGCGAAAGCAGTCCGTTGAAGAGGTCGATGCCCGCTGGATATCTTAGTTTGCTAAAGACGAAGATCGGATTGTCCGGCCAAAGAACGACGCCGTTGGCAAAATTTTTGATCAGCGTCAGGTGCAGTGAGAGATCGCCCAGATTGTTTGGGGATTGAATCTTTAGTTCGCTGCTATCGATGTACAGCAGCCAGCAAAACGATCGCACAGCAAATACGGCGAAGCAGATCGCGACCGCCCAAAACCAGATGCGGCGATAGCGCATCAGGGCTGATGGAACCGCATTCTGCGTGTCTTCGCTCCCAGAAGATTTTCGTGCCTTTTGTTCTGCTGTCAGATCGTTAGCGGTTTTCTGTCGAACCGCGCTGTCGCGAGTCCCAAGAAAAGCGGCGACTGAAAAAGCAACGCCGCACACAAGCGCTAAAGCTGCGCTCGTCGTGTTTAACCCTCTTCCGGCAATTCCCAGAAAGAGTCCGCAGACGACCGACAAATTGACGAACGTAACCCCAGCTGTGACCCACTTCATGGAACCTTAGCGGGTGCCGGAGAAAGTGCGGGTTTCGATGCGTTGCCAACAAAGTCCGGCGCTTTGCCCGGGAATAAGTCCTTAAACACTTCCGCCTTGAAGAACGCCTTCGAAGGGTCTTGGAAATTCCGGATGGTGAGGGTGTCAGTGTAGTAGGTGCCCTTCAATTTTGATTCGACGTCTTTTATTTTGTCCTGCTGTACAAGGAGAAAATCGCCATCAAGATTCCCCGGCATGTTTCCGCCTTCGTAATAGCCGACCCGATCGAAGTCTCCAAGCATCCAGGGAAGCGGATACACGCTGGAGCGAATCAGATGTCCGGTGAGGTGATAGTTGGACGGATCCCGTTTTACCAGCGCGAGAAGCGGTTTCGTCAATTTAAATATGTCGTTGTACGTCTGGACATAGGCGTAGCGTTCATCGGGCGAGCTGCACCGGAAGTAGTTTAGCGAGATTGATCTTTCTAGCGAAACCAAAAGCAGGGCTACGATAGCCAAATGAGTGGCTTTAGGGTGGCTCAACAGAGCCAGGAGAATAATAAGGCCGATTAATATCGTAATGATCATGGCAACCACGAATAACAATTCAGTGTGCTGCCAAAGCCCCCATACTAGGATCCCGCACCATGCTAGGATCACGCATACTGACGCGGCGACTAACGCCTCCTTCAACGAAAATTTGATCGGTGTGAGGACAACAGCCGCGCCAAAGATAAACAGGAACGGCCAGCCAAAACTGATGATGCACCAGGGCGTCTTATAATTGATTTTGCTGTAGGCGACCAGGGTTCCCACGCCGTAGATCGCCAAATAACGCAAATTGAGGTTTTTAAACTTCTGACAAAACAGGCAAAGAACTAATCCCGCCAGCATTGGCAACTCGTAACACCCGCGGTCACTTTCTGTTCCCCACGATGGTCCCATGATTTTGAACCAGTAATCCCACGGCTTTTCATGGCCGTGACCCGCAGCGCCAGTCTCGGTCCAAGCTTTAAATGCCAGATACAGGCCTTTGACGCCGCTCCAGTTAAAGAACGTTCCCGAATAGAAAAACACGATAGCAAATCCGCCTACGAGTATGATCATGGCGAGATCGATCCAGCTCCAAGTTTGCTTTGCAGGCTTGACGTCCGGCACGCGACTTAGCGCGTACGAAACCGCCAGAGTTGGAATCGCAAGCAAAGCGCACGCGACATGGATGGCATACGTTTCTTTCGTGAGGATCATGCCGGTTAAACCCACGCCTGCGTACCACAAATAATTCAGCGTGCCGCGCCGCCACAAACCGAGCAGCCCCAAAATGAAGATCATTGAGAACAATTGCAGCCATACTTCGTGAATGGCGTAACGGCCGTAGAAAACGAAACCGGGAGAGATCGCCATCGCCAGCGCCGCGATTCGACTGACGTTTTTTCCTACGAATGGCTCAAACTTCAACGCCACCCACACACAAGCGATGCTGACCAGCACGACAGGCAAACGCAGCGCCCACACATTGCGTCCAAACAAACTCTCAAACAGCAGGAGAACGTAAAAGTGAAGCGGACCGTGATAATTGGTCGGATCGTAACTGTAAAACCCGTTCTTCATCACCTGATCGACAAACCAGCCGTTGATGCCCTCGTCGAAGTGCGGTGGCTTGATGCCCAAGAGGAAGAAGCGCAGGAACGCCGCCAGCGCGAGGATTAACCACGGCACCCAGTCCGTTCCCTCGAAACGAATATTCCACCGCTGCAGGTAGTCGCTTGGTCGGGTGCTAGCGGGCGCAGATTCTACTAGCGCGCCGCGCTCGGCACTGCTAGTACGCGCTGCCATGCGCATCCTTGTCACCGGTGGCTGCGGATTCATCGGGAGCAACTTTATTCGGTATATCTTGCAACATTACAAGCCGGAATACGTCACTAATGTCGATGTGCTCACTTATGCCGGGAACATCGCCAATCTTGAAGGCGTGGTCGAAGAACATGGCGAGCATTACGAATTTTTCAAAGCCGATATCGCCAATGCGGACTTGATGGACGCATTGATGACCGAGCACCAGTTCTATGCGGTGATCAATTTTGCCGCAGAATCGCATGTGGACCGCAGCATAAACGATCCGCTCAACTTCATTCACACAAACGTGATTGGCACCAGCGTGCTGTTGGAATGTGCGCGGCGCCACGGCGTTCAGCGATTTATTCAAATCTCAACGGACGAGGTATATGGGTCCCTCGGCGCCGCGGGGAGATTCACCGAGCAATCGCCGCTCGATCCCAGTTCGCCATATTCAGCAAGCAAAGCCGGCGCCGACCTTCTTGTGCTCGCGTCGTACAAGACGTACGGCCAGGAGGTAGTGGTGACCCGATGTTCGAATAATTACGGTCCGTACCAATTTCCGGAAAAATTAATCCCGCTCATGATCATTAAGGCGCTGCGCGACGAGCCGCTCCCGGTTTATGGCGACGGCATGAACGTGCGCGATTGGATCCACGTAGACGATCATTGCGCCGGCATTGTCGCTGCCCTTTTCGAAGGCAAACCTGGAACCGTTTATAATTTCGGCGGCAACAGTGACATGGTGAACCTGGACCTTGTCAGAATGATTCTCGATCGGCTTGGCAAGCCACACAGTCTCATTTCATTCGTGCCGGATCGGCTTGGTCATGACCGCCGCTACGCGATCGACTCGGTATTTGCGCAACGCGAATTGGATTGGAAACCGCTCCGCAGTTTCAAAGAAGGCCTCGACGAGACCATCCAGTGGTACATCGACAATCCATCCTGGTGGCAACCGCTGCTCGAGCGCACCGGGCGATATTAGAACATCATCTTGAATCATGGCCTCTGTGAGGCCAGAATGTAGTCATGCGGTCCGTAAGCGTAGCTACATTAAAGAGCAATCTCAGCCGCTACCTCGCGGCTGTAAGGAGAGGGAAGCAAATCGTCGTCACGTCGCATCGGCACCCAATTGCGCGAATCGTGCCGGCGGAGAAACCTTTGATGGACGACTTAAAAATTATTCCCGCCAAGAGACCAGCTTCGTCGTTGAAAAAAATCAAGGGAATGGATCTTCAAGTTGACTTATTGGCTGAACTGTTGGCGGATCGCCGTCGACGATGACAGCCTATCTCGATGCTTCGGTAGTCGTGCGGAAGCTCCAGCGCGAAGCAGGCTCACTCAGAGACTGGGGGCAATGGAAACACGCATACAGCAGTGAATTGCTTCGCGTAGAAGTGTTGCGCGCGGTTGATCGAGCGCGGTTGCGAGGTGCTCTTACCGACAATGAAGTCGCTGATATCGTCATGAAAGCGCGCGCGATTCTCGATGGATTGGAACTCATTCAATTAAGCCCATCGATTCTGAATCGGGCAGCGCAGTCATTTCTGACGCCGCTCGGCACGTTGGACGCGCTGCATCTGGCAACTGCGATGCGTTTGGTGGAGTCCACTGGAATTGAGCTGACGTTTCTCACGCATGACGCCGAACTTGGCACTGCCGAAGGCGTGTAAGGTCGCAGGTTGAGGCACAATGAAAATTGTAATTCTCGGCGCGGGCGGGCGACTCGGTGCTGCGTTGATGCGTGAGTATCGAAAGAAATACGACATTGCTGGCTTCGATCATGCTCAGCTTGACCTGGCGAATTTGGATGATCTGCGCGGAAAACTTGCCGCCATGAATTTCGATGTCTTGATTAACGCGGCAGCGTTCACGAATGTTGATGCTTGCGAGACCGAGCGCGATCGCGCGTTTCTGATTAACGCCGAAGCGGCGGGTATTCTTGCGGAGATCTGCAACCAAAAAAACGCAAAGCTGATCCATTTCAGTACGGATTACGTTTTCGACGGAGAGAAACGCGCGCCATACACAGAAGCGGATCAAGCGAATCCGATCAGTCTTTATGGCGAATCAAAGTTGGCAGGAGAAAAGAACGTGCTTGCAGCTGAAAACGGCCATCTCGTCGTGCGGGTGTGCTGGGTGTTTGGTCCTGACCGGCCGAGTTTCATTGACTCGATGATCAAGCGCGCGCAACAGGACGAAAAAATCGATGCGATATCCGACAAATTCTCCACGCCGACGTACACGCATGATG
>QIAB01000043.1:0-26989 GCA_003225455.1 Acidobacteriota bacterium
CTTGGGTTTCACTCACTACTGTGGGCAGCGCAACAGCAACGGAGCCTTCATCGTCTGGGCGAAGAAGCGAATGGCGGCGAAGCTCAAAGCCATCAAGGCTGAGCTGCAACGTCGCAAGCATCATCGCACGACCGAGGTCGGTGCATGGCTCCGCAAAGTTGTGCTGGGCTACTTCCAGTACCATGCTGTTCCGGGTAACTCGACACAGTTGCGCATTTTTAGCCGTCGCGTCTGCTGGCTATGGCGAACTGTGCTCGTCCGCCGCAGCCAACGTGCACAGGTGGGGTGGGATCGACTCTATCCTCTCCTGAGCCGTTGGATTCCAAGACCCCGTGTTCTGCATCCTTATCCCATGGCCCGCTTCGCCGTTATGCATCCCTGGTAAGAGCCGTATGCGTAAACGCGCATGTACGGATCTGTGCGGGGGGCGGTCAGTGATGGTCGTCCCTACCGCGACAGTTGAGGCCGCCGGACGGGTCGAGCTACAATGAGTCTAGCCGGGCGAAAGGGATCGGATCGAAAGACGCTCATGCCTGGAAATCCCCCGCCCGAAGGAATACTCGCTAACGGAGAGCGTCGCTTCTCGATTTCACGCTGAGCCGGAACAGGCGCGCTAGCAAAGCCCTGATTGAGCTATTCGCGGCTGGCAATGTCCTGAATGCTTGCCGGCAATTTTCCGATTACGGGCAGCGTGGCAAACATTATTGTGGTGGAAAGCGCGCGGCCCGATGTGCATGTGAGCTTCTGGGATTATTTTCGCGCTGGCGCTCCTATCACCCTCATTACGCTGCTCGTGGGATCGGGATGGCTGGCCTGGAGAAAGTGATGTGCTGCGCCTTACTATGCTCGCACCACTGCGCCTACCCGGATCGTGCCCTCGCTTAGGATCTGAGCCCGCAATCCTCCGCGATGAAGTAAGCCTTTGATGAGCCCTGGCCGCTCCGTAAGCTGTTGCAGGTGATCGCAGGGTTCGCACAAGCGAAGTCCGCGAATCTTGACGTCACCAATAAAAAACTCCTTGGCCACCAAGTGATTCAAGGGCACACCGCGCGTGACCAGGTTCCGACGCGCGTCGCCGGGAGGAAGCTCGATTGCGCAGTCGCGGCTGAGAGCCTCAATCGCTTCAGCTTCGATCAAGGTCAGCTCGTAATCAGGTTCCGGTTTGTAGAAAGTCCCCTGCTGGCGTGCGTAGCGGTCTCCTTCAAGACCAACGCCGGGGATGGCACGCACTTCGACCAGCGCGCGCATCGGCGCTTTCGCGCTATCGGCGATGTTGATGGATTCGATCGTGCCCTGCCACATACTCGGTCGCCCTCCAACTTTCAACGTTGTCATTCCGAGCGCCTTTCAGGCATGAGAATCTGCTGGCTCGCTGGCTCACGTAGAAAAACAGATTCCTCGCTTTGCTCGAAATGACAATTTGTTTAAGGCTGCTCGATGTAAAGACGGGCGAGGACGCCCGTCCTCCACTGACTTAAGCGCCTTGCGGCTTGCCCGGACCACCGGCCTTCGGTGATTCGTCCTCGACAATACTGGTGCATTCATCCAGCACGTCAAGTGCGACATCAGCTTCATCTTTCGTAACTACGAGCGGTGGCGCAAGGCGGATCGTGCTTGGCCCGCAGCCCAGGAACAAAATACCGCGTTCGAACGCAAGCTCGACAATTCGATCGCGCTCCGGCCCGCCGTGTTCTTTTGTCTGTTTGTCTTTGACGATCTCCACGCCGATCATCAGGCCGCGACCGCGAACGTCGCCAACCGAGCTGTGCTTCTTTGGCCAATCGGCGATTCGCTTCATGATGTGACTGCCAACTTCTGCCGAGTTCTTCTGCAAGCTTTCGCTCTCGATTACATCGAGCGTCGCCAGCGCAGCCGCGATGCAAACCGGATTGCCTCCAAATGTGGAGGCATGCGAACCTGGCACCCAATCCATGATGTCAGCCCGGGTAATCGTAATGCCCAGCGGCATGCCGGAAGCAATGCCCTTCGCGACGCAGACAATATCCGGCTGAATGCCGCTATGCTCGATAGCCCACCACTTGCCGGTGCGGCCTACGCCCGATTGCACTTCATCAGCAACCAGCAAAATTCCGTGCCGGTCGCAAATACGACGCAGCTCCTGCATGAAATTACTCGGCGCCACAACGTATCCGCCTTCACCCTGAACCGGCTCGACGAAAATTGCCGCCACCTCCTCCGGGGGCAGAGTCGTCTTGAAAAGTTTGTCTTCGATGAAGCGAGCACAAGCAAGCGCATCCTGTTCGCCCTTACGATAAACGTCGGGAAATGAAACGTGTGTTACTCCGGGGACTAAAGGCGCGAAACGCCGCTTCTGTTGCGGCTTTGAAGCGGTAAGCGATACCGCACCCATCGTCCGTCCGTGGAACGCGCCGTAAAATGCAATTACATTCTGCCGCTTGGTGTGATAGCGCGCCAGCTTGAACGCGGCTTCAACCGCCTCCGTGCCCGAGTTGCCGTAGTAAATCTTGTGCGGTCCGGGCATGGGCGCGATCTTCGAAAGCCGCTCCGCCAGCGTGATCATGTTCTCGTAATAAAAATCTGTTCCCGACATGTGGATCAACTCGCCCGCCTGCTTCTGAATGGCAGCAACCACATCGGGATGGCAGTGCCCGGTCGAGACGACAGCAATGCCGGCGGAGAAATCAATAAATTCGTTCCCGTCGATATCTGTCACAACCATGCCGCGTCCGCTTTTTGCCACTAGCGGATAGGAGCGCGTGTACGACGGCGAAATATATTTTTCATCTCCCGCCAGAATGCGCTTGGCATTCGGACCGGGCAGAGCAGTCTTAATTTTTGGTCCTGCTAAAGTCTTCGTAGTCATGGGATCCTCCGAGAATCAGTCGTTAATCTTTCGTCGTCTTGGCCAAGGCGTAGGAGAAGAACGGCCTCAGCGAACCACAAATGGGAGGATCAGTGACTAGTCGCTACCAAAAAGATTGGGACGCAAACGAGAAGGAAGTACCGCCCGATAGCGTCGTGGGCAAACGAGCGAGCGCAGCCAGCACGCGGGCAGACGCGAATTGGAGTACTGAAAGCGCATGCGCAAAATTCCACCTTCATTATAGCTTGCTCGTGCAAGCTGCGGAAGCTAGTCCGACGCATACGGTTCAAGAATGCGGGATCCATCCCGTTCCGGCGGAAAGCGGTCCTATTTCCTGAAAACTCGCAACAAAACGGCCCCCGCTTTCGTATCAGCTTAAGGAGGCAGCTGCTTAGGCTTACGTTTATAGGGATGCTGCGTCCAAGAAACGATGGTCCTCCGCGATCTCATTGGCGACGTGCTACGTACCCTCTGGGCGCATAAACTTCGTACGTTCCTCACGATGTTTGGAATTGCCTGGGGAATCGTATCCATCGTTCTGATGGTCGCAGCCGGCGAGGGGCTGCGCAAAGGCCAGGAAGAGCAGGCTCGTACCTTCGGCAAAGACGTGATGATCGTTTTCCACGGCCGTACCAGCATGCAGGCTGGCGGACTACGTGCAGGCCGTCTGGTGCAGTGGCAGGATCCGGATATTGCGACTCTAGCGCAGGATTCGCCCGATTGCGAATACGCGATCCCGGAGCTTGAGCAAGATACGGTTCGCGCGCATAGCAACTACAACAACGCGGCGTTCACCGTGACCGGATCGTATCCGCCGTTTGCCTACATTCGCAGCCTCGACGTGGGAAACGGCCGCTTCTACGATTGGGCGGACGTGCATGAGGCGCGCCGCGTAGCATTCGTTGGCACCGATGCCGCCAAGCAGCTTTTCCCGGGACGAAATCCCATCGGGGAGTCGCTCTATCTGAACGATTTTCCGTTTGCCGTAGTTGGAGTCATGACCACCAAAAAACAGGACTCCAGCTACGACGGCTGGGACGTGAATAAAGTCTTCATCCCTTTTACCGCGATGCGGCGGGATTTCCCGGATAAGCCTCCCGGCACGCCTACTACATTCGATCATTTTCTGGTCACTCCCAAGTCGGTTGAACAACATGAGGCCTGCAAACACGAAATCCGCGCGGCGCTCGGCAAGTTGCATAACTTCGATTCTGGAGACAAGGAGGCTTGCCCGATCTGGGATACCGTGCAGGAAGCTAAAGCTTTTCGCCAGATGACTGACGGCATGAAATATTTTTTGGGTGCGGTGGGAATTGTGACGCTATTTCTCGGTGGACTGGGCGTGATGAACGTCATGATGGTCGCGGTCCGCGAGCGTACACGGGAGATCGGCGTCCGCAAAGCTGTAGGCGCGCCGGCGCGCACGATTCTGGGGCAGTTCTTCTTTGAGGCTCTGATTATCGCGTTCCTCAGTGGGGCAATCGGGCTCGGGTTCGCATATGGATTTTGCGCACTGGTGAATCTGCTGCCCATGCCGGATTTCTTCGCTGGCCTGCTGCCCACGTGGAAGTCAGGGATCGTCGCTGCGGGATTGCTGGGCACGATTGCGGTTCTGGCGGCGCTGTATCCCGCGCGGCGTGCAGCCTCAGTCGATCCGATTGAAGCACTGAGGTATGAAGCGGGTGGATAGTGGCCACGAAGTACACGAAGTAACACGAAGGTTGCTGAAATGACGTGTTTTCCTTCGTGATCCTTCGTGTCCCTTTGTGGTTAGGGTTCTCAATGCTGACTGAGATCATTCGCGAGGCCTGGTTTGCGCTGCGGCGCAATTACACGCGCAGCTTGCTCACGATGCTCGGCATCGTGTGGGGCATTGCGACGGTCACGTTGCTAATCGCGTATGGCAGCAGTTTCCGGCAAATTTTGGTGAACGGGTTTGACGCATTCGGCAAAGGCGCAGTCGTCTGCTGGCCACAGCAGACCAGTGAACAACCGGGAGGCCAGCGCGCCGGCAAGAAAGTTGTTCTGGAGCAAGCCGATCTTGAGATGGTCAAAGAGACCGCGCCAATGGTCAAGCATGCGTGCCTCGAAACTGTGGAGTGGCAGCCGATCAGTTACGGTGATCGCTATGCCAACACGGCAATCCGCGGAGTCTGCCCCGAATACGGCGAGATGCGCAACGAGGTGCCCGCCGAAGGCCGCTGGATTAGCGCTGGAGATTTACTTGAACGCCGCCGCGTGGCTTTTATCGGCGGCCGCATCCGCGAGAAATTGTTTAGTGGGAGGCCTGCGGTCGGCGAAACAGTGCTGATCAAGGGTGTGCGCTTCACCGTGCTGGGAACCATGGACCGCAAGATACAATTGAGCAATTACTTCACCAGCGATGACGAGTCTGTCTGGATTCCGTTCACCGCGGCCGGTGATCTGTGGAACACAAAGAAAGCCCAGGTACTACTGTTTGAGCCGATTGCTCCCCAGTTTGAAAAAAGAGCTATGGACCAGGTGCTCGCCGCAGTTGCCACGCGCCAGCAGTTCTCTCCTACCGATAAGAAAGCCATTCAAATGTTCGGGCGCGACGAGTTTCGTCCGATCATTGACGCGCTGACGATCGGTTTGCAGGTACTTCTCACATTCATCGGCACGCTGACATTGGGAATTGGAGGAGTTGGAGTGATGAACATCATGCTCGTTTCAGTGGACGAGCGCATCCGCGAGATCGGCCTACGGCGGGCCTTGGGAGCGCGAAGACGGCACATCAAACTCCAATTTCTTGCTGAGACTCTCTTAATCATGCTGCTGGGCGGCGCGATCGGCGTGCTGCTTTCTTATGCAATCGCTGCGGCTGTTGGCACGTTGCCGCTCATGGGACCATTATTTGAAGACGAATCCGGCAAAGCCGATATTCATCTGAGGATCTCGATGGCCACCGTCATGCTTTCCAGCCTGGTGCTGCTTGCTGTTGGCGTGGTCAGTGGACTGGTACCGGCGCTGCGGGCTTCAAGGCTCGACCCTGTGGAGGCACTGAGATATGAGTAGCCTTGAAAAGACTTGACCGCGAAGTTCGCAAAGCTGCCGCGCAACTATCGCTGAGAATTCTTCGCGTACTAGGAATCTGCTCTACCGTTGGGAACTCGTCGCACGGCGCAGGTGTCCAATCCTCTTAGACACGCGTGCCCGAGAGGAGCAAGGCTTATGGCGTTCTCGATGGCAGGCGGTGGTCCGTCTCGTCCCGAAATAAACGTAACTCCGCTGATCGATGTTCTGCTGGTGCTCATCATTGTATTCATGGTTGTTGTCTCGATGGACAAGGAGTATGTCGAGAAGGCACAGATTCCGCAGCCGGATCAGAAGCAGACGGCAGAAGCTCAGCAATCACGCACGATCGTGATTCAGGTGGTGTGGGCGACAAAAGACCAGCCGCCGACGTTGAAGATCAATCAAGAGGAGGTGCGATGGGAAGACCTGGAGCCGCGGTTGGCGGAAATCTACTTGAAGCGGGCGGAGAAGGTGGCCTTTGTGCGCGGCGATGCTGACGTGGACTTCCAATATGTGGCAGAAGTGATCGATGTGGCGCACCACGCGGGGGTGCAGCGGGTGGGGCTGTTAACGAAGGGAACGGAGCTGAATTGAGATAAGATATCAGCATGGTAGCCTGGCAGAAGTTCTTCGAAAGCAATCCCGATATAAGCGGAGGCGAGCTTTGCGCCTCAGGAACGAGAATTCCGGTGACGGTCATTCTTGACAGCCTTGCAGAGGGATCGTCAAAAGAAGAGATTCTGCGCAGCTATCCTTCTCTTAAATCAGAACACATCGAGGCTGCGCTTGCCTACGCAGCGGAGCTCGCGCATGAAGAACGCCTAATCCCGATTCGGGGAAAATGAGATTCGAGCTGGATGAGAACCTCCCGCTGGAACTTGCCGAAGACCTTCAGCGCCTCGGGCACGAAATTGATAGCGTTGTTGCTGAGGGAATAGGAGGAGCAGAGGATCAGACTGTCCTCAAAGCCGCCCGAACCGTAGAACGTATTCTTCTGACGCTCGACAAGGGAATTGGAAACCTGCGGCGATATCCCCTACACGAACACGCCGGCGTTGTCTTGTTCCGGCCCGACACATCAGGCAGGAGGTCAGTTTTATCGTTCATTCGGTCGCGGCTCTCGAGTCTGCTGGAAATGCAACTTGCGGGACGGCTAACGGTCGTCACCGAAAGTCGCATTCGCGTTCGATGAAAGAGTTACTAGCCTGTGCCTTTTACAATCTTTCCGGCCCCTCAATCCCGCGCGCGATTCTTAATCCAAATCGGAGTGCCCAGGAACCCGAATGCCCGGCGGATCTGATTTTCCAGAAAACGTTGGTAGGAAAAGTGCAACTTCACTTTGCGATCGGTAAACAGGATGAAAGTAGGTGGCGAGACTGCCGCTTGCGTCATGTAATAGATCTTCACGCGCTTCGAAGCGGGGACTGAGGCTCGGTCGAAATCCACTTGTTTCAAGAATCGATTCATTTCTGCGGTGGGGATGCGCTTGCGGCGTTCGCTGGCGACTTTTTCAACGAGCGGTAGGATTTTGTCCGTCCCTCTTCCGTTCGCGGCGGAGATGAACAGCGCGGGCGCATAGCTCAAGAATTTCAACGCATACCGCAAGCGTTGTTCATAGGCAGCGCGGTCTGCGGGCATTTGCCTGTGGGGCGCGGACGCCCCCTTCCGCGCATTCCTTTCGCGGGCGCCTGCCCCACTCCAGAGATCCCATTTATTCACAATGATGATGACTGAGCGGCCGCTCTCGTGCGCGTAGCCAGCGATTGCGGCGTCGAGCTGGCTGACCCCTTCCGTAGCATCGATCACAAGTAGAGCGATATCTGCGGCTTCGAGATGTTTGCGTGCCATGACTACTGAAAGCTTTTCTGCCATCAAGTGAGTCTTACCTTTACGACGAATTCCGGCAGTGTCGATAAAGCGAAAGCGCCGCCCATCACGTTCGATGACTTCATCTATTGCATCACGAGTTGTGCCAGGGATGGGGGACACAATAGCCCGCTCCGTCCCAATCAGCCGGTTCAGGAGTGTGGACTTGCCAACATTCGGATGGCCAATGATGGCAACTTTGATCTCAGAAACGCTTTCTTTCTCTGTGTCCTCTGTACCCTCTGTGGTTACCTGTTGTTCCGAAGGCAGCACGTGGAGTACGGCGTCAAGCAATTCATCAACGCCACGCCCATGCTCTGCCGAAATTGGAAATAACTTGCGAATTCCCAACCGGTGAAATTCGTCCGCCAATGCCTGCTGTTTGTCCGTATCGATCTTGTTGACTGCCAGGAAGAGGGGCTTGCCAGTTTTGATCAGCAGCCGCGCTAACCCCAGATCAGGCGCCGCCAGCTCGGTGCGTCCATCCACGACCATGACAATCGCGGCAGCCTCGTCGAGCGCTAGTCTAGCCTGGCGGAAAATCTGCGCCGGAATGAACTCCTTTTCATCGGGAATGATTCCACCGGTATCTACCACGCGCAGCCGGCGGCCTCTCCACTCGCCTTCACCGTACATTCGGTCGCGAGTGATCCCGGATTCGTCGCCCACAATCGCCCGCCGCGAGCCCACGATTCGATTGAACAGCGTAGATTTGCCGACGTTGGGCCGGCCGACGATGGCGAGTGTAGGAACTAGAGCGGCCTGTGGCACCGAATCTGTCATGGGATGGCAATAACCGCGTAGGAACAGCCGCCCTCGGCTGTCCAGCCGACTAGAAGAGTCGGCCTTTTATCACGCCCGCGGATCTCCGCCGCTTGGGCGGGCGAAGCTACGTAGGCAGTGGCATATTATAGAGACTCTGTGGCTTCGACCTCCCAACCCGCCACTTCCAAAAAGCAAGATGTTTCTCTTTACCAATTCTTCTCACCAGGAGGCATGCTTTCACGCACCCATCCAGCGTATGAATTCCGCCGAGGCCAGCTTCAGATGGCGCAAGCGGTCGAACTGGCGCTCGAAGAAAAGCGGCATCTGATTGTCGAAGCCGGCACTGGCACGGGCAAGACCTTGGCTTATCTGGTACCGGTGATTCGCTCACGCAAGCGGGTCATCATCTCTACCGGAACAAAAAATCTTCAAGAGCAACTCTTCTACAAAGACATTCCTTTTATCGAGCAGGCGCTCTTCCCAAACGGCGAGGACAAGCTGAGCATTTGCTACATGAAAGGACGCAGCAATTATCTGTGCCGGAAAAAGCTATACGATTTGACTGATCAACCCGTCCTCAGCGGTATCGACGAGATTGAGCATTACCGCGCGATTGCAGCGTGGGAGAAAACGACGCAGACGGGCGACCGGGCCGAACTGGCATCGCTGCCTGAGGCGAGCGCGCTCTGGCATAAGCTCGACGCCCGCGCCGACACTTGCCTCGGCCAAAAGTGCAGCTCGTGGGAGCGTTGCTTCATCACTGAGATGCACCGCCGTGCGATGGAAAGCGACATCATCATCGTCAACCACCATTTATTCTTCGCCGATCTCGCGATTAAACAGCAAGCCGAAGACGCGCCCGATGCCGGCATCCTGCCCGACGTCGGTGCTGTAGTCTTCGACGAGGCTCATGAGCTTGAAGACGTGGCCAGCAGTTACTTCGGCATTACGGTCAGCAACGCCCGAGTGGAAGAGCTGTGCCGCGATGTTGAAGGTTCGCTGCAGCGCAATCATTTGCTTTCAGCGTCGGTTTCAGGAGCGTTAAAAAGTTTGCGGGAGCGCGCCATGTTTTTCTTCGCGTTATTGCCGCAAGGCGAAGGGCGCTTTGCATTTGAAAATCGGCGCGATTTTTTGGAAGAAAATGGCGAAGAGTTTATCGCGCTACAGCAGTCGCTCGGCCGCATCGGTTCAGAGCTGGAGAACCTTCCCTCCAAGCCTGAGGAGACTTTTAATTTCGTTCGTCGTGCGGGGGAGTTGCAGGTCCAGTTCGGGTTCCTCATGGAATCCGATGACCGCAACACGGTATTCTGGATCGAACGGCGGCGAGGCGGTCGAGATAAATCGAATGTGTTTCTCCAGGCCACCCCGATCGACGTTGCGCCCATCCTGAAAACTTGTCTTTTTGACAAACTGGAGTGCGCAGTATTGACCTCCGCTACGCTCGCTGTAGGCGGCAGCTTCGACTACATGCGTCGGCGCCTGGGCCTTGAGCACACGCGCGAGCTGGTACTCGCCTCGCACTTTGATTACGAAAATCAGGCGATTTTTTATGTTCCTCCCGATCTGCCTGATCCGCGCACACCACAATTCGCCGCCAAGGCCGCCGATCGCATTCAGCGGCTACTGGAAATTACCCGCGGCCGGGCGTTTGTTCTGTTTACCAGTTACGCGCAGATGAACGAGATTTATCAGCGCTTGTTAGGCGAGCTCGGATTTCCCATGCTCCTGCAAGGCGATGCGCCCAAGACCGCGCTGCTGGAAGAATTCCGGCTCACGCCCAACGCCGTTTTGTTCGCAACTTCTTCTTTTTGGCAAGGGGTGGACGTTCAGGGAGAGCAACTGAGCTGCGTCATCATCGACCGGCTGCCGTTCGCAGTTCCCTCCGACCCTGTAGTTGCTGCGCGGGTGAAGTCAATTGACGCCGAGGGCGGAAATGCATTCTTCCAATATCAAGTTCCTGCGGCGGTTATTACTTTGAAACAGGGCTTCGGGCGCCTGATTCGCTCTTTGCACGATCGCGGTCTGCTGGTGCTGCTCGATAACCGCATCCTTAAAAAAGCCTACGGACGGGTGTTCGTGGAAAGTCTGCCCAATTATCAGCGGACCACTGAGCTAGGCAGAGTGGAACAGTTCTTCGGCGCCAAATGACTCACGTGGTTTCGGCCAAACACGAAACAACCCCGCAATAAAACAGATCGCACGGATGAATTCGGTCGTTCGTTTCATTCTGTCCGGATCGACCACGGGGAATTGTCTCGGCGTAAAATAAAGGATTGGATTTATCACGCTCATCCCGGTTTTTGGGGATGCAGTTCCAAAAGGGGGATAATGTTCGAGGTTACTGTCGAAGACTCGTTTGCTGCGGGGCACTATCTCCGCAATTACCGGGGGAAGTGCGAGAATCCGCACGGCCACAACTACAAGGTCAGGGTCACCCTCGCGGGCACGGAACTCGACAAAGCCGGTTTGCTCCTCGATTTCAAAGATTTGCGCGAGGTGATGAAGCCTGTCATCGACCGTTTGGACCATCAGATGATTAATGAGATAGAGCCGTTCACCAATCTGAACCCTTCGGCGGAAAATCTGGCCAAATATTTTTACGACGAAACCAACAGCCGTTTGCACTCTTCGACAAATGGACGAGTTCGCGTGAAAACCGTAACAATATTCGAGACTGACACGACGACCGCGACTTATTCTGAATAAGACAGTACGCAATAGAACCGGCGAGACGCTGGCGCTACGTGTAATGCAAATCACAGAGATTTACAAATCGATCCAGGGCGAATCCACTTATGCGGGTTTGCCTTGCGTGTTTGTTCGCCTGACAGGCTGTAATCTGCGCTGCTCCTGGTGCGATAGCGAATACAGCTTCTACGGTGGCCACAAAATGACGATCGAAGAGGTCGTCGACGAAGTTGAACATCTGAGCCCCAGCGGCGCTTTAGTTGAAATCACCGGCGGCGAGCCGATGCTGCAGGAGCGCGAGGTCATTCCGCTGCTGCAACGATTGCTGAGTTCCGGCTACACGGTGATGCTCGAAACCAGCGGTGAGCGTCCACTGGAGCGGGTTCCGGCGGGCGTGATTAAGATTGTTGACGTGAAATGTCCTAACTCAGGCGAGCCTGACACTTTCAGAATCGAAAATCTGGAGACCCTACAGGCTCACGATGAGATTAAGTTCGTGCTGAGCGACCGCACCGACTACGAATTCGCGCGAGAATTCGTTTGGCGGCACAATCTCACGGAGCAGGTGAATGCGATTCTGTTTTCTCCCGCTTTCAGCAAAGATTCCAGCGGCGCCCGCGATACTTCTCATTGTCTTCTGGATCCAGAGGAGCTCTCGGCATGGATGTTGGCCGATAACGTTCCCGCACGGCTGAATCTCCAAATTCACAAGTTCATCTGGGATCCGGCAATGAAAGGAGTGTAGGGGCGCATGGAATCCAGCGTAGCTTACAGTGCCGAGCAGTTTTTTGAGCATGGACGGCCCACATCCGATGCGGCACTCTGCGCTGAGATGGCACGTTTGGCGTACTGCAAACAAGAGTCAAGTTTTGCGTTTGATCGCGAAAAAATTGCGGACAACCTCAATCGTATTGGGTTTGCGAAATGCCAGTTCCTTGAGAGCCGTGGAACTCAGGACGGCGAAGGGCTTCACTGCTTCTTGGCCGTGCATGAAGACTCCCAAAAGCAAAATGAATTGGCTGTTCTCGCGTTTCGGGGAACGGACAAGGATGATCCTACCGATGTTGCCTATGATGTAGACTTCCGCGCGGAGCCGTGGGGGGAGAAAGGTGGCAAAGTGCATGGCGGCTTTGCGCATGCATTCACTGATTTGCAGAAGGATCAGCCTCTGGATGAACTACTCCAACCGCTTAGCTGCAGAGTGCTCTATACGGGGCACAGTTTAGGGGCTGCGCTCGCGACGCTGGCTGCCAGTTTGAGGCCTCCTCAGGCTTTGTACACCATTGGATCGCCGCGAGTCGGGGACGCTGTTTTTGCCGCAACGCTGAATAAAGTGGAGTGTCACCGGTACGTTGATTGCTGCGACATCGTCACTCGGATTCCGCTTGAAAAAATGGGTTTCATGCACTGCGGAAAGCCTTATTACATTAACCGCAAACGCAGGGTCGAGTTCAATCCCAATTGCCTCACGATCGGCGTGGACAGGTTTCGAGCTGCCAGCGAATATTTTGAGAAGTGCACGTGGCTTTTAGGGAAGGTCCCGATGCGCGAACTCGCTGACCACGCTCCTATCAACTACGTTTGGGCGATCGCGGCCAATCAGTCATGACGGCCTTTCATCAGCTGCATGAGTCAAAGTAAACAACGCGCTGTCGTCCTGCTGAGCGGTGGCATGGACTCGTGCGTTTGCGCCACCCTGGCCGCACGTGATCACGAAGTTGCTGCTCTGCACGTCAGCTACGGCCAGCGCACGCAAGAGCGCGAGCGGGGAGCATTTTCCGCAATCTGTGATCGTCTCAGGATTCGTGATCGGCTAGTTGTAAGAAACGAAGCGCTGAGCATGATTGGAGGATCGGCCTTGACTGATCTCAAAATCGCAGTTCCAGAATCGCACGCAATCGGACGCGATATACCGGTCACCTACGTTCCCTTCCGCAATGCTCATTTTCTGGCAGTTGCTGTCAGCTGGGCGGAGGTCATAAGCGCGGAAAAAATCTATATTGGCGCGGTGGAGCAGGACAGTTCCGGTTATCCTGATTGCCGTCCTGCGTACTATCAGGCCTTCAATCAAGTGATTAAAGTTGGCACAAGAGAGGGCAATATTGAGATCATTACGCCTCTCATCGGAATGCGAAAGGCTGAGATTGTACGCCTCGGCCTTGAATTAAACGCGCCCTTCGATTTAACTTGGTCTTGTTATAGCCGGGAAGATGCCGCCTGCGGCATGTGCGACAGTTGCGTGCTGCGCCTGCGAGCGTTTGAGGCGGTGGGGGCTACGGATCCAATTTCTTACATCATAGGCAGGGTTTGACAATTTCCAGGTTGCACTTGATTCGAGCTTCATCGTCGACACTCGCAAATCCGCGACTGACACTCGTTTGGAGGCCAAATATGAAAAACTATTCTGTGGTACTGGTATTAATCGCCATGTTGGCGGCGTTGTGCATTCCTCCCGCATTCGCCCAGGCCACGGGTACGGTCAAGGGCGTTGCTAAAGACATGCAAGGCAATCCCATCGTTGGGGCAACCGTCGAGTGGTACAACACCGACAATGGCCGCAAGTATACGCTGAAGACGAATAAGAAGGGCGAGTACTTTTCTCTGGGTATCGAGCCCGGGAAATACAAAGTCACATTGCTTCAGGACGGCAAGCAACTGGATTCTGTCAGTGGCTACGGCGTAAAAGTCGATGAGAACACTCTCGACTTTGACGAGAAGCAGTCCCAGGCCGAAGCTGCCAAGCAGAAGGGCGTCAGCCCGGAACAATTGAAGCAAATGCAGGAGGCCCAGGAAAAGCAGTCTAAAGAAGTCACCACAGTTAAGTCGCTGAACGAGAAGCTGCAGGCTGCAAATCAGTCGATGCAGGCGCAGGATTTCGATTCTGCCATTAACACGCTAAACCAGGCCACACAGATGGATGCCAGCCGTGACCTGCTGTGGGCTCGATTGGGAGACGCTTACGTTGGTTCCGCTCCAAAGCAGACCGACCCCGCCGAGAAGACGAGACGCTACACCGAGGCCGTGGGCGATTATCAGAAAGCAGTGGACATCAAACAAAAAGCAGTGGATGCCGAACCCCAGAAAAAGCCAGACGACCTCCGGGCACTTGCCTCGTATTACAACAATCTGGCGCAAGCTGAGTCCAAGGTCGGAAAAGTTGACGAGGCCGTGAAGGCCTACGATCAAGCTGCGCAGCTATATCCCGCGGGAGCGGCGCAGTTCTACTACAACCAGGGAGCCGTGCTCACGAATGCTGGCAAAGCCGACGCAGCGATTGCCTCATTCGATAAATCTATCGCCGCCGATCCCAATAAAGCCGAAGCTTATTACCAAAAAGGCGTGAATCTGATCGCCAAAGAAACAATCGATAAAAGCGGCAAGGTCGTTCCTGCGCCTGGCACCGCAGATGCTTTGAATAAGTATCTGGAACTGCAACCCAACGGCCCGTTCGCCGAAGCAGCCAAGGGACTGCTGCAATCCATCGGTGCAACCGTCGAAACCAGCTATGGAAAGAAGAAACCCGTAAAAAAATAGCGATGTAGGCGGGCGTCCCGCCCGCCCTTACGCGATCCCCACCACACATTACGAAGGTCCATGCCCTAGTCGTTCTTCCTAGAACCGCTTCCTTCTTTTCGATACAGTAATTCCTTCACAGAGAAAAATCGTTCAACGCGCCCGAACGTCCTCCCCATCGCGTGGCCTTCCCCCGAGGAATTGCATGGCGACACCTGGCACAGCTCCCATTCACGTCAAGCTGGACGGTTCGTCCGGCTCGTCCCCAGCAGGCACGCACGCGCTGCTGGCGGCCATGTTGCGCGCCAACAACCAAATTAGCGACCTCATTTTTTCTCCCGGCCGCCCTCCCCAAGTCGAAATTCATGGCCAGTTAGTCTCTGTCGACGCCTCCGGATTACGCTCGCTCACCGCCGACGACACGCGCCGCATCGCCTCCGACCTCATTGGCAACAACAAGCAAGCCATCACGGTTCTGCGCGAGCAAGGCTCTTGCGATATTTCCTTCGGGCTGCCAGGGGTCGCCCGCTTCCGCGTCAACGTTTTTATTCAGCGTGGAAGCTGCGCGGTAGTAATGCGCGTCATTCCGACGATGCTTCCCACTTTTGCTTCTCTTAGCCTGCCGGCGCAGTTGGGAGAGATCGCAAACCTTCGCGACGGCATAGTGCTGATAACCGGCGCGCGTGGATCCGGCAAGTCATCGACTTTAGCAGCTCTGCTCGACAAGATTAACGAGCAGCAGACCTGCCACATCATAACCATAGAAGATCCGATTGAATTCCTGCACAGCCATAAGCGTGCGACTATCCATCAGCGGGAACTGCACAGCGACACGCCCAGCTTTGCCCTTGCCTTGCGCGCCGCGCTCCGCCAGGCGCCAAAGGTGATTTTTGTCGGTGAACTGCGCGACCGCGAGACGATGGAGATGGTTTTGGACGCCGCGGAAACCGGACACCTGATTCTTTCCAGCCTGAACTGCCTCGATGTTTCGAAGACCATTGACCGGATCGTGAGCGCATTCTCAATCGCTGAACAAAGCTCCATCCGCGGTCGGCTGGCCAAGACTTTGCGTTACGTTATCTCCCAGCAGCTTATTCCGCGACGCGATGGCGGGAGCGTTCCTGCCCTGGAGATCTTCAAGGCAAACGCGCGTACCGCGCAGTACATCGAGTGCGATGACCGCTCGGGTCAGTCGCTCCTTGAAGCCGTCAAAAACGGCGCGCTGGATGGCATGCAGCACTTCGACGGAGAAATCGAAAAGCTGGTTCGTGCGGGAACGGTAGATACTGAAACCGCGCTGGCGTACGCCAGGGATCCGCAAGCGCTACGCAAGACACTCCAAGCACAGAGCGATTCCAGTCTCTAATTGTCAATTTTGAGTCGGCAATTGACATTCGGGCGCCGAAATCCTGTCGTATCATCCTCTGCATGGCTGCTCAGCCGGAACCATCCCTCGTCCTTAGTTTTGAAGAAGCGCGCCATGTGGTCGAAGCGCATGCCGCCCGTCTTCGTCCGCGCGGCAAGGAGCTAGCCGACTTGCTTGATGCTGCCGGGCAGGTTCTGGCTGAGCCGGTCGCGGCTGACCGCAGTTTCCCGCCATTTCCACGCGCCACACGCGATGGCTACGCCCTGCGAGCCGCTGATCTGGCCAAGCTTCCGGCCACGCTCGAAGTCGTTGGAGAGATCAAAGCCGGAGCGGCACCGGAATCGCTAGTGAATCTGGAGCCTGGCCAAGCCGCCGCCATCATGACCGGTGCGCCCGCTCCCTCCGGCGCTGATGCCCTCGTCATGGTCGAGTACACATCGCGGCATGGCAGCCAGGTCGAGATCACGAAAGCAGTTTCCGCGGGCGACAACATCGTCCCCGCTGGCGCTGAAGCCAAACGCGGAGAGCGCCTGCTCTTCCCCGGCGCCCGTCTCGATCATGCGGCAATCGCGGTGGCGGCATCGGTCGGCAGATCTCATCTTCTTGTTTACAGCAAGCCGCAGGTCGCGGTGCTCTCCACCGGAGATGAAGTTGTCGACATCGACGTTCCACCTGGTCCGAACCAAATTCGCAACTCCAACAGCTACTCGCTCGCCGCGCAGATCAAAGCGGCAGGCGGAGACCCGGTGCTGCTGCCCGTCGCACCGGATGAACCTACCCGCCTGCGCGAGCTGATCGCCGACGGATTCGAATCCGACCTGCTTCTGCTAGCCGGTGGAGTCTCCATGGGCAAATACGATCTCGTCGAGCAGGTGCTCGCTGAGTTCCACGCCGAATTCTTTTTCACCGGCGCGCAAATCCAACCCGGCCGTCCCATCGTCTTCGGACGCATTTCGGTCTTGAAAGGGAGTGGCTTCAGCCATGCCGCCGCAGATTCCAAAAATTCTGGGGCCTTAACCCCCGAAAACTACAAGTATTTCTTCGGGCTTCCCGGCAATCCCGTTTCAACCATGGTGACCTTCGAACTATTCGTCCGCCCGCTACTGAACGCACTGAGCGGCCTGCCTCCACAGAAGCTGATTTTTCTCCACGCCAAATTAAAATCCGAAATCAAAACCAAAACCGGCCTTAAACGATTCTTGCCCGCAATTCTTACGGGGGAGTTCGAACATGCGCAGGTAGAACTGGCCCGCTGGCAAGGCTCCGGCGACATCGCCGCCACCGCCCGCGCCAATTGCTATGTGGTGATTCCGCCAGACCGCGAGAAAATCGCGGCAGGGGAGTGGATCCCCGTGCTCATGCGGTGATGACTTCAACCATCTGTTCGGAATCGCGGACTGGGACTCGAGCCACGACTTGTCATTTGTCCGGATATCGGATCATATCGACCGTTTTAGGGCGTCGTACAAGCTCAGATTGCGAATCAGGCGGTGCAGGTAACTTCGTTGTAGGCCGAGGTATTTCGCAGCTTGCGTGTAATTGCCTTGAGCATGCGCCACGGCAGCGCAGATGAGCTGTTTCTTTGTCTCTCTGACGGCCGCATGGAACTGGCTCGGTAGAGCGCCCGCCGAAGGCATAGCCTCGAGCACCGATTCAGGCAGATCCTCGGCCAACACCGTGTCGGTCGAGCCCAGCACAATAGCGTGCTCGATGGCGTTCTCGAGTTCCCGCACATTTCCGGGCCAGTCATAGTTCAGTAAGGCGGCCTCGGCCTGTCGCGAAATACCCAAAATACGCCTGCCGGCTTTCGCCGCATGTTTCCGGATGAAATGATTTGCCAATAGAGGAATGTCCTGCTGCCGCTCCCGCAGAGGAGGCATGGATTTGGAAACGACATTGAGCCGGTAGTATAGGTCCCGCCTGAAGACGCCTTGGCGCACAGCATCCTCCAGATTGCGATTGGTGGCGGCAATCAGACGAACATTGAGTTTGATGGAGCGGGTTCCGCCCACTCGCGTGAACTCATGCTCTTGCAGGACACGCAGCAACTTGGCCTGAAGCGGGGAAGCTAATTCCCCGATCTCGTCCAGAAACACGCTGCCCCCCTCCGCCACCTCCAGTTTGCCTCGAGTCTGTTGTGCGGCGCCGGTAAATGCGCCCTTCTCATAGCCGAAGAGTTCGCTCTCCAGCAGCGTTTCGGTGATGGCCGCGCAATTGATCGCTACGAAGGGCTGGCGATTGCGCGGGCCGCTCTGATGAATGGCGCGGGCGACCAGCTCTTTGCCAGTTCCACTCTCGCCCAGCAAGAGAATCGTGGAGTCACTGGGTGCAACTTTGCCAACAAATTGGTAGACCTCATGCATGCGCGGACTCTCACCTACCATCGCATGCTGCAAATTCACCTCTTCCCGCAGCCACTGGTTTTCCTTTTCAAGCCTCTGCAGGTGGCGCGCATTTTCCAGCACGGTTGCGGCGATCGCCGCTATGATCACCAGCATGTGCAGGTGGCCGGCGTCGAAGCGAATGTCTGACTTCGTTGTCTCCAGGTAGACAAACCCGAGTGTGCGGTCGAAGACGATCAAGGGGGCTGCCATTGCCGACCGTGGCGCGGTGTCATTCCGGCTCACAACCCCATTGCTGGAGAGTGCTAAACCCTCGTGCAGCACCCGATCAGTCATTTGCTGGCATATGCGAAGCGACGGTGATGCCTGCTCTTTGCTCCAGGTCAGTACCGGTGGCACCGAGCCGCCCGTGTCTTCGGTTAGTACTATCGCACCGCGTTCGGCGGGGATCACATCGAGAATCAGTTCGAACAGTGGGCGTTCCAGCCAAATCAGACCGCGGATCGCGTTGATGGCGCCAACCACTTTCAACAGCCCATGCACATCGCGCGCCATGCGCGCCGGCGATTCGAGCAGCGAAGCCAGTTTGTCCGGCCCTACGTCAAGCGCTTCCTCCCGGGTGAGCTGGACGACATTTCCTGGTGCCATCTCCGGATCGAACGTGATTCGATCGGAGATGGATATACCGGCGTTCAAGAAACCTCCAAGCCCGCTGAACTATCACTGGGAAATGACGGCAAGAAATTCGACGGTCAACCGCTATAAAAAAGACGCAGCGGTGATCTTATTGATTTCGTGGAAAAATTCAAGAAGTACGCTCCTGTCAGCCGCAGTATCCGATCAGATACCGATCCCTCTTGCTGGTGACAGCAGGCAACTACTAACAAAATGCGGACGCAGCAATTCCTCCTTATTTGCAATGGATTACAGTTAATACTCGAGAAAAACCACGTTGGCCCGCAACGTGCTATAAGACCAAGCGCGAGGTTCGACTATGGCTTCCCCACGTTTAGCCCCACAGATCGACGGCTTCGAATGGCGCACTCTCCTCGGACCCACGCACCATTGGCCAACTCCAGCCACCAACTTCACGAGCGCAGATCAACAAATTGCAATCGAACGCTGCGAATTGTGTGGTGAGCCAGTTGGCGATGGCAGACCATTTATCACCGATTCTGCAGGCCAAACCCCAGTTCACATCGCGTGTTCAAATGGTAAAGATTCCTTCGCGCTAGAGCGTCAGCAAGCAGGGTTCTGGTGCCGTCTCCTGCTACGCTTCAGTCGTCACTAAATCAATTTCCTGTCCAGGGATCATCAGAAATGCCCATGAGCTTTTTCAAATCTGGGGAAATGCGCGCATGCGTGGCATTTTCCAAACATCACTTTTTCTAAAAACCCCCCGCCTTAGCGATGTATCTGAACAGATACCTTATATCTGATTTGATACGCTGCCGGAGACAGTCTCGTCCTTACGCAATCTGAGCGGGTCTTTCGACAAAAGTTCCTTGGGCAACGCTTTCTTGAGCTTACAATTCCATCCCTGGTTGTTTCGGAAGGTTTGAGTAACGGCATCGCGAGTGCTTCTGATCGGTACCATCTGCTCGCAGTCAAAAAGGGCATTCGTCGAGGTGAATCATGAAAACGCTTTGTGCGGTTGGACGAACCCCGATCAGCCGAAGTCTTTGGCTAGTGTTTGCATTCTTCACCGCATTGGTCATGATTGGCGCAGGTCAGGCGCAGGACTGCCCTCAATGCGCTGCGAGCGCCGCCCCTCCCGACCCTCCGTTGCCGACGGGTTTATGGTTGTTGACGACGCAGGTGAACGAAGTCAACCTGCTCTTCATCGCCGCGCACAAGGGCACGTCGATAAGCGACCTTTCGCGGGATGATATATCGGTTCTAGACGACAACAAGCCGCCTGCCGCCGTGTTGGGCTTTCGAACTGAGAATGAGCTGGCGCTGCGGGTCGGTGTGGCGATCGATACCAGCAGTTCCCTCACCTCGCGTTTCCGCTTTGAGCAGGCCGCGGCCAGCGCATTTTTTCACCAAGTTTTGAATCGTCCCGAGGACCTGGGCTTTGTAATGGGCTTCGAAAATTACGCCACCGTGACGCAAGATTTCGTCGCCGATCCGAATCTGTTGTCTCAGGGTGTACAGCGGTTGAAAGTGGGGGGAGGAACCGCGCTCTACGATGCCGTCCGCACCGCTTGCAAGAAGATGGTGCATCGAGAGGAACATGACACGGTGGCACGGGTACTGGTAGTTCTTTCTGACGGCCAAAACAATGCCGGTGAGGGCACTTTAGCGCGCGCCATCGATGCCGCTCAGGAAGCTGACGTCATCGTCTATACCATCAGCACGAACTACGCGAGACCGGGAGATCCGGATTGGGATTCGGCCCACGCGGGTAACTCCAATCTGCATAAGCTCGCAGAGGAATCTGGTGGCCGAATGCTTACGCCTAACAGTCCCAGCGACGTGGCCAAGGCCTTCGCCAAGATCGGCGAGGAATTGCGCAGCCGTTACTCAGTTTCCTACAAGCCTGCAGCCTTTACCCCTGACGGCCGCTATCGAAAAATCAAGATCGAAGCGCGCAAAATGGGGCAGAAGCTCGAAATTCGCGCGCGCAAAGGATATTACGCCCGGTCCGCATCCTCCCTCAGCGCCGACCCGTCGATAGCGGCAGACAGCGCAACTCTGGCCTCCAGATAGTTCAGGCCAGGTTTTGGGAAGCGCTTCATGCGGAGAAAAATTATGAGACGCAAACTATTCACCAGCTTGCTGTTCGCACCGGTTTTTCTGGCCCTAGCCTCAACCGCTGTGGCCAGCACGACATGGTACGTCAATGGGGTGAGCGGGGGTAACAGCAATAATTGCCTATCGCCAACGACCGCCTGCAAGACCATCAAGCATGCCATCTCGCTGGCTGCTTCGGCCGACACCATCATGGTTGCCGCCGCAATTTATCAGGAGAATCTCACCATCGGTAAAAGCTTGACCATTCTCGGTTCAGGTGCCCCTAGCACAATCATTGACGGCGGAGGGGTCGGCAGAGTGGTCACAATTTCCAATGGCCCCCATGTGACCCTTTCAAAGCTCACTATTCGCAATGGCAGAGCCAACCCCGGCGGAGGTATCAACAACTCTGGTACGCTGACGCTAACAGCACCGTCAGTGGGAATTGGGCACCTATCCCATGTATCCACTATTTTGTGTTCTGCGAAATTAGCGCCGGCGCGGCGTTAGGTGGGGGTATCTACAATTCTGGCGCGCTGACCATCAGCAACAGCATCATCAGCGGGAATCACGCGGGCTCATACTGCAACGCAAATCCCTGCTCGGCTTTTGGCGGCGGCATCTACAACCAAGGCACGCTGATGATGATTAAAAATAGTACTCTCACCGGCAACAGCGCCGGTACCGCGTGCAGCACCACCCTCTCCTGCCGGGTGGGTGTTGGCGGTGCGTTCTACACTTTCGGCCCCACAGTGACGCTGAACAACAGCACCGTCAGCGGTAGTACCGCTTACCGCTGTTCCGGAGTATGCGGCGGAACGGGTGGCGCCATCGTCAATGGTTCGGGGAGCTTGGCAATGAATAACAGCACCGTTAGCGGAAATTCTGCTGGCGGTATCTTTAAGAACGGCGGCACAGCGACGCTGCAGAACAGCATTCTCGCGAACAATTCTGGCAAAAATGTGGCGGTACCATCACCTCGCATGGCTATAACCTGAGCAGCGATGGCTCCTGCGCTTTCAGCAAGAGCGGCGATCGGGACAACACCAGCCCCGTGCTCGGCACGTTGGGGAACTACGGCGGGCCAACGCCAACTATTCCTCTGCTCACAGGTAGTCCGGCGATTGATGCCGGAAACCCGAGTGGCTGCACCGACGGTCTCGGTCATCTACTGAAGACCGACCAGCGCGGCATGCCGCGTCCAGACACGGAGGACACTGCCGGTTGCGATATGGGAGCGTATGAACGTCAGAGCGACTAGTCAAAAACTGTTTGGCTAGATTCCAGCTGACACTTGACGATCGGCGGGATCCATCGCTCTGACGGGTCGCTTCTTCTTGCGCATGAAGGATCGTCGTATCCGGCATGGCCACAGCGCTGTCCTCGGCCTTCAACAGCATGGGGACTCAGTACATCCCAACACGATTCCCTGCGACGCCCTCACGCACTAATTTAGAAATGATTTCGCGGCAACGCGCGCGTGTCGCCGCAGTGAGCCCCCACCTGCTAACATACTTTCCTCGAATCCGTGCCTCCCAAGCTCTCCCACTACGATCGGTCTGGACGCGCGCGGATGGTGGATGTTTCTGCCAAGAGTCCTACCAAACGCGAAGCGGAGGCTAGCGCTTTTGTGGCCCTGAAGCCGGCGGTGCTCAAGGCACTACCCAAGAACCCCAAGGGCGATCCGCTGGAAGTAGCGCGGCTGGCGGGCATTATGGCCGCCAAGCGGACTTCAGAGCTGATCCCGATGTGCCATCCCTTGCCGCTCGCGCACGTTGATGTGGCCTTGCGGCTGTGCGAGAATGGCGTCGCAATTACCTCAAAAGTTACGACCACGGCGGTGACTGGCGTGGAAATGGAGGCGCTGGTCGCAGCCAGCGTTGCCGCCCTGACCGTGTACGATATGTGTAAGGCGCTCGACAAAGGAATCGAAATTCGAGAGATCGCGCTGGAGCGCAAGTCAGGTGGCAAGAGCGCCGATTATCGTCGCGTCCGGAAAAAGATGTAGCCTCGCATGGCCAACACGAACGTCAAATTGCTTCTGGTAGATGACAATCCTATGGTCCTGGGAATGTTGCGGGGCGCCCTCACGCCGCTGGCCAACGTGACCACTTCGAACGATTCTGCCGACGCTCTGCTGAAGGCGGTCGACGATCCTCCTGATCTGCTGGTCAGCGATTACCGGATGCCCGGGATGGATGGGCATCAGTTGGTGGAGAAACTTAAGAGCCGTCCCAAGACCGCAGGAATCTCGGTTATTTTGCTGGCCAGCAAAGCGGACATCACCGAGAAGCTCTCTAATCATGACCCAGTGGACGATTTTGTCGAGAAACCATTTTTTCTGAAAGAAGCCACCCAGCGCATTAAGCGCGTGATTGACAAGATTGCCCTGGAGAAAATGGCCAAGACGGCGCCGTCGGATGGCGTGCTGCGCGGCAGTTTGTCGCAGATGAATGTCATCGATCTGGTGCAATCTCTGGAGATGGGCCGCAAGAGCTGCGCGCTCACGCTTACCAATCAAAGAGATAAATGTGAGATGTATTTCGTGGAAGGCCAGGTCACCCACGCCGCCTACGGCTCTCTTAGCGGGGACGCGGCAGTGTTCAAGGTTCTGAGTTGGACGACGGGAAATTTTCAAATCAATTTTGACGGCAAGACTTCGCAACAGACCACCACATTGAACACTCAGGGGCTGCTCATGGAGGGCCTGCGGCGGCTGGATGAATCCAAGCGTGACGAAGGCGGGAGCGAAGCGGAGGAGGAAGATGTCCTCCTCGACACCTGAGCACTTCACCGCGGCGGTTCTCACCGTCAGCGATTCCTGTGCCCGGGGCGAGCGTACTGACGTTTCCGGACCCGCCGTTGTCGAAGCCCTTAAAAAAAGAAAATTCTCCATAGTCGCGGCAGAAATCGTTGCCGACGATCAAGCCGCAATTCAGAAGTGCCTGCTGCGCCTGGCGACAGTTGCCCGCCTGGTTGTCACGACCGGCGGCACGGGCATTGCCGAGCGCGACGTAACCCCGGAGGCAACCAAGGCTGTCTGCGATCGCCTGCTCGAAGGCGTGTCCGAGCGCATGCGATCCGAAGGCGCGAAGAAAACGCCACTTGCCGCACTCAGCCGCGCCGTATGCGGCGTACACCGAAAATCGTTGATCCTCAATCTCCCCGGAAGCCCGCGCGGGGCTGTCGATTCGCTCGAGGCTGTCATCGATCTTCTCCCTCATGCTCTACAGTTGCTGAGCGGCAAGACTGACCACGCGTAGCCTCCTCTCCGTTGCTCATCGCCATGTCATCTTGCCAGGTAGGTTGGAAGATGCTTGCCGTTCCCCTCTAACTCCCCGCCCTCGCCAGCTCCCAAACATTCCACCCCGCATTAGCCACGAGGAGTCCCCACACGCACGCCGTCACCAGATTCTTGTGCCGGCTCTCGAGCAGGTCCGCCGCTACCCCGGAAACGAAGACAAACAGGAATGGCACCGCCACAAGCTGGAAGCCGAGTCCCGGATAATGCGGCGTGCCGACGGCGAGCAACAGGAGTAGAACGGCGACGAGCAGCGGGGTGGTATTCCCGAAATAGCGCACTCGGCGCCATAGCGCCCAGGTGATCAGTGCTACTGGCAACGCCAAGACGAGCGCGGGGCTGCTCTGTCCAATTTGAGCTGCAACGCTGCTGTAGGCATGTGGCATTACGAATGCGCGCCAGGAAATTTCAAAGAACGAGGCATGGCCCATCGCTTGCCAGAACGCACCTGCATGAAAAAAGTAGGACGCGAACAAGAGCAGCGTGCCAATGCAGACTGCCGCAGTCCAGATGACTGCTGCCGCGGACCTCCGTTCGGGCGCGACATAGAGCATAAACGCCAGTGCCAGGGGAAGAACCACGATGAGCGAAAACTGGGAGCCAACGGCCAGTGCCAGCGACACTCCCAGCAACAGGATTCGGCGCCAGTTCCACAGAACCACTTCGCGCGGCGCATATAACGTATGCGCGACGGCAATCGCGGTGAAGATCGCGCCGAACGCGCCCCAGGCTGCGCCAGTCTCCGGCTCGGCAAACCACACTGCGCTGCTGCGAATCATTCCTGGCGAAAAGCAATAAAGCATTAGTGCAATGTAGCCGCCGGCATTGCCGTAGAGCCGTCGCGCAACATACCAGAGAGAGGCGCCAAGCAAGACACCAAAAACAAGGTAAGGCGCATGGGCCAGCCAGCCCGCTGTGTAGGCGCTTGCTTTCCCCGGCCAAAGCAGCAACGGCGCGGAAGCGATCAGGTACCACAAAGCGGAGTGATGAGAATCGTACCGCTCATCATCCACCGATTGTCGCGCCCGAGCCGCCGAGGGGATACCTGCGATCCATTCTCCGCGCCACTGCCCCAGGCCTTCACGGATGCGAACAATGTCTTCGGCTCTGGGCACGCCGCGGTTCACCAGCCATGCGCATTGTGCGAGAAAAAGCAGCAGCAGCATTCCCGCCAGGACTTGCGGCTGTCCAAAGCGCTCGCGGGTAAAAAATCTACTCATAAACAGAGAGCGAGTGTTTTACCATGTCGGGCAATGCTTCCGGAAAAATCCTCGAATGGGTGAACCACTCCCAAGCCCGATTCCTCCGCAGGATGAACCTCAACAGGCGGCGTTGCACACTCCGATTTCTGAGCACCCGGTTCACAAAGTTTTTCTTGGGCCGAGTGGATTGCGCGCCGGCTGGCGGCTCCTTCTATACCTGGCGGTGGTAGCAACAATGTACTTGCTCGTCGGCGCCGTGGTCTATTACCTGCCAGAGTTGGGAATCCGCGGGGTGAGAATCGATCTGATTGTCGAAATCGGACGCCTTGTGTTTGTCGTCGGCATACCAACTCTGCTCATGGCGCGAATCGAAGGCAGGCCAATCGGCTGCTACGGTCTGCCCGGGCGCAGCGCGTTCGGAAAGCTCTTCTGGGCAGGTGCAGCCTGGGGACTTGCAGCGCTCACAGTTCTCATGCTCTGCATGCATTGGGCCGGAGTTTTTGATTTTGGCAGCGTCGTTTTGCATGGCGGCCGGCTAATAAAATTTGCTGCATTCTGGGCATTCTTATTCCTGCTGGTTGGGCTGCAAGAGGAACTGCTTGTTCGCGGATATCCGCAACATGTCCTGACCGAAGCTCTTGGCTTCTGGCCCGCTGCCGTCGTGGGATCGCTAGCATTCGGCGGAATTCATTTCTGGAATCCGGGAGAGAATTGGATCGGCCTGGCTGGTGCCGCTTTGATCGGCCTGTTCTTTTGCTTGACGCTGCGGCGTACCGGCAACCTTTGGTTTGCGGTCGGATTTCACGCCTCCTGGGATTGGGGCGAAAGCTTTCTGTACTCGGTTCCTGACAGCGGTGCGAAATCGCCCGGCCACCTGCTCTCTTCATCATTTCACGGTTCACCCTGGCTCACCGGGGGCTCGGTTGGGCCGGAGGGTAGCGTATTTCTATTCCTGGTCATTGCCCTTATTTGGGTGGCGTTCGACAGAATGTATCGGCAAGCGAAATACTGCTGAGTCGCGGCGACGCGCGCAATTGCTAAGATGTTGCGGTGCGGACCACGACTCGCGGCAGTGCCCTTACCATTCTCCACTCTGAATCGCTGGCGCGGATTCCCTGGTTGCTGCATGGCTTCAGCACGCGCGGGGGCGGGTATTCCAAGGCCTACGGCGGCGCGCTTAACCTCGGATTTACCAAGCAGGACTCAAGCGTTGCAGTCGAGCGCAACCGGACGGCGTTTCTAAGAAAGCTTGGAGCTATCGAGAGAGGCCACACCTGGCCGCTGGTCACCTTGCGTCAGATTCATTCGGACATAATTCATTGTGTGAAC
>QIAB01000043.1:27033-41481 GCA_003225455.1 Acidobacteriota bacterium
GTGCTCGCCATACTTACTGCTGATTGTCTGCCCGTGATTCTGGTTGACACCAAGAGGCGAGCAGTCGGCGTGTTTCATGCGGGATGGCGAGGCACGCTGAAACGCATCGTTGAGAAAGGCGTGGGAGAAATGTGCCGTTACTTCGGCACGCGAGCACGGGATATCAAAGCGGCAATTGGTCCCGCAATTCACGGTTGCTGTTACGAGGTCGGTCCGGAAGTGCGGCAGCAGTTTGAGTCGCAATTCGAATATGCCGCTGAATTGTTTCGTGAGGTAAAAGAATCAGATCCGATTCGTGAGAAATATCCTTTATTGTTTTTAAGCGGCCGCGCGCCGGGCCATAGCGAGCTGCCAAGAAAGATTTTTCTGGATCTAGTGGAGGCGAATCGCCGCCAGCTCATTGCGGCAGGGGTTTCGGTAAAGAACATCAGCGCGTCGCCGCTGTGTACGGCGTGTCACACTGACTTGCTGTTCTCGTATCGCGCCGAGCGAGGAGTGACTGGCAGATTGATGGCAGCCGTCGCCATTCGCCCAAAACTTAAAGCGAGAAGATTTTCTCACAGTTCTGCTATGGTGCATTGCCATGGCACAGTTGAGCTTCGCAGCAGAAGCAGTTGCGTCGGAGAAGATCGATGCCATCTTCGCGGGATTCGAATCTAATGATGCTCCCGGCGCGGCGGTGCTTGTCTTAAAGGATGGCAAACCCACTTTCCAGCGCGGCTACGGAATCACCGATCTCCGCTCGCGCAGCAAAATTGATGAGCACACCAATTTTCGATTAGCGTCAGTGAGCAAGCAGTTTACCGCGATGGCAGTGATGCTGCTCGTTCACGATGGCAAGTTGCACTACGAAGACCGGCTCACACAGATTTTTCCGGATTTTCCGACATACGGAAATTCGATCACCATCCGCAATCTGTTGAATCATACTTCCGGGCTGCTCGACTATGAGGATTTAATGCCCAAGCCCTACGGCATGGATGCGCAGGGAAATTTCAGGCAGATTCAAGACTTGGAGGTTCTTAATCTTCTAGAAAAGCAGACGCGCGCGAAATTTGTTCCCGGTTCGCGTTGGGACTACAGCAACTCCGGTTATGTGATCCTAGGACAGGTTGTCGAGAAAGTTTCGGGCGAATCGTTTGGCAACTTTCTGCACGATCGCATCTTCGCCACGCTCGACATGGATCACACAATCGCATATCAACGAGGTAAGAATGAGGTCTCCAACCGCGCGTATGGATACACCCAGGAAAACGGCGCTTGGGTAGAAACCGATCAAAGCCCAACTTCGGCGACGCTCGGCGATGGCGGAATCTACTCGTCTCTTTCGGATTTGGCCAAGTGGGATGCAGCGTTGCAGCATCACACTCTGCTGAGTGAAAGCGAAATACAGCCTGCATTTACGCCGGTCCAAGTGCCCGGCGTGCAGGAACCCAATGGTAAGCCCGCCGCGTATGGCTTTGGATGGTTCCTCAATCCATATAAAGGCCACCGCCGGATGTGGCATTACGGCGAAACGGTCGGATTTCGCACCACGATCCAGCGATTTCCTGACGACCATCTCACGATCATCGTTCTGTGCAATCGCGCCGGTGTCGTCCCAAAGGACCTCGCGTTGAAGATCGCTGATTTGTTTCTTGCGGCGGGCCGCTGACTCTCCGCTGATGTAAGATTGCCGAATCTCCAGAATCCGAGGTCACGAGTTTAAATGCCTGAGGTTGCCGAAGCCGTGAGCTCCGCACAGAAGAGCGATTCATCTGAGAAGGCTCCCTCCGTCGAAGTCTACGCAGTCTACGGTGTGGAACCGGAGATACAGGCCTACGCGATGGCAAAGTATTCGCGCTCGGCGCTTTCGATGAAAGAGTCGCTGAAGGAGATCAGCCAGCAAAAAGCAGAGAAATTTCTAAACACCTTCTATTTTCAATACGGCCATCGCTCGATTGCCGATCTGGCGCACATCGCGCTTGCGATTGAGAAGCTTTCCATCCTCGCAGCAATCGCCGTGGCTGACGAACAGCGCTGGGATGGCCAGGAACGCTCCACCCGATATCAGGATTTCAAGAAGAGCGGATATTGCACGCCCGATTTTGGCGCAGACGATCAATCTCGCAAGCTGTATCGCGAAACCATCGACGGCCTATTTGCGGAATACGAATCCCTCTCCGAGCAAATGTTCCGTTATCTCGTGGACATCACGCCCAAGCCGGTGGAGATGAAGCAAGAAACCTACGACCGCACGCTGCGGGCACGAGCCTTTGATATTTCGCGATATTTGCTGCCACTGGCCACGAACACGTCGCTGGGGGAAATCGTGAATGCGCGCACGCTGGAAAACCAGATCGCGCACCTGCTCTCGCACACGCACAAAGAGATTCGCCAACTGGGCGAGCTTTTAAAGCAAGCTGCGACTTCCCCCGCGTACAACGTGAATCAAGAATCTCTGCGCCAGTTGATCGAGCAGATTCGCGCCGTGTCGCCCGACCTCGCGGCCAAAGCCGAGGCGGAACTGCTGCGGGAAGTGCGCGTAGCGCCGACGCTGGTGAAGTATGCCAACCCGAATGGGTACGAGATTGAGACGCGGCGTGAGCTGAGGCGAGTGGCCCGCGAACTGATGGGGAACGTCCCAATCGCGTCCGCGCCCCTGGTCGATTTGCTTGACGAAGAGCCGCTCGAAATCGAGCTGGCTACGACGCTGGTCTACGAACACTGTCATTACCCGTACCGGCAGATTCGTCAGGCAATCGCAGCCGCAGGTGAAGTCATTCGCCGTGAGGTCATTGATCTCGGACTGCGCCATCGCGGCAAGCACGATGAAATGCTGCGCGCATTCTGTGCCGGCCAGCAGTTCCGGTTCGACATACTGATGGACATCGGCGGCTTCCGCGATATGCATCGCCATAGGAGGTGCGTCCAAATCGGGCAGGAATTTACCACGAAGCACGGTTACGACACGCCGCAAGACGTAAACGCTGCCGGAGCTTCGGAGAAATACAACACAAACATGGAGACGGCTGCGCGTGCCGTCAAGCAACTGGCCCAGCTTGGGGGCGTCGAAGCGGAAGAAAGTTCGCAGTACGCCATCCCCCTGGGCTTTCGCAAGCGGACCCTGTTCAAAATGGATTTTGCCGAGGTGGTGTACATCACCGAGCTGCGGACTGGACCAGCCGGCCACTTCTCCTACCGAAATGTGGCGTATGCAATGTATGAGGCGGTGGCGCAGGAATATCCCGCGCTGGCGAAGTATTTACGAGTGCACGATGTGAGAGAGCCGGTGGATTTGCTGAAGCGTTGATATCGGTACTTTCGCGGGCGAGGCGCCCGCGCCACACAAATTACGTGTACATCACCTTCCGCTCCCCCTTTACAATCCTCCCCACCGTGTAAGCCTTCTCACCCACCCGCTCCAGCACGCTCTGCGCTTTCTTGAATTTTTTGGAGGGAACAACCACCAGCATTCCTAATCCCATGTTAAACGTCCGCAGCATTTCTTCTTTGGGGACGTTACCCAGCTTCTGCATGTGTTCGAAGAGCGGTGGCAAGGGCCAGGAGCCGAGTTCGATCACAGCAGCCACTCCGCGGGGCAAAACCCGAGGCAAATTTTCCGTAATGCCTCCCCCGGTAATGTGTGCCATGGCGGCGACACACTCTCCGGACAGTAGCTTCTTTATCACCGGCCAGTAACTCTTGTGAGTGCGCATCAGTTCGTTGCCGACTTTGCCCTTCAGCTCGTTAACGTAAGTCTCCGGGGTGTAGTGTGCGATTTCAAACAGCAGCTTGCGGGCGAGCGAGTAGCCGTTGGTATGCAAGCCATTTGAAGGGAGCCCCAGAATCACGTCTCCAACCTCAACGGTTTTGCCATTGATGATGCGCTCGCGCTCGACCACGCCCACGATGAACCCGGCGAGATCGTATTCTCCATCGGGATAGAAACCCGGCATCTCCGCGGTTTCGCCGCCTATCAGCGCGCATCCATTGTGTTTGCAGGCCTCAGCGACGCCTTCGACAACTTTTTCCGCAACTTCCGGCTCCAGCTTCCCCGCTGCGAGATAGTCCATAAAAAACAACGGCGTGGCGCCCTGCACAGCAATGTCGTTTACGCAATGGTTTACCAGGTCGGCGCCGATGGTATGGTGCGTCTTCATTTCGAACGCGATCTTCAGCTTCGTGCCCACGCCATCAACGCTCGAGACCAGCACTGGATTTACCCACTTCTCTTTGTCAACGGAGAACATCCCGCCAAAACCCCCAATTTCGCTGACCACATTCCGGGTAAAAGTCTTATGCGCGAGGTACTTGATGCGCTTCTTGGTTTTGTTGGCGCGGTCAATGTTCACGCCTGCATCGGCGTAAGTGATAGGGGCAGTCGGGGAAGGGTTGTGAGCCACGGAACTCAATCCATCACTGTTCTAGGGGAAGCTGCTGAGTGACCGTTAACGGGAAGAAACGGTTAAGCGAAGGTCATTGTAGCACGTTCAGGGCAGCAGCAATCAGCAATCAAAAGCCGGCGGCATTCCGATGCTCGGGTTTCCTTGGCATTCCCAACGCGCGTCGTGGCAGGCCGTCTTACTGCGTTATGTAGCTTGAGAAGTAGTAAATCAGTATCGCGAATAATGCCAGTCCAGAAATACCGTACGCGGTCAGAACCCAGACGTTGCGATCTTCTTTCTGCTTTGGAGAGGCTTCCGAATTGTCGGTGGCGGCCGACGTCCCAAGTGCCCGATCTTCCATGAAAAAATCTCCTGGCTCGGAAAGATCGTGGCGAAAGCGCCACGTGAGCTGCTAAACAGCTTCCATACGCGAAATTTTACTATGGATCTGCTGGCTTCGAAGCAGCAAAAAACCACAGTTTGTTCGCGCAGAAAAATGCCCCGGCTACTATGCCGGGGCTTTGGAGAATACTGAATCCCGGCGCGATCTACTTCGGCTCGTCCTTTTTCATTTCGTCTTTCTTTTCGCCCTTCTTTTCTTTCTTGGCGGCTTTCTTCTCTTTCTTGGCAGCCTTCTTCTCGGCCTTGGCTTCCTTCTTAGCATCCTTGCTGTCAGCGCCAGCGGTATCCTGGGCGAACGCAGCGGAGGACAGCGAGAGGGTCAGGGCCGCAGCAAATAACAGCGTGAGCAGTTTCTTCATATTTTCCAAACTCTCCTTGTGATTCGGATGTGAAATCCGTGACCCAGGACGCACCGCTGCGTTGATTGCGAGCAGGATTGTCCCGGTGGGCCGCATTGTAGTCCAAACCAGCAACTCTGCCCAAGCACAAAATTATGGGCGGGCACATGCAGTAAAACTGGGCTGTCGCAGCTTGCGTCCTTTAGTGGACTGTACGAGCGGGTTATAGGTGAGTTTCTTTTTGGGAGATTTCCACCGTTCGCGCCTTGAATTCGCTTTTCGTTCGCCATAAGATATGTATATAATCCGCCGTCAACACCATCCGTCTTCATAAAGGAGCAGTCCTCAATGTCTGATGAACGCACCAAGGCAATTGACCTGGCATTTGCGCAGATCGAAAAGCAGTTTGGCAAAGGTTCCATCATGCGGCTGGGATCGAAGGAAGCCATCGTCCCGATCTCGGTTATTCCCACTGGTGCGATCTCGTTTGACGCCGCACTCGGTGTAGGTGGCTTCCCGCGCGGACGTGTTGTCGAAATCTTCGGGCCGGAGTCGTCAGGAAAAACCACGATTGCATTGCAGGTGATTGCACAAGCGCAGAAGGCGGGCGGCATGGCTGCCTTCGTCGATGCGGAACACGCGCTCGATCCGGGTTATGCCAAGAAGCTGGGCGTGGACGTAGACAACCTGCTGGTTTCTCAGCCCGACTATGGCGAGCAGGCGCTGGAAATCGCCGAAGCGCTGGTGCGCTCGGGAGCAATTGACGTGTTGGTCGTGGATTCTGTCGCCGCGCTTGTGCCCAAGGCCGAACTCGACGGCGAGATGGGCGACAGCCACATGGGTCTGCAGGCCCGGCTGATGTCGCAGGCCCTTCGCAAGCTAACCGGTATTGTCTCCAAATCGCGCACTTGTTTGATTTTCATCAACCAGATTCGCGAGAAAATCGGCGTCATGTTCGGCAACCCCGAAACCACCACCGGCGGCCGCGCGCTCAAGTTTTATGCGTCAGTTCGCGTGGATATCCGCCGCATCGCCGCGATCAAAGAAGGCGATGTGGTCACCGGCTCGCGCACGAAAGTGAAAGTAGTCAAAAACAAAGTGGCCGCGCCATTCCGCGAATCTGAATTCGACATCATGTATGGCGAAGGGATTTCCAAAGAAGGCGATCTGCTCGACTTGGCTGTGAATCATAATCTGCTGGAAAAATCCGGCGCCTGGTTCAGCTACAAGGGCGAGCGCATTGGCCAGGGCCGCGAGAATGCACGCCAGTTCCTGAAAGACAACAAAGACGTCTATGCCAAGCTGGAAGCCGAAGTTCGCAAGGAACTGGGGTTGGCGCCGCCAGCGGCGCAAGCGGCAGCGGCCCAGGGAAGTAGCCCAAGCGCACGTGTGACGACTATGCCAACGGGAACAGAGGGGAAGGTGCCGGTAGCGAGGCGCTAATTCGCGTTACGGCTTTTACATCCCCCGAACACGAGTTCGAACGCACGGCCCCGCAGCGTGTGCTGGAACGAGCCTAGCCGGTCGAAGGCCTCATCGCGCGTATCGAAAAGGCCAAAATTAGTTACGAGAAAACGCGACAGGTCATGCTCCGGCCCGGCACATGCGAGACCGCACGTCTTCCCCAGAAAATCTATCGGCGTATTCGCTACTGCCTCGAAGAGCGACTCACCCGTGTTTGTGAATCCCCCTGCCGCGCGAGCGGCCATCTGATCCGCAGCAGCATGCAATTCATCGAAATCCGCCCACTGCTCTCCGACAAGGAACTGCGGCCAGAGAAGGAGAATGCACTTTGGAACAAAGAGCCGCGTGACACGAAAACGTGGATACCAAAAGCTTCCTTTGACGCCGAAAGCGTGCACTCTGGTGGGAATGCCGGCGGCCCGGGCAATGGCCTCCAACACGGCGATGCGCTGGCTACATGAGCCTTGTCCCCTCCTGAGAGTTATTGATGCGGGCTGCCATTCGTTGACGCTGTAAACCGAGCAAAGAGTCTCGACTAAATGAAGGTGCGCCTCTCGCAAGAATGGAAGGCTGGCCTCATGGGATTGTAGTAGCATTGCGGCGATTCTTTGGATCTCCTCGTGCTGAATGTCGAGAATCGCTGTCGCAGCGAGATTGGCTGGGTTCGAGGAGTCAGAACGCTTGGTCATGCGTGCTTTCAGTGTAGATGACCGTGCCGCGAATGACAGTTTCCAAATTGCCCCAGGCAAATGCCGAAAGTATCGAGGCTGGTAACATCGCGCACTCTCGGCAGTGGATCAACTGGCTGCCTTTGGTCTTGCTTCTAGCAAGCGCCTTCGGCGTCCGCAATGTTCTACCGACCTGGGGATTCATGTGGATTCTGGCGCTTGGTATCTTCATGGGTCTCAAGTGGGTGACATGGTGGCGAGGACGGACGCACCCAGCATGGCGCTCAGCCGCATACCTTTTTGCTTGGCCCGGAATGGATGCCGAATCTTTCTTGGACTCGAGCAAGCGCATTCCTCCAGTCCCGCTCGTGGCTTGGTTCTGGGCGATATTGGAGACCGCCTTGGGAGCAATCTCACTTTGGATTGTCGCGCGAGCCCTGCCTGCGAGCACGCCGTTGTTGCGTGGATGGGTGGGCATGCTCGGATTGATTCTCTTGCTTCATTTCGGCATTTTCCAAGTGCTAGCGCTAACTTGGCAGAGCTTTGGGATCGCGGCAACGCCCATCATGTCGGCTCCTCTGCGCTCCCACTCGCTTAGCGAGTTCTGGGGAAAACGTTGGAATCTCGGGTTCCGTCAGCTTTCGCATGATTTGATCTTTCGTCCGCTGCATCGAAGTTTGGGGCCGGCGGAGCAGGATTTCTGGTATTTGTTACGTCCGGACTGATTCATGATCTTGTAATTTCGGTACCGGCGCGCGCTGGATACGGCCTTCCCACTCTGTATTTTGTACTGCAAGGGATGGGAGTCGGGGTTGAGCGCTCCAACATTGGCAAGCGACTCGGCCTGCGACAAGGGACACGTGGGTGGCTGTTTATGGCAGCCATTACAGCGGGTCCCGCCTTCTGGCTCTTTCATCCGCCCTTCGTGCACAATGTCATACTTCCATTCATGAAGGCGATCGGCGCCCTATGACCAGAACTCTGGCTGAGCGGATCTTCGACATCGACCTATGGCTTGCCGGCGCGGGACATTTTGTGATTCTCATCGCTAGTTTTCAGGTGCCGCACCGCCTGAACTGGAAACACGATCTTCAGCAGCTCATGCCATTCAACCGCAAGCTGCTGTGGGTGCAGGGCGCATTCACCGTAGTAACGATCATTGCTTTTGGCACGTTGACGCTGGCGTTGCACTCGGAGCTTCTGCGTGGGGACCGCGCCGCGTTGGGACTTGCTTCGTTTATTGGCATCTATTGGACAGCCCGTATCCTCGTGGACGCGTTTTACTTTTCACATGCAGACTGGCCAAAGGGCAAACAGTTTGCTGTGGGGCACGTGCTGTTAACCACCCTTTTCTGCTTTCTGGCGGCAAGTTACCTTGCAGTATTCGTGTGGAACACCTTGGTAAGGACACCGGGCGCTGCTTAATGTCCACATTGCCATCCCCTGCTTTGCCGAATAAAATCAATGTATTTTTCCGCTTCTGCCTTGTTTCAGCGTGGAAAAACGAGTACCAGAGCTGCTTACGAGATTCATAAGGCTTACGAGATTCGCAAGAAAGAGGCCCATTGAAAAAAGTTACCGCCATCTATCCCGGCTCGTTCGATCCACCGACGAACGGGCATTTGGATTTGATCGAGCGCGGCAGCAAGATTTTCGATGAGTTGGTGGTGGCAATCCTCCGCAATCCGGAGAAGGATCCGCTGTTCAGTTTGAGCGAACGGAGGAGCATGCTTGAAGCACTGACATCAGAATTCCACAATGTTCGCGTCGACACTTTCGACGGCCTGACGGTCGACTACGCTGCCAGAATGAAAGCCAGCGCGGTGCTCCGCGGCATTCGGGCGCTGAGTGATTATGAATACGAACTGCAAATGGCATTGATGAATCGCAAGCTGCAGCCAAAATTAGAGACGGTCTTCATGATGCCTGCCGAGCAGTATTCTTATCTAAGCTCCAGGTTGGTTCGCGAAGTCGCCAAGCTCGGCGGATCGATTGCCGGCCTAGTCCCGGAGATGGTGGAACAAAGATTGCGGGAAAAGCTGGAACCAGCGTTAAAGTTGGAGAGCGCAAGGAAATCAAAAACAGGGAAACGAGCATGACTCCAGTCACAGAAGCAGCCGCAGAATTCAAACTTACTGAGCGAATCAACCGGATCGAGCCTTCGGCAACGATGGCAGTGGTCGCCGAAGCTGATAAGCTCCGACAGCAGGGTATTGACGTGGTAGATTTCGGCGCTGGCGAGCCGCATTTCAACACGCCGCAGCACATCAAAGATGCGGCGATTAACGCCATTCAGAGCAATTTCAGCAAGTACACGGCGGTGGGCGGGACGACCGAACTGCGCGACGCGATTGTGCATCGCCATGCGGTTGATTTCGACTCGGACTATCGGCGTGAGGAGGCAATCGCCTCAGTCGGCGGGAAGCACGCGCTATTTAATGCGATTCAGGTGCTCGTCGATCATGGCGATGAAGTCATTTTGCCCGTGCCTTACTGGGTTTCATTCAAAGACATCGTGCGATATGCGGGTGGCAAATGCGTGCTGCTCGAAACGGACGAGGGGCAAGGCTTTCGCGTGACGGCCGAAATGATCGCACGTCTGGTCACTGTTCACACCAAGTTGATTATTTTGAATTCACCCTCGAATCCTTCGGGCGCTGTGATGTCGCCTGAAGGCCTGAAAGAAGTGGTCCGTCTGGCGGCCGAGCGCGGGATTTGGGTGATCTCAGACGAGTGTTATGTGTACCTGAGCTACGCCGGCAAGCGCTTCTCGATTGGCTCGCTGCGTGAGTATCGCGAGCGCATGGTGATCGTAGGTTCGCTCTCGAAGACTTACGCCATGACAGGTTGGCGGCTCGGATACGCGCTTGCGCCTGCGCCGATTGTGAGCGCGATGCAAAAACTGCAAAGTCAATCGACATCGAATCCGACTTCGATTGTGCAGAAAGCAGCCGTTGCAGCCTTGAGAGGCCCGCAGCAGTGTGTGGAAGAGATGCGGCAGGAGTACGTTCGGCTGCGCGACCACGTGGTGAAAGGGTTGCGCTCAATCCCTGGCATCAAATGCACCATGCCGGAAGGGGCGTTCTACGCCTACCCGAACATTTCGTCTTTCATAGGCCATCAGGGCATTGGTTCTGCTTCTGATCTTGCGGGACGTCTGCTTCGCGAGTCGCATGTAGCGACGGTGCCAGGAGAGGGCTTCGGGACCCGGGATCACATCCGCGTCTCGTACGCCACAACAATTGCGGAACTGGACCGCGGACTGGAGCGGATGCGCAAATTCTTATCGTCGCTGTAGGGTTGGTGTGTGTGGGGACGGGGCTTCGCCCCGTCCAGGCGGGTCGAAGACCCGCCGCCACACAATTTCCCCATCGCACGCAATTTGAGGCAGAGCAGCCTGTGTGGGAACGGGTCTCCGCCCCGTCCAGGCGGGTCAAAGACCCGCCTCCACACAACAATCTTTTGCAGGCAGCCTCTCTGCCGCGTTACGCTTCTAAATTGGATTGTCTGACCGGGTATTCCGCCGCCTCACCAATGGGATGAGCGAGCTTTATCCATTCCGCATGCTGCCTGCGTTCGATCCTCGGCCATGGGGAACCCTTGATCTTTCCCCGGTCTATCCCAATCATCGCTTCACCGAAAAAATTGGAGAAGCATGGCTGACCGGAGACGCTTGCCAGGTTTCGAACGGGCCGCTCGCCGGCAAGTCGCTGGCTGAACTTAGTCTGCGCTATGGCAGAGAGCTGATCGGCGATGCAGCGAGAGATCCAAGTCGCTTTCCGCTGCTGGTAAAATTTTTATTCCCCCACGAGAAGCTTTCTGTTCAGGTCCACCCCGATGATGAAGCGGCGCGCCGCGTCGGTGAGCCCTGGGGAAAAACCGAGTGCTGGTATGTTGCTCACGCGAAACCAGGCGCCCGGATCGCCTTGGGCTTGAAACCGGGTGTTACTCGCGATCAATTCGCGAAAGCAATATTACAAACCGAAGCTGAAAATCTGCTCAACTGGATCAATGTTTATGCGGGGGAAATGATTTACGTCGCGGCTGGCACTGTCCACACATTGGGACCTGGCTCAATCTTGGTTGAGACACAGCAGCAATCGGACATGACGTATCGCTTATATGATTACGGACGCGCTCGTGAACTACATTTGGAACGAGGTTTGGCAGCGGTGAAGGAGAAAGTGGCGTCGGGAAAAGTGATTCGTCCTGCGCCCGTAGAATTGAATGGGAGCCATAGCAGGCGATCGCCGTTAATCACGGCGCCCTACTTTGCTGTCGATATGTTTGAGCTGAAGTCGCCGCACGAGTTCGCGTCGTCAGACGACTGCTCCGTGCAGATCATGGTTGTCTTGGAAGGCTGCGGCATTATAGAAGTGTCTGGCACAGAGCCGGTCACGCTGGCAAAGGGGGACGCCGTTGTCGTGCCTGCTTCCATTAGTACATTTCGCGTCCGCCCGCAGTGGGCGGTGGAACTGATAAGGGCTGCGGTACCTGGAAAGCCACAACCCGAGCCGGCGACCGGAATGTGAATGGTGAATTCTGATTGCGCCGGATCCCGAGTGAGAAGCCCTCTTCGCGGCCAGAAAAGATCGACACGCGCGTGACCACAAATCCGAATTTTTATCCCATCATCCTCGCCGGCGGTCGCGGGACACGATTTTGGCCGCTGAGCCGCAAGCGCCGTGCCAAGCAATTACTCCCGCTGGATGGCAAGCGGACCATGATCCAGCAGACAGTTTCCCGGCTCTTGCCGCTGGCGGTTCCAAAACGTTTTTGGGTTATTACGAACGAATATCTGCAGCGCGAAATCGCGCGCCAACTGCCTCGCTTGGCGAAAGCGCAAATCCTTGCAGAACCGGTCGGACGAAACACCGCACCAGCGATTGGTCTCGCGGCCTTCCTCTTACTCAGGAAGGAGCCAGGCGCAGTGATTGGGATGTTTCCTTCCGACCATGTGATCGCGGATGAGGATCGCTTTCGTCAAATTCTTAGGGAAGGCGTTCAGATCGCAGCGGCGGGCGAAAACATAGTCGTGCTGGGGATTCGGCCCACACGCCCTGAGACCGGTTATGGCTATATCGAGGCCGGCAGCTCGTTCGAGGACCGTGCCTTCCGCGTAAGACGTTTCACGGAGAAGCCTGATGCCGAGCGCGCTGCCGGCTTCCTGGTTGCGGGAAATTATTTCTGGAACAGCGGCATATTTCTGTGGAGTGCGCGAACACTAACGAATGCTCTGCGAGAACATCTGCCGAAGGCGGCGCAGGTTCTGGAGCAGATTGCGGCCGCATTTGGTACCCGACAATTCGCCAGCACTTTCCGAAAGTTTTACCCAAAATGCGAAAACATCAGCGTGGATTATGCGATTCTCGAGCCGCGTTCCGCCAAAGGTGAACGCGATTCTAATATTATTTGCCTGTCGGCCGATTTCGGCTGGAACGATCTCGGGTCATGGACTGCGCTGCACGAGCATCGCATGGCAAAGCAACAATTCCCGGATGGAAATTTGATTTCTGGCCAGGGAGCGTTCACGTTGAATGCGGAACGAAACTACATCCATGCTCCACAAAAATTTGTGGCAGCTGTGGGGGTAAAGAATCTGGTCGTAGTTGACAGCCCCGACGCCCTGTTGATCACCACGCTGGAGCAGGCGCAGGACGTGGGAAAGATCGTAAAGTATCTGGATAAGAAAAAGATGAGTAAGCTGGTATGACCGTCGTTAGTCGTTGGCCAACCATTAAAACTGGGGATTCCTCGCATCAACCTGGGATCGTCACAGCATAAATACAATCGATAAGGCAACGACCAACCAATGACCAACGACCGACCCATCAAATTTGGCACAGATGGCTGGCGCGGCATCATTGCCGATGATTTCACCTATGACAACGTGCGTCGCGTTGCGGGGGCAATCGCTTCGTATGTTCTGAAGAACGAAGACCCGACGACCGGTGTAGTTGTCGGCTATGACACGCGGTTCGCTTCGCAGCGCATTGCTCACGTAGCCTCAGAGGTTCTGGCGGCGGCGGGAATTCCAGTGAAGCTGGCCAACGATTACTGCCCTACGCCGGCCATTTCATTGGCCGTGAAGGCATCCGGTGCCGCGGGCGGCGTGGTCATCACCTCGAGCCATAACCCATGGAACTGGAATGGAGTTAAGTTCAAAGCGAAGTTCGGCGGCTCAGCGACGCCTTCCATTATGAAAGTGATTGAAGACGAGCTTGGCGCGGGCGCAATGCCGGATGGACACACCGCCCCAATCGAAGAAGTTGATCTCAAACCGGCATACGTTCGCGCGGTATGCCGCTTCGCTGATCTAGACCTGATTGCCAAAGCGAAATTTGATTTTGCAGTGGATTCGATGTACGGTTCCGGCCGCGGCGTGCTGAGCAAAATATTTGAGGAGCGCGGCATCCGGCACATTGCCATCAGGCAGGAGCTTAACCCGCTTTTCCCAGGAATCAACCCCGAGCCGATCGAGCCTCACGTTGCGCTTCTTCAGGAGACGGTTGTCAGCAACAACTGCCATGCTGGCCTTGCCACCGATGGCGATGCCGACCGGATCGGTGCGGTGGCGGAGGATGGCAGTTTCGTTGACTCGCACAAGATTTTCTCCGTCCTGTTGCGTTGGCTTTTGGAGCGCAAGAAATGGACGGGCGAGGTGGTTCGCGCATTCAACACCACCCGCATGGTGGACCGCATTGCCGCGCGCTACGGTCGCAAGCTGAACGAGACTTCGATCGGCTTTAAACATATCGCCGATCTCATGATGGAGCGGGAAATTGTTATGGGCGGCGAAGAATCTGGAGGCATTGGCTACTCGCGTTATCTGCCTGAACGCGATGGCATCCTCAATTGCCTGCTCCTGGCAAATGTGATGGCGGAAGAGGGCAAACCGCTGGGCCAGCTTGTGGCCGATCTGCAACGTGAGTATGGACCTCACTTTTATGGTCGCCGAGACATGCACATCCTGGAAGAGGTCAAGCAGAATGCCATTCAGCGGGCACGTTCCGACGGAACCAAACGATTAGGCAACTACTCCGTCTTAAAGAAAGAGGGGCTCGACGGGATCAAATTTTTCCTGGATGCCCCCACTAACGGCAAAGGAGCTGAGGCATGGGTCCTGTTCCGGGCATCCGGAACCGAACCGTTGCTGCGGGTTTACGCGGAGGCGGCTTCGCCCGAGCTGGTCAATGAGATTCACGCCTC
>QIAB01000043.1:41530-53937 GCA_003225455.1 Acidobacteriota bacterium
GGGCTGGCGCTTCTTCACAGGCTCGAAGATAATCAAATAAACATGACTTCCGCGGCCACAGTTACTGACGTTCCAGCGGACTCACCCGAAGCGCGCCGCTACAACCGAATCCGGCGTTGGCTGGGAATCAGCGACTTTGTTTTGGGTCTGATTCTGCTGTTCGTTCTTCTCGAAACCGGCTGGAGCGGAACTTTGCGCGATCTTGCCTATAGCGCCGGATTTCAGAACTACACTTTTGCTGTGTTCCTGTATGTTGTCATGCTGATGGGTATCGGCAAGGTGCTCGGACTGGGACTTGACTACTACGGTTTCCGCCTGGAGCACCGGTTTCAGCTCTCCAACCAAAAGCTGCGCGCGTGGGTTTGGGATGAGTTCAAGGGTTTCCTTGTGGGGGTTATTCTAGCGGCTATAGTCACGGAGCTTCTGTATTTCATCATTCGCGAAGCCCCTCAGCATTGGTGGCTGCTGGCGTGGGCGGCGTTTTTAGGATTATTTGTGTTGCTGGCGCAGCTTGCTCCTGTGATTCTGTTCCCCATCTTCTACAAATTTGAGCCGCTTGCGGACGAAGGATTGAAAGCGCGCCTGGTGAAGCTGAGCGAGCGAGCCGGCACTCGCGTGCGCGGCGTTTACAAATGGCATCTTTCGGAGAAGAGCAAGAAAGCTAATGCGGCTCTCACGGGACTTGGCAATACCCGTCGCATCATTCTTGCCGACACGCTGCTCGACGGTTACTCGCCCGACGAGATTGAAGCCGTCCTGGCGCACGAACTCGGTCATCATGTACACCGGCACATTTTCAAAAGCATTTTGGTGCAGGCGGGGATCACGCTGCTTGGATTTTGGGCGGCGAACTGGACTCTGCACTATGCCATCGAGCGCAGGCACATGTTCGAGACGCTCTCCGACTTCGCCAACCTGCCGCTGTTGGCGCTGGTTTCAACAGTTCTAGGATTCTTGGCTCTGCCCGCATTAAATGCCTATTCACGCTTCAATGAACGGCAAGCAGATCGCTATGCCTTCCGTTCCATTGCCAGTATCGAGCCTTTCGTTTCTTCGATGAATAAGCTTGCCGACCAAAATCTCGCCGAACGCAAGCCATCAAGATTCGTGGAATGGTTCTTCCATTCGCACCCGGCGATTTCACGCCGGATTGCCGCCGCAGAAGAATGGGCCGAGCATCAGCCAGCGAATCTGCGCGCCTAAGTGCCTCGGTTCAGCGGATGAGCAGAGTTTGCTCAAAGTGTCGCAGGTCTTCCTCAGTATCCACACCAATGCTGTCGTATGGCGTCTCGGCGATGTGAATTGGAATTCCGTTCTCGAGGAATCGCAATTGCTCCAAGCGCTCGATGCACTCCAATGAAGATTCGGGCAATCCGATAAAACGGTCCAACGCCAGCTTGCGATAACCGTAAATTCCTAGGTGTTTTAGGTACCGGGGCTTTTTCCCGTCCCGATCAAAGGGAATTGTCGCATGCGAAAAATATAATGCCCTTCCGGCCAAATCTACGACCACTTTATTCGCGTTCACATTTGTTACGTCGGACGGAGATGCCGGGGTCGCGAGCGTTCCGACTTGCACGTCGGGATTTTCCATCAACTCTAATAACGAGGCGATGTGTTCCGGCCGTGTCATTGGCTCGTCGCCCTGCACATTTACGTAGACATCTGCATGAACTGAGTTGGAAATCTCGTGCACACGTTCTGTGCCGCTGCGGTGGCTAGGCGAGGTCATGCGCGCATTCCAACCATTGCTCCGGCAAACCTCAAGAATCTCATCCGAATCGGTCGCAACTATCACGTCCTCCAGTAGCGGAGAAGACCTCACCGCACTGTAAACGTGCCCGATCAGCAGGATTCCGGCAATCTCCCGCAACATCTTGCGCGGCAAGCGTGTGGAGGCAAGCCGGGCAGGAATAACGGCAATCGCTTTCATGTGGTCCTAGTCTCAGGATTTAGGCTTCTACTTGCAATAGGGAACCTTCGGAACCAGCGATTTTAGTGGGATTAGCGGCTGACATGACAATCCCTGCGTTATATACTTCATGGGATTCGCGTGCTTCCTTGTTTGCGCGCGCGTTGGGCTCGTGCTGGCACGGGCTGAGGTAGCCCATGGAAGAACTCGGCCGAGGCCGCCCGAAGGGCAAGTCACCGGACCACCACGGGGACGGCGGGGCAGCCGTGCGCAGTCCCTCCAGCAGCGGTTCTTCCTCCGATATAAATCGTCCCCTCTCCGATAAGCCTCCTTCGGATGCGCCCACCATGATTGATATTCCTGGGGGGCCTCCGGATAATTCTCCCGATTCACCGACGCTCGTCGATCTTCCTGGCGACACAGGCGCGGATGCTCCCACCATGATCGATGCACCCGTGAAGCCCGCACCTCGCAGCCCAGCCGGCGCGGCTCATGGTGGTCAGCCCATGCTCGAGCCGGGAATGCGCCTAGCACAGCGCTACGAGATTCTGGAGATCCTGGGCGAAGGTGGCATGGGCGCGGTCTACAAGGCCATGGACCGCGAGTTGAATCGGCCGGTAGCGCTGAAAGTCATCCGCCCCGAGTTGGCAGGAAATAAAGCCATCATTGATCGTTTCAAGCAGGAATTACTGTTAGCTCGGGAGGTCACGCATAAGAACGTTATCCGCATTTACGACCTCGGCGAGGCCGAGGGCCTGAAGTTCATCACCATGGAATATGTCGAGGGCAAGGATCTCCGCACCCTCATCCATGAGCAAACTAAGCTCGCCCCCGCAGAAGCTGTTGAGGTCATGCAACAGGTCTGCCGCGCACTTGAAGCAGCGCATAGCGTCGGCATCATTCATCGCGATTTGAAGCCGCAAAACGTCATGCGGGATAAGTCCGGACGCATTCTGGTCATGGACTTCGGCTTGGCGCGCACGCTCGAAGGCGATGGCATGACCCAGACCGGCGCTCTGGTCGGCACCATGGACTACATGTCCCCTGAACAGGCTCTGGGCAAGGAACTCGACCAGCGCTCTGACCTGTTTGCCCTCGGCCTGATTTTTTACGAATTGCTCACCGGTAAAATGCCGTACAAAGCCGAGAGCGTCGTAGCCAGCCTGCTAAAGCGCACGCAGCAGCGCGCTGCTCCGGTTTCGAGTCATGACAACACCATTCCTAAGGCGCTTAGCAATGTTGTCGGCAGATGCCTTGAACCCGACCTCAACCTGCGCTACCAGACCGCCGCGGAAATTCTCAACGATCTGAACGCCTGGCAAGGAAAAGGCGCGGCCGCAACTCTGCACTTCCCAGCGGTGCGCACCTGGGGACAGGACCTGCCTTGGCACTGGATCGGCGGTATAGGCGCGGTGCTTGTGGTTATGCTCCTCGGGTTTCTGCTCCGCGGCAAACTGGCGCCCTCCGGAACGTCACAAGCTCCATCCGGTCCCGTCGTTTCTCTAGCCATTCTGCCGTTCCACAATGCCTCCGGCGATCCCAGCTTTGACTGGCTCGGATCTACGGTAGCCGATATGTTGAGTACGGATGTGGGCCAGTCGGCGCAGTTGCGTACCGTCAGCTCGGACCGCCTGCATCAGATATTTACCGACCTGCATATTTCTTCCGCGACCGTACTCGACCCGCCCATGATTCGCCGCGTCGCAAATTTCAGCAATGCCGACCGGGTGGTCTGGGGCCAGTACGCCAAATTCGGTGACCAAATCCGTATCGACGCCACGCTTCAGGACATCAAGAATGACCGCACGGTTCCTCTCAAAATAGAAGTTCCCAGCGAGAAAGACATTCCAGGGGCAATCGATCGCCTGGCGGATTCCATCCGGCAGAAACTCGCACTCTCTGACAATGTGCTGAAGGAGCTGAAGGCTAGTTCGTTTAAGCCCAGTTCACAGTCCGTCCCTGCCCTGCGGGACTACAACCAAGGTGTCGGACTCCAGCGCGATGGAAAGAATCTGGAAGCCGAGAAACAATTCGAGGCTGCGACGAAAGAGGATCCTGCCTTTGCCCTCGCCTTTTCCAAGTTGGCGCAAAGTTACAGCAGCCTCGGCTACGACGCTGAAGCGGAACAGGCCGCGCAAAAGGCGGTGCAATTAAGCCAGAACTTGCCGGAGACGGAAAAGTATCTGATTGCCGCCATTCGCGCCCAGACTGCAAAGAACTTTCCTGAGGCGATTAAGGCCTACGAGAATCTCGCCAAGGCGTCGCCCGATAACAGCGACGTGCAGTCCGCTCTGGTCAGCCTCTATGAGGATTCTGGAAATTTCGCGAAAGCTGCCGAGTATAACCAAAAAATCCTGACGTCTAATCCCAACGATATACCCGCAATGTTGGCGGCCGGACGCATCGCTATTAAGAGTGGCAAGCCGCAGGCCAGCCTCGACCCACTCAACCGTGCCCACACTCTTGCGGTTCAGGTGGACAACCAGGAACAGATCGCAACCAGCCTGCACCTGATTGGCGCCGCCTATGGAAGAGTAAACAAGCCGGAGGAGGCATTAAGCAATTACCAGGATGCGCTTACCATTCGACGCAAGATCAACGACAAGCGCGGCGTGGCACTAAGCATCAACGGCATGGCGAAGGTCCAGGCTTCGCTCGGAAAGAACAAAGAGGCGCTCGCCAATTTCTTGGAAGCTCAGAAGATTCGCCGCGATATCGGTGACAAGTTCGGCCTCGGAGACACGCTCATCGACTTGGGCAACTTTTACGATGATCGCGGCGACCATGACCAGGCGTTGAAGATGTACAAGGAATCGCTGCAAATCCAGCGCGACCTCAGCAACGAGAGTTTGCAGTCAGTTTGTTTGAACAATATCGGCGCTGTGTATTTTGAGAAGGCGCAGTATGAAGACGCCCGCACTTACTATCAGCAGGCATTGCAACTGCGCGAAAAAGCGAATGTGCCGCAAGACATCGTGGAAAGTGTTCACAATCTCGCCGAGACTTCGGTCAGGATGGGCCAGTACGATCAGGCGGTGTCACAATACATGCGCGCCCTCGACCTGTGGCGCAGCATGGAGAACACTCGTGGCGCCGCCGTCGAGTCTTACACTCTCGGCGTGATGTTCGATTACCAGGGCCGGTTTGGCGCCGCAGTGAATTCCAAGCAGGAAGCTTTGAAGACTTTCCAGGATTTGAAGGACAAGACGTTCTGGATGGCCGAAATTCAGAGCGGATATGGAAACGCGCTCATCCTTGCCGGCCGCGGCGACGAAGCCAAGCGATACCTGGATGACGCTTTTAGCCTCGCACGCGAGCTGAAGAACGACGGCATGATCTCACAGGTCCTCGCCTTCCAGGGCGATGCCGCTTACTATCGCGGTGACTCAAAATCGGCGCGTGCCTTGTATGAGCAGGCGTTGCAAGCTGCCAACCGCAGCAAAGAACCGGACAAAATTCTCGTCGCCAAGGTGAACCTGGCAAAAGCCACCCTGCAGGAAGGGCAAGCGCAGCAGGTCGTCGCCACCTTTCGTCAACTGATGGAGCAAGCCGATGATCAGGGAGTGCCCAATCTCTCGGTCGAATGCGCGATTTCCATGGCCGAAGCGATGATCCACAGCCATCAGAACGCGCAGGCGCAGCAGGAACTCGAACGTACTTTGCTTCGGTCCGACAAAATCGGCCTGTGGCCGTTGAGCGCCAGAGCGCATTACCTGTTGGGCACCGCGCTCCGCGCATCAGGCAACCAGACGGAAGCGCAACAGCAGTACCGCACTGCAGTTCAGTTGCTCGACCAAATGCGCAAGGAGCAGGGCGCGGAGAAGATCCTGCAGCGCTCGGACTTCAAGGCGATGTACGAAGAATCCACGCGCTGGTCGCAGGCAACGAAATCCTAATCTGCGAGCCGCGAAGCGACGTGAGAACACAGCCCGGGCCGCAGGCCCTGGGTAGAGGGTGGAGAAAGGATCAAGCCCGGAGGGCGAAAGATGAGTGCGACACAGACCTCTGACGGCCATCGGCTGAGATTCGCGTTGACGCCGGCTTGAGTGGGGCACGGCTTCACAGGCTGCGAAAAACTCGATTGCGAGCGTGTTTTGGGAACGAGTTCACCCATCATGTCAATCGGCGGGGCAGGTGCGGGGCTCTGCCCCTACGTGAGCCGAGCCGGGGCCGTCTGCCACTTACCGGATTCCCCGCCGGGCTTCGTCCGCGTCCTCCGCCAGATCGCGCATGAATGCGAAAAACTGAGGCGACTGGCCTCTGAAAAGCCCCATATCGGTTAGAAACTTGACCACGCCCATGGCAATCCCCTTCGTCGCGGTAGGACGAATGATCGAAACTACGGGGAGCTTTCGGCTGAGGAATGGGCATGGCTCCGGCATGATCAGGTTGGTTTGAAAATCCTCGCCGCCAAACGGCGGAGAATTCAGGTCCGGAAATGTCACCGACACACCAGTCACCGGATCCACGGCAGTCAGAGCCGGCGCATTGCCCGCCTTGTCCGACCAGGTTTGAAAGTGCATTGTCTCGGTGGGGCCAATGCTGATCAGGATTCGCAAGACTTCCACGTGAGTGGCCCTCTGCGCCATCGAGGGATAGAGGCTGTTGCCACCTTGTTCAATCGTCGGAAAGTGGAAAGTGGCGGTATTCGCGATGGCCTGAAGGAAGTTGGGATCCGCCAAATCGTCATCGGTCCTGGGAATTGCGGTATGCTGCCCAACCGCCAAGGTTGGGATCGCTTGCGGGAAGGTGTCACCTAAATCGGGATTCTTGGTGCTGCTGCGGTACCGCGTCCACCAACTGGTGTCCAGCGTGAGCTGCGTGAGGTTTGTAAGCCGTAGCTTGCCGCTGGAGCCGGTCGCGGAACTACCCGGCAGAGTGCGAAACTGCTCGAGACTCAATGTATCCGCGCGTTTGGAGGCGAGGTAAGCATTGAGGAAGTTCTGATGGGTAAACTCATCGTCGGTGTTGTCGTGAATGTACTGCGCCATATCTTCATCAAGAACTGCAAGAGCGGCGGTGTAGGGCGCATTCCCGCTTCCGCCGGGGACTTCGGCGTCCGGGATTCCGCCGAGTTCGTTGTACTGCACCCAAAAGTCGGTCTCGATGATTTCCGCTGCGGCTGCGAACCTGAGCAGGGCCGCGTCTCCCCGAGTCAGACGGCCGCTGTGTTCTTCCGGCCCCTCTTGAGCGAACACGGATGAGCTATTGGCCAACAGACCCGCGCCCATAGTTGCCGCGCTGGCTGCGCTGATTCTCTTCAGAAATGAACGGCGCCTAAGAGGCTTCACCTGCTGATTTTCGTTTTTTGAGTCTCCGGATTCAGGGGTTGGCTGGGGCGAAGTGGAGGACGAGCGATCTTCTTTTTTCATATTTGTACTCCAATTTTGGTTTTGGGCTCACGAGCGGTGCTCCACAATTACAGGCAGAGTAGGCTCTAGGGTGGAGTGCATGTGTCACGAATCCGTCTTCAATTTGTAAAATCTTGATTTGTAAAATCTTTGACTTGCAAAATCTTTGTTGCGGCATAAAAAACACGCGCCCGTTGTGGGGCGTGAATGCTACGCGAGAACATGACAGCGAAGCTAGTTGGAGTGATTTCCGATACCCACGGCCTGCTCCGGCCCGAGGCCCTTGCCGTTCTGCAAGGCTCCGACTACATCATTCATGCCGGGGATGTTGGTGATCCCGCGATTCTGGGCAAACTCGCCGAGATTGCGCCGGTAACCGCGGTGCGCGGTAACGTGGATCGCGGCCACTGGGCTGAGAAAATCCCTGAAACCAATATCCTCGAGGTTGCCGGCATATTGATTTATGTCCTCCATGATGTTACTCAGCTCGATCTGAAGCCCGAATCTGCCGGATTTGCCGCCGTCATTGCCGGTCATAGTCATGTGCCAAAGCAGGAAATGAAGAATGGCGTGCTTTATTTCAATCCTGGCAGCGCTGGCCCGAGGCGGTTCAAGCTTCCGGTGAGCGTAGGCAGGCTGCTCATAGAAGCTGGGGAAATACGCGGGGAAATAGTGCAAATCCAGCAATAGAGGGATGTGGACGCTGTGCCCACGACTAAAGGACAAACACTATCGACTAACGACCAGCAGTCAAGCTTCATCTAAACTACTGGCATATTGCGAAAGATTCTCATTATCGTCCTTCTGGCCATTGTGGCTTTAGGAGCGTGGTCGGCATGGGCGATTTGGATGCCCGTCAGCCCGCAGGCACAGAAGTTCGTGCTTCTGCGTCCAGGCTATTCGACTCGCCGCATTGCGACGGAACTAAAAGAGGCCGGCGTAATCCGCAGTGCTGACGCGTTCGTGCTCTGGCATTACTTGCACCACAGGCGATCCCTCAAAGCCGGAGAATATGTGTTCGACAAAACCGCAAATGTGATCGACATCCACCAGCGCCTCGCCCGGGGAGACGTTTACGTGCACACCGTGGTGATCCCAGAGGGCTATACGATGTTCGATATTGCCCAGGCCGTGCAGGATGCCGGATTAGGATCAAGCGAAGATTTTCTGCGCGCGGCGCAAGCTAATGTAGTTCTGATCTCCGATCTGGTTCCCGAAGCCAAGACACTCGAAGGCTACCTCTTTCCGAGCACCTACGAGTTCACTCGCACTGAAAGCATGCAGGAAATGGTTGCAGCCATGGTGAAACAATTTCGCCAGGTTGCCCGCGAAATCGGACTCAGCACGGATGTAGAGCGTATCGTAACTCTCGCCTCGATCATTGAAAAAGAAACCGCGATCCCAGACGAACGCCCACTCGTTGCCAGCGTTTATTACAACCGGCTTTCCAAAAACATCGCGCTGCAGGCTGACCCGAGCGTGATCTATGCCGAGCGCCTGCAAGGTAGTTACGGCGGCGCACTACATCATGCTGATATGCACTTCCCCTCCTCGTATAACACCTACACCCACGCCGGGCTGCCGCCTGGCCCGATTGGCAATCCCGGAAAAAGTTCTCTCGAGGCTGCCCTCCATCCCGCTAACACCGACTATTTCTTTTTTGTCAGCAACGGGAACGGTCATCACCGCTTCGCCCACAGCCTGGAAGAACACAATCGCAACGTCGCGGCATATCGCCGAGCACTGAATAATCGGTAGGCTCTTTTTATTTCCGTGACGCTGCCAGATTGCCGCCACGAAAGATACTGCATCATAGGTCTCTGCGAGCGGCTCCGAATCTGCGTGCTCCTTATATACTGATTCGGAAGAGATCTCCTGGCTTTGTTCATGACCTTTCGCAATCTCCATCGCGTGGTGCTGTTGGTTTTGGTCACATTTCCCCTCAGCGGCTGCCTGTTTCACTCGCGCAAAGTGCAACCGCGGCAGGTGAGCAAGGCGCCTCTCAAGACTGCTACCCAGACTGAACTGATCGAGTACGTGAACACTCAGGCTAGGAGAGTGCAGTCCATGCAGGCTACGGTTGACATCGACACTTCAGTCGGTGGCGTGAAGAAGGGGAAAGTCACCGACTACAAGGAAATTCGTGGTTATGTACTGGCGCGCAAGCCCGCCATGCTGCGCATGATTGGCCTGATGCCGATCGTGCGCAATCGCGCATTCGATATGGTGAGCGATGGTCAGGTCTTCAAACTTTGGATTCCAGTCAAGAACCGCTTCATCGTCGGACGGAACGACGTGGAAACTCATAATATCCAGCAGCCGCTGGAAAACCTACGCCCGCAGCAGATCTACGACGCCTTGCTGCTGCCGCAGATTGATCAGAAGAACGAAATTACGGTGGTCGAGAACAGCACGGAGATTGTGCAGGACGCAAAGGGCCACAATCTCGAACAGCCGGACTATGAAATTGATGTCATACGCAAAGGCGATCACGGCTGGTTTATGGCGCGCAAGATTCTCTTCAGCCGCACTGATCTGCTGCCGCATCGGCAGCTCATCTACAATCCCAGCGGCGATCTGGTCAGCGACATTCATTACGAGTCTTACAAAGACTTCAGCGGAGTGAACTTTCCTTCAGTGATCGAAATCTGGCGCCCGCAGGAGGAGTACGACATCACCCTCAAGATTGTGAAACTGCAGCTTAACGAGCCGCTGACCAACGATAAATTCGCTCTTGAACAGCCTCCCGGCGCACAAGTGGTGCGCCTCGATCAGCAGCCGGCACAGACGCCGCCGGGAGGCGATAGCAGGTAGGTTGAATCCGGGTAAATCGGTTCTTTACCTCCGCAGTTATCCGCTACCAGTGGCGGCACTTTCGGCAGCACGGATCGATGCTATGACTTGAATTCGGGCCGCACTGGATGGTCGATTATGATTGCCCGGCCATCTGTGAGTGCTTTGACAGAATGCGCCACGCCAGGCGGCACGATGGCAACCAGCCCAGGGCGAGCAATCTGTGCAACACCGTCGATCGTCACCTCAAGTTCCCCCTCGATCACTTCGTAAACCTCTTCCTGCGGATGGAAATGCTCGTGGATCGACGAGCCGCGTACGAAGTCATAATGTGCGAACGTCATACTGGACGAGTGAAAATAGCGCCCGTGCCAACCGGGCAAGCGCTCAACGACACGAAGGCTAGTGGTATCTACGAAAGGCATAAGAAAGAACTCCGCCCGGGAAACGCATACTACCATAGCTCGTGAACATTCGTGAGTCCGGTATAATCCATCGACGAGGAGTATCGAGATATCACCGAACGATCCCTTGCCAAACGTGCCGCGTGAGGACAGATGGAACGAGATCGTTCGGTGGTATCTCCCAAGCACTGTCATCATGGCTGTCGTTGCCGCCTGACACTCCTCGCACCAAACTGAGCGTCAGAAAACGAAATCCGGAATATTTCTTGCGGACTTCCCGGCTCGGTTTCCGCGAATGGAATGCAAACGACCTTCCTCTCGCCCTGGCTCTTTGGGGCGATCCTGAGGTCAGCCACTTCCTTGGCGGTCCGTTCTCGACCGAGGCGGTTGAACAAAAGCTAGCCGCAGAAATTGCGCACCTGCGGCTCCATCAAATTCAATATTGGCCTCTGTTCTTACTGGTCAACGACGAGCACGTGGGATGCGCGGGCCTTCGCCCCTACAAGCCGGAGGAACAGATTTACGAGATGGGATTTCATCTTCGCGCTCGATATTGGGGAATGGGCCTGGCGACAGAGGCTGGCGAGGCGGTGGTGAATTTCGCCTTCGAAAACCTCGGAGCGAAAGCTCTATTCGCTGGGCATCATCCGCAAAACGTAGCTTCAAAGCGGGTCTTGGAGAAACTGGGATTTCGCTTTACCCACGAAGAGGTTTATCCGCCGACGGGGCAGATGCATCCCTCGTACCTGCTCACGCGGTGAGTCTGAGAAATTCATTCTGGCGCCTTCGCCCTCTAGAGTCCGAACTTCCTATTTAACTTTCCGCAAAGAATCTCATTCTGAGATCCATCGATTACTTTGGTCACGTCGTGTGCCTAATTTGAGTGGACTCAATAGGATTGAAGGATCAGAGTCTGTCTCAGTCGTCGTCTCAGGGCCATTCATTGAGTTGTCTCACTTTGATTCTCGAGGTTAACGGAATGAATCGGAGAGACTTCGCGCAGCGGCTGTTGGGACTGCTTCTGAGTGCACCTGCATTCCCTTATGCCGGCGAGCCAAAGGCTGCCGCGCCAGAGACGGACGCAAACTGCGGTATCTGCGGGAAACCCGCCGTTTTCGATAACTGGCTGGACACAAACCTCTGTCCCACTTGTGGTGCACACGAAACTGGTGAAAGATGGCAGAGACGATAGGTGGTTGGGTTTTGTTAGCGACTGCTCAGCCCACGGGAGAGGCTATTTTTCCTTTATCACCAACTGTCCATTCTCAATCCGCAAATCTGCAACGAAGTCTGGCAACTTCAATCGGTCTTTTTGCTCCTCCATTTTCTTCCGTAGCTGATCGTTCACCAGTGCAACGGGGACGTTGAGATCGCCAATCTTGAACTCTGTGGGATCGAACGTGACGTATCCGTTCTTCGCGCCCAGGTGCCCCCCCACCGTGACGTATACCTGCTTGCCGGCCAATTCGGTGGAGAATTGTCCGCGGGCAACATCGCTCTCAAAACTGACCTGGTAATCGCTGATCTTCGGCGGCTCTTCGGCGGCAGGAGAACTGTTCTTGGAGGCAGGCTCGACGACGGGCGCCGGATTCGTTCCAGCCTGCGACAGCGCGGCGCTCACTTCATCGGCGCTGAGATGAACTTCGGTAGGCTCACCGTGTTCTTTGGCCTCTTGCAACTGCTGCATCTTGTTTTGATAGGACTCGACGTTAGCGGCAATTGCGTGCGGGTCCTGCGTCTTCGAGACAGGATTAGGCGTCTTGAAAAGCAGGAAAACAGAAACCACCAGCCCGGCTAAGATCACCCAGCGCGCCACGCGATAGATTTTCACGGCTGCACTCCTCGGCAGAGCTTACCTGCCAAACAACGTAATCGCAAGGTTACGGCGGTGAGACCAGATACAGCGTCCGCACTCGGAACATTTCAACAAGAGGAGCCCGCAAAGAC
>QIAB01000043.1:53973-62862 GCA_003225455.1 Acidobacteriota bacterium
GCCTCCGAACGTTCGGCTTGCGCGCGACGCCTAGCTAAATCGGTTCGAAGGCCGGGGAGAATTGAAACGGAGTTTTCTCTTTCCACTACAACACTTCTAAAACGCAGAACAGGGTAAAGAGTCTGTAAAATCGCGTAAAGCTTTGTAAATTGCGGGCGAGATCGTTTCGGAGTTCTGAAGCTTTACAAGACTTTGCACGTCTTGACTGACACTTTACAAAAATCCAGCAACTCCGCATTCCTTGCATTGCATCTCCCCTGATACAAGCGCGGCGATTCCCTCCCAGGAGAAAATCATTGACGGGTCACTCAAAGCTGATTTCGTGGTGGTGTCTGTTTGGTGTAGCTCTCTTCGCAGTTGGATGCAGTTCAGGATCGAAGACGCGGTTTCGAGCAGTGAATGCAGTCGTTGACGAGTCCGATCTCAATGTCCTGGAAGATGGCAACAGTGTCGCCAGCAGTCTGGCATACGGTACGAGCACTGGCTATATCTCCGTACACGCGGGCTCACACCAGATTCAAATTCGAACCATCCGGAACCTCCAGCGTGTTCCTGACTCAGACTCTCAACTTCGGTTCGGGGACGGATACTACGCAGCTGTCCTTCAATTTTTCTTCCAGCCCGCAGTCGCTGGTGCTGACGGATGATAATTCGGCTCCACCCTCAGGTGATGCGAAACTGCGGCTCATCAACGTATCCCCCAGTTTGGGCCCGGCGGACGTCTACATCGTTTCTCCGGGAACGGACATCAATACAGTTTCGCCAACTATAAGCAATCTCGCGTTTGGTGCGGCGTCGGGATATCAGAATCTCACGGCGGGCAATTATGAGGTCATCTATGCTTTTGCCGGGCAAAAATCGATCGCGATTGACGGCGGCTCGCTTGCTTTTTCTGCCGGGCAGATTCGTAGCTTCGTTGGTCTTAACGGTCAATCTGGCGGCTTCACCGACGCGTTCCTCGCAGATGTAAATTGAAATCACAGGTGTGAGCCCAAGATATTGTGGTAAGAATCTAATCAATCCAGTCGAACGAGCGGGTCACAGCTTTCTTCCACTGCCGATACATTTCCTGCCTGCGACCGTCATCCAGCTTAGGTGTCCAGGTGCGAGCGGCGGTCCATTTTTGGCAGAGGTCGTCCGTATTCTTGAAGAATCCCACAGCCAGACCAGCCGCATAAGCTGCGCCGAGAGACGTAGTTTCTTTAAGCGATGATTTCACCACAGACCGGTTGAGGATGTCGGCTTGAAACTGCATGAGCAGTTCGTTTTCGACCATGCCGCCATCAACTCGAAGCAGCTCAAGGTTTCTGCCACAGTCTCTCTCCATCGCCTCGACAACTTCCCGGGTTTGAAACGCGGTGGCTTCCAGAGCCGCTCGTGCCAGATGGCCCTTGTTCGCATACCGCGTCAATCCGGTGATCACGCCGCGCGCATCGTGCTTCCAATAGGGAGCATACAGGCCGGAGAATGAAGGCACGAAATACACGTCTCCGTTGTCCTCGACAGAGCGGGCAAGCGTCTCGATCTCAGAACTGGCGCCGATCAGGCCAAGGTTGTCGCGCAGCCACTGCACCAGCGCGCCGGTGATCGCAATGCTGCCCTCTAGAGCATAATTTGCCGGGTGGTCACCAAATTTGAACGCAACCGTCGTGAGCAATCCGCAGTTCGACTGAACCGGCTTCGTGCCGGTGTTCATCAGAAGAAAGCATCCTGTGCCGTACGTGTTTTTAGCTTCACCGGGACGAAAGCAGGTTTGCCCGGCAAGCGCAGCTTGCTGATCGCCGAGAATGCCTGCGATGGGTACTCCACGAAGCGGCCCTTCTTTGACATGGCCATAAACTTCGCTGCTCGAGCAAATCTTCGAGAGCATCGCTTCGGGGATCTCAAAGACATCCAGAAGCTCCTTATCCCAGGCAAGCGTCTCAAGATTCATGAGCTGCGTGCGGCTAGCGTTAGTAACGTCGGTGAGGTGAATTCCGCCGCGCGGGCCGCCAGTGAGATGCCACACAAGAAAGGTGTCGATATTGCCGAACAACAGATCGCCCGCTTGCTGAAGTAGGTGCTCAGCGGAAGCCCGGTTTTTGCTCGAAAGCGATCTTGCCCGCCTTGACGAGCAAGATCAGAGACGTAATCGGAAGTGCGCGTGTCCTGCCAGACGATGGCATTAGTAACCGCCTTGCCGGTTTTGCGGTTCCACACGACTGCGGTTTCACGCTGGTTGGTGATTCCGACGGCAGCGAGATCGGCAGCGGCCAAACTGCGCGCGGCCATCGCCTGTTGCATTACTTCTCGTGCTGCGCGCCAAATTTCCTCGGGATCGTGCTCCACCCAACCCGGCTGCGAATAGATTTGCCGGTGTTCTATCTGAGCAGCAGATACGACCTGCCCAGCGTTATCGAACACCATAAACCGAGTGCTGGTCGTACCCTGATCGAGGGCGCCTATGTAACTGGCCATTGAGGGCTAATAGTAATTGATCCCTACGAAATGCCCGCCCCGTGGGGGATGTGCAAACATTTGCGATCTTGACAGCCTCTGTCACGGGGCGCAAGAATGCTGGCCAGGTTTCTGGCTTGCGCTCTCGCGCGGCAGCGGAATTTGCGATCCGAGAGCCGGCCGATCTTCCAGGAGCGGATGACGCGTATAACGATCAGCACGTAATCGTTTGCTGATCTTCAACCCAGGTGTGATACGAGAACTCCCGGCACAAAACTTGATGAGGTGTTCAAAATGAAAATTCGACCAGCACTGTGGTTGTGTCTAGCTTTTGTAGTGTCCGCGGTTACATCAGGAGTAGCCCAGGAAGCATCCGCTTCGCAAAAGCCAAAGCTTAGAGGGTTCACCATCGTTAGCCCAGCCCGCGATGCGAATGGCAGCATGCTTAAGCCAGCTGAGGCGAGCGCAAATAGCGCGCTTGCAACATTCAATTACACGACCGTCTCCACTCGCGACGGCAACACTTACTCTGGAGTCATGGTGGGGCAGGATCCATTCTCCTCTGGACCGTTTACTATCACCGCCGTAGACACTCCAATCGTTCCGTTGATCATTACTACCAAATCCGTAGCATTCAAGATCAGCAGGGGAGGAATTCTCTCCAGGATCAAGGGGTTCACAACCTTCGATCCTACAGTCGCCGACGACGCCTGCCTGAAATCGCCTAACGACGTTCCGCTCGACGTCGCATTGCAGTCGCCGATATTTCAAGCCACTGACTTCAGTTTCGGTCCCACGTCGGTGGGCACGACGCAGTACATAGACGCTTTTCAGCGGGGCAACTTCTCTCTACAAGGTACGGATTACCATACGCTGCTCAGTCCGCGGGTGCTCCGTCCAATTCACCTGGTCTTTCCGGCGAACGAGGCTCTGGCTATTCCCTCGGGCCTCTTCGGGGCATGCGGACCGCTGGGGATTGTCAACATCAACACCATATACCCTGTTTTGCTCAACCTGCTAGCGGAGGAGGGATTCGACAGTTCGCAGTTCCCGATATTTTTGATGTACAACACGGTGATGTCGATTGGTGTACCAAATAATCTGAACAAGTGCTGCATACTAGGGTTCCATGATGCGATTGGTTCTCCTATCCAGACCTACTCGCCCTTCGACTTTGACACGACCGGTCTCTTCGGACCCACCATAAAAGACACTTCGATCGCAGCTCACGAGGTGGGTGAATGGATGGACGATCCGTTTGGCAACAACCCTACGCCGCTGTGGGGACATGTCGGCCAGGTGGGCGGTTGTCAAGACAACTTAGAGGTCGGTGATCCTCTGACCGGTACCAACGTTCCGACAGTCACAAGCCCAGTCAACGGATTTAATTATCATTTGCAAGAATTGGCGTTCTTCTCATGGTTTTATGGAGCGCCGTCGATTGCGGTGAACGGCTGGTTCTCTGACAACAACACGTTCAAGCATGATGCAGGTCCCGTCTGCACTAAGAAGTGATGCTAAATTTGGTTGAAGCCAGCGCCCTTACAGCGCTGGCTTTTTTCTCTGGGCTATCTCTTGGCCGAGAATTGGAAGGCAATATAGAAGAGCTGCACTATCGTCACGGCAACGATGACGTAGGTTGTCAACTCCATTCGGCGACCGGATTCCTTGACTGCTTTCACGATCTCAGCCATATCGTTGGTGGTTTGAACCAGCTTATCCGTCAATCCATCCAGGTGTTCAGCAGCGGTCTTTAACTTATCCAGCACTCGCGAAGTATCTACGAGCGCCTCCGCCATTTTTTCTCCATTGCGAACATCAAGCTCTGTCTTACACGCGGACCACCACAGGCTGCCCGGCGGATTGTCGTACATGCGCTCGCGAATTTCTTCTGCCGAGCGCGTGCGCAGAAGCTGCACGAGCGCCTGGACAGTGTCACTGGGTTTCGATTCATCGACGACAGTGGGCATATCGGTTATGAACTTCTAATGGTAAAACGCTAAGGTAACTCTAAAAAGGTAACCGAAGGACCATGCTGGTTCCGGGCATGCGGAGGACGAAGTTAGTACAACTGATTGTTGCAGTTAGCGGGCCGAAGGGTGCTGGCGCACGTCATTTCGCAATCTTAGCGATGTAAACGCCGAACGGCTCCAGAGTGATTTGGGACAACTGAACATCTTGTGGACGCGAACTCATAGTTGTGATCAGGGTTGCAGGTCTGGCGCTTCCAAGCCCCTGCGGTGATAAATCGAAGCTAACTTTCTGTTCACTTCCGGACATGTTCAAAACTACCAGCACGGCTTCATCTTTGTAACGGCGCAGATACGACAGCACGTTCTGGTCATTTTCGTTCAGCGGGACATACTGTCCATCCCGCAAAGCCGCGTTCTGATGCCGTAGCGCGAGCGCGTGCCTGTAGAACTGAAGGACTGAATCAGGATCCTTCAGTTCGCCGGCGACATTGCGGGTTTTGTAGCTAGGCGGAATCGGCAGCCAGGGAGCGGTTTGGCTGAAGCCTGCGTTGGTGCTGTCATTCCACTGCATGGGAGTGCGCTCGCCGTCGCGGCCTTTCTCCTTGGGCCAGCCGATTTTACCGATTGGATCTTTCACATCTTCTTGGCTCTTCGGATCGTTGTTTTCCATCCCAATCTCTTCACCGTAGTACATGATCGGCGTGCCGCCCAAAGTCAGATAGAGCCCAGCCATGACTTTCGCGATCTGATCGTTGTGCTGGCCATCGCCGTAGCGGTTGTACGCCCGCACGATGTCGTGATTACTCAGCACATAAACGGGCCAGCCTGCCGCATCTACTCCCGCAATCTGCTTGCGAAATTCGCCTGGTGAGAGCTTGTCGACTCGGGCGAACAGAAAATCCATGGGCATTTGCAATTCATTGCTGTGGTCGCCGTAGTAGCGCTTCAATTCGTCAATGTCTTTCGTCCAAGTCTCGCCGATCAGCACTGCGCCATGCCGATCGGCCACTTTCCGCAGCTCACGGAGGACGTCGTGCAGTTCCGGCAACTTGGTGTTGTACTTGTCCTGCATGTTGGGATCGCCATACTTATTTGTGCCGGGGAGCACGGGATTGTCGCGCAGATCGGGATCTTCGAACAAAGTATCTACAGCATCGAGGCGGAATCCGGACACTCCTCGCTGATACCACCAGCGAGTCACGTCGAACATAGCTTTCTCGACGGCAGGATTGCGCCAGTTGAGGTCGGGCTGTTCAGGATAAAAATAGTGGTAGTACCATTGACCGGTTTTGGCATCGAACTTCCAGGCAGCATGGCCGAACGTCGACAACCAGTTGTTGGGTGGTTGGCCAGGGCCTCTGCCATCGTGCCACACGTACCAGTTCCGGTGCGCCGCGGTCTTCGATGATTCCGAATCGATGAACCACTTGTGCTTGTCGGATGTGTGGTTCATCACAAAATCCATGATGATGTGGATGCCGCGCTTCTTCGCTTCGCTGGCAAGGTGGTCAAAATCTTTTAACGTCCCATACATCGGATCGATGTTCTCGTAGTCGGAAACGTCGTAGCCAAAGTCTACCTGCGGCGAGGGATAGCACGGAGTGATCCAGATGGCGTCGACGCCAAGGTCTTTCAAGTAATCCAGCTTGGAGGTAATGCCATTGAGATCGCCTATGCCGTTGTTGTTGCTGTCGGCAAAACTTCGCGGATAAATCTCATAGAAGACCGCGTGCTGCCACCATTGATGGCCTTCGGCGTCGACGGGTGGAGTTTGGGCGAAGAGACTGATCGCAGCGAAACAGCCCAAAGTCACAATCAGGGACTTCAAAATTCTTATGAGCATGATTACGCCTCCTCAGCCACATTCAAAGGTTTCTTATTCTCGTGGTGCAGCAGTCTTCGTGCGACTTCCGGAAAAATGAATAATGATTTTCTCATGGGGGTAGGATTCTACGGCATTCTCAGCAAAATGAATGCGGAGCCTCTTGTCGCCGCCGTTCGCTTTTACCAGTTCAGCGCCTTCCACAGAAACGATCTGCCCCGGATTCCACAGATCCAGCTCGTATTGGCGTCCTTTGGCGCCGGACAAATCCAAGGTAAGTGCATCGTGCGATGGGTTCCACGACTCTGAGATTACCAGCAGGCCTTGGCTGCGTGCGCCTAGCGCTGGCAGCGTCGAGTTGAAGCTCAGCCCGAAATCATTTTTCAGACGAATGCGCAACACATTGGGTCCGCCATAGACTGCAAAGCGCACACTCACGTGCTGATCCGCGGCATTCTTTTCCAAGTGGAAGGGCACCGGATGGCCGTTCAGTTCCGCCCTGATTACTTCCGCTCGCGGACTTAATGCCAGAGAGAATTCAATGTTGCAATCTCCCGCGCCCGTTCGTTTCGTTTCAAGCGTGATCTCCTCAGTAGCCTTGCGATACTTGAAGTCCAGCGAAACGGTGCCGACGTGGAGATTCTCGATCGAGAAAGAGCTCCAATCGCCCGGAACATGGGGGCTAAACGCTACATGCCGGGCTATCGCGTCGACTTCGAGTCCGAACAGTCCACGAAGCAGCGGGCTGATCACCATTGCAGCAGACCAAATCTGATGCGGCGAACTCGTAGAAAGTGGCTGGTAATAATCGCCGGAGAGGACTTCCGAGACGTGGCCCAACGATCCGTCGAGCGCTAAGAGAGCATTGGCACGCAGATTGGAATATGCCGCCAGGTCACGATGATATTGATATTCCCCGACCGACGCCCATCCCGCAAACAGCGGCCACACTGAGCCAAAGTGGTATCCGCCAGCACTGTATTTCGGGGAATTCGAAGAAATTATCCTCATGCCCCAGTCGGTTTCGTGATCATGATCCGCAAGCTGGGTGATTGTCGATCCGGCTTTTTGGTCATCGAGCAAGTGAAACCACATAGGCACAGTAGCCAGTACGCTGGGCTCATCAATTTTTTGATTGTCCTGGTCGAGGGCAAATGCGAAACGGTGCGTAGCGTCAGACCAGAAGATCTGATTCACCATCGCCTTGTGCTGAACAAATTCACCGGCGAGCTGCTTGCTTACATCTTCCTTGCCGAGAAGATGAGCGAGATTTGCAAGCGCTCGCAACGCCTCCGCCCCTAGACCGCTTTGGTAAAGCTCAGTTTTCACCGGAAGCAACGGCCCTCCTTCTACCCATCCGTGGCCGATTCCGAAATTTTGCGGCAAGCCCTGCGCGTCATAAGTGGAGCGCAGGAATTGATAGGCCTTCCACAAGCTGTCCCATTTCTGCCGGGCAAAATTGATTTCGCCGCTTTCGGCGACGTAATCGTTCACCACAATAATGTAGAGCGGCGTTGCGTCGGCTGATGCGTAGGCATACGGATACGCCTTGAACCAATCCACAAAGCCAGCGCCCTGCGAAATCTCGTGAGGAATCTTGCCATCCGCGCGCTGATACTTAGAGATAAATTCCAGCGCGGTCCGCGTGCTGGCAAAATCGCCGTCCGCATCGAGAGCCAGAGATGTCCACATTGAATCGCGTCCAAAAAACCATGCAAAACCAGGCCGCTGGCTCTCGCCGGAAGTACGATATCCGGCGATCAATCCAGTGCCCAGAAAAGGATTTGTAACCACTCCCTGCAGGACGCTGATGCGCGACCAGTCGTAAGCTTGCTGCAACCGGGAATCGGGCAATTCGAGGCTGACGGTATGTCCTAAGTACGCGCGGTAATACTCGGCAGCCTCCTGCTCTTTTGCAGTGTAGCTCGTCAGCAGGCGCTGGTAGGTGCTCTCAGCTTCTGCGCGTCCGTTCGTGGATGCAGCCACAACGATCAGCCTCGTATCTTTGCCTTTGCCCTTGCCGATTACGCCCAGGTCAATCGAGTTCTCATGCGACTCCGAATAGTTGGTCGCATATTCTTGCTGAACCTCGCCCGCGGTTGGAGATCCAACAAAGGCAGCAAACTTTTTCTGCTCTTCGCCGAAGTAAAAGGCGTGCAGGGCCTTATCCCAGTTCAGATAGGTTCCGCCCAGTGCGGCTGGCCACTCCAACTGAAAATCGCGTTGAAAAACTGCTTCGATGTCTAGGGGCTGTTCCGTTTCCACCTCGATCTTGATGTATGCGCCCGGTTCGTTGATCGGGATAAACAGAGTTTCCGCGACAGAAAACGTGTCGCCCGTGTAATAGATCGTGCACGACTCCGGTCTAACAGTAACAGTGCGCACTAGGCCTTCGGCCGGAATCACGCGGCCATCGGCATGAAACCGCAGACGAAAATTTCGAAAGATTTTTAGAGGGTAAACCCAGGCCTCGAACTGCCCCGCTTCGTTTCCGAAGAGGCCGGCGCGCGTGCCCACCGCGGACAAAAACTCCCACGGGCGGGCAGTGCGGGTCAACTCGAGGGAAGCTGATTTCGTTTCCGCAACCTGCGATGAATAGGCTAGAAGGAAACACAAAAGAAGGACCGCTGAGTTGCGGAGGCGGAGAAATGACCTGTT
>QIAB01000043.1:62876-91402 GCA_003225455.1 Acidobacteriota bacterium
CGGCCGCAGACGCTTGCAATATCGAGCCGCTTCTCACTATAAAGTAGGGGCGAATTCTAGCACGAGCTAAACCCGGGAAGGTAGCAGCCTTTTGTTCTCTTCACGCCGTGCGTTTCTTGAGTCATTGAGCCGTTCGGCTCTCGTGCTTTCACTGGAAAATGTCCTCGCGCTGGCGCGGCCCATGCGGCTAGGGGTATTTCTTCAGGCGCCCGCTGTGCAACCCGCGCCCAAAGCCGCCGATCTTGGCTTAAGTTTTGTAAACATTGCTCGCGAATCGGGATTGAATGCCAAAACTATTTACGGCGGCGAGCACAAAAACAAATATTTGCTCGAGACCACTGGTTGCGGCGTTGCTTTCTACGATTATGACAACGACGGCTGGCTCGATATCTTTCTGGTGAATGGAACGCGCCTGGAAGGCTTCCCCAAGGGGCAGGAGCCGACGTCACATCTTTTTAAGAACAATCGGGACGGCACGTTTACCGACGTAACTCAAAAAGCTGGTGTCGGCCACTCCGGTTGGGGACAGGGCGTCTGCATCGGCGATTACGATAACGACGGTTTCGAAGACCTTTTCGTGAGCTACTTCGGCAAGAATGTTCTTTATCACAACAATGGTGATGGCACGTTCACTGACGTCACCGAGAAAGCTGGAGTTGGCGGGAACGGCAAACGCTGGAACACCGGCTGCGCATTCGTTGATTACGATCGCGACGGGCATCTCGATCTATTCGTCGCGAACTACATTGATCTCGATTTAGCCACGGCTCCGGTCCCGGAATCCGGCCCCTGTCTTTATAAGAGCATGATGGTCGCCTGCGGGCCTCCTGGCCTGAACGGCGGCAAGAATCTGCTCTTCCATAACAATGGCGATGGAACTTTCACGGACGTCTCCGAATCATCGGGAATCCTGCAAGCGAACGGCACCTACGGATTAGGCGTGCTCACCGCCGATTTCGACAACGATGGCTGGCCTGACATTTACGTCGCGAATGATTCCACCGCGAGCGCGCTTTACCAGAATAAAAAGAATGGAAAATTCGTGGATATCGCGCTCGAAGCGGGATGCGCTCTCAGCCCCGACGGCAAGCCGCAGGCAGGCATGGGAGTCTCGGCGGCCGATTACGACATGGACGGCAATCTCGACATCGTGAAGAGCAATTTCGCGGGCGACACGCCCTCGCTCTATCGCAATCTCGGCAATGCCAGTTTCGAGGACACCACCTTTACCGCCGGCCTTGGAGCGCACACGCAATATCTTGGCTGGGGCTGCGGATTCTTCGACATGGATAACGACGGCTGGCCGGACATCCTGATCTGCAACGGCCATGTCTATCCCGAGGTCGAGCAACTCAAAACTGAAGCCGGTTATCCGCAGCGCAAGCTGCTGTACAGGAACTTGCGCAACGGCCGCTTCGAAGACGTCTCAATGCAAGCCGGACCAGGGATTTCGACGCCGACCGCTTCTCGCGGCTGCGCCTTTGGCGATTTCGACAACGACGGCGACATAGATATGGTGGTAAACCCGGTTAACGATTATCCGCAGCTCTTGCGTTGCGATTCGCGCACTGGAAATAATTGGATAAAAGTTCGAACCATAGGCACGAAGTCCAATCGCAGCGGCATCGGCGCACGAATTCGCTGCGTTGCACAGGCTCCCGGCGAAAACAAGCCGCACTCTCAGATTGACGAAGTGCGCAGCGGCGGCAGCTACTTTTCACAAAACGACTTGCGAGTCCACTTCGGGATTGGCAAAGCCGCCAAAATAGACCTGCTCGAAATTCGCTGGCCGAGCGGGCAGGTAGACACAGTAAAGGATGTCAGACCGAATCAGTTGATTTTTGTGAACGAAGGAGAAGGCGTCGTACGCACCATGCAGCTCACAGATGGACAGAGAAGAAAAATTTAACTACAAAGTTCGCAAAGGATGCGCAAAGCACGCGAAGGAAGTCTCATGATCCTCAGCGATCTTTGCGAGATCCAGCGCACTCTGCGGTGAAGAAGCTCTTGGTCGAGGACTATTTACAAGCCGAGCCGAGTCGAGTCGTGTAACGACCTCGTCCTACTCGGTCACGGCTGCCTTGGAGGGGTTCAGCGGAGTCCCAGTACCCTCTTTCACTGTGTCGATCGAGTCAATCTTGAGATTGTCGAAGCGTTCAACCAACCCGCTTGGCCATCGAATCTGTGCAAATTCGATCTTGGTCGTGGCTCCCAGCCCGAAATGGACGCGCATGTCATTGTTCGAGTCGTAACTCGAACCACTGCGGACCTCATCCACGAGTATCCTCGACCCCACTTTCACCGTAATTCGCGCTCCAATGCCATCACGGTTGGATTTTGTTCCAATTGTGCGAATACCGATCCAATGATTCGCCGACCGCACGTCATTCACCAGCAAGCTCGGGGCCGCATTCATATTGCTTATCACTGCCGAAATGCGGCCATCATTCCATAAGTCGCCAATGGCCAGTCCGCGTGAGGCGCTGGCGGTAGTGATTCCGGGTCCAGCATCAGCAGAGATATCTGTAAAGTTTCCGTTGCCGTTATTGTGGTACAGAATGCGCGGCTCTTCGTAGCTGCTGCCCAGATGCTGGCGATCTACTTCCGGATACACGTGTCCATTTACCAGCAGCAAGTCGGGCCAGCCATCGTTATCAACATCTAGGAACATAGTGCCCCAGCCAAGATACTGCGTGTGCAGGCCCAACCCGGCAGCATAAGTCACGTCATCAAACGTCCCGTTGCCATTGTTACGGTAAAGCGTAGCCGTATCGTCAGAAAAATTTGTCTTGAAAATATCCAGCTTGCCGTCGCCATCGAAGTCGCCGATCGTCGATCCCATACCGGCTTGCTCGCGGCCATCTTCATTAAAGGCTGCGCCCGCCGTGACCGCTACGTCTGCAAATGTTCCATCGTGGTTATTGTGGTAAAGAATGCTGGGTGTGCTGTCGCAGGCGATAAAAATATCGGGCCAGCCGTCGTCGTCGAAGTCGAACGTCGAAATGCTAAATGCGTAATGACCTGAGGTCTGGTCGATATGTGCCTTGGTCGTGACGTCCTCGAATTTGCCGCCGCCCAAGTTGTGATAAAGGATGTTTTTTGCGCCGGGCAAGCCACGGGGACCGCACATCACCGGAACCCCTTTCCATATGCAGGAGGTTCGCTCGCCGGGAGCCGGCGTGGTGGAAAGATCCAGGTCAACGTAATTCGACACTACCAGGTCGGGCAATCCGTCGCGATCGTAATCGACGAAGGCGCATCCGGTGCCCCACGCTTTACCGGACCCAGCCACTCCAGATTTCTCGCCAACTTCGCTGAAAACGCCGCGCTGATTGCGATAAAGACGGTTCTTTCCATAGTATGTGACATAGAGATCTTCCCAGCCGTCATTGTCGTAGTCGCCCACGCAGACGCCCTGGCCCCATCCGGTTGCGGCAAGCCCTGCTTTCATAGTCACGTCAGTGAAAGTTCCATCGTGATTATTGCGGTACAAATGATTAGTCGGGGCCTTGCCAGCCGGAAATCCCTCAAGCGTCGTGCCGTTTACCAGGAAGATATCGGGCCAGCCATCATTGTCATAATCGAAGATTGCCACCCCGGTGCCGGTAGTTTCGATGATGTATCTCTTCGTGTCCTTCCCGCCGAAGACGTTCAAAGAGGTCAGACCGGACTTCTGGGCAACGTCGGTGAAATACGCGATGGGCTGAGAGGGCTTGCTGTTTTGCTCTGCTGTGCCCGCCAACACGAGGACAGGAACTGTGAGCAGAGCGGCTAGCGATTTTCGAAATCCTCGCGCGCACACGTCCGCAATGTGCAGAATCACACGCGGTAGCACCCACGGAACCTCCAGGCTCATAACTCTTCGCATGGTATGGCCGCTTTTCGGGCCGGTCAAGGCGGGTTCAACTCCGGCCGCGATGCTAGTAGTATTGGGAAAGCCAGATATATCGCCGCATTCGCGCGTTGCACTGTGACTTCTACACGCTCGATTCGTTCTCGTTCTCGATTCGCAATGATCGTAGTAATTGCGCTCACTTCGGTTGCACCAGCGCAAAAAACAAGCGGATCACATGTTGAATCAATCTACCGGCGTGGAATGGCAGCGCTGCAGAAGGGCGATCTCCCTGGCGCGCGCACCGCTTTCGAAGAGGTAGTCAAGCTCGCACCCAACAGCCCCGAGCCGCACAACTCCCTGGGCTGGGTGCTTCTGACCCAAGGGCAAGTTGAGCCGGCAATCTCGCAATTTCGCGTTGCGTTGCGCCTGAAGCCCAATTTCCCGCAGGCGCACATCAATCTTGCCAACGCGCTCGCTCAAGAGGGGAAGTTGGAAGATGCCGAGGCGCAGGCGCGCGAGACCGTGCGAGTTGCTCCAAATGATTCGGAAACACGCCGCACGCTCGGCCGCATTTTGAGCTTCCGCGGCGACCGCAACGCCGCCACCACCGAACTGGAGAGAGCAGTCGCGCTTGAGCCCTCCCGAGCTGACCTGCACGATGAATTGGGATCCATCCTAGCCCAGGACGGCAAAATGGATGAAGGCGCTGCCCAGTTCTCTGAAGCGTTGCGGCTGAAGCCCGATTACGCCGCGGCGAAACTGCATCTGGGTGTGATTCGGTGGCAGCAAAAATCGAACGATGAAGCTCTCGCCCTCCTGCAAAGCGCCGTGCAACTGGAGCCGAACAATGCACAATGTCACTACTACTTGGCGCGCGTGTTGGAGGAAAACAACCAGCGCGACCAGGCGATTCTTCACTTGCAGGCGGCGACTAAGCTTCAGCCTGAGTTTGCCGAGGCGCAGAATCAACTGGGACTGCAGTTGCAACGCGCTGGAGATGCCGAGGGAGCGGTTGCGGCTTTCCGGCAAGTAGTTCAGCTACAGCCTGACAACGCAGACGCCCACAACAATCTGGGACTTGCATTAATCCAGACCGGAGACGCCACCGGCTCAGTTCCTGAATTCGAAGCCGCGCTACGATTGCATCCAGATGACAGCGGCTATCGTATGAACCTGGGCACGGCGTATCTGCAAAAGGCCGATTTCGATTCCGCCATCACGCAATTTCAGAGCGCGCTGAAAACCGACCCGCAAAACGCTACTGTGCATTATGACCTCGGCCTGGCGCTGAAGCTGAAAGACCAGCTTCCCGAAGCCTTAGCCGAATTTCGAAAAGCGGCGGAACTCGATCCGGCGCAAGCCGACGTTCATTACACCCTCGGAGTAACGCTGTGGCAGCAAGGCAATTTCGACAACGCGGCTGAGGAACTTCACCTCGCCATCCAAAACCGGCCTGACTACGCCGAGGCTTATTACACGCTCGGCACGGTTCGAAAACAGCAGAACAAATTGCAAGAGGCTGCAAACGCGTTGCGTGAAGCCATTCGCCTGCAGCCAGATTTCGCTGGCGCCCACACCACTCTCGCCGGTGTCCTTCGGCAACTCGGAGATAATACTGGAGCTACGGAACAAAGCCGACTGGGCGCGGAAATCAGCAAGGAGAAGAACAGTCTTCAAGCCGCAACGTTTAACACCAATTCAGGAAGAAGACTACTGAACGCGGGAGACCTCGACGGCGCGATCTCCCAATTTCGCTCGGCCATTAAGCTTGCGCCGGATTACGCTCCCGCGCACCTTCACCTGGCAGAGGCGCTACAGAGAAAGGGCGAGAAAGAAGAGGCGAAGCAGGAATTTCAGCGAGCCGCCCAACTTGACCCCCATCTCCAGACGAGCACACCCTAGCGGCTCATGAACCACTACGCAGCGCCACGATGCTCGATTCCACCGGCACGCCCCGCGTCACTTTCACTCGCAGTACAGCCTCGAAAGGTTTCATCTCTCCGGGTTGTGAAACCTTCATACGGCCCAGCAGGTCCTTTAGCGAATTCTCCCTGCACACGTATTCAACCGCCGCCTGTGTGCCGAGGGTCGTAGTCCCGGCCAGGATCATCACCCACTGACTAGGATTAAAGCCTCGCACCAGCGCGATTACCGAATAATCTTCTGTAAGCGGCGTATTCGACCGGCTGCCCAAGAAATATCTGTCCTCTCCTGCCTCGGGATGCAGATTAACGATCGCCAGATCCCCCTTCCGTGGTCCCGAGTCAAGCCGCTGAAAAACAAATTGCCGCGTGCTCGGGATATCGCGCAGCGTCAAATTCTCCGCTGGCGAGCCGACAAAAATCAGATCGTTATTCTTGGCATCATCGAGTGAGAACAGGCTGCCGCGCTTGACCCGAATCTGCCGGCGCAGCAACCCGAAGACCCGGTCAAGATCATGCACCGCCAGCACTTCTCCCACGCCGGTGTAGTGGTCGAGGATCAAGTTGCGCGAATCGCGCCCCGCATCGAAGTAGCGCATGCCCGTCTCAGGACGCCCAACAAACGCTCCATTGCTGAAGATGACCCAGGGTTCCACAGGACCGGAGAGAAATCCACCCCAGAACGCCCGAAATGCAGCCGGAGCCGGGTCGACATAGGCGCCGCCTCCTGCCTCAGGTTTACTCCGCGTTTCAATCAGGATAACGATAACCGCCAACGCCGCTGCCAGAAGCACCGAGAGCACAATCGCTGCCCATCCCACCCGCGGCGGGGGCATGGCTTCGGTTCGGACCTCATGAAGCGTGGCATGTGCACGATGATGGAACGAGAGAACGTAGGTCCCCTTCGGCATTTCCACGATGATCGGATCGTCCGCACCATCCGAGCCGTAGTACTCAGCCAGCTTCATGCGCAAGCGTCCTGCTTGCACGCGGATGGTCGAATCCGACTGCGGGTCGAAATCCGCCGGTCGTCCAAAGACTTCCGTAGCGATCTGATATTCCTTCAGGGGGGCGCCAGGATGATGGAGTGCATGGTCGGCGAGATAACGAAGCAACTTGCAGAGAGATTCCGACCCATGAAGGACACGACTGCCGATCAGGCGATCGATCTCAGCGAAAAATTGCTCCCGCTCGGCTATCGGGGCGCGATGATAGCCTGTCACACTCATTTGACAAGAGAGTAACAAGCCCGGCATCTGCCTGCAAGGGCGTGTTTTATTTTATGTAACCGTATCAAACCTCCTGAAACTTCTAATCCGCCGGCCAGGGGACCAAATTTCACGCGCCCGTTTCGAGCTGCACTTTCGCGGCGCAAGAGTTGTGTCGCCTGGCTTACGAGCTGGAAGTGTGTCGATTTCCATTGAGCTGACGAACGCAAAAACTAAAAAATGCTTTAGATTCAGCATTTCATAGAGAGACTCGTATCGCGCTTCCAAATGCCATAGAGACGATCCCTCGGCCACTGGCAATTTTGCAATAGGATCAATAGCCTACGTGAAAAATGAATTGGGAAACCGACCTGCAAGTGCGGATCGTTAAGTAGTAGTTTCGTACTAGGGGATAGGTGTCGGGGCGTGCGCCGGAGAGCTCCTCAGAAATTCCCTGGAAACCTTTCAGCAGCTAAACCGTAAGCCGTCCGGCCCGACGCAAACAGAATTGCAAAGCCAACGCAGTGACGTGGGGAGGCACTCAATGAAAGCAAAAGCTTCAGTCGTTCTGACCACCTTGGCAGCATGCGCGCTCGTCATGAGCTTTTGGACACCTCAAGCCTCCGGCCAGGCGGTTTACGGAAGCATCATCGGAACTGTGACAGATCCGTCCGGCGCGGCCGTTGTAGGCGCCAAGGTCACGGTTACCGACGAGAGTAAGGGTACGACACAGGAAACGACAACCAACGGTAGTGGAAATTACTCCGTGACGCACCTGATTCCTGACACCTACAGCGTGAAAGTTGAAGCACAGGGCTTCAAGTCTTCGCAGCAGAAAAATGTTGTAGTGAGAGTCGATAATGGTTCTCTTGCCGATATTCAGCTTCAGTTGGGATCTGCATCCGAGGCTGTCGAAGTAACTAGTGAAGCCCCCCAACTCAAGACAGATCGAGCCGACGTATCGATCGAGTTCGACTCAAGGATGGTGGAAAACCTGCCTATCCTCAACCGCAACTTCACGAGCTTGGAGCTTGCCTCGCCTGGCACCCAGAAGCTTTCTTGGGGCCACGCCGCGACGGAAAATCCGCAAGGCAGCCAGCAAATCTTTGTTCAAGGCCAGCACTTCAGCGGGACAGCATACGAATTGGATGGCACTGATAATCAGGATCCAATCCTCGGCATCATCGTCATTAACCCCAACCTGGATGCCGTGACCGAGACAAAGTTCTCAACACAAGGTTACGATGCCGAGTTTGGCAAGGCCGTAGCCGGCATTATTACCGCCCAGACGAAGTCAGGCACCAACGATTTCCACGGCAGCGCTTTTTGGTTCCGCCGCACGGATGCAACCCAAGCCAAGGATCCGTTCACGCAATGGGATGCGGGACCGCCCTCAAATCCTTTCAAAGGTAGCCCTGTCCCCTCCAGCAGATGGCAGCAATTTGGCGGTTCGATTGGTGGTCCAATTATCAAGAATAAGTTGTTCTTTTTTGGCGACTACCAAGCAACACGGCAAAGCAACGGAGTCACAAACCAATTAACGGTCCCAACCGCCAGAGTGGTCAGCACTTGTAACCCTGCGACCAACGCTACCAGCGCTACTCCCGGTTTCTGCGATTTGAGCGATTATCTTGGCGTCATCCCCGGCGGCGGGCAAGCCTACGATCCAAGCACTGGGAGCAACAATGGCAATGGCGGCGTTCGCACTGCGTTTGGGGCGGGTGGTGCGTGCACTGGCAACTGTATTCCAATCGGCGAAATTTCGTCCCAGGCTGGCACAATATTGGCTTTATTTCCGGCGCCCACGACCTCGGGCGTACTCAACAACTTCTTAGCCTCCGGCCCCGGTCCTTTCAAGCAGAACAGCTTCGACACGCGGATTGACTATGCCGTTAGTTCGAGCGTGAATGTATTCGGCCGGTTCAGCCTCGATTACTTCAAGCTCTCGGGTAAAGGAGTTTTGGGAGCGTTGGGTGGCCCGGGTAGTGGATTACTCGGCTTGTCCGGCAGTTCGATTACCCACAACTATAGCCTGGCAACTGGCTTTACCAAGACCATTAGCAGCACACTGCTCACCGACTTTCGCTTTGGTTGGTTCAAGTACAATCCTCAGACGCAGAAGCCGGACGGCGGTACGCCGATGAACGACTTCGGTATTGGATCTGCTCCAGGCGGCAATCTGGCGAATACCAGCGATCCGAAGACCGCTGGGTTGGGTGAATTCGTGCTGGGAACGGATCCTGTAACAGGTGAAAACGGAGCTCCGAATGTCGGTAGTGGGCAAGGGTTGTCGGTTTCGAGCTTTGGCGATGGGTTGGGTGTTGGGCGCTGTAACTGTCCTCTAACTGAGAAAGAAGATCAATTCCAGTTTGTGAACAATTGGACCAAAACGAAAGGAAACCACATTATTAAGTTCGGAGCGGACATTCGATACGCGAGGAATTTGCGAATTCCTAGCGACAATAACCGAACCGGTGAATATAACTTTAGCCCGGAGGCAACGTCGAATGGCGGAGCGGGCGGCTTGGATTTGGCGACGTTTCTGCTAGGAGACGTGACCTCATTATCGCGCTACGTCAGCAACCCAGCCATACCCAACATCAATGAGGCCGCTGAACGGCAAAAACGCCTATTCTTTTATGGACAAGACACGTTTCGGATGACCCCGAAGCTGACCTTGAGCTACGGCTTGCGCTGGGAGATCTACTTTCCTGAGTCCGTGCTTGCCAAGGATCACGGAGGTTTTGCGAATATCGTTGACAACAACGGTACCGGGGGCATCCGCGTGGCGGGAGAGGGCCGATACGGCTTGAACGGCAATATAGAGAATACTCTTCACGCTTTCGCACCTCGATTCGGCGTCGCATATCAGTTCACTCCTAAGACGGTTGTCCGCATGGGATATGGGCGAAGTTACGACATGGGTGTCTTTGGTTCAAATTTCGGACACACTGTAACGCAGAACCTGCCGGTGCTTGTGAAGCAAAACGTGGATGCCAGCAATGCCGTGGTCAACTCGCCGTCTGCAGCAAATTACATTCCGGTATTCACGTTGGCACAGGGACCGATTGCCGCCCCCTTCCCGTCGATCCCATCTAACGGCCTGATTACGTTTCCCAGCCTAGACCAAGCTGGACTCGGTTTCCTGGTGAACGGCTCACACATTCGTCCTACCAGGCAGGTACTGCCAACTCTGGACGCATGGAACCTTACGGTTCAGCGTCAGCTTACCAACACAATCTCCGCGGAATTTGCATACGTAGGCAACAAAGGGTCGCACGGGTTCGCTGGAGACGGCCCCAATTATGACCTCAACCAAAAGTCGATGTTCTTGTTCGGAGCTTGTGATCCTCTCACCTCTACCTCAACTAACTGCGTTCCTTATCCGGATCCCGTGCGTCGGCCGCTATGCGCGCCCGATCTTGCGACCGACACCTGCCATAGGATCGGAGACGCTCTCGGCAACTACTACGGCAATGACGCCAGCACCAACTACAATGCATTCGAGACGAAAGTGGATAAGCGCTTTAGCAAGGGGCTCCAGCTTATTGGTCACTACACTTTCTCCCGTTCCAGGGCCTACAACAATACGTACTACCCTGACGATCATCGCATTGCATATGGCCCCAATGATTTCACTCGCAACCACGTATTCGTGGTCAACACGGTTTACGAGTTGCCCTTTGGTAAAGGTAAAACGTTCCTTGGCAACTCCGGACGCGCTATGGACTACGTAGTCGGTGGATGGCAGTTAACCAATACAAGCAATTGGAGCAGCGGCCTGCCGTGGACGCCCACCACGACCGAGTGCGGCTCGGAGCAAGACGTTGGAGTTTGCCGACCGAACAAGGGTTCAGGTTCGTTCCATACCGGGCCAGGCGCGAAGTCATTCACTTTAAGCAGTCACACGGTGACGTTCTTCACTCCACTGACATCTCTGGGCGGGCCGTTTACCACTGCTGGTAAGGGGAACCTGGGCAACGTCGGCTACAATTCGTTCCGTGGTCCGTCAGGATTTTATTCCGACCTCTCCCTGATGAAGAACATCCCCATCACCGAGCGGGTCAAAGCTCAGTTCCGCATGGATGCGTTCAACGTCTTTAATCACCCGGTGTACGCATTCAGTGGAAATAACGGCGCCAATCCATGCGTTGACTGCTCGAATGTGCCGACTGGCAACAACGGAAAGATTACCGATATAGAAGGTGGAACCACCATGCGCGAATTGCAATTTGCGTTGCGGTTCGACTTCTAGGCTACGACCCAGAATCATCTGAGGAGGGAGACGACGACTCTCCCTCCTCTTTTTATTTGTGTTCCAATATGTTTGGATGGGAGAGTGACTTTCGGTTCCGGAAAAGAAGATGTCCCGCCTCGGAATTTTCATAATCGTCTTCTGTACATTGGCTGGAGCTCAATCCGTCCCTGAATCACCTTCAGCCCCCGGAGCTCAATCCCGGTCTTCTTCAACCGCCTCTGATTTCGCCCACCCCCGTCAGTTACTGCAACAGGGTAAATACGATGAGGCGATCGCCGAACTTGAGCAGATGTCCGCCATCCAGCCAGGCATGAAGGGTCTGGCCCACGAATTGGGAGAGGCATATTACAAGAAAAATGACTATTTTCATGCCTCCAAGTGGTTCAAAAACGCGTTACAACAGGATTCACATGACGACGAAGCCACTCAAATGCTCGGAATCTCATACTACTTGAGCGGCAATCCCAGCGCGGCGATTCCTTTTCTCGAAAAGGTGCAAACCTGGTATCCGCGGGCAAACGTCGATGCTTCCTACATTCTTGGCATTTGCTACATCCAGACCAAGGACTATCCGCATGCGCGGGCCGCCTTTGCCAAAATGTTCGACGTTCCGGTCGAGTCTGCACCGGCGTATTTGTTCACCGCTCGCATGCTGTTCCGCCAGGAGTTCGATCCAATCGCGGAAGAGTACGCGCAAAAGGCCATCGCGCTCGATCCCAAGCTTCCCCTGGCGCATTTTCTTTTGGGTGAACTGTATCTATTCAAATCGCGCGTTCCCGAGTCGATTGCCGAATTTCAAAAAGAGCTGGCGATTAATCCCGGTGACGCAGCGGTCTACTACAAGCTGGCGGATGCCTATTCGCGAATCCAGAAATTCGATGATGCCGAACGCCTGCTCCAGCGCTCAATTTGGCTGGATGCCACTTCCACCGGGCCGTACATCCTGATGGGGAAAGTACTGGAGAAAAAAGGCGAGCCGGAGTTGGCCGTTCGCAGCCTGCGGCACGCTCTGGCGATGGATCCGAATAACGCGATCACTCATCATTTGTTAGGACAAGCCTACCGCGATCTGGGCAATACTGAAGACGCCGAACGCGAGTTAAAGATAGCCCAACAGCTCGGAGCGAAGGACGACGCCAACCCCCGATAACCCACGGGCGAGGACGCCCGTGGCTCCATGACGTGCGAGCTCTGTTCCTTCGCTAAGCGCTCCTGCCAGTCCTGTGGTAGCGCGTGCAGCAGCTCCAGGAACACGCCATTGGTCCAACCAAAGCCGACAACGTTCATGTGATATCCCGCGCTGACCTGCGTTTCCGATGAACGGGTTACGGCATTGTATTTTTCTTTGATCGTGCCATCGCGGCGAAAGTTCTCCGCGATCATCGAGAGAAATTTGTAAGAGATGCGGTTAGCATCATCATTGAATCCATAGCGGCGCAACCCTTCGAGGGCCAGAAGCTGAGTCGGCGCCCACGCATAGGGATAATCCCACTGGCCGCCGCTTTCGGTGTGGCTCATGGTCAGTCCGCCGGGCTGCTCGAAAATTGAGAGATTCCTCACCAGCGCTTGCGCCTGCTCTGGCGTGGCCACGCCCGCCCACAGAGGATAAAACGTATCTGCGTATCGAAGTTGTAATCGACGAACAAGCCGCGTTCACGATCCCACAAATATTGCTGAATTTTCTCCTTCCGATCTGCGGCGCGTTGTGCCCACTTTTTGCCCTCGTCAGCCTTCCCCAGAGTCTTGCTTATCCGCTCCATATCAGTTTCGTACTTGTAGAGCAGGCTGTTCAGGCATACGGGTGCGAAATGGTGCGTTGCCGAGCCGAAAGGTCCGAAGCGCGAGGAGACATCGAATCCGGATTCCCGCATTGCGCGGTCGCCCTTATAATAATCGCCGTCGAGAGAGATATTCTGGCTCGGCTCGCACTCCGATTTCGCCATTGTCTTCGCGACATCGCACACCTGCACGGAATATTGGAGTCCTACAAGCGGCTGCCTATTATCTTCGACAACGTAGTTTCGGCCCCAGTCGGGATGCAGCAACGCGGAGGCAGCTACCTTGCGGTAAAAACCGCTCTCGTCTTTCAATCCCTCCGGCGCGGGACCGTTTCCGAAATCGTAATATCGGGATAATCCGGTTGAGCCTGCCACATGCGGCTCGCGGTTCCACATCTCGTAATCTTTCGCGGCGTAGCCGTATGCCTTCTGCAGCCATGCGCGGTCCTCGTGCCCGGCGGCTTTCGCAGCTTCGTACACACCCAATATCTCTGAGGTCAAAAACGGAGGCTGAGAGCGGGTCAAAAAATAAGTCCGGTTCGCATTCAGAATTGTGCCGTAGTGCTCGATCTCGAAGAAAAAGTTTTCCACCATGGCGCGCGCTTTATCAACGCGGCCATCAGCCAGTAATCCCCGAATGATGAAATAGCTGTCCCATCCGTACATCTCATTGAATCTTCCGCCCGGCACTACGTAGCTGTTTTCCAAGTAGAGCAGGCCCGGCGCGCCCAACCTGGCAGGATCCACCTGTCCAGGCCCGGTAATGACCACCGGCAAATGCTCTACCCGCACACTACATTTCTTCTGCATTTGCTCGACTGCTGAGGGCACGGGGAAATCAGCCGGCAGGTACAGAATCGAGCCCTCTGCCAGCTTGGGATCGACCACGCTGTCGCACTTCGCCATGGAGCGCGTGAGCGTGTCCCAGCTCGCGGAGATGTAACTGCGGATGGGAGCCAGTCCCTGATCGGCGCCCGCAGCACTCGAGCCGGCAGCCTGAGTGCTGGTTCGCGCCAGACAAATCGCCAGAACTAGCGCTGATACGAACCGAACCCTCGGAATCCACCGTCGGAATGCGCCCTGATTCATAAGCCAAGAGAATAGATCAAGCCGCTTGGAAAACAAGCGTAAAACTTGGCCCAAACGTCAGCCTTCACGCTGCTCTCTCCAACTCTGCCCGGTTCCACTTCGCGGAGTTCGCGCCAGCTTCGTAGGTGCTTTGGAGAAAGTCCAGCAAGGTTGCTTTCGAGGGACTCTTGCGGACGTCGTCGTACATAAGAATGAATTCGTGCATCTGGGGATGATAGAAGGCGCTCGCCGGACGCACGGGAGCTTCGGCGAAGCCGGGCGGCTCGGGCGCGGCATAGGCATAGAAGGCGGCGCTTTTGATATCTCCTCCACCGGGCCAGAATCCGGCGCTGATGACTTCGTGGGAATAGGCTTCGCGGGTGATGGAGTCGGCTCCATCGCGCGCGGGTGCGCGCCGCCCGGAGAACCGAGTAACTGCAAGATCAAAGCTGCCCCAGAAGAAGTGAACCGGACTGTTTTTGCCAACAAAACGCGACCGGAACTCTTCGAAAATTGTGTCGATGACGACCAGCGCTCGCCAGAATTGAATGACGGCGTCACGATCATAGGAAGCATGTTGATGATCGCGATCAAAGGCAATCGGATTGGGCACCTCCGCCGGCATCGTCCAGATTTTGACATCGATTCTCAAAGACGCCAGTGCCGCCATGAATTCTTTGTAAAAATCCGCTACCGAATGCGGCACGAGCGGGAGCGATTTTTCAGTTCCTTCGCTGGTTTGGATCAGCAGGCGGTCCGATAGAAAATCGAATTCCATCTCAAAGATCCCACGGGCATATGGAATAGAAGATGTAGTCAAGCCGCGCGGGCTAACGTAGAGCGGCACTTCCCACCAATGATTAATGACCGGGGTTAGCGCCAGGCGAACCTTGCCGACGATCTGGGTCCACATATGCAGGGTGTCGCAGGTATCCTGCCAGGCGGCGAAATCGGGCAACGCGGGCCAGGATTCGGCGTTTTCGGTGAAGTCGGGAATCTCAGTCGCATGGGCTTTGGTGGGCGCCATCGCATCACCTCTGATCAGACAGGATAACTCTATTTGACGCTGTGGCGGCGCCTGGCGCGGCGCTGGCCTCGATCAATTTCTGAACCGCGGGCACGATCATGAGGAGTAACTGCGCCTGAGGCTTTTTAGCCTGCTCGACCATCGCGAGCTGCTGCGATTTCCACTGCTCGGACGCTCGCTCGCCATGATCGAGATAATCGAGTGCCGCCAGACCGGCGGCGCCGAGCGTGGAAAGATTTTGTGATAATGGCAAGGCCTCTTTAACTAGGAAAGATTTCTCAGCCAGCGGCTGAAGCTCAACCTGATTGTCCCGCCAGCGCGCCAGTAAGGCTCTAATCTGCATCTCCGTGCCCGGTCTTGGCTTGCCAGCGACGAAGGCGTCCACCATCTCGCTAAATCGTCGCGCGGCATCGCTCTCTGGGCGCGCAGCATCGACCACGCGATTTAGCGGCGTAAGGCTAGTCGGCTCAGCGGGAGCGGTCTGCTCGCGCGTGTAGTCTTTAACCGGCTCGACTACATCGGCTAGAGCTTTCAGGGCGGAGATGTCATCACCGGCTGTGATGCGGCGCAACATCGGCACATAACTCGTATTGTGAGTCAGTCCAAGGAAATCGAGGCGATGGCTGATTGGTTCAAGCCGTTGATACATAGAATTCACGTCGCGCACGTTCTGCGGAGACCAGAAGCGCTCGGCGATGGCGGCGGTTCGTGGCCAGATGCGAGAGTCGATATTCTCTGGCGAAACGTATTCCGCCCACATTGTGGCTTCGCCGCCAAGGATGCGGCTGTTTTCTTCCGGGCTTAAGTTCGCCGCCGCGTCGCTCATGGGATCGACGGCGTAGTGCTGCGATGCCGGCCACATCAGATCGATGTAATAACCGTGAGAAAGCAAGCCGCGATAGCCCAGCTTGGCTGCTTGCGCAAGCGACTCCTGCCCGCGCCACGACTGAATGACAATGCTCTTCGGCAGTTCGGGGCGCAGAATTTCATCCCAGCCGATCATCGTCTTGCCGTGCTTGCTCACGATCTTCTGCACGCGCTGGTTGAAGTACGCCTGTAAATCCTGATTTGTTTTGATATTGTGCGCGCGCATGAATTCCTGAATTTTGCCATTCGCGTCCCACTGCTTTCCGTTTACCTCATCGCCACCGATGTGGAAGAACTGATCGGGAAAGAGCTTGGCCATTTCGCCGATGAACTCATCGAGAAAATGGTAAGTATGCTCCTTTGTTGGATCCATGGCCGGGTCGAAGACGCCCCATTTGCGCTCAATCTGATACGGGCCGGGAGCGCTGGCCAAATCCGCATAGCCGACAAACCAGGAGGTGCTGTGTCCAGGCATGTCGAATTCCGGGATCACGCGAATGCCGCGCTCGCGCGCATACGCGATCACGTCGCGGACCTCGTCCTGCGTGTAGTAGAGGCCATCAGAGCCCATTTCATGCAGCTTGGGGAATTTCTTGCTCTCAACGCGGAAGCCTTGATTCTCTGAAAGATGCCAGTGAAAAACGTTGAGCTTCACGGCAGCCATGCCATCGAGGTTGCGCTTGATGACGTCCAGCGGTATGAAGTGGCGGCCGCAATCGATCATCAACCCACGCCACGGGAAGCGGGGCTTGTCATCAATGGTGAGCGAAGGGGCGGCGAATCCAGCCGGCGTTGCCTGAACCAATTGCAGAAGCGTTTGCAGACCGCGCGTCACTCCGAGCGTGGTAGGCGCGTCGAGTTTTGCGCCGGAGCTGGCGATCTCTAAGTGATAGGACTCGTCTTCCCCGAGTTCTTGCACTCCCTTACTTCCTGACTCGGCGTGGATCAGCAGAGTGCCGGTCGCAGAATTGGATATTTTCATGTCCAGCGGGAGCATTCCGTTTTGCCGACGAAGGTCGTTCAGAAAGATTTCGACGGCGCGCTGAAGCCGCGGTTCTTTGTGGCCGGTAATCGCAATAGAAAAGGATGGGTCAACGACGAGTTGGCCGGAGCCCATTTTTATGCTGGCAGGCATCGGCATCAAGTTGAGTGGTGCGTTCTGTGCTTCTGCAAACACGGCGAGTGAATACATCACGAGTACAACCAACATTGTCCGCATCAATTGGCTCCCAATGGAAGGAATTGGGCAGGATAGTGGAACTGGGAGAGGGGTGCAAATGGGTATTCGGAATGGACTGGTGCCGGCCCCTCGGCACTGGCGGGGGCAACCATGGCAAATCGCAGATTGACGCTCAAGAGCTTGGGCTGCTACGTAAGCAGCGATCCTAGCGTTCGACTCTTAGGTATAGGTTCGGAATTTTTCGGCAACCGATTGGGGCAAACTCGTTTCAAGCTGCTTTGAGAGCCACTCCCGTAGCTCGCCTATTTGCTCGGGGGATGGCGAGACAAAGCGTAAGCCTGCCCTACCCTTTTCATCATGCCAGCAAACCTCGCTCTGAACCGCAAATTGGGTTCCACCACCGGGGATCCGGAATTGGACGCATACACCTGATCCCGGCTTGAGCGCCACAGGCGTCGTGATGGCCAGCCCGCCCTCGCTAACGTTCACAACACAACAATCGATTTTGCCTCTCTCCTCATTTAGGTATATACCAGGAAGAGATACGGCGCAGCGAAAGTACCGCAGTCGCTCACGGATTATTAGCCCATAGGCAATCTGCAATGTGCGCCCCACCGACCTCGTTGAGAGCGGTCTCTCCAACACAAAATTACTTCCTGCATTAAAGGCTTTCGCCGCCTCCTGCGTGCTGCTTGTAATGGCAAATGCTACAGTCGTGCGATTGGAGGGCGAAAGACGCACTCGTTCCAGTACCACACCTGCCTGTTCCCCGAGCTCGAGGTCTACCACGACAGTTTCAAATTTCCGCGTACTCAGCAAGCGGATCGCGCTCTGCACGTCCGTACACACGTGGGTGGAAGCTGCGAGATTCTTGAGGGAGTCTGAAAGCTGCTCGATTGTCGGGGGATCATCGGATACGAGCAAGGCACGAATACCGGGCTCGACAGAATGGCGCATCTCGTCACCCCTTTTCATCCACGCTCCAATTGAACCTTCGATTCTTTGAGCCAGTTCTGAAGTTTTCCGAGCGCCGCATCCAACTGCCGAGCGAGACCAGGTGCAATTGTTCCTTGACACGACTTGAGAAAGTCTGTGGCCTTCGCGGCCGCCAGCAGCAATGGGCTTAATTTCTCAGTTGGAATAACCCGCCAGTCCGATTCTCGTTCGACCCGCTCGTATTGATAGCTGCGCAATTTCCGATGAATCGTGGTCTTGCTAATCCCTAACGCGGCGGCGGCACCACGCACCCCTAATTGCCTCACGGCGGTGAGAATGGCTTGTCGCTCAACGTCCTCCAACTTACGGACTCTAGAGAAAGCGAAGCTCCTGCTGACGCTCTTGTTGGAAGTCCCGCTATTGCGCTTGCGGTCGGCCATGGGTCAAGCAGCTTGACCTGCCCCTGGTTCTTTTTCAGACCGCTGGGCATCGTGAGATTGGATTTCCGCTCTCAAACGCCGGATTTCGCCGAGCATCGCGATTCTGGTGAGCAATGCACCTACACCCGAACCAAGCAGGAAAATACCCAACCCAAACCAGAGGTACATAATTGATTATTTTTATCCTGGAAATCAACGAGGTGAGCGGGAATACAGATTTTGTTCGGGAAAATGGAAAATGGAAAATGAGGAAGAGATTCGCGGTGCAGGAGAGCCGCAATTGTTAGAAAAGCGGGTTTACGTTTGTGCAATCCTAAATGCTCGAAAGAAGAAAGCCACCGGCTAGGTTGTTCGGAATTCAGAACAAAGTTCACTGGCAGGCATGCGGGAGGCTCGCCCTGGACCTCAAACCAGACTTCGGATTCCACGCGGCCTTTGTAATTTACTCGGGTTTGAGTAGGTGGGGATGTCCAGTCCTGCGTGCCCCTATGCTCCCGCCGGCATCTTCACGATCTTCCTCTGAATGGCGTAAGTGACCAACTGCGCTTTGTTATGGATGTTGAGTTTGCGCATGAGATTAAATTTGTGGGCTTCCACGGTCTTTATGCTCAGCCCCAGCACAGTGGCAATCTCTTTGACGGAATTCCCCTCAGCGATCATCTTGATCACTTCACGCTCGCGCGGCGTCAGAGTCGAACTGCGCGCCATGCCGTAAGAGCCACGAGCCCCGGCGCGAATCCCAACTAATTTATCCAGGACTTGCGGACTGAGATACTTGCGTCCCTGGTAGACCTCGCGCACAGCGCCGATTAGCTTGGGAGCAGGCGCGTCCTTTAGGATGTACCCGGCTGCGCCCACGTCGAGGCATTGCAGCAAATATTCCTCATCTTCGTACATTGTGAGAAAGACAAGCCGTGTGCCGGGGAAATTCTTGTCTACCAGGCGCGCCGCCTCGAAGCTCGACAACCCGGGCATGCCAATGTCCATGAGCACAACATCAGGCCTGATCTCGCGGATCAAGTTCAATCCGCCCCCAGCGTCGCTGGCCTCGCCAACTACTTCAATATCGGGTTCGCTCTCAAGAACGCGGCGTAAGCCATCGCGGAAGAGCGTGTGATCGTCAACTACTATGCACTTGATGGACATTATGAGTGTTTGTGGGATTCAGACTATTTTGCGGTTCGAGCACTCCTTCGTATTTCGATGAGAATCCGCTCGCGCCCGCCAGAAGATCCGCACGAACAGCATGCCGCGCGGTGCTGGTGGGCAAGGGCAACATCACCGTGATCCGGGTTCCGGTCCCCTTGCGCGAGCGAATGCGCACGGTGCCGCCAAGCGCTGCGATCCTTTCCCGCATTCCGAGAAGGCCGAAGCTTCGGCTACGCGAAGTTCCCTTGCCGGAGAACCCGACCCCGTCATCCTCAACCCGCAACACCGCCGAACCATCTGCGACGTCAAAGCGGATTGCGAAATTCTTTGCCTGCGAGTGTTTGGCGACGTTGTGCAGCGCCTCTTGCACCGAACGGTACAGCGCAATCTCAACTTCATGATCCAGTTCGCCAAATTCTATCGGCAAAACAAGTCGCGGCCGCATGCCTGTGTTTTTGCTCAGTTCTCGCGCTTCTTTGCGGATGGCCGCGATCAACCCCAATTCCTCCAGAGTGCGTGGTGACAGCCTCGCAATGATGCGCCGCAAATCGCCAATGGTCCGATCCAGCATGCCCATGGCTTCTTCGATCTTCATCCGCAACTCGGGGCTGGGGCTCTCGCACACCAACGTGCCGAGATAAAGTCGCAGAACCATCAAGCCCTGCCCAGCCTCATCGTGCAGTTCCCGGCTGATGCGCTTACGCTCTTCTTCCTGTGCCTGCACCAGATGGCGCGACAGCTCCAAAACTTCCGGAGGCGCATCCGCGACTTGCAGCGGTCTTCGCCCCTTGATCGGGGTTCGACGAAACACTACGGCACCTCAAGGCCAGAGAGAGTGTAGAAGTGGCACATCACGCCCAGGCCGGGCAGCGGTTAACTCTGTGGTTACGACAACCAGCATTCTATCAAGCGTCTGCCCGCGAATGCCAACTTTAAAACACAAAAAACCCAAAATGGGATGATGCTGGAGGGTCCGGGTTTGCCCGCCGTATCGGATACAATCCAAAGGGTGCTGCGCTACTTCACCTCGGGGGAATCTCACGGCGAGGCGCTAGTCGCCTTCCTCTCCGGCTTGCCAGCCGGATTGAAGGTGGATCAGGCATTCCTCGATCGCGACCTGTGGCGGCGGCAACAGGGCTACGGCCGCGGCGGCCGCATGAAAATTGAGACCGACAAGGTTCATATCCTGTCGGGCGTGCGCCACGGCGCGACTATCGGCTCGCCTATTGCGATTCTTCTGCAGAACAAGGATTGGCAGAATTGGCAGGAATCGCTGCCGGTCGGCGAAGGAGATTCGGCAAAACATAAGCGCGTGGCGTCGCCTCGTCCGGGCCATGCTGATCTCGCAGGTGCTTTGAAGTACAACTTTGCTGAAGCCCGCTATGTGCTGGAACGAGCTTCGGCGCGCGAATCGGCCGCGCGGGTCGCAGTGGGAGGACTGGCAAAATTGTTTCTTTGCGAATTTGGAATCGAAGTCCTCAGCCATGTTGTCTCAGTTGGCGGCACGGCGCTTGAGGAGGAAGTTTCATGGAGTGAGATCCGGGCGTTGTCGCAAAAAGACGAAATACTGCTCAACTGTGCCCACGGCGAAGCCGAGCAGCGCATGAAAGAAGAAGTTGACAAAGTGCTCAAGACTGGCGATTCCGTTGGCGGCGTTTTTGAGGTTGTGGCTCACCACGTTCCCCCGGGATTAGGCACCTATGCGCAGTGGGACGAACGGCTTGACGGCCTGCTGGCAGGCGCGGTGATGTCATTGCAAGCCGTGAAAGCGGTGGAGATTGGCAGCGGCGTTACCGCGGCAGCCTCGCCCGGCTCGGCAGTTCACGACGAGATCGGATATAAGCCGGCAGCCGGCTTCGCCGGATTTACTCGTGCCCGAAACAACGCCGGTGGAATCGAGGGCGGTGTCTCTAATGGGGAAGACATCCGTGTGCGGGGATATTTGAAGCCAATCTCGACACTGCGGCGCCCCTTGCAATCCGTGGATTTCGCCACCCGCGAGGCGGTCAAAGCTGCATATGAACGCTCTGATGTCTGTGTGGTTCCGGCGGCTGGCGTGGCAGGCGAAGCTATGGTGGCCTTAACTTTGGCGCGCTGCGCCCTGGAGAAGTTTGGCGGTGACTCGATGCTGGAAACGTTGCGAAATTTCAAATCCTATTTGGATCAATTGAAAGCCTACTGAGCAGGGCCAACGCCTAAGGACCAACGACTAGCGACTAACGACCGCATGATCTACCCTATCGTGAAGTTTGGAAATCCTGTTCTGGAGAAGCCGTCGGAGCCGGTGACGGTCTTTGATGACGAACTCAGACGACTCGTAGAAGACATGTTTGAATCGATGTATGCGGCTCATGGAGTAGGCCTGGCAGCGCCGCAGATCGGCATCTCCAAGCGGCTGGCAGTAATCGATGTAACCTTCAAAGAGGATCCCCAGGCGCAGATGGTGCTGGTGAATCCCGAGATCATTCACACTGAAGGAAAGCACACACAGAATGAAGGCTGCCTCAGCATCCCTGAATTTCGCGAACCCGTCACGCGCCCCAATAAGGCTACCGTGCGCGCACAGGACGTAACCGGAAAATGGTTTGAAAAGACCGGCGACGATCTGCTCGCCCGCGCTTTCCTTCACGAGACTGATCACCTGCACGGTAAGCTCTACATCAGCCATCTCAGCATCCTGAAACGAGACTTGATAAAGCGCAAAATTCGCAAATTGATAAAAGCAGGGGAGTGGTAAGAATTTGAATCATTGCGTCATTTCGTGATTGAACCATTTAGCCATTGAGAAACTCGCACAGTTCTTTCAATGATTCAATATCGCGAATGTCTCAACCCATCCATCTTGTTTTTTGCGGCACCCCACAATTCGCCGTGCCGGCGTTGCAACGGTTGGTTGACGCAGGATTCGCCGTGCGCCTGGTGGTTACGCAACCCGACAAGCCGCGCGGACGCGGCATGGAGACGGCTTTTTCTCCGGTGAAGCAGCGGGCGATCGAACTCGGCTTGCCGATTACTCAACCGGACGGAATCAAGAACAACAACGAATTTCGCGCCCAACTTGCTGCGCTCAAGCCAGATGCAATCGTTGTAGTCGGATACGGACGCATCATTCCCCAATGGATGATCGACTTGCCGCCGCTGGGGAACATCAACCTGCACGCATCACTCTTGCCAAAATACCGCGGCGCGGCGCCGATTCAATGGGCGGTTGCTTCGGGCGAAACCGTCACCGGTGTGACCACGATGCGCATCGACGCCGGGCTGGACACCGGCGACATCCTCCTGCAAAAAGAAATACCGATTGCGCCAGAAGACACTGCTGAGACTCTTAGTCCAAGAATGGCCGCTGTTGGCGCGGAGTTACTAGTGGATACTCTACGTGGGCTGAAGAGTGGAACCATTCATTCGAAGCCGCAGGATCACTCCCAGGCGACATTAGCCCCATTACTCAAGAAAGAAGATGGCAGAATTGATTTTCGTCGGCCCGCGGCAGAGATCGTAAATCGCATTCGCGGCTTCCAGCCCTGGCCCTGCGTTTATACCACCTTTCGTGGTAAGAATCTCAACGTCTGGGCAGCCAAACCGGACGGGCACAGTTTGAAAGCAGGCGAACTGCTGGTGCAGGGTGAGCGGCTCATCGTGGGATCAGGCTCCCAAACCGCACTCGAGCTGCTTGAGTTGCAACCCGAAGGAAAGAAGCGAATGTCAGCGCGTGATTTCGTACATGGCTATCACCTGGCCAGTGGCGAGAAATTAGGTGAGTACTAGCAGTCTCATAAATGGTCGCTTGTGAAATCGCCTTGATTACGACACTTCATGACCTCGCTGAATCAAATTCCGTAGGGGTACAATGCGGATAAAATGATTCTCGGTGCTGTCACCCTCCGATATTTCAACTGGGGCGACATGCTCTTTCTTAGCCTGTTGGGTTTTCTTCTAGGTTTAGCAACGAAACTGGACCTGCGGGGTAGATATTTTGCGGTAGCAGCGGCACAACACCCGGAAATGTTTCGTCCCCTGCGATTGCCCGTGATTCTCATCTCTGTGTTGGGAGCACTCTCATTTCCCATTATCGAATTACTAATGCACTGGAATACCGCATTTCTTCGTGAACACGCGATATACGTCACGTGCATGGCAGGTTCTGCTGTTTCTGTAGGTGCGTGGCTGGCGAGTGTGTCTCGCCTTCTCTCGGCTGATGATCGTCGCAAAAACGACGAGATAATGGAATTCCTTTCTGATCGTGACACCCCCGTGCCATCGGGGCGGCTAGGAGGTGAAGCTTCTCCGGTATGGCTCAGACTCTGGAAGTGGCTGAACCTCGTTGCGTTCATTCTCCTGATGCTGTTTGCAATGCGAGAGTTCTTACACCACTCGATGGGACGATAAACTGACGGCGCTCAGGATTTCTACTTTGATAGCAGTTACCGTCGAAATATCGCCATACCACTCATCGACCGGGTTTTGAGCGCTATCGCCTGATTGCGACAGTTTGGATTAGCAAGGCGTTTGCAATGGGCGCACGACACGATGCGAACCATTATTGCCGTACTGCTTGGAGGAATTGTTGGACGGCGAGCTGCCCGCCTTCTAGTAGCTGCTTCCTTCGATACCTGAACGTGACCGCTCGATTTAACGATTGCATCCGCGCCGACCTGTTTGTGAATTACGAGGATAAAACTATAGGATTTCCGGCGATGGAGAATACATCGAGAGAAAGTCGCCCACGAATCAAAGGATTGATGAAGCCATGACGAACCACAACCGCACTGTACTGCTGTCCCCCATTGTTGTTCTCGTGTTCGGCAACCTGACGGCACGCATCAGCGGACGCATGTTGGGCGTGTGGTGGTGGATTCCGGTATTGCTAGTCTACTGGCTCACACTGGCAATCATAATGGCATTCGCTGGTGGATGGAGTGCATTCCGGCGCTGGCTGCGCCCCTCGCAAGGCGCATTGGGCTGGCGTCTTCTGTCCTTCGTGACAACCGCGCTCTTCGTTCCGGTATTTCTCCTAAACTTCCGCTTCCTCAATGAGCCGTGGGTTATCTTATCTTGGCTTGCCATTGCGATGACTGACCCGTGTCTCGAAGAAGGTTATTGGCGTGGGTTGTTGCTGGATTCCGCGAGCGGATGGCCCGGATGGCTAAGGATCGCGAACACAACCTTCTGGTTCGGCCTCAGCCACCCGTTGCTGCTGGGCGTCAACGTAAAGGCGCTGGCAGGTTTGCCCGGTTTCATCGGTACTGTTTTCACAGGCGCCATTTGGTCCACTGTGTATTGGAAGACCCGCAGCCTGCGTTGGCCGATTTTCAGCCACTTTGTGGTCGATCTACTGAGTGTAAGCGTGACTGTTTTCCTAAATCGTGCAGTTTTGGAGAGGTAGGATGGCCGCAAATCAGCATTTGTCCCCTACAGTAGATCGCCGGTTGCGAGCGAGAGTCTTTGGTTGTTGACGAAACATCGCGATGTCACAAGTTGCCCGCTGCTCAAAACGCGCTAACGCCTGATTACGCCAACTGACTACATGCGATGGTGAGCAACCCAGGATGCGTTTATCTTGTCTTAAGTTCTTGCGGAGGCAAATACATGTCCACTCAGAAAAGGCGTAAGAAATCTCGGTCGCGTGGCCGAGCGACTAAAAGAGCAGCTCGTGCGGTTCCGGTTGCAATTGGCGGCGATGTAGCTGTTGATGTGGCCGTCCCTAAATCCACAACAGATGTGCTGACTGAAAAGACCTATGTGACCGCTGAACCCCAGGTTGAGATTCGCTACGCGGCGACGCTGGCACAGGCGCTCACAGAACCGGCGGTTGCTGTCGTGAAACCAAAGTCCACGGTTCGTAAAGAGGTTGTCGCACGAACGCGCCGCAGCGCCTAATTTTCGTTCGTGCATTAGCCATTCAACGCGACGGAGTTGATGGGAATCGGATATCCGGTCAAAGAGTGATGCCTGATTACGCCAGCTATCACCAACACAACCCGGATTCTCCTTGAGCAGCGTATTCTTTAACCCAAAACGAGGAGCATTGTACAACCCCCATCGGATACGGACATGCAGGTCGGAATCGCCGTAGAAGTAGACGCGGGATTGTTGGCGTAACATCGCCATAGTGCTCATTGCCTCGTTCTGAGCGCTAAGGCCTGTTGACGACAGTTAAGGGAAGAGAATGTTAAGAAATCCGGGAACGCGGAATTGCGCGAAAGGGCCGCTTGTAGGTGCTTGTGCTTCGCGCGACCTTTGGCGTGGAGCAACTGAGTGCTGAGTTGCCACATCATATAGTGTCAACTCGGAATCGAGCGGTTTGTGAGACCTACTCTCAAATCAGCGGCATCGCGCCTGGTAACTCTCAGCACCATCGTCTTGGGATTGGCCGTTCTCGCCGCGGCAAGTGATGGAGACCCCACTGATTCGGCGAAACGGCTAAAAGCATCCGCAGACGTGCTTAATCAAATCATGTCATCCACGGATAAAAACATTCCACCCGAGGTTCTCTCCGAAGCAAAATGCATAGCTGTCATTCCTTCATTGGTCAAAGTTGCTTTGGGTGTTGGCGGCCGGCATGGCAAGGGAATGGCGACATGCCGAACCAGAAATGGTTGGAGTGCGCCCGGCCCGATCAATATCAGTGGCGGCAGCATTGGTCTTCAAATCGGCAGTCAAACTGTTGATATGGTCTTGATCATCTTGGACGAGCATGCATTCACAGAGCTACTCTCGAGCAAATTTAAAATTGGGGGAGACGTCGCCGGCAGTCCTGGTCCCGTCGGAAAGCAGAGTAGTGTGAACGACTGGCACAAAGCAGAGATTCTCATGTATTCGAAATCACACGGAGTTTTTGCAGGGGTGAATCTCAAGGGTGCGGCTGTTAAGCAGGACAAAGATTCAACCGTCGAACTCTATGGCCGTTACATCCCCATCGGGAGCATTTTGGCGGGCAAAGTACCTCCTCCTGCAGAGAGTCACGAGTTCCTTGCTGTTGTGCGCAAGTATGTCGCTGAGGCACGACACAGCTAGGGGACCAGCTCTTTCGGCGTCCAGATCTGTTCGAGAACTAGAGGAGACATGTCGGCTTGGCCCACGCCACTATCGGCGCTGCTTGCCTTGCTTTTATTTATTTATCAGGAGCCGAACAAGCCCCAGGGACAGACACAATCACCCTCGCAAGGGCAGGAAGCGACGCAGCAAATTCCAAGTGCTTCAGCTCCGGGCGCTTCAGAGAAGGCATCCGAAGCGCCGCGACCGCTCAAGGAGCAAGCTTGGGAGGTATTGCAAAGTGGAGTGACTGCAGATAATAAGCAGGACCGTGCTGCAGCGGTTCACGCGACAGGGTTAATACCGAATAATCCGCGCGCCCGGAAAATCGCTGAGTCTGCGCTTCAAGACGATGCTCCTGAAGTTCGCGCTGCTGCGGCTGCCGCTTTGGGGGACATGCAATCACGGCGGAGTATTCCGAAGTTGAAGTCCGCCACCGACGACAAGGATCCGTCGGTTGCTTTGGCTGCCGCACACTCGTTGCTCCAACTGAAGGATGACTCCGGATACGGCGTGTATTATGAGGTCCTCACCGGAGAACGCAAAACCGGAAAAGGAGCGCTAGCTGAGGCGGCAGCTCTGAAAGATCCAAAGAAGCTGGCCGAACTAGGATTTCAGCAAACCCTAGGCTTCATTCCCTTCGCTGGCCTCGGGTGGCGAGCGTTCAAGATGGTCAAAAAGGGTGACGACTCTCCGGCCCGCGCGGCAGCGGCGACTGTGCTGGCGAAAGATCGTGATCCCAATACCACCGAGGCGCTGGTGAACGCGGTTGGGGACAAGAACTGGATCGTTCGCGCAGCAGCTCTGGAGGCACTTGCGAGGAGAGACAACCCTTCCGCGCTTGATACGGTGGAACTGTATCTCTCAGACGAAGAGGGTGAGGTTAAATACACGGCTGCGGCTACCGCCCTACGGCTCATTGGCATTAAGGAATCGGTAGCGAGAAAAAGTGGCCCGAAGAAGTAAATCAATTACACTCATCGACATTATTTCTGGCGAACAAACGGCGCAAGCCGGTGCTAACGCCTGATGACAACAGTTGTGCGTAAACGTGTATATCAATCTCGCGAAGCGGCGAGGCGAGCCTTGGTCGTGCACAGCTCTCCAGGAAATCTGTTTAAGCGTTGGCTTCGCCGCTGACATTGGGCGTTGCGGCGTCAAAGGAATCCTGGCTGGCAGAATTTCGTGGGCGCATCCATCGGAACACTCCCTCTTTGAACAGTCTCAGGATCGTTCGGCGGTTCTCGATAATGACCCGCAGCCACGACGATTTCCTCAGCATCGGGAAGTAGATTCCGCGAAAACAAAGACGCGCCAGGAAAACATTGACCCGATCGCCCACATGCTGATCGTCCAGCGCCGCAACTGCCTGAGCCAGCGCTTCCGGGCTGTAGGCGTGCGACCAGCCGTAGTTCATTTCGGCATGCGCTTCTTCGATCGTCATCTTCAGCGGAGTGTGCGCCATTGTGAACGGAACGAAATCCATCCAGTGCCGAGGGCGCGTGAGCCGTCCGGCGGCCTCCAGCCGTTTGTATAGAGGCGTTGCGGGCAACGGCGTGAGCAGTCCGAAGATCGGCAGGCCCGGAGGCCATGTCCTGACCTGCTGCAAGGTGCGCTCGGCGACTCCCGGAGTGTCATTATCCATGCCGAAGATGAACGAGGTGATCGCGTAAATATTGCGTTTTGCCAGACGCTCCAGCACAGCGCCATACTCGCCAGGCTTATTGAATCCTTTATTCACGTCCTTCAGGTTGAGCGGGTCGATCGACTCCATGCCGATAAAGATCCACTTGCCTCCCGAGGCAGCGATCAAATCAACCAGT
>QIAB01000089.1:0-1551 GCA_003225455.1 Acidobacteriota bacterium
TCCAGCGAAAGGAAAATCGTATGACGCTAACCAAACTAATTTTGGCGCTGGCATGTCTCACGTCCAGCACGCTGCTGGCACGGGAGGCAAAGGTAACGGACCTCATGTCGAAAGACCTGCCGAATCTTCCTGGCAAAGAAGGTCTGATGATCATCGTGGATTATCCGCCGGGCAGTGTAGATGCTATACATCGCCACAATGCAAACGCTTTTGTTCATGTGCTGGAAGGTACGATCGTGATGCAGGTGAGAGGCGGGAAAGAAGTCACTTTGACACCTGGTCAGACTTTCTATGAAGGCCCCGATGATGTTCACGTCGTTGGGCGGAACGCAAGCAAAACCAAACCGGCGAAGTTCGTCGTGTTCTTGGTGAAGGACAAAGGCGCTCCGGTGTTTGTACCTGCCAACTAAAGCAGATCGCAAGCATGCTGTATCACAAAAACTTAATTTAAGGAGAACATTCATATGAGCACGATTACGGTTAAGGATGGCACGACAATCTACTACAAAGACTGGGGCAAAGGCCGGGTCGTAACGTTTTCGCACGGTTGGCCGTTGTCTTCCGATGCATGGGACGGGCAAATGATGTTCCTTGCCGAGAATGGATTCCGCGTGGCTGCTCACGACCGCCGTGGTCATGGGCGGTCCAGTCAAGCCTGGTCTGGGAACGACATGAATGGATACGCCGACGATCTGGCGGCGCTCATTGAGGCGCTTGATCTCAAGGATGTCACTCTGGTCGGCCACTCAACAGGCGGAGGGGAGGTTGCGCGCTACATCGGACGCCACGGCACGAAGCGGGTCGCCGCAGCCGTTCTCATCGCCGCAGTGCCGCCGATCATGGTGCAGTCCGCTGACAATCCCGAGGGAATCCCGATCGAAGTGTTTGATGGATTGCGCAGCGGTCTCGCTAAGGACCGTTCTCAGTTCTGGAGGGACTTCGCCATCATGTTTTATGGCGCCAATCGGCCGGACGCGAAGGTCTCGCAGGGGATGCTGGACCAGTTCTGGCTATGGAGCATGCAGGGCGGTCTTAAGAATCTTTACGACAGCATCAACGCATTTTCCGAGACCGACTTTCACGAGGACCTCAAGAAGTTCGACGTGCCCACACTGGTCATGCATGGTGAGGACGACCAAATCGTGCCGATTAATATTTCAGGAAAGAGAACGGCCAAGCTCATCAAGGGAGCCAAGGAACTTTTTTACCCAGGCAGGCCTCACGGTCTCACAGCCACTCACCAGGATGAAGTCAATGCCGACCTCCTGAAATTTGTGAAGTCGGTTCAAAAAGGTCGCAGGGCAGCCTGAATCCTTGTGTCCGGCAGATCGTATTCTGTTTCACTGAGTCGATCGCCGAGCATGTTTTTGAGCCGATTCATTTGGACCTTATGTTTGGTCCAGATGCGGGACACGCAGGGGCACGGAGTTTTCGCGATTTCTTCCACTTGCCCATCGACGAAGGAGAATCGCAGGCAGTCGGTGGATCCTGCGTGTCGTTTGTTTGCGGACTTCGTGAATGCAGGGCGTTCACACGTTCATCATTTCGATA
>QIAB01000089.1:1589-20991 GCA_003225455.1 Acidobacteriota bacterium
TGGTAACGAAGGAAGATGGATGGTCCAGCGCCCCAAAATACAGAAGAGTTGCTTAAGGAATGGAGGATCAGATGACGACTTCAAATCAAACAGTGGAGCGATGCATAGAGGAATGTTTGCAGTGCTCACGCTGGTGCGCACAATGCCGCGCTGAGTCGCTGGACCAAGATCCGATCATGATGAGGGACTGTATCCGGTTTTGTAACGAATGTCTTGAATTGTGCCGAACCTGCGTAGCCTTACTTACGGGCCGCTCGGGATTCGCTCACCGGGTGTGCAGTATCTGTTCCGAGCTATGCACAGCCTGCGCGGCAGAGTGCGGGAAGCACGAAGGCGAAACGATGAGGAAATGTGCTCAGGCGTGCCGTCAATGCGCAGCTACGTGCGCTGAGGTCGCAAAAGCGGGGCCAATTCGGCGGGCCGCTGCATAAGAAAGTATGGGCTGCCTTGCTCTAAGCTGGGGGCAGGGCAGAATCGCGCCGGGAAGATAGCCTACCGTGGAACAGCAGTCTGAATTCACGTTGGTTCAGGCGTTGTGTTTCAGTACGGGTAACCGGTGGTCGTGTGACTCCGCCTCTTCGCACCATCCCGCTTGTGCCTTTCACGCTCCTCTTTCCCTCTCCTCTCACTCCCGCTACACTGATTGCCTTATGGCAATCCCAACACAGCCCAACATTAAGCTCGTTAATACAAACGATTACCGCGAGAGCTATTCCAACAGTGTGCAGGTGCGCGTGAATGTCTGGGATTTTTTTCTCGTCTTCGGCACCCTGCAGCAGCAGAGCGAGACACAGGTCGAGGTCCGCAATTTTCAGGGAGTTTATCTCAGCCCGCAGCAGGCCAAGGCACTCATGGCGATCTTGCAGCAAAATATCGCGGGCTATGAAAGCACCTTTGGGGAGATCAAGCTCGACCCGCGCATGATGGGGCAAGGCCAAGTGCAGTAGGCCAGGCGGAACTCGTCTCCGAATCTTGAGGCTAAATCGCGCATTTGACCTTGCCTAAGGGCGCAATTGCAAAATTGAAAACTGCTCGCCAATCGCTCGGCTTCCATCCTGCTCTGGTTTTTGTCTTCATCTTTGCAGTGATTTTCGTGCTGCACGCGCCGCTGCTGCGTTTGCCTTATTTTTGGGACGAAGCCGGCTATTACGTTCCCGCCGCGCGCGATTTGCTGCTCACCGGGTCACTGATTCCGCGCTCCACGCCCTCGAATGCGCACCCTCCGCTGGTGATGGCCTATCTGGCGCTGTGGTGGAAGCTCGCCGGCTACACGCCGCTGGTGACGCGCACCGCGATGCTGTTGATCGCGGCATTCTCTCTGCTGGGTGTCTTCCGCTTGGCACGGCGGGTTGCCAACGAGGAAGTCGCGATCGCCTCAACTCTCTGCACCGCACTGTACCCTGTTTTCTTCGCGCAAAGTTCTTTAGCGCATGTGGACCTTGCGGCAGCGGGCCTTATCGCTTGGGGACTCTCCGCATATGTGGACGAACATCCTGGAGCAACTGCCTTCTGGTTTTCCTGCGCAGCCCTCGCCAAGGAAACGGCAATTCTGGCGCCGCTCGCTCTGTTTGCCTGGGAGTGCTGCCGTGCCCTGCTTCGGCTTCGTTCACTTCCATCTTCCGGGCGGGCGAAGTTTCTGCTTCTTCTCCCGCTCATCCCACTTACGGCGTGGTATGCATTTCACTATTTCCGCACGGGATATATCTTCGGCAACCCGGAATTTTTCCGCTACAACGTGCAGGCCACGCTGCATCCCCTGCGAATCCTGCTGGCTTTGCTGATACGCCTGTGGCAAACCTTCGGCTATCTCGGGCTTTCCCTGCTCACACTGGGAGCGCAATTTGCGATGTGGCGCACACCGCTGCAGGAGAACGGAGTTGAGCGGCCGAGGATCAGCCTGGAAGTGCAATATGCGTTCCTGGCGGTGATTGCCGTTTATATAGCGGCGATGGCGGTTTTGGGAGGCGCCGTACTGGCGCGATATTTGTTGCCGGTCATTCCACTCGTAATCATTGTCTGCGTTTCAACCCTGTGGCGGCGCGCGCGCCTGTGGCTGCCGGTCGTAACAGTGGTAGCCCTGGCATTTATTTGGGGATGGTTCGTGAATCCTCCATACGGATTCTCCCCGGAGGATAACCTCGCCTATCGCGATTACATCCGGCTTCATCAGCGTGCGGAGAGTTTCCTGGAGGCCCGCTATCCGATGGCCCGAGTCCTAACCGCGTGGCCAGCCAGCGACGAACTGATGCGCCCCTATCTCGGCTACGTCACGCGGCCCGTGCGCGTAATTCAGATTGAAAACTTCACCGCTGAGCAGATGATCTCCGCCACCGATTTTCGTTCCAACTTCGATGTAGCGCTGGTGTTCTCTACAAAATACGAGCCTCGCCACTCTCTCTTGGAGCGATGGCAGACCTGGCAGCGATGGAAGACGCGCTTCTTCGGCTACTACCGCGATGTCCCATCCGCTGCTGCGGCGCAGATCTTAGGCGGACAACTCGTATATACAGAGCTTCGTAACGGCCAATGGGTGGGAGTCGTCGAGATGGAGCGAGTGATCGAGGCCCGCAAAACAAAACCTCACCGTGCCATCAAGTGACAAGAATGAGTCTTGAGAACAAGCCAGATTTCCCCACCTGGCTCAAGCCCCAGCGAGTCGCGTGCGGCCAGCGTAAGATGTATTTCCATTTCAACTCCGCAATCGACCTTAGCAATCACTCGCACATCACGTTGCTCTACTGAAACCAGCGTGCCCGGAATCAGGTTGCGCGCGCTGATCCCTTGCGGTCTGACCGTGGCCAGCAAGATATCACCAGCCCGGATTCCGATCCGCAGCATAGTTCCAATATCAGCCCGCACCATGGGGGTTTCTAATTCTATATGGCTGCCTGAAAGGCGGCAGGTCATCGTGCCACGATCTTCATGAGCCGCGATCACAATTGCGTCGAAGATATTTTCAAAACCTGCGAGCTGGGCAACTAATTCCAGACGCGGTGCCGTCATGACCTCGTGTGGCGTGCCTTGCGCGATCATTCGCCCGTTTTCCAATACCAGCACCCGTTCACCGAGAGCGAATACTTCCTCGCGATCGTGAGTGACGTGCGCGCTGTTCCATGTGCGCAAGTCGTCTACGATTTTTGATTTTGTAGGAGCATCGAGGCCAGCCAACGGTTCATCGAGCAAGAGCAGACGAGGATCGGTTACCAAAGCCCGCGCCAGCGCAACCCTCTGCCGCTCGCCGCCGGAAATTTCTCCTGGCTTGCGCCCGCACAGATGCGCGATGCGAAACGATTCGAGCACCAAGTCTGTGCGCGCGGCACGCTCAGAGGTGTCAAGACGCGAAAGCCCGTACTGAACGTTTGCTTCGACACTGAGATGCGGAAATAACGCGAGATCCTGAAACACGTAACCGATCCTGCGGGCCGGGGTCGGAATATTGATTTTCAGGCGGTCGTCGAACCAGTTCTGGTTTGCGATTGCGACATGGCCCGAGTCCGGGCGAGTGAGACCGGCGAGGCAATCGAGCAGTGTGGTTTTTCCTGCGCCAGATGCACCAAACAGAATTGTCACGCCGGGTGAGAGCGCGAAATCAACCTCGAGCGTGAACTCGCGATCAGTGCCACTAAGGCGTTTCTTGATTTGAGCAGAGAGCCCGCTTGGCAAAACCGATGCCGGCGCTGGAAGTGCGACTGGCTCTGAGACTGTCGTCATAGGCGGGATTGAACACGGCCAGCCAGCTACCGCGCCCCCACAGGCTGCCTCTCCTGGCTGGGCTCGTATTCCACGATGTAACCAGCGACCGCGCTTGCCGCCACTGTCAATGGGCTGGCAAGATACATCTGTCCCGGCCCGCTGCGGCCTGGAAAGTTGCGGTTTTGCGCGCTGATTACGATTTGATCCGGCCGCGTAGAAACTCCCGGGCCGGCGTTGATGCACGCGCCGCAACTCGGCTCAATCACAATCGCTCCGGCCTTGCGGAAAACCTCGAGGTAACCTTTGCGAACGCAATACTCGCGCGTCTCCTGCGATCCAAACTGAATGTAGAACTTCACCGAGTCGGCAATGCGTTTGCCCTGGCGCAGGGCGTCCGCGAGCACACCCGCATACATGTCCATATCGTCATTTTTCCCGGCCGTGCATGTGCCACCATAGGCGATCTCCACCGGCACCGGCGTATTCAGCTCGCGGATGTACTTTCCATTTCCAGGGTCACCTGGCGTCGCCACCATGGGCGTAATCTCCGCGGCATCGAGTTCGATGACTTGAGCATATTGCGCGTCATCGTCGCTGGACAAACCCTCAATCATCACTTTCGCTTGCTTGCGGTCCATGCCACGCCGCTCGATCAGAAACTCGACAACCTTCTCATCGGGAGCAACGATCCCGGTGAATCCGCCGATCTCAGCCGCCATATTAGTCATGGTGGCGCGCTCATCCACGCTCAATTCTTCAATCGCCTCGCCCGCATACTCCATCACCTTCGCCAACGCCTTGCCGGTGCGCACGTAATCAAGGCTGAGAATTTTCAGAATGAAGTCTTTCGCGGTGACGTTGGCATGCTTCTGGCCTCGAATCACAATCTTCACTGATTCCGGCACGCGCACCCGAACATCTTTCGTGATCCACGAATTAAATACATCAGTGGTCCCGATCCCAAACGCCACGCATCCCACAGCGCCCACATGCGGGGTGTGCGAATCCGAGCCGATATTCAATTGCCCCGGCAAAGCATAACTTTCCAAAACGATCGAGTGGCAGATTCCCTCCGAACCTTTGCGGTCTTTCAATTCGCCATGCAGCTTGATTCCCTGCCGTTCGGCAAACTCCTGCTGCTTGAGCTTGAGTTGGGTGGCCAGATCGAGCAGGCCGAGCTTTTTCTTCTCTTCGGAGATGACCTCATCCAAAAACGTAAGATGGTCGCGGAAGAAAAGGATGGAAGAGGGATCGTTTACCTTGGCGTCTTTGCCGACGTTGTGCTCGAAGAAAATCGAAGCCATGGGCGTGACATATTCATGGCTGAAGCGCAGATCGGCCCGCGCGAAACCGGTGTCGCCAGGTTTGACGCCGGCGACACCAATTTCACCCTTCTCATTGATCATGTGCCGTGCAAAGATCTTTTCCGCCAACGTCATTGCTTGTGTGGCGCGGGCGCCCTCGCCCGCGGCTTCGATGGCCGGCAAAAATACTTTCTTCTGCATTCGCGCCACATTAAACGGGAACAGTCCGCCGTATTCGATCACCTGCCGGGTAATCTCATCTTCGCCTGAAGTGAACTCGCTCAGCGCAATCTCTTCCCCGGCGCGAATCTTATCGATCAGCGAAAAATTGGTTGAAGTGAGCACGCCGAGGTTTTGGCAATTTTGCTTATAGATGCGCTCGATATTTTCTGCGATCACCAGCTTGATCCCGGCTGACATCTCCGCATAAGGCGACTGCTCGCGGCTCGAGCCTTTGCCGCGGCGTTTTCCGCTGACCGAGCAAACGAACCCCCCGCGCTTGACATCGCCGCGGCCAATCGGAACCACCCCGCGAGTCTTCAACCCGGCGTAGGGAATTTCGCCCAGAGTCTGGTCGAAATAGAAGCAGTAGTGCGCCGGTGTGATCTCGTCGGTAGAAATGTCATCGCGCAGCTTGGGATTGTTTGTAGGATTCTTCGTATCCCACGGCAGATTCTCTCCGGCAAGCTGGCGTTTGATCAGCTCCGGATCTTCCGTCAGAAAAAGAATTCGCCCTTGCAGGCGGACTTTCTCAGGCCGCTTTTCGATTTTCCGATCCAGGAGTGAGCTGATCACAAATAACCTGAGACTTCTGATTTGGCGCTACTCGCCGATGGCTTACCTCTTTATTGTAACGCCGCGGCGTTGCTGGGTGCTTTGCTCCGATTGGTAGGCAATTCTGGAAGGAGGTCAGCAATAGGCCTCGGATGATCGTATTTCTCGCTTACGGGAGTCGCCACCGCCAGCCGATTTTGCTAGGGGCGACAAAGGGACGCGTCGCAGCACGGTGGATCTTGGGGCGGTTAAAACCCAGCAAGGGTTAGAAATGGTGCCCCAGGTTCGCGCCCGTCTTTTGGGCGCTAACCTGGGAAAACGTCGAAGAGCATCCATCAGGTCAGGCTACACACAGCGCCCGGCTGGTGCCCGACGCAGGCATCGCGGCCGACCCGCGTAAGGCCCGGCGTGACACTCGCATAGCACTGGCCGTTCAATCAAGAGTGCTCGTGGCCGCCGCAACGTTGGCTACGTCTGTGATTGAATCGATCCTAGTTTCAAACCACAATCCAGAGCGAAACTCTACGGTGTGAGCCGCTTTGAGATCATAGTGGCGTGGAGCATGCCTTTCTTATCCCAAGTTCCCATGCAAATCACCCGGTCGTTGTCATTGACCTGGCTGGCATCGATGTCGTTCACTTTTTTGCTGCCGTGCTCTTGACTGGTCCACTTGGTCGAACTGTCGTACTTGACCGTCTTCTCTACGCTCGTGCCCCGCCGACGAACTGTCAGCGTAGAATCATCTTTGTTACTCCGGACGACGATTCCCTCCCAGCGTGCCTCCTTTGTGGCTTTTCCCTCAGCTGCGGCTTTTCCCTCAGCGGGAGCTGCCTTCATATCCTCCGGTTTATCCTGCGCGGAAAGCAGGATGGACGGTAGAAAGGCAAGTACACAGGCAAAAGACAAAACCCCGAGTAGTTTCTTCACGATGTGATTTCCTCCTGTTGATGAAACATTGTGCTTCGCGGCAAAAAACAATAGACCTTCGCGCCAAAAAGAGCAACCCCCATTTCTGGTGCCCTTCGGATACGTCGCTGGCTACTTCTCGTCCTTGCCCAACCCAGTACCTGCTCCCCGCTATAAACGCACCCGAGTGAAACAAGGCCGAGTATTCAGTACAGCACTTCGTTCTCGCCTTTTTCGGCGATCAGCTTCTGGAAGCGGTCCACGATCTTGTCACGTCGCGCCATTACGGCCTTGACTTCATCTTTTGTCAGATAATGCTTGGTCTTTTCCGCTAGTTGGTTCGCGTCTAGCGTTTTCAGCTTCTCGAACACTTGCCGGTCGCACCGTACCAAGTCGCCGGGGTTCCTCAGGTCCTTAAATGTCCGGAAAGCTCGGGTGAAATCAATCCTCCAAATCTTCCAGTCCTCGCTAATCAGGACGTTAGTGAGATTGGGATCGTTATCGTACACCAGTTGGTCGAGGACCCGTACTTTGTACATCTGCTTGTTCCACGCGTCTGCGTCAGGCGCAACTAGATTTTGCTTGTGGCGTTCCTCCTCATCCATCTTCACCGGTAGCCACCAACTCAGCGAGCCTGAATCGCCCTTCCATTTGCGTTCAACATACACGGGCACGATGTCGTCCAGCCCAATCAATTCGGCTAATGAATAGGCCGCGATGTTGTACTTATACGAATCTACGAAATTCATTTCACTGCGGCCGCTCGCAAACTGCATGTTGGTCTTGTGTTCATCAACACCCTGGAAAGACGCGTCGTGGGTGATGGTACCGTCGCTCAGCGTCAGCCGCCACGGCTGGGTGACGCCTTTGCCCGTATGCTTGCCGCCTACTATTTTCGCAGTGAGAAGAAATTGCTTGATCTGATCTTTAGTGAGAGTTGTGTCGTCGGCTGCACTGAGAGTGCCAGCGCAAACCAGGCCAACCATTGCAGCCAGAATGAGCTTCCGCCAAGAGAAATAATGTGTATGCATGGAACTACCCCCGATTGGTGCCCACCAATCTACGCCTAATGCCAGTCTTTCGGCAACCCAAAATGTTCGGAATCCAGCGCCAGTCCTGGATTTCAAAATTGCTCTTTACTCTCCCCAATGCTGGGACTATGCTCTGGCTGCCAGAAAAGCTCCGTTTGCAGGAGTCACCCTGCGCTATCCGGCGCTTACACCGTGGAGGATGCTATGAAACTATCAGTGATTTTGCTCACGTTTGTGTTTATGGGAGTGGCCTTCGCCGGTCAAACAACTCCGTCTGGCGACAAGAAAGAAGCAACCGCCGATACCAAAGAGGCCCGTTGGCAGGGCCACATTGTGCGGATCAACAAGGACAACTCCAGCCTGAGCGTTCGTGGCGGGCAAAAAAACATGGAGAGCATGGAGAGGCAGATCTTTTACGACAGCTCGACCGAATGGACCAAGCAGGGAAAGCCCGCCGACCAAAGCGAGTTCAAAGAGGGCTCATTCGTGATCGTGCTCGGCCATCCTGATGACAAGGGTGTTTTTCACGCGACCCGGATAGATTTGCGCCTACCCAGATAGCCTACCTGGAGCAGGGTCCACTGATGGCCGCCGGCAGCCTTTGCGGCGAGGGCCGTTTTATTTCTGCCCGCTTGAGTTTCAGGCCTTCGCCGCCATCCCGTCCAGACGGAGCTTGGCTGCACGTGCGGTCTCTCGCAGCAGCGGGTCTGAATCATTGAGACAGCGGTTCAACTCCCCTTCTAAAGATTTCATGCCCAACGTTCCGATGGCATAGGCGCCACAAGATCTCAGCCATGGGTCATCGCTGGTGACCAGCGCTACCACTGCCTGTTCCTGGTTTTCGATCTTGGCACGCACTAGCCGTTGCGCCAGGCGAGAACGCTCGCCCACAGTGATTTTGCCATCGAGCAGCGGCACCAGCATTTCACGTAACTGCGACTTTAAGACGTTATCGAGGAATTCCAGCGCATTGTCGTAAACCGACAGACTCTTTGATTGCAGCCCCAAATAGGCACTGTGCACATCAAGATGGGGATATAGCAACCCCATTAAACGAAAGATGCGCTCCAATTCTTGTTGCATGGACTCGGTTAATGCGCGCGCTACTGGATCTTGACTGTCCCCGACGGCGCCGAGTTTGTCGAGAATCTGATACGAGCGGTAATGCCCAAGAATTTCAGCGGCCAGCACCGTCTCCAACATCTGGGTGTCCGTCTCGATTTCAGGATGGATGCGGTGGAGCTTGTTAAGCGCGCAGATAATTCGAAAGCGCAGGGTAGTGTCGCTTTCCAGCAGGTTTTCCATCAGCACTTGAGCCGCTGCCGGGGTCCCAACCTTAACCAGCACACCAGGGATTTCTCTCCGCGCCGCGATCGCTATCGAACAGTCGCTGAGATGATCGCGCAACGCGCCCACGATCATGTCTCCGAACCCGCCCAGGGCCTTAGCGGCTTCAGCGCCCAGTTCGCGATGTGCCAGCCGATCCAGCAATTCCGGAACTAGCCGGCGCTTGCGCAGTTTCCCCACAGAAGCGATCGCCTCTCGCGCGACCGCGGCATCGGGATCAGCCAGCAGCGTCGAGAGCAGCGGATCGAAACAGTCCGGCAGTTCGCCTAGCAGGCGGGCCGCCTCCAACCTGGTCTGTCGGCCTTCGGTTCCAGGTTCACTGACCATGGCGGTCAACATCTGCTGCGCGGCCTCTAGGTTCTGAGCCTCGCCAGGTCGCGCCAGAAATGCCACAACGGCCGAGCGGACTGAGAAGTCCGCGAAGTCGCCGACTTCCTGGATGAGCTCCAGTGGGTCGACGTGCGCGTGGTGCGTCAGGTAAAGCAGGGCTTCCGTTCGCACGCCGAGGTCTGGGTCCCGTAGCAACTGCTCAATTTCTGGCCGAATGGTCTTATCGCCGGAGGCCGACAAAATGGCAATTGCCTTTTGCCGCACCGGTGTAGCCGGGTGACTCAGCAGGCTGCGGATTACCGGATGCGCGGCTCTTTGCCGCTCCACCTCAAACAGGCTCAGCGCATAAAGGATATCGTTCGGATCAGATGCCGAAAGATTGGTCGCCAACAGTTCAGCGGTGGAACGGTCCAGCACCGACGTGTAAGCTTGCTCCACGTCCACTCGGTGCTGGCTGATGCTTTCTTTCAGAGTAGCAATATATTGCCGCCGCACCACTGACACCGCTACCAGCCACGCGCCGGCCAGCACCAACACGATCCAGCTGATTTGACGAGCCGGAATGAGCAACGTGGTAGCGAAAAGAAGAACCGTCAGCCCGGATAATCCATCACCTAAGCGCCAGATCACGGTATCGATAAACCATTTGACCTGTATTTTGATTCGGGCAGGGAGCGGAAGATATAGCAATTCGGCGGTGGACTTATCGAGGGAATAGCGCAGCGTCTGGTCACAGCCTTTCAGAACGACCGCTGCGCCCAAGGTGCCAAAAGCAAGCAGGCCAGCCGAACCCAGCAACACAGTGGTCGGAAGCACGAACAGCGCTGTGCCAATACCGAACCTACGCAGGAATCTCGATGTCAAGAGCAGTTGGAACAGCAGGGAGAGCACGCCGGCATAAAAATTGAAGTCACCGTAGAAAGCTGCTATCGCGTCTTTTTTCACCAGGAACTGCTGCATAAGGGCCAGGAACTGCCACCCCGTCAGCGTGGTGACAAAAGACGAAATGCAGATTACCGCGGCGATGGCACGCAAGTATGGCGAAGAGAACACCACCCGCATGCTCGCAAACAGGTTGCGTGGGCTGTTTCCACCTGATGTCTGCTCATGCACTGCGCCCACCGCGACTCGTCCGCTTCGCCAGATTACGACAATCAGCCCGGTAGAAATCAGCAGAAACAATGCCATCCCCAGCAGCAGACTTTCAGTGCCGAAGCTCTTGGCCACCGTTTTGGAGAAGTAGCCGGAAAAGATCCAGCCCGCGATGGCGCCGCCACCCACCATCCCGAACACGCGCTTGGCTTCGCGCGTGGTCAGCACATAATTCGCCAGGGTCCAGATCTGAGTGGGTACCAGCACCCCGAAGATTTTTACCCAGACGTAGAAAACCGGAAACAGCAATGACAGGTGAAAGTGATAGTGAGCCAGAGCCCAGAACAGCGCGCAATTGCTGGCGAAAAATAACGTCGTACCCAGCAGCAAACCTAGCAGGTGGATGCGACGCGCCACCACCACGTAGCCCGCTATTACCACGGCCACTAGGACCGCACTGGCAATGTCCGCGTATGCAAGCTGCTTCGCCTGGAATCGAGACAAGAATAAGGCAGCGCCCGCCACGCCACCGATCTTGTAGGTGGTCATTATGAAGAACAGGCAAGAGCACAACAGGGTGCCACGCCCCAAATCACCGGGATGGATGTTAAGAGCGCGCTCAATCCACCGCTTCATCCGTGAAATCCCTCTTTCGTCCGTTAAGGTGCTGCGGCTGCTGTTGCCGCACAAATACCACCGCTGGCTGGCAAGGCAGCAGACTTCCCTAAACCCTCGCCACCATCTCCGGCTGCGGGCGCGCCAGTCTCGCTATTTCCCGACGGAGCGGTGGGTGGGAGAATCGCCACCCGCTGGTCCATATACTCAGCCGTGATTTTGGTATCGCCACAGATTTCCATCGCCGAGGGTCTGCCCCCAGGGTAGTAACTGCTGAGCATGCCAGTGTCAATCAAAAAAACTTTGTTGTCGAACCGCGGCCGAATTCGTCCACCTTTTTGCACGGTGTGGCCGACAGCGATGTGCGTCGCTTTGTAGGCCTCCAAGAGCTTACCTGCCTGCGCTGCGCCTTCTTCTTCGCTCCACTGGTCGTAACCACGAAACCATAGCGGACCATCAGGGCGCACGCTGAGCCATTCTTGAAAACCCAGGAATTCCGTCATTTTGGCTTGCCGTTGTTGGTTCTTCGGCATCAGTGACTTATGCTCAGCCGAGAGCTCGGCCTGGACGGCCGCGGCCATTTCTTGCAGGGTGAAGAAGGGTAAGATCACCTTTTCGCTTTGCAGGTATTGCTTGGCGGAATCGAAGGTTTTGATTTCATCCCGGATATGGGAATTGATGGTTTCAATTTTCAAGTGGGCGAGGCTGGGATGAATTCCGCCATGCAAGAAGATAATGCCACCGATTTGGGCCACGGCGGAGTGTTCGCGCAGCCACTTTCCGTAACTGCCGCCCGGACTGAAAGCTTCACGCTGTTCCACAAAACCCTGGGGGTGCCGTGCCATCCACTCCGCTTCCGTGAGCTCCATCGGTTGCGGAAGCTCTGCCATAAGAGCCGAATGATCATGACGCCACTTCACATAATCCTGATAGGCCGACTTCTGCCGCTTCTCAGAATCCTTATCTGCGAAGCTCGCGTAATTCACGGGCGTGACATACCGCAGGTCGCCCATGATATTCATCATCTCGTGGTTGCCAAGCAGACCCACCACTCGCCCGCCTGCCGTTGGCGCTTCTTTTTCGAGCGCCATCATCAGATCCATCACATCGCGCGGCTTCGGCCCACGATCCAGAAGGTCTCCCACCTGAACAAAAGTAGTCTTGCCCCCGGTCCAGTGATGCTGCGCATCGATTAATCCGGCTTTCTGGAGAATCGTCACGAAGTCGTCAAAATCACCGTGGACATCCCCGATCGCGATTACGGACTCCGGCGGCTCAGGTGGTGTTTTGGCTTGTCCTGGTCGCGCAAGGCCCAAGAATACTAAGAACAGGAATATGAAGAGACGCGCACGCTTAGGAGAAACACGGGCCGAAAAACAGGCCATTTTACTGCCTCCTGTGCCAGGGTTTACGCCCAGACTTTGGTTGGGAAACGTCGGTCCTTCAAGGCACCCAGCGTGCCGCATCTTAGGCCGCTCATGCCAGACAAGTCAACAATTGGGACTGGGGCCGGTTTCGGACTAGATCCGGAAGCCGAGAGTTGGTAGGCTGGTCCCGCGCTGATTGCAGCGGCCGCGGCTTAGGGTTTCAGAAGTGACTTCCCGTAGCCAACAGGAACTGCGAAGTTCGATCCGCCGAACTCACGTACCATGGCAAAATTAATTCCTATAACTTTGCCTTCGTTATTGAAGAGCGGGCCGCCAGAGCCACCCGAAGTGGTTTGGGCATCGTAGACAATCTTGTCGGGCAGTATGTCACCGATGTGCCCCTGGGTGGTGATAGGCCGGATGAGGTTGCGGCGGGCGAGTTCTTCCATTACCTGCTTCGGATCACCTTTGGATGCGGTCGCAATGGACTGCAGCGTCTCTGCGCCTGCCCGGGCCAGAATTGCATCGAGAGCAGTAGGATAACCAAGCAGCACGATGGCGCCCCCGCTGATGGCCGAACGCCGGCCCTCGGCAAGGGCTATCTGTTTGATTCCGAGCTCTGAAATATTTCCCTTCACGACGGCAACGTCCGCGGCAGAGGAAATCTTTTCTGTGTTGATGGCGATGCCGCGCGGAACGCCGGGGAAATAGGCCGTCATCTCAGGAACCACAGGCTCGAGACCTTGATCGAGCATTTCTTTCAAATCATCATTCTGCCACCAAGGTTCCGCCACGTGGTGATTGGTGAGGATTTGTCCGCTGGCAGAGGCGAGGAACCCGGTACCAAAAATATTCAGGTGTACTTCCGGACCAATCCCGGTAAGGCTCACGAGCGGGTTGTTGTGCTCGTCGGTGGTTGGCTCGCCACTGCTTGACACCGCAGCGTAGCGCAGTCTTAATCCGGTAGTGTGGTCGCGGAAGGCAAGGACAACATGGATAAGGCAGACGCTCGGCTCATAGGACTGGATAATGGTCTGCGCAACCTTGCCCTCGGTCTCGAGCTTCTGAAGGCGGCCTTCTACTGCGGCTAGTTGATTTTGCAAAGCCGAAGCGTTTTCCGGTTTGCTGGTTGCAATTTGCGATTTCAGGTCTTCGCTCTTTTTCTGAAGTTGAAGCCTTTGTGGATCGCTTGCCGAGGATGGACCGCGTTCCCGGTCGTCAACGGCCCGACGCGAGCGTTCCATCAACTTTTCTTGCGTGAGCATGCCCGTCTGCAAACGAGTGATCGCAGCATAGACCCGGGTATTCTGTTCCTGGGCGCGACGGTAGAAGAAGAAAAAGACCAGACCAGCAACGATGAGCACTGCAATCGTGATCGCGCCGCCGACCCGAAGCGTGCGCCGTTCCTGGTTGACCGCGGTCACGACCTGCTGGGCAGTGCTGCGATTTTCCTCGGCAAGACGCAGCCGCTCTCGAACCCCGTCCGCGATGTACTTGTTCCGTACTTGCGAACCAGCGCATCCGGCTTTCAAGGCTATCAGCAGAAGGGCCTCGCGCTGCTTGTCAACACGCCCGCAACCGCCAACGTGCAGCTCAAGATTGGCGTTGCAAGCGAAACGGTTACGATTACCACGGAGATGCAGGCGATCAACACCGTGGACGCCTCGCTCGGCAATTCTCAGCACCCAGGATCACCGCGTCGGGATTAAAGGCGAGAACTGCCTTCATGCCTTCCCGGTAGTCGGCCGACACTTCATATCCAGCCTCGCTGAGCACGGCGACGATCTGCTCCCTGAGAGCATCGTCGGACTCCACCACCAAGAGTTTGCCTGCTCTGGAGTTCATAAATCCTGCTTCTTAGGATGGCCGCAGACCTTCGCAGGATTCATTTCGGGCGGAGATTGCAATATTTGTGAGGAGCGCGCGCTGTTTTCCGAGCTGATGAGAACCTGGGGGCGGCTCAGGCTCAACTCAGTGCAAAGGACCCCCTCGAAAATAAATCAGGTGTACAATTGCCGCGCTTTTGAGGTCACGGAGATTAGGACGGGATCTGGAACAGGATTCTGTTAAGACTCCGCATGCCTGCAAAGGGGAGGAAACATGGGGTCCACTCTAGGCGCCATCCGTACAGCTTGCACTTCAACCCTTTCGCATCAAGCCGCTTGGCGGAACGTGTTCTGCCTTGTCTTTTTAATCAGTGCGCTTTTTGCGTGTAGCAACATGGCTGCGGGACAGGCCACCACATCGCTTCGCGGCACGGTCACTGATCCCAGCGGCGCAGCGGTCGCGGGCGCTACGGTGACCGTTACCAGTGCGGAATCGAAGGTCGAGCGAACGGCTTCCACAGGCCCTGCTGGAGAGTATCAGTTCCTTTTCCTCCCTCCCGGCACTTACACACTCACGGCCAGCGCATCCGGCTTTCAAGGCTATCAGCAGAAGGGCCTCGCGCTGCTTGTCAACACGCCCGCAACCGCCAACGTGCAGCTCAAGATTGGCGTTGCAAGCGAAACGGTTACGATTACCACGGAGATGCAGGCGATCAACACCGTGGACGCCTCGCTCGGCAATTCCTTTGACGAAACGCAGGTCCGGGAGATTCCACTGGAGGGCCGGAATGTCCCCGATTTGCTGAGCTTGCAAGGCGGTGTCGCCTATACCGGCAACCGAATTGGGGACAAGGATCAGGATACGCGCAATGGAGCAGTGAATGGCGCGCGTAGCGATCAGAGCAACGTCACGCTCGATGGCGTTGACGTGAACGACCAATCCAACGGCTACGCCTTTACTTCCGTATTGCCAGTCACTCAGGACTCGGTTCAGGAATTTCGCGTGACTACGACTAATTATGGCGCCGATCAGGGGCAGGGTTCCGGAGCGCAAGTGGCCCTCGTGACCAAGAGCGGTACAAATACATTCCACGGCTCGATCTACGAAAATCTTCGCAACACCATTACCAGCGCTAATGACTACCTGGTGAAGCAGTCGGAGCTCAACATCGGCGCTCCGAACAAGCCGTTGCAACTTACCCGCAATATTTTTGGAGCCGCAGTCGGCGGACCAATACACGGCGGAGCAATACGCAAGGATCGTCTATTTTTCTTTGCCAATTACGAGGGAACGCGCGAGCGGGAGCAGCAACGCGCCGAGCGCGCGTGATTCCCACACCGTTTATGTGTCAGGGCATCTTTCGATATTCGGATGTAAATGGTGGCATTACTACCTTCACACCGACAGACCTCAAGAACCTCGATCCTAATCACATCGGCATTGATCCCCACATGCTCGACCTAACTAATCACACTGGTTATCTGGACCGCACCTTCTGCACGGGCAAGACGGTGACTAACGATCTTTCTGCAGGTGACGGCTTGAACTATGCTGGCTTCGTTTTCCGCGCTCCTACTAGTCTGGATAACGATGTTTTCGTCGCCCGCACCGATTATCGCCTTACTGCCGATGGCCGCCACAGCATCTTCTGGCGCGGCGCGCTGCAGGATTTGCGCAACCCAGGCGCTCCCTTCCTACCGGGCGATCCTCCACAGCAAACTATCGCTGACCACAGTAAAGGATTTGCTGTCGGTTACACGGCTGTCCTTAGTCCCACCCTAGTCAATTCCTTTCACTGGGGGTTCACTCGCCAGAGCTTTGGAGTCATAGGGAATACGAACCAGCCCTGGAACACGTTTCTGGGACTGGATCAGGGCATCACTTACAGCCACGATTTTCGAGTAAGCATGCACAATCTGCTAAATGATTTGTCCTGGACCAAAGGCACACATGCCTTGCAGTTCGGGACCTCGATTGGGCTGGCCCGCGATCCCCCGGACCAGTTTTCTCCACTCCAACCACCTGGGCATTGGAACAACCAACTGGACCTCACCGATCGGATTCGCTGGCACCACGAGCACGCTCGATCCTACGAACTTCGGAGCGCCGGAACCGGTGAAATGATCTCCGACGTAGTCGCGAACTATAACCTGGACCGTAGCGGCAATGTGCTGCCACAGGGCGCTCCGGTGAAACGCAACTATGGGCTGGACTCGTATGAGTTCTATGCACAAGACACCTGGCGCATCAAACCGAACCTGACGCTGACCTATGGACTGCGCTGGTCGCTCTTTCCCCCGCCGTGGGAGACCAACGGCTTGCAGAGTGCTTCAACCTTCGGTCTGGGGACGCAGTTCGCTCAGAACGTCATCAATATGAAAAAGGGCATTGGGTATACTGCGGAGCCGGCGATTGCGTTCAATCTGAGCGGGCCGGTCAACCACGGCCCTGGCTTCTACCCGTTTGAGAAGACGGATTTTTCACCGCGAATTTCGCTAGCCTATTCGCCCCGTCCGAGTGGCGGTCTGCTTATGAAGATTTTCGGCGATCACGACAAAACCGTCTTCCGCGGAGGCTTCAGCCGCGTTTACGACCGGGCTGGTTTTGCCCTTCTGAACAGCTTCGACCAGATTGGCTCGGCGGGTTTGACCACAACCTTGCAAAACACCTGCTGCACGTTCGGTGTCACGAGCGCCGAGGACCTGCCGCGGATCACCGGCATACACGACATCCCGGCGACAAACCTGAACGGCGTCCCATTTCTGATCCAGCCACCCGCAAAAGGCTGGCCACAGGTGCCCGATGTCCTCGCAGAGGCGAACTTGTGGGTAACAGACAATACATTAAAAACCCCACACGCCTATGCTGTGGACTTTTCCATCGGTCGCGAGCTGCCAAAGCGCTTCTCGCTGCAATTGTCGTATGTAGGGCGCTTCGGTCGCGATTTGCTCACACAGCGCGATTTGAATCAGCCTTTGGACATCGTGGATCCAAAGACGGGAATTGATTACTACGCGGCGGCATCCGCGTTGTCTAATCTGGCGAGATCCTTTGCATCGGCGAACCGTGCCTGCGGATTGGGGGGTACCGCCAACTTTTACCAGGCCGTCATCACCACAAGCCCGCCCGTCCCGACTGCGAACTGCCCGCAGCAGCGCCCGTCCGATATCTCAATGGTTTCTTCTGCCACGCTAGGTCGCACCTCCCAATACTGGGTAGACATGCTGCCGCCGCTCCGACCGGGGGCCACTCAGTACCAGGACACCTTCACTGGGTTTATTCCGTCCACGACAAGTACTACAGATGGTCTGCTACAGAGCGTCTTCGACCTTTATTACAACCCGGGCCTTTCGGTGATCGGTGACGAGATTGTCGGGTTGGCGGATATTGACCTGTACGGCGGGCTTGGAGACAACATCGGCTCGGGTTCGTATTTCTTCGGGCCGCCAGGCTCAGGCTTGGGGCAGAACGGCTCTGGCCAGTTTTTAGGCAATCAGGCCATCTCCGCGTATGGATGGAGTTCCATCGGCAGTTCTAGTTACCACGCACTGCAAGCGAATTTAAGGAAGCAGTTAAGCCACGGAGTTCAGTTCGATCTCAACTACACGTTTTCGAAGTCCATTGATATCACGTCCGCGGCATCTCGCGTCGGGTTCTCCGTGTACGGCTACCAAAACATCGGGCTGGTGGGAAGCCGCCTGGCCAACGCTTTTTCCCCGAACCTAGCCCGCGCCGTCTCCGATTACGACCTCACACATCAGTTCAACATTAATTGGATTGCCGATCTGCCGCTCGGCAGAGGCAAGGCCTTGGCAAGCAATGCCGGTGGTCTTCTCGATGCTTTCATCGGGGGCTGGCAGCTCTCTGGGCTGGCGCGCTGGACCAGCGGTTTCCCCTTCAGCGTAGATGGAGGCCAGCGCTGGCCGACCGACTGGTTCCTCACCGCGATAACACAGATGACGGCCAAGCCGAAAACGGGTGTGTTCAAGCAACCTGGCGGCGTCAACGTTTTTGCCAATCCCGCTGCGGCGCAAGCAGACTTCACTCTGCCTCTCCCGGGCGGCGTTGGGTCGCGCAACGTTTTGCGTGGCGATGGCTACGCCAGTTTGGATATGAGCTTGGGGAAAAGCTGGAAGATGCCCTGGGAAAAACCACAGTTTGCAGTTCCGCTGGCAGGTGTTCAACGTGCCCAACCTCACGCGCTTCAACGCTCAGGGCGTGGGAGCGTCACTGCTCACTTCGCTCACGCAGACGCCGAGCAATTTCGGCGCTTACACAAGTCTCCTGACGCAGCCGCGTGTCATGCAGTTTGCACTGCGGTATGAATTCTGATTGGGGCGTGCCCGCAGGCTAGCTGGATGACTGGTTGCATCCCAAAAATCGGCTAGGGTCAGTCTTGAGACTGACCCTAGCCAAAGTCGCTTTGTCTTGGCAAAGCTGCTGAAAATTTACCTTGACACTATTCTGGCACGTTGACTTATCTTCGCCGCGCGACGCGGTCTATCCGTTCATTACATCGTTATTGCTCGCGAGCTAGTGCGGCGCCCAATTTCGCGTTCTAAGTTTAAAGGCCAATTGTGACCAGCCGCGACTTCACCTCAGCGGCTAAAGCCCTCATTATTCTGGCGGACGTACGGCGCGCCTGAAGACGCGCCCTTATGGCGCGAAGTTTTGGGACGCGATACTAGTGTGGCAAAGCATTTGCCTGATCCAGCAATGCTTGACCCTGCACAATGACTGATTGAGCTTGCGCATCGCTGAAGGTCTGGCCGTTGAATTCGGCGCCATTGAGAAGACTGATCATCTGGGCAGCGACTGCATCCCGCTGCGCGGTTAGAGACTGGATCTGTCCCTCAATAGAGCTGTAGGTGGCGTCGTCCGGGTCGTTCGAGGCCAGCGCCTTGGTGGATGACTTCAGAATCGCCATGGCGAATTCCCCGAAAGAAGCGTTCAACTGCTTGTACATTTGTGCGAGTGCGATGAACCTGGTGCTCTTCTTCAAAGCCGGCGGCCGCGCATAGCCTTCGAGTATCTCGGATATGACCCGCCCGTCATGGAGATAATCATCCTGCAAGCCGACCAGTTCCAGGATTGTCGGGCGCACATCGGTGTGATC
>QIAB01000089.1:21169-23968 GCA_003225455.1 Acidobacteriota bacterium
CGTGGCGAAGAAGAACCAATTTGGATCGGCGAATGGGGTGAAGGTAGGTGTGCGGAAGGGATCGGCTGTGACCATGTGCAGCGTCTTCATCCCGATATGGTCGGCAAGCGCCACCATGATGTTGTTCTCGACGACTCCGGTGTAGGGGTTTAACCAGCTTAGCTGGCTCATCTCGCGCTCGAGACCGCGCACGATGGGATCGGTTTGATCGCGGAGAGGCTGAGCGGCGGTCCCGTTGACGTACACGGTCGGCGCATCATCCGAGTGAACTGAGAAAAGGGTCGAGTCGCCGGATTGAGTGTAGACCATGCGCCGCAGGTCGGCGTTGATCTCGCCGACGCGGTTGTAAGTGCACGGTGTAGTCAAGCCATCGCAACCCGCAGGGGTCGGCGTATCGCCGACGAAGTGGTCGCCTTCGTCAACAGTGAACACGAACAGCGTGTTGCTCTTGTCAATTCCATCCGCTTCCAGCCGGTCGAAAAACTTCTGGAATGCCTGATCGTAAGCTTTTAGTTGCTGTGTATAACCGAATTCGCCAGGACCATATGCGAAGTGGATGCTGCCGGCAGTGCCGTGACCATCATGCGCATCCGAGATGTATGCATATGTGACTGGAATGCCAGCTTCCTGCATCTGTGCGACCCAGGCAAGGGAAACAGTAGCTTCCATGCCATCGAAGCCCGGAAAGCCGATATGTCCTGTCGCGTCCTGGATCACAGTGCCGTCGAGATCTGTCATCGGTCCGCTTGGCTTGATGACGGGATTGACGTACTTGGCACCGAAAAGACCGTTGAAATCACTGTAATCGCCAGGCTCGTCGGGCAGTAAGTCGGGCCGCGCGTGCGTCGATTGTGCGCAGATGCCTGAGTCCTGGGCGCAATGCACGCCGATGCCGACAAAATCTGCGAAGGCTTGACCAGGATTAGACGCGACCTCCATCGCCTCGGGTGAGCCGGCGCCGAACACCGTCGGAATATCAATCGCTGTGTTCTCGAGAATTGTGTTCGCTGTGGCAACTGCGCCGAAATCACACCCAGCCCGCGTAAAGGGCACCCAAGGTGCCGGAGCGATCTTGCCGTTCTCGTTGATCATCTCGGGTGTCGTATCGGTGGTGCTGCCAGCCGGGTCAAAGAGCGGCGCCGTCCAATAGGCGAACGAGACGCCGGTCCGGGTCGTGCCATCGGTCTTAAAGTAGCGGAAGCTGTTCGATACCGGCTGCCCCATACGGTCCGGGTAAACACCGGTGAGCGAGGTCAAGATGCCGGTGGCGGTGTGCGAGATCAGCACGGTGTGGTCGTTCGACATCAGTACACCGTTGTCCTGGATGAAATTGAGCAGGTGAGGCATCTGCTCGAGATCCGAGGGGATGTCGGGGTTGTCCCGTCGGAAGTGCGTGTTGTCGAACTGGACGTAGATCACGTGCTGGATGGCGCCCTTCGGTGATTTGAGCTGGCAGCTATTTGTGGCCGTCGTCGCAGCTAACGCCCGTGGCACAACCAGTAAGACAAGCGTCGCTAACACGGCGGTGACATTCAGAGTTGTTCCACGTAAATGCTGCGCGGCCTTTTGAAGCTGTAGACTGAGCTTGAACATGGCGGGCCTCCATTCGTTATATTCTGGTCGTTATATTCGGGACTGAGTAAACGTCCGGTCCCGGGCGTTCCGTTGATATGCAGGATTGAGGGTGCAGCACGCAGACGGGCGAATTGTACTCGATTCGGCTGGCTTCTGAAGAGGGAATATCGGGCTGTTTCGCAAGAATCCATTCGCAACAATCGAGACGGTCATACTGCCCTCCGATAGTTTGTATCCTCAATGTTGCTGAATTATGTCGGCTGAATGAAATCTGTGTTAATTCCATGGCCTGAGCCGAGGTATCGAGAAATGGGTGTGTACATGTGTAGGGGATTCCCCTATACTGCCGCACGACAGTTGACCTAACCTGCACACCGTCCTAAGATTACCGCCTGCGGGGGAGTTTCTCTATGAACCCCGAAACAGCCGCGAGTTCGACCACAACCGGCGCCCCGATGATCGGGCAGACGATTTCCCACTACCGCATCATCGGGAAACTCGGCGGAGGCGGTATGGGTGTGGTCTATGAGGCTGAAGATGTCCGCCTCGGCCGGCACGTCGCGATCAAGTTCATCCCTGAAAATCTAATGGCCGATAAGAAGTCGATGGAGCGCTTCGAGCGCGAGGCTCGCGCTGCATCACAGCTAAATCATCCGTCCATCTGCACTATCCACGAAGTTGAAGATCACAATGGGTATCCGTTCATTGTGATGGAGAAGCTGGAGGGCGAAAGCCTGAAACAGCGGATCCACGGCAAGGCGATGGAACTGGATCAGCTGCTGGAGATCGCAGTTCAGGTGGCGGACGCTCTGAGCGCTTCGCATGGCAAGGGGATCATTCATCGCGATATCAAGCCAGCAAATATCTTTCTGACCAAGAGCGGTCAGACCAAGGTACTCGATTTCGGCCTCGCCAAGCTGATCCGCGACGATCATCTCGCAACCAGTGAAGAGACTCCCGTCGAAGATTCCCTCACCGCTGTGGGCGTGATTCCCGGCACGGCTGTTTACATGTCGCCGGAGCAAGCCCGCAGCGAGCCGCTCGACCCGCGCAGCGATCTGTTTTCCTTCGGGGTGGTGCTCTACGAAATGGCGACCGGGAAGAAGCCCTTTACCGGAAACAACGTGGTAACCACGCTGGATGCCATCCTGAACCAAAAACCTGTCTCCCCACTCAAAGTGAATCCCGCCCTGCCCAGCGACTTGGAAGGCATCATCGGGAGGG
>QIAB01000003.1 GCA_003225455.1 Acidobacteriota bacterium
ACTTCACGGCATCGAGCCGAGCCAGTCGCGATTTGGAAAGCGCGCAAGTACATCGAAGCACACGCAGACGAAGAGCTTTCCCTGACCCAAGTCGCAAAGGTCGTTAATATGAACGCCAATTACCTGAGTGAAAAGTTCAAGCAGGTCACCGGCACAAATTTCGTCGAGTATGTCGCGCGCACCCGGTTCGCCAATGCGTGTGATCTTCTGCGCAAGTCAAATCTACGCATCAGTGAGATCGCGTTCGCGGCCGGGTTTCAATCGCTCTCGCAATTCAATCGCGTTTTCAAAAGATTTTCGGGCAAATCGCCTACGCAATATCGCACCGTTGCGGTGGGCGTGCCGGCCGGATAGAAAGGCCGAAAAAATGCGTAGTCATAATTTTTTGTTTCTGCGCATACTCGCCATCTGTGTGGCATTCGAGACTAACTCGATGGATCCACGGTAAGCGCGAAAGCTTGTTGTGGAGTGCGGGCGGGGCGGGAGCGGTGGCCGTCATTTTACTTTCCTGCAGCACCACCAACCGAACAATTCTCGCTCCGCCCAGTATCCCTGGCGCGGAGTTCGTCGGCTCAGAAGAATGCGCGACCTGTCACGAAAATATCACGCGCAACTTTCGCACCGCAACACATGCCCGGCTGATGGCGAAAGGGGAGAACGCGAAGAACATCGGCTGCGAAACGTGTCATGGACCTGGAAGTTTACACGTTAAAAGCGGCGGCGCAGCACACACGATTATCAATCCGCGGCGATCCCCCGAAACGTGTTTCCAATGTCACCTTGACGTGCGGGCAAGCTTCCAACTGCCGCATCGTCATCCGGTCTTGGAAGGAAAAGTGAGCTGTGCCGATTGCCACAATCCGCACGTGGGAATGGCGATCAAAGGCGGCGGGACTAATGTTCAACAGACGCTTAAAGGCGGCGGCCTTGCTTTCCTGAGCCAAAACGAAACGTGCTTCCAATGCCACAGCGCGCAACGTGGGCCATTTGTCTTTGAGCATGAGGCCGTGCGCCAGGGTTGCGTGACCTGCCATTCGCCGCACGGATCGGTAAACCAGCGGTTGTTGAACGAACGAAACCAGACGCTCTGCCTGAAGTGCCATTTCCAGGAGCAAAAAGAACCCGGGCATATTTTCATTGGAGATGTTGATCACTCCAGCTTCCTGCCGCAAGGCACCTGCTGGTCAGCTGGCTGCCACGAAGCCATTCACGGTTCGCAGGTGAACCCCCTTCTTAGATACTGATTTCGAGATATGAGCGCGTCTAGATTCCTCGTGCTGGTTTGCGCGGGAAGTTTTGCCATCACTGCGGTGCGCGCCGGTGAGAGCGATGGCAAGACCACGACGACAACAGAAGAACAAACCGAAGAGTACAAGAACTGGATTGAGCTCGCAATCGGCGGAGTCATCACGAGCGGCGACCGCGCGCAATTCGAACAGGAACACAGGTTGCCGGGCGATCAAGTTTACGGTGGCATCCAAGATCTGCACTTCGAAGGAACTTTCGACAAAAACGGCGTCTTCTCGGTCGATGGTCACGCGCTCTGGGATTTCAACGATTACGACATCACTGTGCAACTGGCGAAGCCGAACCTCGGCTACATCAAGGCTGGCTACACGGAATTTCGCAGTTGGTATGACGGGAATGGCGGGTTCTTCCCGCACAATGACGTATTCTTTTCACCAACGTTTCCCGAGATGCATATCGATCGAGGCGAAGCTTGGATTGAACTGGGCTTGCGTGTACCAGATTGGCCAGAGATTACCATCCGTTATACGCACGAGTTTCGCGACGGGCAGAAGGATTCAACGATCTGGGGCGATACGAATCTAACTGGCTTGCCGGTCAATCCTACGCGCAAAATCGTGCCCGCGTTCCGCGACATTGACGAGACGCGCGACATTTTCGCATTCGATGCTTTGAAGACCTTTGGCAATACCGATGTCAATCTCGGGATGCGTTACGAACATAGTACCATCGACGACAGCCTGAATTTGGAGCGAGGCGCAGGCCAACTGCCACCGGTTGTGCCGCCACCTGGCGCGCAGCGTTTTATCACGCAGCGCGACATAAACGACCTGGACTTGTTCAGCGGGCATGCCATCACCGAGACGAGGATAAGCGATCGGCTTTGGTTTACCGCCGGTTACTCCTATACAACTCTTAGCAGCGATATCGGTGGAAGCCGTGTGGTAGGCACTCACTTCGATGCTGAGTTCGGAGAGCCTGTTCCGACTCTTCAACCATTCGATCATGGCTTTATTAATCTGGCCGGCATTTCGCAAGTCGCTGAGCACATTTTCAATGCCAACGTTCTATGGATGCCTCTGAAAGATCTGAGCGTCCTTACAGCTTTTCGTTACACGCACGACGACAGGGAAAGTGACTCCACTTTCCTGGCCACCGATGCCTTTATAAATCTGCCGCCATTTACTCCAAACAACCCAGAGGGCGGGGCTCACCCAACAACACCAGTGCCGGTGGCTGCCAATGCTTCCGTAGATTACAATAGATTCGGCCAGCGCTTGGAGTTGCGTTACACAGGCATTGATAACTGGCTGTTCTACTTCGAAGGCGACTGGGAAGAGGAGTTCGGCACTCGCATTGAACATCAAAGCGCTGCCGAAGAAGTAGGCTTCGAGCTCTTAGACCTAAATGAAGACAATTCTTTGCTCGCTCAAAAATATGTAGCTGGTGTGAACTGGTATCCGATGATGCGCCTGAATATATCGGCCCAATACTTCCACAAGATTGCGTCCTATGACAACACCATCCACTCCGCGATACATCAGCGAATGCTTAACGAAGATTGGAACACTGATGACCTGAATTTTCGAATTACCTTTCGGCCGAAGATTCCAGCCTGCCTGGGCACGCTTGCTCTGGTTACGCGATACGATTTTGTGCACACTTCGATCAATAGCCAGTGGTTCGTCCCAGAAAGTGAGCTCTTGAATGAGGTGGAGAGCGGCGTAATCAAGCAGCATGTGATCAGTGAGGCAGTCACTTGGAACCCGCTCGCCCGATTTTTCTTGCAGGCAAACGTTTCGTATGTCCTGAACCAAACGGACACGCCCGCGAACAACATCGACTTGGTGCCTAACACAAGCCCCACCGTCGTGAACTTTAGAAACGACTACTGGACGGTGACCAGCGGCGCCGGTTATATCATCGATGACAAGACTGATTTTTATACCGACTTTTCATTCTACTGCGCCAATGACCATTTTAAGAATGCTGGCGTGGCCGTGCCCTACGGCCTGGGTGCAACTGAATACACCGCCTCAGCCACGATCACTCGCCAATTAACCAAGCAAATGCGCCTGCTATTGAGGTACGGATATTTTGATTACAGAGACGTGACTTCTGGCGGTCATAACA
>QIAB01000090.1 GCA_003225455.1 Acidobacteriota bacterium
TGCAGAACTTCCAAAGTTTTAAAGATAACGTAGGCTTAGGGGATTGTCAATTAAGCACTTAGCACTGGTGACGTCAAGCTGCTTGTGTAAATAGCTTGAGGGTGCGATTTTTCCATTCCAGGTTAAAGCGCTGGAAGATGGAGTAGATAATTCGGTCCACACTGGCTACGTTCACAAAGCACACCATCGGTCGGGTTCGCCGTCGGACTTCGACAAAGCAGCGCTCGATGATGTTGGTGGTGCGCAGCTTCTTCCACAGATGCCGGGGGAAGCTGAAGAACGCAAGCAATTCCGGCAGATCGCGCTCCAGCCGCCGCACCATGGGACCGTAGTCGCGCTGCCAGCGACGCCGGAAGGCGCGGAAAGCCGCTTCGGCCTGGCGTCGGCTCTGGGCTCCATAAATCGCCTGGGCGTCGCTCTCTAAGCAAAAAAGCCCCTCAAGGGTCCTTCCCTTAGAGAGGCCATATAAAATTTTCGCCTGTTTTGAGAATTGGCGCGTTGACGGTTAATGTTTCTTTTTCTTCTTAGCTTTTTTCTTGGCTGGCATGAAGTTTCCTCCGCGAACGATTTTCCCTTGCAAGCTCGAACCAGTGCCCGATCTTCAAATCGCTGCTAATCAGTCCTCGGGCACGGTTCTCACTTGCAGATATTGCGGACTATTTGAGGCGGTTGTCAACACAATTTACTTCGCCAAAACGGTTTTATTCGGCCCGCTTGACCGCAGACGAAGAAGCTTCGATCATGTGAAAGCTCCCGCAAATGAATCTTGAATCATTATGCGCGATCCGATTGAGCTCGAAATCTTTAAGAATATTTTTCACTCCATCGCTGAGGAGATGGGCGCGGCGCTGCGCCGGACTGCGTTTTCTCCGAACATCAAAGAGCGGCGTGACTACTCCTGTGCGGTGTTTGATTCAAAGGGAGAGGTGATCGCCATGGGCGATCACATGCCTGTGCATCTCGGCTCTATGCCCATGTCGGTGCGGGCGGCGGTGGAGGCGTTCTCACTCCAATCTGGCGACATAGCCATGCTGAATGATCCATTTCGTGGCGGAACGCACTTGCCCGATATCACGTTGGTCGCGCCGGTGTACATACCGCGCCCCCGCCCACGAAAAGCCGGCAACTCCCCGGATTTTTACGTGGCATCCCGCGCGCATCACGCCGATGTTGGCGGTGCGTATCCAGGTTCCATGGGGCTCTGCCGCGAGATCTATCAGGAGGGCCTGCGAATTCCGCCGGTGCGGCTCATGCGCGGCGGCAAAATGGACCGCGATATTCTCGCGCTATTGCTCAACAACGTACGCACGCCGGATGAACGCGAAGGCGACCTTGGCGCGCAGATCGCCGCCTGCCACACCGGGGCAGAGCGCCTGCGTGAAGTTTGCGCCCGTTACCGGTTGCAGCGCACCCATCAGGCGGCGCGTGAGCTGTTGGATTATTCCGAAGCGATGATGCGGGCGTTTCTGGAGCAAGTGCCTCCGGGCGTGTACCGTGCCGAGGATTGTCTAGACAATGATGGAATCAGCCGGAAGCCAATTAAGCTTGCGGTCACGATTACGTTCGAACGCAGTCGCGGGCGTAGGCGCTCGGGCCGCACCAGCACAGTCACGGTTGACTTCACCGGCTCCGATCCGCAGGTGGAGGGTAGCGTCAATGCAGTTGAGGCGATCACGTATTCCGCATGCTTTTTTGTATTTCGTTGCCTGCTCCGGGAAGATGTTCCAGCAACTGCGGGACTGATGCGGCCCATTCGCGTGATCGCGCCGCAAGGCATGGTGGTGAATGCGCGCCCACCGGCGGCTGTGGCCGGCGGCAACGTGGAAACCTCGCAGCGCATTGTGGATGTGCTCCTGCGCGCGCTGGCGCAGGCGGTTCCGGATCGCATTCCCGCCGCCGCTTCGGGAACCATGAACAATCTCACCATCGGCGGAATCGATCCGCGAACCGGCGAGCCTTTCGCCTACTACGAAACCATTGCCGGCGGCATGGGCGCGAGGCCAGGGAAGGCTGGGGTCTCCGGCGTGCACACCCACATGACCAATTCGCTCAATACACCCGCCGAGGCATTGGAGCACGCATATCCGCTGCGCGTGCGGCAATACTCACTGCGCCCAGGAAGCGGAGGCGATGGCCAGCACCGTGGAGGTGACGGGATCGTGCGCGAAATTGAATTGCTCACTGATGCCGAGGTCACGCTCTTGGCGGAACGCCGCAGACGCGGGCCGTGGGGACTGAGCGGCGGAAAAGATGGAGCGCCCGGCAAGGCATTTGTCGTTCGTCAGAATGGCTCGATAGAAGAATTGCCCGGCAAGTTCAACGTGCGATTACACAAAGGAGAGCGGATCAGGATTGAGAGTCCGGGCGGCGGTGGATGGGGGAAGCAAAATTAGCACGTCGGCCCCCGGGCGGCAAGGACGCTAGCCTGACAATCGGCGCTACCTTCGAATACATCGATAATTCTTGCGCTCAGACAGCGTTTCGATACGGAGATGCAATCGTGAACAATGATCTCGCTACCCATTACCTCGGCGAAGTTCGCCGTCAGTTTCGCGGCCATAAGCGCCTCGCCGATGGCGCTATCACGCAGTTGAAAGATGAAGAGCTGTTCGTTGCCCTCGACCCCGAAGCGAATTCCATCGCTGTAATCATGAAGCACATCGCCGGCAACATGCGCTCGCGATTCACTGATTTCCTTACTACAGATGGTGAGAAACCGGACCGGCGCCGTGACCAGGAATTCGAGATTGATGTCCGCACTACGCGTGCCGAACTCATGCGCTGGTGGGAAGAGGGCTGGGAGCGCGTATTCTCAGCAATCGAGGCGCTCAAGCCGGAGGACGTCATGCGCACGGTCACGATCCGCGGTGAAGCCCACACCGTTTTGCAGGCCATAAATCGCCAAGTTGCGCATTATGCCTATCACATTGGCCAAATCGTGTTCCTGGCTAAACATTTTCGCTCCGCCGATTGGAAATCATTGAGCATTCCGCGCGGCAAATCGGAAGAATTCAATCGCCGAGCAATCTCCGAACGTGTGCCAGGTCCGTCCGGTCCGCGCGCAGGCTAACCAGACCACCTAGGGCAGGCGTCACCGCCTGCCCGGCCGAGCGAAGCTCGCGCTCTGTCCTATCCTAACTGTGCCCGAATCTACGTAGTCCGGCTGCGGTGCTAGAATTCAGTTTCGGCCCAAGATTTATTTTCTAGACATGCCCAACACTATGCTGGCCGTCGTTAAGCCGAAAGCCGCTCCTGGGGCGGAGATTCGGGAAGTGAAGATCCCAGGCTTCGGACGCACCGACGTGCTGGTTAGGGTGAAAGTCGCATCCATCTGCGGCACCGATTTGCACATCTACGAATGGGATCGCTGGGCGCAAAATCGCATTCATCCGCCGTTAATTCCAGGTCATGAATTTTGCGGCGAGGTCGTCGCTTACGGCGACGAAGTCACCAGCGTCAAAGAAGGCGATTTCGTTTCCGCCGAGATGCACGTCGCTTGCGGCAAATGCCTGCAGTGCCGCACCGGTGAGGCGCACATCTGCCAAAACGTAAAAATCATCGGCGTCGATGCCGACGGCGCCTTCGCCGAATACGTGGTCATCCCCGAATCAAACATCTGGAAGCTCGATCCCGCAATCCCACAGGAGTACGCCTCGATCCTCGACCCGCTGGGCAATGCAGTTCATACCGTGCTCGCAGGCGAGATCGCGGCGAAAACAGTGGCGATCACCGGATGCGGGCCGATTGGACTGTTCGCAATTGCCGTCGCCCGCGCGGTCGGCGCCGCCCAGGTGTTCGCCATCGAAGTAAACGAGCATCGCCGGCAGATTGCGAAAGAGATGAAGGCCGATCTCACCATTGACCCCTCAAAGGACAACGCGCGTGCCATCGTGGCCGAACGCACAAGTGGACAGGGTGCGGATGTCGTGCTCGAGATGGCCGGCCATCCCGATGCCATTCGAACAGCGTTTGACATCGTGCGGCGTGGCGGTCGTATTTCTCTCCTCGGTCTCACCTCAAAGCCAATTTCGCTCAATTTTTCCGAAGACATCATTTTTAAGGGAATCACGATTCAGGGCATCAATGGGCGCCGCATGTATCAGACCTGGTATCAAATGACTGCGCTGCTCAAGGCAGGCAAGCTCGAACTGCATCCCGTGATAACCGATCGAATCGCAATGCAGGACTTCTCGAAAGGTATGGAACGCCTGAAGACGGGCGAGGCCAGCAAAATACTGGTTTACCCGAACGGGACAAAGTAGCGGCAGGTCGAACGCATACACGTTCGCCGAATCCGGATTCCAACCTACCCCTGAGCCGCCACCTGGCTGCAGCGAAACAGATCGAGGTTCCAGATGAAAGGTTCGGCATCCAACCGCTCCAAGCCAATTTCGCCTGCTTTGCGCGAACCCATTTTGCCAGCCCAGACAACCCGGTATTCTGCCCGGTCCTCGCCGAGTTGCACGTCAAGGAGTTCCCCGGGCAGCACTTGGCGCGTCAATCCGTGAATTTCGACGCCGCTCGAGCTGATGTTCTTTACCGTGGCCATTTGAGTAAAAGGCAAGGAATTGGCGTCCATGCCCCACAGGCGGACAGGAATGAAAGCAGCGACTCTTGGTTGGCGGCGACGATCCATGCCTGGATACTACGGCACAGACTGCGGGAGCAAAACTTACTCCAGTTACTCGAAAAAGTATCCGAGGTCACGAGCTAAACGGCTGGTTTGCAGCAGCTTAGAGCAGGGCAGATTTAATCCACATCAGGCAGCGAGCAAGCGCCGGGGCCACGCGGGTCGCCGCAGCTGCCGCAAGCGCCGGTTGCCGCATCGGCACTGGAGCCGCTCTTCGCAGCTACAGCAAACACCGAGAGCTGCGGCGCCAGCCGCTTACTGTGGCATTTGGGGCATTCGGCTTTTTGATTGCCATATACAAGCGCTTCAAATTCGTGTGAGCAGTCTTTGCAGGTGTACTCGTAGATCGGCATGAATCACTCCCGAGGGAAAACTGAGCATACGCTCCCTCGTATCACCATTTAAAATCAATCGGTGGTGAGTTCGCAAACCGATAACAAAGCCTTCCAGCCCCGCCGGGGTTTTCGCGGAGGCCATCTGCAAACCCTCGGCAGCTTTTTCCTCCTGGCGGCATTTTTCCTGTCTCGAAAAATTACCCTGCCGGCGCCTGAAGAGCGCCTTGTAGAAGTCGAGCCGAACATCAAAATCCTTTGCCATTGCCATTGGCAGAGCGGTCGTGAAAAGGCTCTGACCATACTTGCGGTCCACGGCCTGGAAGGTTCCAGCGAATCGCAATACATGCTGGGTATCGCCAGGAAGGGCTTGGCGGCGGGCATGAACGTGGTGCGCATGAATCAGCGCAACTGTGGCGGAACAGAGGATGTTGCTCCCGTGCTCTACCATTCCGGACTTTCTCGCGACGTCGCCGCCGTGGCGCAGAGCCTGATAGAGCGTGATCACATTTCGCGTTTTGCCCTGGTCGGATTTTCCATGGGCGGAAATCTCGTGCTCAAGCTGGCAGGAGAGTGGGAATCTCAAGGCCCGCGCCAATTTCGTGCTGTAGCAGCCGTCTGCCCGGCGATGGATTTGGCAGCTTCTGCCGACGCGCTGCACCTCAGCAGCAATCGTCTATACGAATACTATTTCGTGTGGAAACTGCGCCGCCGGCTGCGCGAGAAGGCACGCTTGTTTCCGGACGCTTTCGATGTCTCGCGCTTGCGCGGCATCATGACCTTGCGCGATTTCGACGACAAGATCACCGCGCACTATTGCGGTTTCACCGGCGCCGTTGATTACTACGACCGCGCTGCGGCAGCGAACGTATTGGATCGCATCACGGTCCCCACTTTCATTCTCCACGCCCGCAACGATCCGTTCATCCGCATTCTGCCGGAAACGCGGCAGAAAATTCTTTCTAATCCCAATATCACATTCATCGAAACCGACGATGGCGGGCATTGCTCATTCTTGACCAATCCCGATGGCGACGACGGTCGCTGGGCCGAACAACAGGTCCTGGAGTTTCTGCGGAAATTCTAGAGGCTTACGCATGTCATGCTGATCCCGCGTCCTTGCGGGCCGAAAAGTGCAACACGTCGGCCAAGCGGTCTTAACGAGCAGTCGCCGTTTCCGCCGAATTGACCTCAGGTATGCCGAGTGGCGGAAGGGAGTAGACGATCTTCACGGCCTCCAGACTGATCGTGATCACCTGCCCAATGAGGCGGAGGATGTATTGCGGATCCTCGTCCCGATTGGGATCGTTGGTGATGCCGCTGCGTTTGTCGGTTGAAACCTGATACTGGTCAATAACCCATTCGAGCGCAGAGCGATTTCCCAATCTATATTCGTAGGTTTCTTTCGGGATGCCGGAAAGAGTCAGAAATTGGTTGTAGGTGAGGGTGGTCTTGTCTTTGCTCAGGCGCATTTTTTCGACGCGGTAGTCGAGCTTTTCGCCTGCCTTTTCTGTTTTCGTGAGCGGATATTCAGGTTGCTGTTCGTAGTGAACGTGGATTTCGGCGAGGCGCTGGCCGGCGCGAACGAAAGCGCGGAAAATATCGAGATCGGTGTCGAGGGCCGCTGGCACACCAGCTACTTGAGAGCCTTGAAAGGGTGCGCCTTCAGGCGCACCGCTTCGGGCGTTCTTCTTTGTTTCGGCGGGATGATTCGCGAGCGAATCATCCCGCCGAGTATCTTGGGCGGACGTTTCGGGACGGCCGAGGCCATCCCCTTTCAAGGCGTCCTCAGGCGCTAAAGCGCGAACATCTTTTCCCCTTAACGCGGCCCTGAAGGGCCGCTCTTCCACGCTTGCGCCCACACTCTTGCCAATTCCCGGGCTTCCTCGCACAGATGATTGTGCATCCGTGGAAGAGCGGCGCTTTAGCGCCGCGTCCGCATCCTCCCCAACTTGGGCTTCAGCCCCTGGGATTCCGACAAACGGAATGCGGGGCAGCTCGCGGCGGAGATTGGCCGCGTAGCGCTTGCGGTACTCGGGATGGTGCAGGACGGCGTAGACGTAATGAAAGATGTCCCACTTGGTGATGGACGGGTCACCGTAGCCGGTGCGAAATTGTTCCAGCGCCCACTCAGTGATGTTCTCGCGTCGATTGCTGCCATCTTCGGCGTAGGTGTAGAAGGGGAAGCACTGGGTGCCGCACCCGGGCCCTACCAGATGAAGATCCACCGGCAGCGATGAAGCCATCGTCATGAATGGTTTGTCGGATCCCGGGCCGGTCAGGCAGAGCGCACGATTCTCCTCGATATTATGGGGAACATCGAACTGAAACTCGAGGGGCGATCGATTAACGCATCATCGTAGTACAGATATTCAGTTGTGAAGGGCCTGTACAGTGTGTTTCGGAACTTTAAGGGATCGAACTCCGATCTGGCACCGCGTTTCAGCTTGAGTTTCAGCGTTTCGCTCCACTTGATGAGAGACTTGCTGAGGAACTCGTCCACGTCCCGCGGACGACCGCTATGCTCGTACCGGATCGTCTGAAGATTGTAGTCGTCCAAGAACTTCTTAATCGTCTCTTGCAATTGTGGTAGTTGAAACGCGTAGACAATGGCGTCCCGGTTCGTAGAGACTCCTAGTGAATCCGTCGCGAAGATATGTTGCGCCTGTGCGTTCGCGCTGACCGGTAAGTAGTCGTCAAAGTCTTGCCGGAGGCCATGAGTTATCCAAGTATTCTTGGAATCTGGCTTCAGGACTTGCCAAGTCACGCCTGAGATGCTGCCCGCGTGGTTGAGAAATTCATATTTCTGTTCTTTTCGCCAGAACGGATCGACTGAAGCATATTTGATCGGGCAGCAAACATCCTTCTGTCCCCCAGTTTTTCTGACAAAAACATTAATGCTGACTCCGACTTGAATCCCGAAGACGTTGTGGGTCGTTCCGGAGAGTTTTGGGTTCTTCCGTACGTTGCCGCCTAGGTCAAGAACATAAATCTGTTCGAAATACCAACCTAGCGCACTTCGAACTCCGTCCAGCGATCGGTCATCTATGAAACCGCTATTCGTGACAAAACAAACGATTCCTTCTAGCCCAATGCGGTCGGTGGCCCAACGTATTGCTTTGATATAGGGGTCTTGTAGTTTCCTCAGCAGAGTAGCGGTTGAGCCCCGACCGAACGTCTCCGATACGCGCCTATCTACAACCGGGTACTTTCTGTTCTTATTGTTGTCATTCTCATCCACCTGACCAGCGTTATAAGGCGGGTTTCCGGTGATCACAAAGATGGGAGCCGCTTTCTGGCGCTCGACTCGTTGTGTGTTCTTTTCCGTGAACATCGGCACCTGCTTTGCCTCTGCTAGCTCAAACGTGTCAACCAAGCAAATCCCTGGAAATGCCCTGTACTCGCCCGTGCGGTCAAAGTACGCGTGCTCGATGTTCATGCTGGCGATGTAATAAGGCAGCAGCATGACCTCGTTGCAGTGCAGTTCGTTTTCGTATTTGTAGGGCAGGTCGGTGGCTTTGATCTCCCGCATGATGCGCACGATGAAGTTGCCGGTGCCGACGAAGGGATCGAGGATGTGGACGCCTTTGTCGCCGAGCGAGCGGCCGAATTCTTTTTGCAGAATTTCCTCGACGCTGCGCACCATGAAGTTGACGATGGGCTGCGGCGTATAGACGATGCCATGAGTGTCCGCTTCTTTGGGCGAGTAGCCCTGAAAGAAGCGCTCGTAGACTTTATTAAGGAAGGCCTGCTTTTCGGAGAAATTGGTGGTCTCTTCGGCGCTGCGCTCGATGGCGCGGTAGAAGCGTTCCAGATTGCGAAGGAAATCGTCGCGATTTAGAGATCGCTTGGTCAGTTCGGTGATTACCTTTTCAATTTCGGCGGCGACAACATTCCGACGAGTGAAATCGGGATTGTTGAAAATCTTGCGGAAGATGCGCTCGGTGAGCAGGTGCTGCACGAGCATGCGCTCTACGGCGTCTTCCGACAGATTGGGATTGATGGCCTGCTTGCAGAGAGTATAGAAATCGTCAAAGCTGCGAATGAAGGCGGGATTGCGCCTCTTCTCTTCGTCGATGGTCCTCTTGACCGCGGTGGCGAGCTCGGGAATACGATCAGAGAAGTCGTTGACGGCTTGTTCCCACTCCTGAATGTGCGGCGCCTTGTAGTCGAAGAATTGGTTGACTACGCTGACCAGCGCTTGGGCCTCCCTGATGTTCTCGTCAAGAATGCGCGCTCCGCCCTGGTAGAGAATGGCGCGCTCCGGGGCCTGGAAAATAATGTTGTCGCGCGGGTAGCCTTTGTCGAGTTTGCGCTGGACTTCGCGGGCGAGATCGTCCTTTTCATCCTTGGCTTCCCAATAGCCGTGGGGCAGGTGATAGAGATCGACCAGTGCGCCGTCCACGATGACTGACGAGCGGGCGCGCTCGATGCGGTACTCGGGGACCAGCGTGAGTTTGGGGCTGGCTTTTTGCCCGCATTTCGCTAACAGAGTTTGGAAAGCGCTGCGGACTGCGCCCTCGTGATCGATGTAAAGCTGACCGAATTGGCCAAGGGTTTCGTAGTAGGCCTTGACGGTGGCGTGCGACGGCTTGAGAGAAAGCGACATGCCCAAAATACGGGGAAGGCACAGTTTACAACGAGGAAGGCTCTACAGATGGTATCGTTCGCAACACGGCTCCCTAAACAACAACGCCCAGCCTTCCGGCTGGGCGCGTTCGCATCTCGGTACTCGCAACTTGGTACTACCTCTTTCTCTCGTCCCTCTCCACCACGCCATCCTTAATATGGATCACGCGGTGCGCGTAATCGGCGATGTCGTGCTCGTGCGTCACCAGCACGATCGTGTTTCCCTGAGCGTGCAGTCGGTCCATCAGGGCCATGATCTCGTTTCCGGTTTGCGAGTCCAGGTTGCCGGTCGGTTCGTCGGCCAGAATAATTGATGGCCGATTCACCAACGCCCGCGCAATGGCGACTCTTTGCCGCTGCCCGCCGGAAAGCTCGTTGGGCTTGTGGTGCATGCGCGATTCCATGCCCACTGACATCAAGGCTTCTCGCGCCCGCTGGCCGCGTTCCTCCGCCGGCACGCCCGCATAGATCAGCGGCAGTTCGACATTGTGCAGCGCCGTCGCTCGCGCCAGCAGATTGAACGTCTGAAACACGAATCCGATTTCTCTATTGCGAATGCGCGCCAGCTCATCATCGTCCAATTCGCTGACCAGTTGTCCGTTGAGCCAGTAATTACCCTTGCTCGGCGAATCCAGGCAGCCGATCAGGTTCATCAAGGTTGATTTCCCCGACCCGGACGGCCCCATGATCGCAACATACTCATTGCGCTGGATGCGCAGGTTCACCCCGCGCAAGGCCTGCACCTGCTGCTCCGATCCCATGTCGTAGGTCTTCCACAGGTCTTCGGTGCAGATCATGCACGAATCCGGCGCTGCCGACACCGCGGGTTGCGCAATGCTGATTACTTCTGCGGTTGCCATTTTTCTCTCCTGGTCCTCTCGGGCCACCAGTCAGCTCCGTTCCTGGCCGCTCATCATTGGACGCGCTCTAATACCAGTCGTTAGTCCGGAGCCGTCAAGATCAAACGCCCGCGATCGCCGCTACCTCGCGAACCCCGTCGTTCCGACCACAGCTAGTTTTGGCTATCGGCTGACGACCAATGACTAACGACTAGCTCTGGTTTCAGCTAATGGCTAACGACCAACGACCAATGACTATCCACTAGCTCTCTTCTTCCTTCTTCGGCTCCCTGTTATCCACCTTCACACTCGCTCCCGGACGCATTGTCCGCAGGATTTTATAACTCCCAGTGACGATCTCGTCGCCTTCTCTGAGCCCTTTGAGCACTTCGATATCGGTGGTTCCGGTGATTCCGGTATCGATAGGCACAAATTCGGCCTTTCCGTTGCGAATCACGAACACACCCTGAATTTCTTCTTTATCTTTATCTTTCTGTTTGGATGCCGCGTTCTGCGGCCCCGCGGCTTGAACAGCTCCCTTTTCGCTTTTGCTTTCCAGATCTGACTCCTTACGAATCGTCAAGGCCTGAATCGGAATTGTCAGCGCTTTGCCACGCGTAGCTGTCGTGATTTTCGCAGTCGCAGAGAGGCCGGGACGCAGATCCTCTGGCGGCTCCCGTAAGGTCACAACAACTTTGAAGTCCTTTGCTTCCTGGCTCGCCGAAGTCTGTTGCGAAGTTGAGACACCGGTGGAGCGCACAATCGCATTGTTTCCAATTTCTGTGACAACCGCTTTAAAACTCTTTTTCGGGATTGCATCGATCGAAACTTCAGATGGCTGGCCCATCGCCACGTTCACAATGTCAGTCTCATCCACTTTAACTTCGGCGGTGATGACCGACATGTCGGCGATCGTCATCAGCGTACTTCCCGGCGAGTTCTGGATTCCTATTACCACCGTCTCGCCTTCGCGCACCGGCAGGTTGGTAATCATGCCATCAAACGGCGCGGCGTAGGTTGTCTTCTGAAGCACGTCAGAAGCGTGCGTCAGATTAGCTCCCATCTGCGTGATGTGACGCTCGGCGGAATCTTTTTGCGCCTTGGCCTGCGCCACTCGCGCTTGCGCCTGCGCCAGCCCCGCGCCTGCCATCTGCCACGCCGAATGCCGGCTGTCGTACTCGGATTTGGCGATCAGAGCTTCCTTAAAAAGCCCCTGTGCGCGAGTCCAATCAAGCTGCTCGCGTTCGTAATCAGATTTCGCCCGGTTCAGGTCCGCCAGGGCGGTGTTCAGAGCAGCTTCGGCGGCAACCGCATCCGTTCGCGCCGCTTCCAGAGACGCCTGGGTAGCGTTCACATCGGCCGACGACTGCACGTTTTCCAGTTGCGCCAGCAATTGCCCCTTCTTTACCCGGTCGCCTTCCTTCACGTACAGCTTGGTGATTTTTCCGAAGGCGTTAGCGCCGATGTTCACGTAGGTCTTGGGTTTGATTTCACCCGAAGCACTCACAATCGAAGTCAGGTCGAGCCGCTTTGCCTGGGCCGTCTGGACGGTAACAATGTCCTTGCGGCTTTCGTAGACCGCAATGCTAACGCCGGCCGCTACTAGAACGCCTACACCACTGCCGATTGCAATTTTCTTCCAGGTGCGCATTGCTTCCTTGTCAGATCCCCACTACCGCCCAGCCTATGACCGACACAGTTCCGCCCAGGCATCTTTCCCCTGGGTCTCTGCATCGCACCCTTCAGCTTGGGATGACAAGGCTCACGTCATCTGATACGGGTTTGAGGACTCAAAAGTTCCTGCGAAGGGTGCCGTTCTGGCTTGCAATTATAACGTGGAGAGAGTGGCTAGCATATTGTTCGGCACTTAGCAGTTTGCATCTAACCCGTGAGCCTAACCGTCACGGAGACGGGCCAAATGTTAAATGCCGGTTCTTTACACTTGGTTTCCCATGTTCCACTTAGCCTTGCCTTTGTGGAGTTCGAAGTCATAGAATAGTGGGGCCTGAGTTGTGCGTGAGGAGTTCCCCTTCCATGTCCCGGGAAAGCTGGCCTAATTCCGTTTTCAATATCTCATTTCTGCTGGCATTTGTCTGGTTGTTTGCGTCCTTTGCGACCGCCCAAGAGGCCAAAGCCCAAGACGCCAAAACCGACGACTCCGGGCAGGCTACTTCCGGATCCCCGCAGCCGCAACGCCAGGAAACCGATCCCCTGAAACGCCCCCTCAGCGATAAACAAAGGAAGGAGAACGAGAAGCGCTTCAAACAGGAAGTCAGCGGCAGCTACAAGAAATGGCTGAATGAAGACGTAGCCTACATCATCACAGATGAAGAGCGCGCCGCCTTCAAGCAGCTCTCAAACGACGAGGAGCGCGATAACTTCATCGAAGCCTTTTGGCAGCGCCGCGATCCCACCCCTGACACGGTCGAAAACGAATTCAAAGAAGAACACTACCGCCGCATCGCCTACGCTAACGAGCACTTCGCCGCCGGCATCCCGGGCTGGAAAACCGACCGCGGCCGAATTTATGTTGTTTACGGGCCGGCGGATGAGATTGAGTCGCACCCCTCAGGCGGAACGTATGAGCGTCCTATAGAAGAGGGCGGAGGATCGACATCGACGTTCCCGTTTGAGGATTGGCGATACCGCTACATCGAAGGAATTGGGCAGGAAGTCATCATCGAATTTGTCGACGACTGCATGTGCGGCAATTACGAGATGACGATGGATCGCTCCAAGAAAGACGCGCTCCTGTACACGCCGAATGGCGGTCTGACCCTTTATGAGCAGATGGGAATGGCCAACAAGTCTAGCCGATTTTCCCACGGTGGTCTGGAGCGGCTGGGGACCGGGCCATTCAGTAACGACCTGCAAACCAAGCAGTTCGACCGGTTGGAACAATTCTACAAATTGCAGAAGCCTCCGGCAGTGAAATTCAAAGACTTGGAAGAAGTGGTCAGCCACAAGATCAGCGTGAACTTGATGCCATTTGATGTGCGGGCTGATTTTGTGCGGGTCACCGGCGATACAGTTCTGGTTCCGGTCACAGTCCAGATTAAAAACCGGGACGTCACCTTCGTGAACAAGGATGGGGTGCAACGCGGAACAGTGAACATCTTTGGCCGGGTGACGACTTTGGCTGGCAGGATCGCCCAGACTTTCGAGGATACGGTTCAAGTGGATGAACCGGCTGAGCTATTGCCTAAAGTTATTGAAAATTCCAATGTGTACTGGAAGGCCCTACCCCTGCGCGCTGGAAGGTACCGCTTCGATATCGTGGTGAAGGACGTAAACGGTGACCGGGTGGGTACCTGGAGCAAGGGTGTGATGGTTCCGGAGTACAATGACGACCGTCTATCTGCCTCGTCTCTGATCGTTGCCGACCAGATGGAACCGGTCGCAGCGAAGAACGTAGGAACTGGGAATTTTGTAATTGGAACGACGAAAGTAAGACCACGCGTGCCCCCGTCCGATGGCAAGCCGGTGGTTTTCAAACGCAATCAGAAGTTGAATTTCTGGATGCAGGTGTACAATCTCGGGGTTGACGACAAGACCAAGAAGTCTTCAGCCACGGTCGAGTATGACGTATTCAATGCGGCAACGAACAAAGCCGTTATTCATACGATAGAATCTACAGACCAGATGGGAAATGTAGGCGACCAGGTGACCCTGCAGAAATCGCTCTCGGCCGCCAACCTTGATCCCGGGGTGTATCGCATCCAGATCAAGGTGAATGACAAAGTATCCAAGCAGACGGTGGACCCGTCAGCGACGTTTGCTGTCGAGTAAAGCGTCGGCTTGTTCCCGCGAGGAGTGGGATTGATGCTCCGCAAGCTCGGGTTGAAGCTCGGGTTTCTGACCATTGTGGTGGGATCGGTCATTCCGGTCTCCGCCGGCCCCAAGCCGGGTTCCATCACAGGATATGTGCGCAACAGCGCAGGCGCGCCGCAGATGGGCGCTGCGGTGGAAGTGCTGGGGTCAGCGTTGCATTCCTTTAAAGTCTTCACCGACGAAAACGGGTTCTACTCTGCCAGCGGTGTTATTCCCGGCGTTTACAGCGTAAAGGTTAGCGCTCCTTCTTTCCTGCCAGCATTGCGGGAGCGCGTTGCCCTGCGCGCTGGCTCCAGCCTGGTACTTAACGTCACGCTCAACACGCTGTTTGAAGCGATCCAACTCGGCCCGATGCGCGGACCAGCCGACGATGACGACTGGAAATGGGTACTGCGCTCAAGCGCCAATCGGCCTATTCTCCGCATGTTGCCGGACGGCACGCAGGCGATGGCGTCGAAGTCTGAACAAGGCGATGGCGATTTGAAGGGAACGCTCTCATTTGTAGCGGGATCGCCTTCAGCGGGATTCGGCAGCACATCCGATATGAGCACTGGGTTTGCGGTGGAGAAATCTATTTTCTCCTCCGGAACCATGGCGGTGCAGGGCAATGTGGGCTATGGGAGCGGCTCGCCGACGGCGGTAGTGCGCACGTCATATACCCACAAATTGGCCAATGGCTCCCAGCCGAAGCTGGCGTTTACCATGCGACGTCTGGCCGCGCCGGAGATGAACGGCCGCAGCACGGTGCTGCAAGCGCTGGCGCTTAGCAGTTCTGATGACTTCACGGTCGGCGATGTGCTCGAGCTGAAGTTTGGCAGCGAGTTGCAGACAATCCAGTTCATGGGACGGGTGAACGCGTTTCGTCCGTTTGGCTCGGTCGATTTGCATCTCTCGCCGGATGCGGTTGTGGCCTACTCGTACGCCACGTCAGTGCCTGACAGTCGCATGGATAAAGGTTTCGATACGGCGCCGGCGGATTTGAGCGAGTCCGGCCCGCGCATGAGCCTTGCGGGCTTTTCGCCTAGGCTGGAGAAAGCGCATCACCACGAAGTTTCATTTTCGCGCCGCACGGGAAAGACCAACATGCAGGTGGCGATGTTTTCCGACCGCGTGGTTGACCCGGCATTAACTGGCGTGGGCGATCTCGCAAGCGATAGTGGAGACGTTCTGCCCGATCTTTATTCCGGAACGTTCACCTATCGCGGAAAAGAACTGGAGACGCGTGGCATGCGCCTGGTGCTGCAACGCAAAGTGGCATCCGATTTAACCGCCACACTAGATTACAGCTACGGCGGCGTGCTGGATTTGGGCAAGTCCGATGTGAGCGTGGAAGAAGCGCGCCGCTGGCTCCAAGTGAAAGATCGCCAGAGCGTGGCGGCAAAGTTCAGCGGCACGCTGCCGGGCGCAAAAACGCGCTGGATTGCGTCTTACCGCTGGACTGATGGCCCGGCCCTCACGCCAGTGGACATGTTCAACGCTTCCGCAGGCCAGGCCGATCCCTTCCTCAATCTCTTCCTCCGTCAGCCCATCCCCAAAAATGCGTTCCTCCCGTGTCACATGGACGCAATCGTAGACGTGCGCAATCTGCTCGCTCAGGGATACGTCCCTGTCATGGGCCAAGACGGTCGGACGGTGTACCTGGTGCAGTCCGCGCGGGCGATCCGGGGCGGAGTGGCGTTCACGTTCTGAAAACCAACCGGTTACTGGATGCGGCTGGTGCAACAGGCGGCTTCGCTATCTTACGCGTGTAGCCTCTTTCCGCATCTTACAGCGAACTCCTGCATCTCGTCCGACGTATTTCCCGCCCTCGATGTAGCCGGTAACTATGGTGTCGACGCTCTTCCCGTGCGGCGGGGATTTCATATTTCCTTGCCTCACAGTCGGAGGACAGCCGCGATCTGTTTGGATTTCAGAACAGGTTTTTCAGGTAGTGTCCTAATCCTGCGTTGAAAATAATTCTGCGGACACTACCGTTTTTCAGAAGCTTCCGAAGTCGCGAGCAATGGTATATACACTCAGTTTGTGTCGGGCGAACATTGCGATTCGGATTCGTGTTTTGTTCACCTATACTCATTTTCCTATGGGCGGTGCGTTGGCGCTGCGCGATCCGATTCACGGCTTTATCTACGTGAACCCCTTGAGCTGAGGATCATCGACACCAGCGTCTTCCAGCGACTGAGGCGCCTTCGTGCACTCAAGCCAAAGGCGCGCTTGAATTGATTGGATAAGAACGAAGGCTCGATCCAGTCCCCTGTAGTCTTGAGTTGAGGAACAAGACAGCTGGGAAGGAAGGAGCCT
>QIAB01000044.1:0-31162 GCA_003225455.1 Acidobacteriota bacterium
TCACTGGCGACGTCGTGGCGGCGCGCATCTCCATTGAAGACGGCGCGTTCTTTAAGGGCGGCATCGACATTCGCAAGGCTGGCCAGAAGCCGAACGGTGAGGAAGCCAAGCCCACCCCTTCTCTGGAAACCGCGACCGCAGCCCGCGCGTAGTTGTTGCGAACGGCGATCGCGCCACTGCACGAGCACCATTAGTGGCGGTCGTGGGAGTCGCGGCTACAGTTTTCTCCCGATAGTCTCGGGGGCACTCCCATGAGGGTCCCCGTCTCTCTGGTTTCCCTTCAAAAATCCGAAAAAAACGCCTGCCGAGTACGGGTTCTCCCGATGAACCATTGCAGCTGACGCCGCATCTAAATTTCGGCATGGCAATCTCCTCCAATATTCCCGTTGACCGCTCTTTGCCGCAAGCTAAGTCAGCTCCATTGCAAGAGGGTATGCGGACCGACCCTGCCGGCAAGGCAGTGCGCAATGTGATCCTGCTTGCTGTGCCGGACGAGGAATATGACTTGCTTCGTCCTCATCTGGAGCTAATTGAATTCTCCCGGCACCACATCATGCATGAGCAGGGAGAAAAGATCGAATTCGCCTATTTTCCCAATGAGGGGATGGTTTCGCTGGTCATTCTGGCCAAGGATGGCAAGAGCGTCGAGGTCGGACTGGTTGGCAAGGAAGGGATGATTGGCACGCCGCTCGCCGTGGGAGTGCAGCGCGGCCCTTATCGCGCAATTGTGCAGATTCCTGGCAGTGGGCTGAGATTGGCCGCGAACACACTGGAGGCAACTCTACCGCTCACCCCTGAATTCAAGTCGCATCTCAATCGTTACATTCTGGTGCAGGGTCTGCAAATAGCGCAGGTGGCTGCCTGCAACCGCTTGCATGAACTCGATCAACGCCTGGCGCGCTGGCTGCTCATGTGCCAGGACAGAGTTGATTCAGAATGGCTCTCTCTTACACATGAGTTTCTAGCCCAAATGCTCGGTACCGGCCGGCCCAGCGTGACCATAGCTGCTGGAATGCTGGAGCGCACAGGCGCGATTGAAAATACCCGCGGCACCATCCGCGTGCTCAATCGCAAAGATCTGGAGAAAGCTGCTTGCGAGTGTTATGACGTAATTCAGAACTTCAATGGTGGTCTTGGACTGAGATAACCTCCACGAACCGAGATTCCCACCGTTCGTTGCCGGACTGACAATATTCCCCACCGCAAATAGCCTACGCACACTTCGTCCACATGCCCTCTTCGGCACGCACAGGAGAGTTGTGGAAACAATAAAGAACCGGACTGAAAGAGCAAGAAGGCCCGAGCGTTCGCGCCGTACCTGCGACGGCGGTCACGAAGTAAAGAATGAGCTGCTCCTGGCCCTTCCTGATCGAGAGTACGCTCACCTTCGTCCGCATCTCGAGTACATCGAGTTACCCCATCACACTATTCTGCACGAGCCAGGCCAGCGGATTGAATTCGCCCACTTTCTTAACTCGGGAATGGCATCGCTAGTGATTCTAACCAGAGACGGAAGAAGTGTCGAAGTCGCCATCGTCGGGAAGGAAGGAATGGTGGGCACTCCACTTGCGGTGGGACTCGATCGTGGGCCATATCGCGCCGTCGTGCAAATTACAGGCACCGGTTGCCGCATCAAGTCTGATCTGCTTATCGAGGCGTTGCAGCGCGCACCCGAACTGCGGCTCATTCTGAACCGCTACGTGTTGATTCAGGGGCTGCAACTGGCGCAGATCGCGGCCTGCAACCGATTGCACGAAATTGAGCAGCGGCTGGCGCGCTGGCTTCTCATGTGCCAGGACCGCGTTGAGTCGGATATTCTGCTCGTCACCCATGACTTTCTTGCACAAATGCTTGGCACGGGAAGACCCAGCGTGAGCCTGGCGGCCGGCATTCTGCAACGCTCGGGCATGATTGAAAATCTGCGTGGGCGTGTCCGAATCAAGAATCGCAAAGATCTGGAAAATGCGGCCTGCGAATGCTATCGCGCGCTGAAGCAATTCAACGGAAACCTGGGGATTCACTAGATTCCGGACAGCTCGCAAAAATATTCTTACGCCTCAAGCCCCCCGCTTAGATCCTCCGCTTGCTGCTCAGCCACCCGCGGATACGACGTAGCTTTGCGCCGCTGTAGATCATGCGGCAGCTGTGAGCGCGTGAGCCATAGCCCTGCAGCCGTGGCCGCTGCCCAAGTCAAGGCTATAAGCCCCAGGGCCTTTAGATCCGCGCTGCGGCTGTTATTAGCCATCACAATCCGCCCCACCTGATAGCCAAGCAGGCCCGCGATCAGTGCAGTGATCCCCGCCTTGCCAATTTCTCCCCAGTTCAGTTCGTCAATTCGAACCAGCTTGCGGCGATGCAGCAGGATGGCCAGCGCCAGCGTGTTCGCGACGATGCCAAGATCAGAAGCCATCGCCAGGCCGACCGTCGAGAATGCTCGATAAAGCGCGGAGTACATCGGGATCGACGCTACGGTAATCAAGCTGCTGGCAATCATCGGAGTCAGCGTGTTTCCGGCCGCATAGAATGCTCGCGAGTAAAGTCCCTGCGCCGACCAGAAAGCCAGCGAGAGTGAAAACCAGAAGAAATAAAGTGCAGTGTGTTGCGCGTCTGAAAAACTGAAATGCCCGCGGCGATAAACGAGATCGATGAGGGGCAGAGCGGTCGCCATCATCAACGCCGTGGCCAGTAGCGAGCTGGCGATGATGCGGTAAACGGATCCGTTCACCGTTTCGGCAAACTCCTGCATGCGTTTTTCCCCGAACAGCTTGGCAAAAAACGGCAGCGAAGCCTGGCTGGTCGCCTGCCCCAGAACTGCGATCGGAACGGCGAACAAGCGCTTCGCGTAATTGAGGCGAGTAATGTCACCTACGGCTCCGGATGCGAAGTAACGCAATATCCAATCGTCGGCTGTGACCAGAGAAACGCCGAGCATGAGCGGAATCGATAGCCGCACCCATTCGCGGAATGCGGGATTGCGAATATCAAACGAGATTCTATATCCGGTTCCGATGCGCGCCGCGCCGATCGCATTCACCAGAAAGGGGCCGAGAAAACTGCCCGCCAGAGCGCCATAAGCAAGAGACGCGATGCCAAGCCTACGGGAAAGCAATAATCCGCCTAGGATGATTGCGGCGTTGTAAAGCAGCGGTCCGAAGGCGGGCATGAAGAACAATCTGCGGGAAAGCAGCACGGCGGAAACCACCCCGCCCACGTAGAAAAAAATCTGCGCTGGCAGCAGAATCCGCGTCAGGTGAACGCATAGGTCAAGCTGCTCGTCGCTGAATCCGCTGAACAGGTGGCGCGAAATCTGCGGGGTGAAAATTTCTGCCAGCGCGATTCCAACGCCCAACACCGCAGTCATGACCGTGATGATTACCGAAAACGTTTTCTCGGCATCTTTCTCCCTCTTCTCGGCGAGGAAGCGCGTATAGATGGAAACGAATGTGATGGAAGCGGTGCCGCCCGCCACCAGATAATTCAGCCAGTCCGGAATCGTGAAGCCGGCTACATAGGCATCGGTCGCCGGTCCTGCACCGAATGCCCACGCGATGTAGGCTTCGCGGATGTAACCGATAATTCGCGAGAGCAGCACCGCCGTCATCAGCAGCAGCGTGGCGGAGAACGCCGTGTGCTGGTGAGAGGGACGCAGAAGGCGGAGGATCCGGTTCATGAGCAAACCTAAGCTCGTTATACACGTCCTCGAACGGCAGGATAATTGGCTGGCCTAATCCCTGATTCTCGCGTAATGCGCGAACAGTCTCGGCAGGACTCCTTCTGGTTCTGATTGGCGGGCCAGGTTGATCGTGTCTGGCGCCGTGCGCCATTACGGGTGCGCTCGATGGTATCTTTGGGATGGCGGGGGATGGCGGGCCAGGACACCATATCCGATGGACGTTCTCAAAACACTCTTTGAGCAGCATTTCCACTCACCGGTCGCGCGGGTGCAGCCGCTGCAGGGCGAACTGGGTGGTTCTGGGCGGAGCATTATCCGGCTGGCCGGCGACAAACTCAGTGCGATTGGCATTCTGCATGACGTACGCGAAGAGAACGTCGCTTTCCTCGAATTTTCCAGGCATTTTCGCCGCCATGGTCTGCCGGTGCCGGAAGTTTATGCGGAAGATTTGAGCCAGGGTGCTTATCTCGAAGAGGACCTGGGGGACACGACACTTTTTGAGTTTCTTTCGGAAAATCGCGCCGGTGACGACATTGCTCCCCAAGCGGTTGAGGCGTATCGCAAAGTTGTGGCTGTGTTGCCCCGGTTTCAGATCGAGGCCGGCCGCGATTTGAATTACAAAGTGTGCTATCCGCGCGCCACCTTCGATCGCCAATCCATCGCCTGGGATTTGAATTACTTCAAGTATTATTTCCTTCGGCTTGCTGGCATTCCCTTCAACGAACAAGCGCTTGAAGACGATTTCAGCCGCTTGACAAAATTCTTGTTGAGCGCCGGGCACGATTACTTTCTCTATCGCGATTTCCAATCACGCAACATCATGTTACGTGACGGCCAGCCATTTTTCCTGGATTATCAAGGCGGCCGCAAAGGTGCCCTGCACTACGATGTCGCTTCTCTTTTGTACGACGCCAAGGCCGATTTGCCGCCGGAGCTGCGCCAGCAATTGCTGGATCATTATCTCGAGACGCTTGGCGGTTTCATCAAGCTTGAGCGCGAAGTGTTCATGCAGCACTACTACGCCTACGTTTACATCCGCATCATGCAGGCGTTGGGAGCCTACGGCTTTCGTGGCTTTTATGAGCGCAAGGCGCATTTTCTGCAAAGCGTGCCTTACGCACTGACAAACTTGCGCTGGCTGCTCCACCACGTCAAGCTGCCCATCGCCCTGCCCACGCTGATGGACGCGTTCAACAGCATGCTGGGCTCAGAAAAATTGCAGAGCCTGGCTTCCGGCGCTGAGAATCTGACTGTACGGATTTTCAGCTTTTCGTTTCACCGGGGATTGCCAAAAGATGAAACTGGGCATGGCGGCGGATTCATCTTCGATGGCCGCAGCCTTCCGAACCCCGGCCGCGAAGAGCGCTTCAAGTCGCTCACCGGCAAAGATACGCCTGTGATCGATTATCTCAATCAGCAGGAGAACGTGCATCAGTTTCTGGCCAGCGTCCTATCGCTGGTGGATGCCAGCCTGAGTGAGTATCAGCGTCGCGGCTTCAAGAGCTTGATGGTGTCGTTCGGTTGCACCGGCGGGCAGCATCGCTCGGTATATCTGGCGGAGCAATTGGCGAAGCGTTTGCGCAGCAAGAATGGGGTGGAGGTAATAGTGCGGCACCGCGAGTTGGAGAATTTGAGCGGATGAAAGCGATGATTCTCGCTGCCGGCCTCGGTACGCGCTTGCGGCCACTCACCGACAATCGCCCCAAGGCGCTCGTGGAAATCGCTGGCCGCACGCTGCTTGAGATCACACTCTCTCGTTTGCGCGCCTTTGGGATTGGCGAAGTGATCATCAACGTACATCACTTTGCCGACATGATTCTGGAGTATCTGAAAAACAACGACAACTTTGGCATGCGTATCGAGATCTCTCGCGAGGAAACCCCGCTCGACACCGGCGGTGGCCTGAAAAAGGCCGCCTATTTTTTTCGTGAGGAGTCCGGTGGCTTTGAGGCGCCGTTCATTTTGCACAACGTCGACGTCATCAGCACCATTGATCTGCAACGCATGGTGCGATTTCATAGTGAAAATCAGGCTCTCGCCACACTTGCCGTACGAGACCGGGAGACTACTCGATACCTACTCTTCGACGAGGCATTTCGGCTTTGCGGCCGGCGATTCGGGCGCGATGAGGAACCTGAATCGGTTCGATCCTCACAGCAGGCGCGGGCTTTGGCGTTTTCCGGAATCCACGTTATTTCTCCTCGTCTTTTTGCAATGATGAGAGAACAGGGCGTCTTCTCCATCATCACCTCCTATCTGCGTCTCGCTGCTGGCGGAGAGAAAATCCTGGGCTTTCGCGCCGATGAATATTATTGGCGTGATCTAGGAAGACCCGAAAATGTGGTGCAAGCCGCTGAGGATTTCAAGCAGAAATTGCTTCTGCAATAATCGCTGTGCGCGTCACCGAACGGCCGCGGCGGGAAAATTTTGGACAGCAAGACAGGTCGTCGTTAATCTCAGGTTTGCCATGAGCCAAGTGCCAAAGTGGTTTGAGCGGAAGTTTGACTTTTCGTTTCCCACAGAGTTGCATCCCAACTTGTGCATTCGCTTGCGCGGCGCCCCGGCGCGGCTCGAAGAGCTGGTTCGAGAATGCTCATGTGAAGTGCTGGTGCGAAAGCGGGAAGACAAGTGGTCTGCGCAAGAGCATGCCGGACACTTGCTTGACGTCGAACCCCTATGGATGGCGCGGGTCAAAGACTTTGTTGTGGGTGGCAGTGAGCTTACGGTGGCTGACCTGAGCAATCGAAAAACTCACGAGGCTAACCACAATGCGCGATCGATTGCAGAGATTCTTGCCGACTTTCGCAAGGCACGCCTGAGACTGGTGAATTGCGTACAGGAAAAGGACCCAGCATTATTCGGGCGCTCCCTGCTGCATCCGCGGCTGAAGAAACCGATGCGGCTGGTGGACCATCTCTATTTCGTCGCGGAGCATGACGACCACCACCTGGCGTGGATCTGGGAACTCATAGACGCGCATTAGGCCGCGGTCACAGAGCTGCAGTTAATCAGGACTGAATCCCTTGCTTGTGGGGCAGTACGCGTAGAGTCCGGTTGGACGAAATCTCTGAAAACAGAGCAACACGATTCCACAGCACGCACAACATCCAAGCGGGGGGATGAAAGAGAGCAGCATGGCCCAAGTGTATTGTGCCACACCTGGCAAAGGCTCTTACCAGCGGTTGATAGCCTCTCTGAAAAGGGGTCTGCAATATCCGTATAGCCCGCGATTCCTAAGAGGCGGAATTGCTCACGGTTTCTTATTTACTTGGGACCGTAGTTGCTGGATAAGTGTCTCGGGGTGGTACGTTTTTCCGCCTTCTATCACCAGATGGATTTCCCGCAGGTTTTGAATTCCCTTCAAGGGATCCGCGTCCACAATCACCATATCCGCAAGCTTCCCAGGCTCGATCGTTCCCAACTGGTCCTCTTTGCCCAGGGCCTCCGCCGCAATAGAAGTTGCTGCTCGCAGCGCTTGCAACGGACTCAGCCCGGATGCCACCAGCAACTCCAACTCCCGATGCAATCCGAATCCTGGCACCAGCCTGCCAATGCCGGGCCCGTCGGTTCCCGCAATAATCCTGACTCCCGCTTGGTTGCACATGCCTACAAAATTCTGCTCCTTGTGGAAAGCCTCGACCGCCGCAGCCCGAAGCTCAACAGGAACCTCGAAAATTGGATCGTTCCAAAACCTCGCATTCTCTTCCACGAACGCCTCGGACAGATACCGATTATTCGGATCATTTTTCTCAGCATCAGGATTTGATACTTCGTGAAATTCATCTACCACCAGCGTGGGATCGAGAAACACTCTGCTCTGAGCGAGCCGCTGTACGAGGGCACGCATTTTTTCCGACTGGAGATCGAATCGTTGCCATAGCATCGCCTCTCGTCTTCCAACAGGCAGAGGATCGATCTTCGCCGCCTCATCCGCACTCAGCATTTCTTTCCCCGTAATACGAATGTGTTCAAGTCTGGTCATCCCTACTTCGATGGCACTCGTCATGGTCATCGATCGCGGAATGTGCCCCGCCACTGGCAGTCCCCGCTCCTTCGCGGTCTCAACGATGACCTTCAGTTCCGGTTCTTTCACATTGTTGTAGACCTTTACGAAGTCCACGCCCTGATCTGCCAGAAAATTTACCGCGCTCTTCGCTCGCTCCGGTGTATCCACGAGAAGACTTCCCGTCGGCCAGACCGGCGGCATGCCATCGAGGATGGGGCCGGAGAAGAATAAGCGCGGTCCCACCAGTTCGCCGCGTGCCAGCCGTTCCCGCGTCAGCCGCAGCTGCGTAATGTTTCCCCCAGGATTCCGAATCGTCGTAACGCCATTGGCCAGAAATAAACTGAGCAGCGTGTTTTCCTTATCCCCTGCATGGGCATGCGAATCGACCAGTCCGGGGACGATCCATCTTCCACGCGTCTCCACGATTTGCGCGCCTTCGGGAATGACCGTATTTCCTTCCGTGCCTGTCTGCTCGATGCGCTCGCCCCGAATCACAATGATGCTGCCGCGGATTTCCTTTCCTGACGCCACGTCAATCAGTGTTCCGCCGCGAAGCACAAGCACTGTGGGACTGGCTTGCGCCCGAGCCATTGCGGCAAGCGCAAGCCAGAGAAATAGCAGGCGCTTCATTGCGACCCCCATGGTTCCAGGCTGGTCAGTATACTGCCTAGTAGCGCCTCTGCTAAGACTGAGTCGCGTAGTCGGAGACGTACCCTAGCCCGGCCACAAACATGTTAGCTGTCGGGAATCGCCATTGCATTCACAACCCGGTTCTGAGCAAAAACGTGTCTACAGCAGTTATCGTGTAAACCGCAGGCCCAACCGATGTTCGCAATGCGTGGGCAGACCTCGCCCCGTGACAAACACCAGTGGTGTCGAGCGGCAATCCCCGCGGCGGGTTGCTAAGCGGCGGCGGAGGTCTTCACACTCTTGGCGGCTTGTTCGATGAGAGCTGCGACAGGCTTGGGCTGCGAGACGTAGATGGCGTGGCTACCCTTGACCTCAACGACCGTAGAGCCCGCCCGCTTGGACATGAAACGCTGAGCATCCGGTGGAATCATCTTGTCGTCGGTAGCGATCAGATAGCAGCTGGGCTTGGCCTTCCACGCCGGTTCGCTGATCTTGCCGCTGAGAGCCTCCACACCCCATGGGACTTGGGAGTCGGCCATGAACGCGGTTTTTCCCGCGCCCACGTCGGCTGCGAAGGAGGCGGGGAACTTCGCCCTGTCGAGGAACAAATAGCCGTCTTGTGGCGGCAGGATCGGTGGCACTGGCCCGCCAGACGGAAAATTCTGGATAAGCGAAGCCACCGATTCTCCTTTGTCCGGAGCAAAGGCGGTGATATACACGAGCCCTACAACCTTGGGATCGTTACCGGCTTCCGTGATCACCGCTCCCCCGTAAGAGTGGCCGACGAGAATTGCAGGCCCGTCCTGCGCTGCAAGAGTGCGCTTGGTAACGGCCACGTCGTCCTGCAAGGATATCGTAGGATTCTGGACGATGCTGACGTTGTAGCCGTCCTTCTTCAGGATATTGTAGACACCCTCCCACCCAGAGCCGTCAACAAAGCCACCGTGGACTAGAACGATGTTATTCATTGCTCGCTACCTCCTCCTTCTTAAGGATTCGCGGGGCCTCGAAGATTTTCCCCGGCTGGTGGAAAAGTGTAATGGGCCGGTAAATTAGCTGTCAATTATGTCTTGGATTTCACCACGCCGGCGGGCAACCTGATGTTCAGCAAATGGAATTTGTGGCGGTCGGCGACGCGTACCGGGGAGCGTTTGCGAAGAAGAGGAAGCAGGGCGCGTATGTTTCGCAGCAGGCCAACGACTAACGACCAAGGACTAACGACCGACCTGCTCCTACTTTCCTTCCACAATCGCTTGCACAACGTTGTCGATTGCATCCGTCACGCGCTTGCTCGGCAGGTTGAAGTTGTTCGAGAGGACGGAAAAGGCAAACTGCTCGCCATGCTTGGTAGTAACGTATCCTGAAAGGCTCTTCACTCCGCCTAGCGATCCAGTCTTCGCATACACCTGCCCTTGCAGGTCGAGGCTCTTAAAGCGATCAGAGAGGGAGCCATCCACTCCGGACACCGGCAAAGTATCTCGAAAGCTTGCGCCCCAGCTTTGCAAAGCAGCGTAGCGGAGTAGTTGGACCACGGCATGGGGCGTGACCAGGTTCTGCCGCGAAAGACCAGAGCCGTCGTAGAAAACATATTGATCGCCGGGAACACCGACCTGGTTAAGGAATCCCTTCAGTACTTCGAGGCCCCCCTCCACAGTTCCGGCGTTGCCTTTTTCGCGACCCAGCAGCCGCAGCAGGATTTCCGCGTGCAAATTCTGGCTGACCTTATTGATAACGCGAACATCCTCGATCAGAGGCATCGATTGGTAGCTCGCCAGCACCAATGCCTGGTTCGGCAGGGAGCGTACTGATTCGTCCCCGCCACGGGCGGGTGCACTGGCCGTTACTGTGAAAGTAGAAAGGCTTGCAAGTTCGGTGTGGCGAGTTCGCTGGCGTCCATAAACGCTGATACCTCGAGCTTGCAATAAGCCGCGAAATAACGTTGCGGCGAACTCAGCCGGATCTTCGATTGCCAGGTCCTCGCTGGCGCCGGCATCGTTAAGCGGCACGTTGCCCCAAAGCGTCAACAGAGTGGAACCGGGTTCGCGGTTGATGAAAATCTTGCGCTCGGTACCGCCCGGCGTGGTGATAATCCGATTATCGATTCGGTAGTAATCAGCGAATGGCGTAATGCTCACGAATGCCCGCTCGCCCACGCGGTCACCCGGCAGAATGTTCACAAACACCACGTTGTCGTTAATCGTGAGTGCGGAAACCGGGGCGCCGTAATCCCATACCAAATCGTCCTGGCTCCATCCCTCCCCATAGCGCTCAAAGGCGAAATAGGAATCGTCGGCGACGATGTCGCCGTCCACGTACTTCACACCCTTTCTCACCAATTCATCAGCGAGTTGTTCCAGTACCTGGATCGGATGCTCGTTGCGAGCGGTATGCAGCGCGTAAGGCAGTTCGCGTCCAGAGAGATTAGGATCGCCTCGGCCCACCAGCACTAGATCGCCAGTCAAGCGCCCATGCTTATCCAGATTGCCGCTGGTCTCAACCGTTGTGCGGAAGTTGTAATTGGGGCCGATCAACGCCAATGCTGCGGCCGTGGTGAACAACTTTGTATTTGAGGCCGGGGTAAACAGTTTGTCCGCATTCTGGGAATACAGCACCTTGCCGTTCTGCAGCGAAACAACTTCGATTCCCCAGAAGCCGCGGCCGAGGTCAGGCTGGCTGAGAATCGCGCCAATGTGCTTTTCGAGAGCTTTCTTGTGGGAAGCGGCCTGAAGCTGGAGGCCCGCCAGCAGGCAGAAAACGATCAGCGAAGTCGAGCGCGCCCGGCGCATTGCAAGCTGATTGTAGCATTGGTCCCTCATAATATTCGCGCCTGGCGCCCGTTTGGACGAGGACATGGCGCCTGCATCGCTCCAATCGTTGGTTTAAAATCGCTTCGCTATGCGGCCAGTGTTCGAATGGCAAATCGGCTCGCGCGCGCTGCAACTGGGCAAACGCACGCTGATTATGGGCGTGGTAAATGTCACGCCCGACTCATTCTCTGATGGCGGCTTACACCTTGATCGTGAGGCCGCCGTGGCACATGCGCTGCAACTCCTGGCAGACGGCGCGCACATCATTGATATCGGAGGCGAATCCAGTAGGCCGGGGGCAAAGGTGATTGGCTCGGCTGAAGAGGCAAGCGTTTCCTCAAAATCAAGCGGCGCCAAAATCGCGGTTAGCGAGCGGGAAGAGTTGGACCGCATAATCCCGGTTATCACTTCCCTGAAAAAAAAGCGCTCGGACGTAGTCATTTCCGTTGACACATACAAAGCAGTGGTTGCCCGTGCTGCGGTCGAAGCGGGAGCGGAGATCGTAAATGACGTAAGTGGTTTTCGCTGGGATCCGCGGATGGCGAAAACTCTCGCGGAGCTGAAATGCGGAGCCGTGTTGATGCACATGCGTGGGCGTCCGGAGGAATGGCGCACTCTCCCGCCGGTCGCGGATATGGTCACGCTGGTCAAGCGCGAGCTTCGTGAGCGTGCCGATGCCGCGCTGATGGCGGGAGTAAAGCGTGACCGGCTGGTTCTTGATCCTGGCTTCGGCTTCGGCAAGAATCACGAGGAGAACTATCCCTTGCTCAAACGGTTTGCCGAGTTTCATGAACTGCGCTACCCGTTGCTGGCGGGAGTGTCCAGAAAATCTTTCATAGGAAGGGCTGTGGCACGCGATGGCAAAGATGCTGAAATTCCCAGCCGCCTTTATGGAACGCTTGCCGCAGAAACCGCGGCCATCCTCAACGGAGCCCACATTATCCGGACACATGATGTAAAAGCCTGCGCAGACGCAGCGCGCATCGCGGACATTGTAGTGAGCTAACGAAAGCAAAACTCGGCACGACGCAGGGCCATTTGGCAGCCGCGAAGTATCTTCATTAATAAGCAAGATGAGGGGTATGGCAAAAAAAAATCCGGGCCAGGCAAGAGCCTGGCCCGAAAAGATTGATCTGAGGGTCAGAACGCAAACTTCAAGCCGAACTGAATCAGGCGGGACGGCGCGTTGCCGACGGTATTAGTCACCACACCGAAATTCGCGTTGTTCGCAGTACAGCACGTCCCATTGGGTGGACCGAACTGCGGATGGTTGAAGATGTTGAAGAACTCGGTGCGAAACTCGATATTTGCTCGTTCACCAATAGTTGTCTTCTTAAACACCGCAAAATCAAAGTTATTTATACCCTGCTGTCGCAGAGTGGCATCGACCCGGGACTCATCGCCGAAAGCCCATCCATTTGCGATGCCCGATATGGAAACCCCATTCAGGCCAGGAGTATTTAGGCCTGGCTGCTGGAAGCAGGAGGTATTGAACCACCCACCCAGCCTGGACACCGGGCTTCCGGAGACGTTCTTATCACAACCGGGGACCACATCAGGCCTGAGGGTCGACTGACCAAGAAATCCTGAGCCTGAAAGGGCTGTTCCAGCGCCATAGCTGATCTTCACTGGGAAGCCGCGTTGGAACGTGGTGATGCCGTCCACTCCCCAACCTGACACTAGCTTGCCGGTTGCTCCGTTGGCGCCTCCAAGGAATCTTTTGCCGCGGCCGAACGGGAGATCAAGGACGTAGCTGATTACCAGCCGCTGCGACACGTCCTGCGAGGAAAGCGACCGCTCTTTTTTGAGATTGTTCCAGTCCTGAACATTGCCCACTCCGCCCGTTACCCCGCCTTCCAGCCATGAGGTCAGGGTGTCGGTGTTGGAAAGCAGCTTGGCATTCGTGTACGCCACGAGCATCGTTCCGCCTCCAACAAACCTCCTAGTAAGGGTCGCTTGCAATGAATTGTAGGTGCTTCCGCAGCATCCCTGGCCGTTCAGGTTTAATCCCACGTACTGCGGGAACGGCCGATCAAGTTGGCCGAACTTCAGACTCCCGTTGGCCAGTGCTCCAGGAAGGGGGGTGCCAGTCGAAGTCTGAAAGGGATAGGCCGCAGCAGGTACGACTTGGTCGATCGCAACTGCGTGGTTGGCGTTGTCACCGAACGCGGGACATTTAGCGGCCGTAAGGCAGGTCTCGTCGTATTGGGAAGCCGCTTGAGTGACGAACCTGTCCGGAATCTGGTTAATGTTGGGATTGAACGACGGCAGATGAACGCCGTGTGATCCGGCGTAAGCTATATCAACAAAGAAGCCAGCGGGCAGCTCTCGTTGAATGCCAAAATTCCATTGCTGGACGTAGCCATACTTTTGGACTGTGTAGCCGGTAGCTGAAAAATTCGATTGCAGAAGAATGTATTGGGAGATATCACAAGCAGCCAAGCCTGTACTGCTCGCTGTGCTAGGACACTGCGGGTTGCGGCCGGCCACCGGAGTAAGAACCGGTCCCGGCTGGAACGGACCAGTTCCAGGTAGGCAGGTTAGGACACCGCCAGCCCCCAGAGCACACCCGCTTGCGCCGTTGCCCGTATCTCCGGTACCCACCGTCGGCCCCAACCTGCTGGCCGGACTGGTTCCGCCGTCATTACTGGCCAGGAAGTTCGAGGTAGCACTGCTGACCGGGTCAACGTAGGGATTCGTGCCAAACGAAACATAATTCGGGATGAAGAAAATTCCGTATCCCCCCCGGATCACGGTCTTCTGGTCGAATGAGTACGCAAATCCCAGGCGTGGTAGGAACTGCTTCTTGTCAAGCGGCAAGTTGTTTCTGTCGTGGTTCACACCCGTCTTCACCAGGAAGAGATCGCCGGGACATGGGCTTCCTGCTCCGCTGCACCCGGTCACGGTGGAATTCGCTACCTTCGGATTGAAGTAGGTCATTCTGTCGAACCGTTCCGACCATGGGCCCTGCAGCTCATAACGTAGTCCAAGGTTCAGAGTCAGCTTGCTGGTTGCGTGCCAATTATCCCCGAAATATAGGGCCCGGTAGGTCTGCTTGCCCGAGATAGGACCGGAAATGACAAGCGATCCATTAGTCTGGTTGCCAAACGCGGAACCTACCCCCTGACCGTAGCCCAGCAGGAAGTCGGCAAAATCCTTGCCGGTACCCGCTGTCGGGCTGAATGCTCCGGCACGATCTGTGGTCCAGGAACCGACGAAAGAGATCAAACCTCCCCCGGTGTTGGTCTGCAGGTAGTTGTCGTAGCCCATTTCAAGCTGACCGCCCCAAACAAACGTGTGGCGACCGCGGATCATGGTGATCTGAGGAGATAGGTTCCACTGGGTGTTGAGATCGTGAATGGCGCTTTGACCTTGGCTGCAAGTCACCAGGTCATCACTTACTCCGAAGCATGGCGTTAAGGGTGTCCGTTCGGTGCTGGGGACGGGAGCATTGTAGCTTGCGGGCCACCCTTCCGTGCTCATATCAAATCCTGCATTGATCGGCAAGCGCAGGTAATTAAACCGGCTGGCGCTGATATTGACATCCATGATGGTGGTGGGACTGAAAGTGTGGTTGAAGCCTATCGCAGCACTCTTGCTTTTCGTAGTCTCAGCACAGCGGTCTTTGCAAAGACCGGTGCCGAAAGGATCTTGCGCAAGGCTCAGCAACTTCCAATAGCTAAACCGGCCAAATATGCGGTTCGTGGCGTTGATGCTTTGATCCACACGGGCTACGTATTCGTTAACGTCTCCACCAGTGCTGGATGCTTTGAAGAAATTATTTATTGTTCCGGCCCCCGTGGGGTCCGGAATGTAGTTGTTGAGCAGAAATGCCGAAGTCGGGTTTATCAAATCGCTGGCGTTGCCGCAGGAAACGGATATGCAGTTGTTCAAAAACGGTTGGCGCTGGCCGGTGGTAATATTCACCGACAATGGATCGTAGATCTGATGAATGCCGTCATTGCAAATTCCGGCAGTGAAGCCCGACGGGCACAGGTCCGAGAAGTCGCCCGTACGTTCAAGCGCCGTCGGAACTGTCGTCAGGAACGGCGTGCCGGTCCGCAACCGATACCCTTCATAACTAAAGAAGGCGAATGTCTTGTCTTTAATCACCGGCCCACCGATGGTGGCTCCGAACTGATTCTGAGTCCACGGCGGAGGCTCGTTCTTTTCGCCCTTGTTGATCTCGGTCTGCTTATTAAAAAACTCATTCGAGTTGAGAACCTTGTTGCGTAAGTATTCGTAGGCCGAACCATGCCAGGTGTTGGTTCCAGATTTTGTGCTCAAATTAATCACGCCACCAGAGAATTTGCCCCACTCTGGACCCAGGTTGTTGTATTGAACCTTAAATTCCGAAACCGAGTCCTGAGTCGGAACCAGGAGCGGCAGGTTGATGTAGCCAATATTGAGTGGCTGGCCATCCAGGTACTCGGCGCTCTCATTCGCGAAAGAGCCGCCAATCTGATAATTGGCAAAGTCGAACGGGTTCTTGCCGACCGGGCTGCCGGTGGTGTTTCCCTGCGGCACGACCGAGGGGGCGACCTCCGCCAGGGTATAAATGTTTCTTCCGTTTAGCGGCAGCTCGTTGGCCTTTCGCTGCTCGACCACTTGGCCTAACGATGAGGTTTCTGACTGCAGCAAAGGCGTTTCTGCCGTTACCTCTACCGACTCATTCGCCTGGCCGACGGGCAAAGCAACGTCAATCTTGGCAGTTTGCTGAACTTCCACCACGACAGGAGTTCGCGTGATGTGCTTGAAGCCCGACTTCTCGACGTCGATCTTGTAGTTTCCCGGAATCAGGTTAACGAATGAGTAAAGCCCATCCGCATTGGTGGGCTGGGTGCGCGTTTCCGCCGTGCCCGTGTTGGTCAGCGTCACCTTGGCGTCGGTGATCGCAGCGCCCGAGGGATCGGTGACTAATCCCGTAATCGCGCCGTAAGTGGACTGCCCTTGCAGGAACGAGCAGGTTGAGAATAGAAAGGCGACAGACAGAACCGCTGCGAAAACTCTACGAGATTTCATGTAACCCCCACGATTATGGCAAGAACCTGATTCGCCTGAGCAATCGACTACGTGCGTGGCCGATCACCAGAAATGGAGTGCTGAACCTTTTTTCACACAGTGAACTAGCTTGTCAAGAGAAAAAGTGCTAATTCCTCCCAAGCTGGTGGTTCGCAAATCAACCCAGCGCAAGACAGCGGAACCTGTAATTCCGTTGCTGGGAACGGCATTGCAAAGATCTACCCTGGAAGAAAACGAGCCGTAGGCTGCCGCCAGGAACGTCTTCCAGGCGTGCCGTAAAAGGCACTGAGCTTTGAAAGGGCATGGCTTCCAAAGGCTGCGGAAAAAGTCGGGAAAGCAGATTCCTCGCCGTCCTCACCGCGCAAGCGCGGCTACGGACGACTCGGAATGACAATTTCAAAGTACTTAGCGGCTCGGCTTGAAGCCGAGCCCTTTCAAAACGATCGGCGCTTTGAGTTTCCAGCACGCGGCGCGATATGCTAAACGGCTAAGGATCCTAATTTGCGAATTGCGCTGCTGCTCCTCGTGTTGGCCTCGGCCCTGTTGATGTGCTTAGGCGCTGCCCCGATAGGGCTGTTCGATGTGAAGCAGCCACGAGGAATAGACTTCATCCTCCGAAATTCGCCCACGCCGCAGAAATACCTGATCGAAACTATGCCTGGAGGAGTGGCGCTGCTCGATTACAACAATGACGGATTGCTGGACGTTTTTCTAGTCAACGGGGGGCGCGTTACGAATCCGATGCAGCCGCCGGAAAACTTCGATCGCAAGGATAAGCGTTACTGGAACCGGCTTTACCGTCAAAATAAAGAGGGCAGCTTCTCCGACGTCACTGAGCAAGCGGGGTTAGCGAACGCCGGGGATGGGAATTACGGCATGGGCGTCGCCGTGGGCGATTACGATAATGACGGATTTCCCGACCTGTATGTGACCAGTTATGGGAAAAATATTCTGTATCACAATAATGGAGACGGTACTTTCACCGACGTGACCGCGAAAGCGGGAGTGGCGGGCGGAGGCTGGTCGGTTTCAGCGGGATTTTTTGATTACGATAATGACGGCAAGCTGGATCTATTCGTCACCCGTTACATGGAATGGGACACCAAGCACAGCAAAACCTGCGGCGGCGAGTGGCACACTTACTGTCCGCCGGAAGAGTTTCCGGCCACGACTAACATTCTTTATCACAACAATGGCGACGGCACGTTCAGCGATGTCAGCCAGAAGTCCGGCATCGCGGCCAAGAAGGGACGCGCCCTGGGAGTAGCATTCGCTGATTACGATGACGATGGATTTACAGACGTATTCGTCGCCAATGATGGCATGCAGCAATATCTATTTCACAACAATGGCAACGGGACTTTCACGGAACGGGCTCTCGAAGCGGGCGCGGGACTCTCAGAGGATGGCAGGCGCTTATCGGGCATGGGCGTAGTTTTCCAAGACTACGACAACGATGGCCGGCCAGACGTTATTGTCACCGAGTTGCCCCGTGAGATTTACGGCGTCTATCACAACGAGGGCAACGGCACTTTCAGTTACGGCAGCCTGGTTACTGGCCTTGGCGTACTTTCAAGTGGAAGCTCGGGCTGGGGAGTTGGACTCGAAGATTTCGACAATGATGGCTGGAAGGATCTGTTCGTCGCCCAGGGTCATGTGCTCGACAACGTGGAGCAGATCGATCCGTCGCTTCACTATCTGGAACTGCCGATGCTGGCGATGAATCATAATGGACGCTTCGAACGCGCAGATTCCGGGGTCACTGCTCCGATTGCTGGGCGCGGAGCGGCATTCGGCGATTTGAATAACGATGGCTGGGAAGATGTAGTGATGACTGCGCTAGGCAGTACGCCGATAGTATTAATCAACCGCGGCGGGCAGCAGCATTGGCTGGTGATTTCCCTGCGCGGCACGCGCAGCAACCGTGATGGTCTGGGCGCGCGAGTGCGAGTTAACGGACAGACTCGTTTTGCAACCACAGCCGGAAGTTACCTTTCCGCAAGTGACAAGCGGTTGCATTTCGGACTAGGACAAGCAACAACTGCGAAGATCGAAATTGCCTGGCCGTCTGGCATTCATCAGACTTTGAACGACATTCACGCCGATCAATTTCTTGAAATTCGCGAGCCGGAGAAGCCGTGATTGGGGCATTGCTCGTCCTCTGGTTGGCTTGGCAGACGGTCTGCCCGGAGGCACTGCAGCACATGCAAGCCGCCACGGAAGCCGAAAAGCAAAAGCAATTCGACCGGGCGGTTTCAGAGTTTCAAAAAGTCACTGAGTTGGAGCCAAAGCTGCCGGATGGGTTTGTCCGATTGGGGCAAGCCTACATGGAGAAACACGATTATGGCACCGCGATCGTGCCGCTGAAGCATGCGCTGGAACTGGCTCCGGACCTTGCTGGAGCCCACCAGTTGCTCGGCTACGCGCTGCTCGCTCAAGGTTACGCGGCTGAAGCGATTCCGCACCTGGAGCGCGTCAACGAGCAAACCGCGCTGGGTATTGCGCAGATCGAAACCGGGCAATTGCCGCAGGCAGTTACGAATCTCCAGGCAGCGCTCGCCAAGCACCCCAACGATCCTGATCTGCTCTACTATCTTGGCCGCGCCAGCGGCTTGCTGTCGAAGCAATCGATTGACACATTGCTGGCTACCCATCCCAATTCCGCTCGCGCGCATCAAGCTCTTGCGGAAAACTATTTTGTGCTGCGGCAGATGCCTCAAGCAGAAAAAGAATTCCAGGAAGCTCTACGACTCCGGCCTGACATCCCGAAATTACACCTGGAGCTCGGCGAAGTGTACGCTGGCTCTTCACAGTGGCCAAAAGCAGAAGAAGAATTTCGCGCTGAGACAAAAGTACAGCCAGGCAATGCCGAAGCCCACTACCGCCTGGGAGCGGCACTCCTTCAACAGGGGAAAGCACGCGAAGCCAGGGCTGCGCTCCAAATCGCAGACCACCTTCAGCCAGATATGCCCGAAACGCTTTACTCTTTAGGTAAAGCAGCGGCGCTCGAGGGCGATGCTGCAGCCGGTGAACGTGCCTGGACCAGGCTGCTCACTCTTGAGAAGAACACCTCATTAGCGGCACAGACCCATTTCGCCTTAGCCGGTCTTTATCGCAAGCAGGGAAAAGTTGCAGCGGCGGATCGCGAGATGCAGGAGTTTCAGAAGTTGCAGAGTCCGGTTACACAACCTGAGGCTGTGCAGAAATAGTTATCGGACACAAACGGCGCGCATCGGAACCGCTTATGACTCGATACGCCAGGCCTAGACCGCGGGAACAACGACTGGTCTTGAGCCTCTGAACCCGTAGTACACGATATAGAGATAGCAAATCGCGGGCAGCAGGAACGCGTGATGCACTCCGATCCGATCTGCCAGCGCTCCTACCATCACAGGAAGTATTGCGCCTCCAACAATTGACATGACCAATATGCCTGAACCTTTTCCAGTTAGCGGGCCAAGGCCGGCAATCCCCAGAGTGAAAATATTAGGAAACATCACTGAGTTGAACAGACCGACCAGAATGATGCTCCACATGGCGAAATGCCCTGTGCTGAGCACGGATGTACTTACCAGGATGAACGCCGCTATCGCAGCCGCGCCTAGGACCGTTCCGGCGCGAAGTTTTTGCAGCAGAGCTGAACCGATAAATCTGCCCACCATTGCACTGCCCCAATAGAACGAAACAAAACCGGCAGCGATTTTTTCCGACACGTTGCCGATATTCGGCTGGCTGAAGTAGTTAACCAGGAAGCTCCCGATCGAGACTTCGGCGCCAACATAAACGAAGATGCCGATTGCTCCCAGCACCAGATGCCGGTATTTCCAGACGCTGGCGTGAGCTGCCTGCGCGGCTTCGTGGGGATCCGCCGAGGCAATGACTGGAAATTTGAAAATTGCAATGACCACTCCAAGCGCAATCAGCGTCAGGCCGAGCCCGAGGTAGGGCAGCTTCACCGAGGACGCCTCAAGGAGGCGATAAGCCTGGAGCGCTTCAGCGGGCATCTCCCGAAGCTCCTCCACGTGTTTGGAAGCGGCGCTCAAAATGAAGAGACCTCCGAGATATGGCGCGATCGTGGTTCCCAGTGAATTGAAGGCTTGGGCAAGATTCAAACGGCTCGAAGCCGTTTCTGGCGGTCCAAGCACAGATACGTAGGGATTCGCAGAAACTTGCAGCACAGTAATGCCCGCAGCCAAAACGATCAACGCTGCCAGAAAAAGTGGGAAAGAAGGGGCGCTGGCGGCTGGTATGAACAACAGGGCGCCCAGACCCATGGTGAAAAGCCCGGCAACCATGCTCCGCTTAAAGCCGATCCACTCAATAAGCTTGCCCGACGGAACCGAGAAAAAGAAGTACGCCGAAAAGAAGCTGAACTGGATCAGCATGACTTCTGCGTAGGTCAGATCGAAGATGTTCTTCAGATGCGGGACCAAAATGTCGTTCAAGGCGGTGAGAAAGCCCCACATAAAAAACAGGGTCGTTGCCATCGCCATTGCGCTCTTGTCAGTGGAAGCGGGCGCGGTTGCCGCGACTGGAATTCGTGGGGCGGCTATTGCCATGCAGTACAGAACCTCGATTTGGGCTCGATCGACCGTTAAATCTTTTCAGAATGACGCGGCAAAAGTTGCGAATGAAAAGACTATAACAGGCTCGCCTGGGTGCGGTGTCAAGCTGTCGCTCGGTGATCTCCGAAAATCCTACCGCACGCATTTAATCGACGGGAGTATGCTTGAAAATCGAAAGTTGTGCGGAGTAGTGTACTCGCATGTTCTCGACCCTCCTATTTCTCATGCTTGCTGTTCCTCCGGCCTGCCCTGTCACCCGGCCGCCGATTGATCCTTTTCCACTGAATATCGTTTTGCAGAAGTACGGCACGAGCGAGCTTTGGGTTACGATCCCGCTAAACGGCGAAGGGATTAAATCCATGACAATATTTGGCGGGCGAGATGGCTATGATGCCCGGAAAGAAGTTGTTCCTCGCCTCAGTTTTGCAGGAAAATGTCTCGAAGAGTCAATCCCGTTACCCGCAGTAACAACGAACGGTATGAAAGGAGATTTAGACTTTATGGTGAGCCATGTTTCATTCCCCGAAACAGGCTGCTGGGACGTTACAGTGCACTACATAGACCCGCAATTACGCTCGCATGAGCTGAATTTCACAATTTTCATTCGCCACTAACATTTCAGCCTGAGTTTACACAAAAATGAACGCGGCAACCCTGACACGTGTACGGGTGTAGCATTTTCCCCTCAATGCGTAATACCCCGCATGCATTGACTTCCCGCAGCTTGGCCCCTAATATGATCGCGCCCTAAGGGCCAACCTTTCCCACGTGATCGGCAATACCATCTCGCACTACCGCATCCTGGAAAAGCTGGGCGGAGGCGGCATGGGTGTAGTTTACAAGGCCGAGGACACCCGGCTCGACCGTTTCGTGGCTCTAAAGTTCCTACCTGAAGGCGTGGCCCAAAACCGCCAGGTGCTCGAACGCTTCCGGCGTGAGGCCAAGGCAGCTTCCGCCCTGAACCATCCCAATATCTCTACGATCTATGACATTGGTGAGGAAGATGGCCAGGCCTTCATCGTCATGGAGTACCTCGATGGTAAAACGCTGAAGCACTTGATCGGCAACCGTCCGATGGATCTGGAGACGCTGCTATCCCTCGGCATCGAGATTGCCGACGCTCTCGATGCCGCCCACGCCGAAGGCATCGTCCATCGAGACATCAAGCCAGCAAACATTTTTGTAACCCGCCGTGGGCACGCCAAGATTCTTGATTTCGGCCTGGCCAAGCTTTCGCCCGCCGCCAGGGCGGAGGAAACAGGGGTCATGGTTCAAGCGACCGCGGGAGCCAGTCTCGAGCACCTGACCAGTCCGGGCACTGCCCTGGGTACCGTGGCGTACATGTCCCCGGAACAGTCGTTGGGCAAAGAACTCGACGTACGAACAGATCTGTTTTCCTTTGGCGCGGTCCTCTACGAGATGGCGACCGGGCTGCTGCCGTTCCATGGAGATACTTCCGCCGCCATATTTGACGCAATTCTGCACAAATCACCAACTGCCGCGGTACGCCTAAATGCCGAAGTGCCGGTGGAACTGGAGCGGATCATCAACAAGGCGTTGGAGAAGGATCGCAACCTGCGCTATCAGCATGCCGGCGATTTGCGAGCTGACCTGCAACGGCTGAAGCGCGATACCGATTCCGGGCGCGCTGCTGTGCAAAGCATGGATTCGGCCCCCATACCTAGCCCGCAGATGACCCCGGTTTCAGCAACCACCGGAGTTGTGGAAGCCCGTGGCGGAAGCAGTTCCGCGCAAAGAGCGTCAGCCCAAACAGTCAGCGCGCCAGTTCCAGGCCGGCCGCTGAGAAAGATCGTGGCGTCCGCGGCCATGGTCGTGGCCGCACTAGTCGCTGGGGCTCTATATCTCCGCTCCAGCCGAACCCATGCCCTTACGGGAAAGGACTCGGTTCTGGTGGCGGACTTTGTCAACACCACGGGCGATGCGGTTTTTGACGGCACGCTAAAGAAAGCCCTGGCAGTGGATCTGCAGCAGTCGCCGTTCCTGAGTGTCTTCTCGGATGAAAAGGCGCGGCATACGCTGACCTTGATGGGGAAGTCACCGGACGAGCGGGTCACTACTGAAATTGGGCGTGAGATTTGCCAGCGCAACGGCGCCAAGGCACTGCTGGTGGGTTCGATCGCTGGCCTGGGCAGCCAATACGTGATTACGCTGGATGCGATCAATGCCGCTACCGGAGACACCCTGGCCGAGGTGCAGGGGCGGGCGGACAGCAAAGAGCAGGTGCTCAAAACTCTGGACCAGACTACGACCGAACTGCGGGAGAAGCTGGGCGAGTCGCTGGCTTCGATCCAGAAGTTCGACAAACCCCTCGAGGAAGCCACAACTTCTTCTCTGGAAGCGCTGAAGACCTACACTCTGGCGGATGCGAAGCACTCCGTGGGAGACGATCTGGCATCAATTCCGCTGTATAAGCGCGCGGTTGAAGTGGACCCGAACTTCGCCATCGCTTACGCGCGGCTGGGCACGGTTTACGGCAATTTCGGGCAAGTGGATACAGCCGAAAGCTACCGGAAAAAAGCATTTGAGTTAAAGGATCGGGCCACCGAGCGCGAGCGACTGTACATCACCGCCCACTACTACGCCGACAGCGGGCAACTCGATAAAGGGATTGCGGCGTACGAGCTGTTTAAGCAAACTTATCCGCGCGAAGTCACTCCTTATGTGAACCTGGGAGTCACATACGCGCAACTGGGGGAGTTCGAGAAGTCGCTGGAGAACACCAAAGAGGCGATGCGGGTAGACCTCGACGAGATTCGCGGCTACCAGCAGACGGCGGGCGATTACATGGGACTCAATCGCCTAGAGGAGGCCAAGGCGGTTGCGAAAGCAGGTCTGCAACGGAACCCCGGGTTCACATCCCTGCACGACACACTTGCAACCGTCGCCCTGGCGCAGGGGGATCTGGCCATGCTGGAAAAGGAAGAATCCTTCCTTCATGAACAACCAGACCTCGAATTCAATGTAAATCTCCGCCGCGGCGACATGGCCGCATCGCACGGACAGCTACGCCAAGCTAACGAATCCTATGAGAAGGCTCGGCAGCTCGCACAACGACTCCAACTCAAGGACTTGGAGTCATACGCTATCGCGGAGGAGGGATGGGCTCAGGCGCTGTCGGGCAATCAACGGCAGGCGATTGCGGCGATGAACGTGGCTTTAGGCAATTCGCAGAGCTACAGCCTCAAGCTCCAGGCAGCCTTGACGCTGGCTGTAGCCGGGGATAGCAAAAAGGCGCTCGAATTTGCGAGCGAAGTGGCCAAGAACCGGCCCGAAGACACGTTCGTGCAAGCGCTTGGGGCTCCGTTGGCCCAGGCCGCGGTAACGTTGCAGAGCGGAGACGCTTCTAAGGCGATCGAAATTCTGAAAGCATCTGCTCCCTACGACAAAGGTAGTACAAACGTGCTGTACATCCGCGGGCTGGCTTATTGGAAAGCCGGCAGATCGAGCGAGGCCACACAAGAGTTTCAAAAAGTGCTGGCTCTGCGGAACGCCGCTCCGGCAGATCCCTTGATGTCGATGGCACGGCTGGGGCTGGGACGCGCTTACGCGCTACAGGGCGACAAACAGAGGAGCCGCACCTCGTATCAGGATTTCTTCGCACTGTGGAAAGACGCGGACCCCGATATTCCCGTCATCAAAGAAGCCAGAGCCGAATACGCGAAGCTGCAATGAGCGGACCTAAGCTTGCGGCATTATTATAAGTCTTCCTACAAGGTCTTAATCCGCTGCCGCTGCATATCCAACGTCCCGGCCACCGTAGCGTCGTACCCTGATGTTGGCTTGCTCGGCATGTCCGTAGAAGCCCTCAAGTACGCACAGACGCGAGCAGTACTCACCAATCATGGCCGAAGCCTGATCAGTGAGAACTTGCTGGTAAGTGCAAGTCTTGACGAATTTGCCCACCCAAAGGCCACCCGTGTAGCGAGCCGCCTTGCCCGTGGGTAGCGTGTGATTCGTGCCGATTACCTTGTCGCCGTACGCCACATTCGTGCGCGGTCCCAGGAAAAGTGAACCGTAATTTTTCATGTTCTTGAGAAAGTAGTCCGGATTGCGAGTCATGACCTGGACGTGCTCGGAGGCGATACGATCGGCTTCCCGCACCATCTCTTCATCGGAGTCGCACACGATCACCGCGCCGTAATCGCGCCATGAAACAGAGGCCAACTCTGCGGTGGGAAGAATAGCAAGCAGCCGTTCGACCTCGGCCATGGTCTCGTGGGCCAGTTTCTCTGAAGTTGTAAGCAGGATAGCGGGCGTATTGAACCCATGCTCGGCTTGCCCCAGGAGATCGGTAGCGCAGATTTCTCCGTCCACGGTCTCATCGGCGATGATGAGGATCTCGGTTGGTCCCGCGATCAGATCGACTCCCACACGACCAAAAAGCTGGCGCTTAGCCTCGGCCACGAAGGCGTTGCCCGGGCCTACAATCATCGAGACGCGCTCAATGTTGCTCGTGCCGAGCGCCATAGCCGCGATTGCCTGAACGCCACCCATGCAGTAGATCTCATCCGCCCCACCGAGCTGCATGGCGGCGACCACTGCCGGGCTTGGCTGGCCATGATAGGGAGGTGAGGATGCGATCACCCGCGGCACACCCGCGACCTTCGCTGTCACAACGCTCATATGAGCGGAAGCGACCAGGGGGTACTTCCCGCCCGGAACGTAGCAGCCCACCGAGTCAACCGGCATATTCTTATGGCCCAGAATGACTCCCGGCAGCGTTTCGACTTCAATGTCCTTTATCGATGACCGCTGCGCCTGGGCGAAGTTGCGCACTTGGGTTTGAGCGAATTTAATGTCCTCGATGGTCTGCTTTGAGAGTTGGGAGAGACAACCTTCGATTTCCTGCTCCGACAACCGGAACGCGGGCGGGTTCCATTTGTCGAACTTCGCAGAAATCTCGCGCAGAGCCGCCTCGCCGCGAGCTTCAATGTCTTCGATAATGCCGGTTACGGTGTCGCGGACTTTCTTGGCATCGGCCGCGGCCTGTTCCGGCGGCCGTCCAGTCTTCAGATAGCGTGCCATGGTGCCCTCCTTGCATAGTCTGCGGGAAAAGTAGCGCCCTCGGGACAGCCGGCAAGATGCCGGCGCTACGAGAAAACCAGTCCTACCCGACAGCCGAGACAGGTTCACTGAGTTCGACGTTGCTGGCGGACCGCCGATGCTGTTCGGCCGCGTAGCCCGCTTTGTAGTCGGCCTTGACGGCGTCCGATGCTGTCGGAAGAACCGGGAAGTCCCACCAGCCGACCACTTCCGCCGCGGCCACGGAGACATCTCGCGTAATCGGCACCTCGACCAGTGCCGGCGCTTTCGAGTCGAGAGCGTTCTTAATATTTGAGGCAATATCATCCGCTGCTTGCACTTTAGTTGCGACTTCGAAGCCGAAAGACTTCGCGAGTAATGGAAAGTCCACCGAGTAAGGCGTCTCGCTGCCATTGTGATGATTAAACTCGGATCCAATCTGCCGGCCGATCAGATAGTTCTGGCCATCGCGAATGGAGATATAGCCCGAGTTGTTGAGAACCAGAAACACGACGGGGATGTCGTACATGGCACAGACGGCGAGTTCCTGAACCGACATCATGAAATCTCCGTCCCCGATAATGCACACAACCGGCGCATCGGGTTTGGCCAGCTTGGCGCCGATAGCGGCGGGAAGCGCAAATCCCATCGACGAAAACGATCCTGAAGTGATGTGGGTTCGCGGCTCGTACACCGGGAAGGCCTGCTTGGTTGTGCTCTGCGGATGGCCAGATCCTACGGTCACGATGCCATTGCGGGGCAGAACCTTGCGCAGCTCACGGAGCGTACGCAGCATGGTTGTTGGAATGCCTTTGTAGGAGCGTCGGCGCTCGAGCTTTTCCTCCCATTGGATTCGCGCGCCTTACGTGCCTGTTCATTCGAAATTCCAGCGAGGATATCGGCCAGGACAAGCTTGCAATCGGCCGCAATGCCCACCTCCGTGGGATAATTCTTGCCGATTTCGCGAGGATCGATATCGACCTGGATGAGCTTGGCGTCCGGGATTGAGAAGGTTACGCCCTTGCGGTAAGACGAAGCCGACCAATCGGTGAAGCGGCAGCCAAGCGACATCACGATGTCGGCGTTCGCGGCTGTGCTGTTGCCGGGCAGCGACCCCGGCCAGCCGGCCGTGCCGGCGCACATCGGATTGTCTTCGGCGATTGCGCCCTTCCCATTCCAGGTGAAGACTACGGGTATGCCGAGTTTCTCCACCAACGTCGTCAACTCCGGAGTCGCATTCGAGCTGATCGCTCCGCCGCCAACCACGATGCACGGACGCTTGGCTGTAAGAAGTAGCTTGATGGCAGCTTCAATCGCTTGGGTATCCGCGCGCGGTTTCCCCATCGGCAAGCGCGTGGCGAGATCTGCGACGTCAATGTCCGTTGTTTCGACCTGCACATCAAGCGGCACTTCCATGTGCACTGGCCCAGACCGACCGGTCAGCATCGCGTTCCAGGCTCGATGCAGCACGAATGGGACCTGATCGGCGCGAATCACATCGAAAGTGCGTTTTGTGACTGGCGCCACAATGTGCGGGAAATCAGGCGACGCGAAGCGGTCGAGTTCCTGCATGACGCCGTGCCCGCGCATGTGCGTGGCAGCGCTGCCGGTGATGAGGAGCAGCGCGGTCGAATCGCAGTGCGCGGTTGCAAGTCCGATAATCGTGTTCGTCGCACCCGGGCCGATCGAGGTGCAAGCAGCGATCGGCTGGCCCGTGACGCGATAGTGTGCGTCCGCAATGTGAACGGCGCTCTGTTCGTGCATTACTTGGATGAAGCGCAGCTTGGAAACCGGATCGTTGAAGGCATCAATCATGCTCCAATTTCCGTGTCCCGGCAGGCCGGTGACATAGGGAACGCCGTACGCTTTGAGAGCCTTTCCGATGATCTGTCCCACTGTGAGTTGCATAGGCACCTCCGCGCTCAAAACCCCGCTGCGCCGCACATTCTACTCCCGGCGAAAGCGGGAAGCGAATGAACTTGGCCGCGATACCCATGGTTGTATAATCCGGCTCGCATTTTGGAGGCGGAGCTAACATGGATCGTCACACGTTGGACCGTCGCACGTTCCTGTCGCATTCCGGCCGCTGGTTGGTGGCAGCAGGGTTAGCTCCGAAGATGTTTGCAGAGAATCGTATGTCCGAATCAAATCAACGTCGTCCTCTCTCTTTCTCGAATGACTGGATCGAAAGCGTGCTGGTGAGCGCAGTGCGCGACATGCCGGTTGAGGATGCCATTGTCGTGAACCTCTCCACCGCTGCCTTGCACTACAAGGTGGGAGGAGATCATGGAACGATTCTCCCGTGGAAATCCACGATGCTCCGCCATTGCACGATTGAGAGTGGGGACACGGCTGCATTGCTGCACGTGCGACAGCGCACAAATCTTGGCGGTCTGGCGTTGGGCTGGGATTGGTACGGGCATCGCAATCCTCAATTTCCACGCGCCACTCCTCTTTATATCTCTTCGCAGGATGACATCGGAAATGTGCAACTCGATCCGGTCTCCGCTTTCACCCAACAGACTTCAGTTGCAACTTCACCACGACGATATCGGCTCAAGCTGAACCTCTGGTATACGCCGGAAGAAACGGACTGCGGAATCCACACCGGACACCAGTTTCTCGAAGTGCATACACAAGTCCTTGGCACAGGTCACATGCAGAAATTTCGCGAGAACAACGCAGACACGCTTTATGAAGACGTACTGATGCCGCCGGGATTCACCCATGACCCGTTCTTTGCGATCGCGAATGACCGGAGCTTCACTTATCCCTGGCACCGCTATTACGCCGACACGGATTGCATCTGGATGGCGGTCGAACTGCATCCGTTATAGCTCCTGCAAACTGTTGGTCTCGGGAAACGCCTTGATGCAGTCGTAGACAGCCTTGTGTCCCGCATGCATGCCCTGGAGCTTCATCTTTAGGCGTAATTTGGTGTACACTCTATCCCGAATCGGACGCACAGTCCGCGACTTTCCTCCCGGAAAACGGTTGTGAACAGACCTTAGCCCATTCAATATCTCATTGGCGAGAGGGGTGACCCTATGAACGGCAGCCGCAGAGACTTCTTAAAGGTGAGCGCGCTGAGTGGTGTGGGCCTCACTTTGCTTGGCTTCGATCTCGCACCCGCCTATGCGCAGCTGCGTGAGCTCAAGATGGCCCGCGCGTCAGAGACCAGATCCACCTGTCCCTATTGTTCCGTAAGCTGCGGCGTCATTATTTATACGATTGGCGATAAGGCCAAGAATGTCACGCCGCAAGTCATTCACGTCGAGGGAGACCCGGACCATCCGATCAACCGTGGAACTCTGTGCCCCAAAGGGGCTTCTCTCGAGCAGGACATCATGAATCCCAGGCGACTGATGAAACCGCAGGTTCGCCGCCCCGGCTCGGATCATTGGGAAGACATTCCGTGGTCGCAAGCTTATGACGAGATCGCGCGCTGGACGAAGAAGACGCGCGACGCTTCCTTCATCGAGAAAGACGCGCAGGGTCGCACCATAAACCGCTGCGAAGGCATTGCCTGGACAGGCGGCTGCACTGACACCAACGAATTCAACTACTTGGTCGTCAAGACCATGCGCAGCCTGGGTCTCACCTATATAGAAAACCAGGCCAGAGTTTGACACGGCCCTACGGTCTCAAGTTTGGGACCAACATTCGGGCGCGGGGCCATGACGAATGGCTGGATCGACATCAAGAATACCGACATGATGTTGATCATGGGCGGAAACCCCGCCGAGAATCATCCCTGCGGTTTCAAATGGGTCATTGAAGCCAAGAAGACCCGCAACGCCAAGCTGATCGTGGTCGATCCGCGCTTTACCCGCACCGCTGCCATCTGGGATCTTTTTCTCCAGATTCGCGCCGGCTCTGATATTGCGTTCCTGGGCGGGTTGATCAACTACGCCCTCCAGAACAACCGCATCGCCAAGGATTACCTGCTGCATTACAGCAGCGCGGCGCTCCTGGTGAACGAAGGATTCAAGCTCCCGGAGGACGGCTTCTACTCCGGATTTGATCCCGCCAGTCAGAGCTACGACAGGACTACCTGGAACTATGCTGTGGGCAATACAAGCGGCAAACCCGTAGCCGCGCCGACTGGTCCGCCAGGGCACCTGCCCACACCTTTTCCTGTGCCGCTGATGCCGGAGAAGGTCGCCTACGACCTCACCCTCCAGCACCCACTCTGTATCTTCCAGTTACTCAAGCGGCAGTACTCGCGTTATACGCCGGAGATGGTGGAGCGCATTACTGGTATTCCCAAAGAGCAATTTCTGAAAGCTGCGGACCTGTTCACATCCGGCCGCAAAGATGGCGACATGAAAAAGGTCGCCACAGTGATTTACGCGGTGGGATGGACACAGCATACTTCCGGGACGCAAATTATCCGCACTGCGGCGATTTTGCAGTTGCTTCTGGGCAACGTGGGACGCGCCGGAGGTGGCGTGAATGCGCTTCGCGGCCACTCCAATATTCAGGGCGCCACCGACATGGCGGGAGTCTTCGACAGCCTGCCTGGATATCTGAAGGTGCCCGTCCCTGGTGACACGGATTTCAAGACCTACATCGAGCGCATTACGCCTCTGACGGTCAAACCGGCAGGATGGGAATCATTCAACTACTACTCAAACACTCCCAAGTTTGCCGTGTCATTTCTTAAGGCAATGTACGGGCCGAGCGCAACCAAGGAAAACGACTGGGCGTTCCACTATCTGCCCAAAGTGGATCGCAACTTTGCCTGGACGCAAATCTGGGACAACATGTTCCGCGGCTCGGTAAAAGGGATGTTTGCTTTCGGCATGAACGGAGTCGCGATTGGACCGGACTCGCAGAAAAATATTGAGGCGCTCAAAAAGGCTGACTGGCTCGTCGTGGGTGAGATCTATCCAGACGAGACCAGCGAATTCTGGAAGTCCCCGGGGATTACGACCGAGGAGATGACGCAGATCAACACCACCGTGTACCGCCTGCCGGCGGCGGGTTTCGCTGAGAAGGATGGAACCTTCGTTAATTCGGCGCGCTGGTTGCAGTGGAAGAACGTGGCTCTTCCTCTCCCTGGGGAAGCCAAGTTGGATCAGGAGATCCTGGCAACTATTTTCCTGAAGGTACGCGAGCTATACAAAAAGGAAGGTGGAAAGTTCCCGGATCCAATTCTCAACGCCTGGTGGCCATACACTGTGCCTCACAATCCTTCGCTGGCGGAACTGGCGAAAGAGATTAACGGAAAGGCGCTCGCCGATCTGACAGATCCGAAGACCGCGCAGGTCATCAAAGCCGGCCAGCAATTGCCGGGGTTTTCATGGCTGAAAGCCGACGGCACTACTCTCTCCGGAAACTGGCTGTATTGCGGCTCCTGGACGGAAGCGGGAGCCATGACTCAGCGCCGCGGGACCGACGATCCCTCTGGCCT
>QIAB01000044.1:31172-54037 GCA_003225455.1 Acidobacteriota bacterium
TGGGCATGGTCATGGCCTGCGAACCGCCGCGGGATGTACAACCGCGCCTCTTGCGACCTGGAAGGCAAGCCGTGGGATCCATCGCGGCCGCAGGTGTGGTGGGACGAAGGCAAGCAGGCATGGGTCGGCAACGACGTGCCCGATTTCAAGGCGGACTCTCCGCCCAAGGACCACATGGGTCCGTTCATCATGAACCAGGAAGGGCTGGGCCGGCTGTTTGCTTGGCTCAACGATGGACCCTTCCCCGAGCACTACGAACCGATCGAAAGTCCGGTGCCAAATGCGCTGCATCCCAACCAGTCGAATAATCCTGTGGTCAAAAAACTCAAGACCGCAGCCGACAAGTACGCCGCTCCCGGCGACGGCTTCAACGTCATCTGCACCACCTACAGACTCACCGAGCACTATCACTACTGGACAAAGAACAACCAGATGAACGTGCAGCTCATTCCCGAAGCCTTCGTCGAGATTCCGGTGGAACTGGCGAACGAGTTGGGCATCAAGGGCAATGACAGAGTAAAGGTGACGAGCGCGCGGAGCTACTACATCGCCAAGGCGTTCGTCACCAAACGCATCAAGCCCATGACCATTGACGGGAAAAAGATCTACCAGATTGGTATTCCAATCCATCAGGGTTATCGCGGCATTCAGGAAGACGAAGAGAGGAACGCAAGGACGCTGCTAAACCGGCTTTCGCCGACGGTTACGGATCCCAACGCGTATACGCCCGAATTCAAGGGCTTTCTCGTCAAGCTCGAGAAAGTATAAGGAACGCCCATGAGCCAGGCAGTATTACAAATCCGCAAAATGTCGGGGCATCCGGGACCGGTCCCGGGCGCAAATGTAGAGCGAGCTGAGCAGGTCTGCAAGCTGATCGACACGACAACTTGCATTGGGTGTAAGGCCTGCGAGGTCGCCTGCCTCGAATGGAACGGATACCCCTTTACTGACACGACCTTCGATAACACTTACCAGACCATGCCGGAAACGACATGGAAATATTGGAACCTGATCAAGTTCAATGAGCACGAGCGCGAAGACGGCACTTTGATGCTGTTGATGCGCAAAGACCAGTGCATGCATTGCGCTGATCCGGGCTGTTTGGCGGCGTGCCCTGCGGATGGCGCCATCGTCCAATACGCGAACGGAATTGTTGATTTCCAGCAAGAACATTGCATCGGCTGTCAGTATTGCGTTACCGGGTGTCCGTTCAACATTCCGAAGTTCAATCCAGAGACGAAAAAAGTCTTCAAGTGCACGCTGTGCTCAGACCGAGTTGCTGTCGGATTAGAGCCGGCATGTATCAAGGCATGTCCGACAGGCTGTCTGCACTTCGGAACGAAAGACGACATGAAAGACCTGGCCGAGACCCGCTCCAAGCAGCTTCGCGATCATTTTGGGTTCGAGAAGGCCGGAGTCTATGATCCGCCGGGCGTGGGTGGCACCGGCGTGATCTACGTTCTCCATGATGCAACTAATCCCGAAGCCTACGGCGGACTGCCAAAAGATCCCCACGTCCCCTGGGTAGTCCGTCTCTGGAAAGGACCAGCTAAATGGATCGGTAATTTCGCCATGTTGTTTGGCGTGCTCGGGGTCACGCTGCACTACCTGCGCTTTGGCCCGAAAGTCGTGCACGACAAGGACAGCAAGCAAGGGGAAGCGAAGAAAGGAATCACTGATCTCGACGCTCCGGTGCAAATGGATACGGGAGGAAACATCGGGAGGGTCTGGACGCGGGTTCTGCATTATCACTACAACTGCGACAAGAGCTTTCAAAATTGCAAGGACGAGGAGCAGTTTTATCTGGCGAACGGCTACGGCCTCTGGCAGTGGCAGCACTACAAGAATGGACCGCAGGTCAAATCGGCACTTCATGGCGTCGATGCTGTGGATGTTTGCACACTGGCGCGACGACATGCGCATCAATGATGCCGACCGCGCATGGTCGCACGCCATGGAGCACTACATCCGGAACGAAGATGAAGACCTTCCACCGATTTGGCGCTTCAACTATGGTCAGAAGCTGTTTTTTTGGCTGATGCTTTATGGGGGCATTCTGCTTGTGCTCTCCGGGCTCGTCTTGTGGTTTCCAGAACTAATCCCATGGAATCTGCGCTGGCTGCGCTATCTGGCTGTCTTTGTTCACGTGACAGCAGCTCTGGCAACCATTGGCGGATTCATCATTCATGTGTACATGGGGACCGCCATGGTCCGCGGCGGCTTCACCTCGATCATCCGCGGCGAAGTTTCGGATTCGTGGGCGAGGATGCACCACCGCCTGTGGTATGAGCAGGTCAAAGGCAAATCGTCGCGACCATGAAGCTTTCGAAGTTCGACCAGCGCATTCGCCGCGCCGACGAACTGGCTGCAGTACATCCATTCGCGGCTGAGATACTGCAATTCTACAAACGTCTCGCCAGTCTTCAGAAGGTGCTATACACCTCCCTGCAAGAAGCAAACGGGAATGGATCGGCAAAGAAATTTTCGCGGCTGGCTGGCGAGCATCTCGACTTTGAATTTCTTACAGCAAATTTTCCCGAATTCCTTTCTGCGGTTGAAGCAATTGCGCCTGGCCCTATAGCACAGTCTGCTCAGGGGTTGAGAACACAATCGGCCAGCAGATGGAATGATCGGTTCTCGACATTTTTGTTCAGTGGCCCCGATCTCGAAGCGAACGCCGGCGACCCCGAGTCGTTACTGGTCATTGCCTTTCTGCAGCCCTATGCGGAGTTCTTTGCCGACCATCGTGAACACAATGAGTCAGACGAAACGGCGCGAGTTTGCCCATTCTGTCAGGGCAAGCCCGTGGTTGGTGTTTTGCGGCCGGAAGGAGACGGCGCAAAGCGATCGCTGATCTGCTCACTATGCTTAACCGAGTGGAAGTATGGACGAATCCGCTGTGGACGAATCCGCTGTCCTGCCTGCGGAGAAGAGGCAGTCGAGAAGCTTGCGGTCTACACAGCAAGCCAATTTCCGCACGTCCGCGTGGAGGCTTGCGACACCTGCAGGCGCTATATCAAGACGGTTGACCTGACCAAAAATGGTCTCGCAGTGCCGATCGTAGATGAGCTAGCGACGCTCCCTCTAAACCTTTGGGCGCAAGAGCATGACTACGTGAAGCTGCAGGCCAATCTGCTCGGAATCTAGTTATGGCCTGTCGATGTCGTTGGTCGTTTGCGAAATTATATGGTGATGGCCATCGGCGGCCTGAGACCTTTAGACATCGAGCATCCCTCTGCGACGTGAGCCCCATACAAACGCCCTGATAAGGCAACTTGTGCTTCCGGTTCGTGTTTACACGCCAAAAGCTCCCCTGATGAGGTCGTATAGATGACCCGACCGGTAGTAGCTCTTATCCTCGTCGCCTCTTCAATGGCTGCCGCACAAAACTTCTCCTGTCCAAACGGACAAATCGACGTTATGAAGTATTTCGCAATGGAACAGGCAAGAAGGGCAGCGCACTTCATGAGCGAAAAGCCAAACCCCATCTACACGGCGGTATTCCCCAACCAGGACTTTACAGCAGTGGGTTACTGGTTTTGGCTAAAAAGCTCGAAGGCGCACGGATTCGATGTTAAGGCATTTGATCCGGATCACGTCTACATGCGTTCCACGGAGTTGAAGTGGGAAGACAATCGGACCTTCAAGCGATTCCTTCACGACCTGCCCATCACCGCCCGCTGCGTGACCGAAGGCAAACCGGGGCCAGAGATCAAAACATCAGACACAACGTTCCAGTATTTCTCCTCATGCCGGCCTTACAAAACGAGCACGGTCGGAACCGTAATCACTGATCTCGACGCTCCGGTGCAAATGGATACGGGAGGAAACATCGGGAGGGTCTGGACGCGGGTTCTGCATTATCACTACAACTGCGACAAGAGCTTTCAAAATTGCAAGGACGAGGAGCAGTTTTATCTGGCGAACGGCTACGGCCTCTGGCAGTGGCAGCACTACAAGAATGGACCGCAGGTCAAATCGGCATTGATGAACAACTTGGAATCCGGCAGAACCATTGCAACCCTGCCGTGCGCTGATTCCTATCAATAGATGTGGGTGCACCGCAATGCTTGCATGTGTCACGTCCGGCAGAATCAGCTGAAGTTTTTCTATATAGGCTCCTTAGCAGGCTGCTGAAAAACTCGAATGTCGTTCGTGTTTTGAAAGGGTGCGGCTTCTAGCCGCGCCGTAAGTGCAGCAAAATCAGTAGCGGCTTCAGCCGCCGAGGGAAATTGCTGGCCCCGAAAACAGTTTGTTCAGCAACCTGTTAGGGGTTACTCCCGCCTCTCCAGTTTGGACCATGTAACTGCTGTGGCTGCGAACAACTGATTATTTCCCGATCCCATCAAAGACACCGCGTAGAATGTCGCTTCCCATCTCCACTCTTGCTATTGTGCGCCCCACAGTGTGCGGTCTCAGTCACATAGCCATATCCGGATTCGATCGCGAAGTTCAGAATTGCAGGCCTTTCGATGAATAGGCGTGTTGAAAAAAATCCAGAACGCGCCAACGATGCGCCGAGTTCCCGGCCGTGACGACCATGGCGTCGAAGGCGTGGGACATGCTGCGCCTGCTCCGTCGCGGAGGCCCGGCGATCTGCAATGTTGCCGTGACCAACGCCTGTAACGCGAAGTGCGACTTCTGCAATTTCGCTAACGGGAAAGTGCCATTCGGTCACCTGCGCTGGATCGACACCGACCAGTTCGACCGCGCACTCGGCATCCTGCATCAACGAGATGTTCGCTACATTAGCTTCTTCGGAGGCGAGCCTCTTCTGCACCCCAAACTCGATGAGATGATCTCGATGACAGTCGCAAAGGGAATGGGCCCGGCGCTCATTACGAATGGCTGGCTGCTCCCAGCGCGGCTCGACCAGCTTGCGGCGGCGGGGCTGAAGACAGTTTACGTATCGATTGATGCTCCGGACCTGTTCGACCACGAGGCAAATCGCGGCTTGAGAGGTCTCGGTGCACGCATCAAGTCGGCGACGCTGAGGATGCCGAGCCTCGGCATGACGCCACTCGCACAAGTGACGATCAACAAGTTGGTCCGTGACTACCGCGCCCTCGTGCCGCTGCTGCGCGAGCTTGGCTTCGCTGCCGTTGCCTTTTCCTACCCCCAAAGGGCACGCCTTGGCTCGTCATCTCTCGCTTGGTCGGATAACTCAAGTCTCGTTAACTTCACTTCTTCGGAACTCGTCGAAGCGTTCGATGAGGTTGATCACCTGCGGGAGATGTTCCCGGTAAACAATCCGCGAGCCTCTATAGAAGATATGAAGCGCCACTTGCGCGACGAGCCGGAGCGGTTTGTCTGTTACGGTGGCTATAAGAGTTTCTACATGGACTGGAACTACGACCTGTGGCGGTGTGATGCTTGGGATCAGCGCCTCTGCTCAGTCTGGGACTTTTTAGATACTCCTCTGGTGCGTGACGGCTGTACCGCTTGCATGGCCGACTGCTACCGCGATTCCAGCGTGATGCTGCACTTCGCGGTCTCGCTGGGGGATGCCATCGACCGCTTGGGTGAGGGGCGGGTGCTGGCTGCGCTCAAGGCGTTAGCGGATGGTCGCAACCTCGATTCCATCAATGCCGTCGTGAGAAACGCCCCCGTACTGTGGCGCTTGGCCAAGCTCGGCTAAACAAGACACGAATTCTGCCATCATCTCGACTTTCAGCTTTTTCATTCCGAGATTCTTGGCACACTCGCGGCTTCTACGAGCGTACTGCTGCGATCTATCACTCGGCGCGGGGAACGCCGCCGAAACGCCTGTTCTGGATTCCCCTCTCTGGGGGACGCTGGCGGATTGATTGGCCGCGGACGAATCGAGGTACATGATCCGGGTACGATTCAATTGTGTTCTATTCGCCGAAACGTAAGGTTGATGCGGGGCTCGGTGACGCCCGGCTCTTTTGGAACCTCGTGCTTGAAGTGCTTCTGTGTTTTCCCCGCCATGATGAGCAAGCTGCCGTGGGGCAATTTTTCGGCAAATGCCACGGTTCCGCCCTTTCCCCTAAAGCGGAAAAGTCGCTCCGCACCGAGGCTGATAGAAGCGATTACGGGGCCCATCTCCGGCTCAGCATCGGCGTGGAGCCCCACGCTGTCGTTTCCATTGCGATACAGATTGCAAAGCACGGCGTTGTATCCAGTTCTCGGCAAGGACAAATTGGCATAGGCGGCAACCGGAGTGGCTGCTTCGACCCTGGCTTTTAAGGAAACCAACTCCGGTATCCAAGGAAGCGGCCCGTAGTCTCGTCGTGAATATGTGTAGTCGGTTCCGACGTCACCGTAATAGGCTTCGTCCCGAGGAACGGCGTGTCCGAACGAGGCCCTTCGCCGTTTCCAATCGCACTTGCTCATTAGAGTGTCAAACAACAGGGTTGCCTCCTCGGGCGGGAGGAAGTGTGAATCGTAGTAGAGTTCCGTGCCGGGAAGCATGATCAATTCCATCGGTCACCTAACATTCGGAGCGCCTGCTGCTCTTCCTTGGTTGCTATGATCCGATATGGGGCAGCAGGCGTGCCAACTAAGATCTCGCACGACGGAAATTTGCGAAATTAACTCTTCGAGCCGACCGAACCAAGGATTGTCGCAATGGGTTCCTCTCCCGACGTACTCATCATCGGCAGCGGCATAGGAGGCGGCACGTTAGCCTACCGTTTGGTACAGCACGGGCTGACGGTGACGATCTTAGAACGCGGCGGCTTCTTGCCCCAGGAGCCAGAAAACTGGGACGTGAACGCCGTCTTCTTCCACCAGAAATATGTTCCGCAAGAGACCTGGCTAGACAAAGACGGTACGCCATTCCGTCCCGGCACATATTACTACGTTGGAGGCAGCAGCAAATTGTATGGTGGCGCGATGTTGCGCCTCCGAGAACGAGACTTCGAAGACTTGGAACATGCCGCCGGTCTTTCACCCGCATGGCCTATCAGCTATCGTCAACTTGCGCCGTATTACGATCTGGCCGAACGGCTCTATCTGGTTCACGGTGAGGCGGGCGTTGATCCAACCGAGCCGCCAGATGTTCCGCAGTATCCGTATCCTGCTCTTGAGCACGAACCTGTGATCGAACGAGTAGCCTCCGCGCTCAAGGATCAAGGGATCAAACCTTTCTCGCTTCCTCTCGCGGTGCAACGCCATGAAGGAGGAGCATGCATCCGTTGCAAAACCTGCGATGGCTTTCCATGCAAGGTGCACGCGAAGACCGACGCCGAGGTTGCCGCGGTCAGGCCCGCCCTGGCAACAGGAAGGCTCACTCTGAAAACAAATTCCAAGGCAACGCGTCTAGTCCTCACCAGCGACGGCCGCCGCGTGAACGCGGTGGAGTACGAGAGCAACGGCTGCATCGAACGAATCACCGCGCCCGTGATCGTGCTGTCAGCGAGCGCAGTTAATTCCGCCGCTTTGCTGCTGCGCTCGGCGTGCGACAAGGCTCCCCGTGGGGTTGCGAATTCCTCAGGCATTGTCGGCCGGAATTACATGGCGCATAACAATACGGCTCTTATGAGTATCGGTTGGAAAATCAACGGTACGAACTTTCAGAAAACAATTTGCATCAATGATTTTTACTTCGGAGATGACGGTTTCAAATATCCGATGGGCAATATTCAGGGTCTGGGCAAGCTCCAAGCTGGGATGCTCACTGCCAAGCACCAGTATCTGCCCAACTTCGTTGGAAGACTAATGGCTGAACGGAGCGTGGATTGGTGGATTATGTCCGAGGACTTGCCAGACCCGAAAAATCGCGTGCTTCTGCAAGGCGACAAGATTCGGCTTCACTACACCGCAAACAATATGGCTGGGCATAAGCGCTTAACCGAAAAAACCGTCTCGCTGATGAGAAAGATCGGTTTTAAACTCAATATCGCGAAGCACATGGGAGGCCTCTCCGTCTCCCATCAGTGCGGTACAGTGTCCTTTGGCGGCGATCCCAGCAAGTCTGCTCTGAACCAATTCTGCAGATCCTTCGACCATAACAATTTATTCGTAGTGGACGCCTCCTTCTTCCCATCTTCTGCGGCTGTAAACCCGGCATTAACGATCGCGGCGCAAGCCGTCCGTGTAGCAGACCATATGGCGAAAGTTGATTTTGGTGTGACAGGAACAACGTAATCTATGTATATGAAAAACTACATCGCAAACACACTGCCGGAGGTGAGGTGCTTTGTGCGTGGAGCTAGCAGCGAACGGCGTCTGGTAGTGAAATAAATGGCTCCTCTGGTAGGACTCGAACCTACAACCCTCCGGTTAACAGAACTGAACACGCTCGACGATTCAAATACTTTGCGGCGCAGATGACAACGTTCAGCACTGTTCTAAATCAGAGGGTTACAAGCGGAGCATGATTCCGTGACCCTTGCGAATTCCTGCCGATTCGCCCAACCATCCATTTCGTGGCTGGATCTGGAGGCGCACATCTTGTTGGAAATCCCTGCCGAAAACAAGGCTCAACGATGTGCTTCGGTTTTGCTGTGCTGGAAAGCAACAAATTCGAGCACATGTGGTCCTTCGCGCGGTGTGTGCATCCCAGACCCACCTAAGAACTCGAAGAACGCCTTAACAACTTCGGTGAAGCGGTCTGTCGGAATTTCGCGGTTCGAAAAGAAGTGCAGCGGCAAGGCTTTTCTAATAGAATTTTACGCTCCGGAGGACCTATCGTAACCGCTCCAGCGTCCGAGGTTAGCCCATCCCCCGCACCCCAGGGTACTGGGCGCCGGTGGCTCTCGCGCATGCTTGCCGTGATCTACGGCTTGGTCATGTTCGAAGTCATCATCATGATCAGTCCGTTCGCCTTCTACTTCTACGCCGCCTACGGGCCTACGCTGAAGTGGCTCAACCACTCGAGAGCCACTGCGTGGTTGACCGGATTTTTGCTACCCCATGCGGTGTTTACGACGAGTCCGTTTCTCGAGTTCCTGCGCTGGGACTTGGGCCGTTACGCTTTCGGCTTGGGCTTGGTGACTTTCTTCTTTCTGGCGGTGCAGATCTACGGCTCGCGTCTGTTCGGCCGAAAGGTAGTGACATCCGGAGCGTACCGCTACATTCGCCATCCGCAGTACTTGTGTCTGAGCATCTCGGCGTTTGGACTCTTTACCATGTGGCCGCGGGTGATCATATTCCTGCTCTTTGTGGGGATGCTCTTTGCGTACTACTTCCTGGCTCGGGTGGAAGAGCGGCGGATGCTAGTTCTTGATCCTGGATATGCTGAGCACATGCGCAGCATGGGCATGTTCCTGCCGGGGAATCCAGGCGGTCGTGTATTCAAGCTCTTATTTGGAGGCCTGCGCGATCAACGGCTCGCACATCGACTGGCGATTGGAAGCTGGGCTTTGGTGCTACTGATGGCAGGCATTGGGCTGCGTGCGTATACGCTGGGGCATATCTCCCGCTCGACCGATGCCGTGAACAGGGAAGTCATCTCGGTTTACCCGATGGCACCTGAAACGATGCAGCATGTAGTTGGGCTGGCGCTCGCCGATTCCCGCGTCGAGGAAGCCTTGCACCGTGAGCAATACGCAACTTTGGTCGTTCACATTCTCCCCCATAACTACGGCATGATTGGTATGTTTGCAGATGTCGAATCGCACCACATGAGACCGGGCAACATCCATCTATCTCGCTTCAAGTACCTCGCCGGATGTCTTCTGCCTTTCCTCGATGTCCATCAGCGGACGGATCTCATGGGCTCGGAGGGACACGAACATCGGCTTGTTTTTTCACGCGTCGACGGGCCGGACGGGAGACCTGTGCCTCCAGAACACATTTTTGATCTGAGTGCCAAGATGACGCCGGTGTATATCGCCGATGTGAATTCGGCTTCCGGCCATGTCAGCGAGACTATTGAGCCGCCGCGGCGCAGCTTCTGGGGTGATGTGAAGATGCCCATTTTTTAAGCTTAGGCTGGCTTCTTGGTAAACGCGGATTGTGTGAAGTTTTAAGATCAGCGAGGGACCACCATGAAAGCCGATAAGGTGTGGTGGTAGCCGAGAGCGTCCGGATGTGGCGAGAGAGCGGCTCGCCATACACCAGCCCATTCCCGGCATTCCAGCCACCGCCCGGACAAGCCCCCCTTGAGAAATGCACGTCTTCAATGGCCGTAACCACCGCTATCTAATGAGACCTTGCCGCGGAACATGCGATAGACGATGACAAAATAAGTGAGGGCCAGCAGCATCCCGAGGGCCCACCATGCCAAACCGACGTGCAGAGTATGTGGCCCGGACAACGCCTTTGGAATCGTGATATCACGGGCTGCATCGCCGCTGGAGGGCAGCAAGCGTGGATATAACCCGATGGCCGCTCCAACCAGCATCGCTGACAAGTAAATGCAGGAGCTTGCAAACGCCATCCGGTCACCTCCGTGCCGGGAAAAACGACAGATGCAGACCAAAGACAAAACAACCATCAGAGGGACCACAAACGTGACCGGATAGCTCTTGTAATTGACCAATGTATCGCCGCGAACAATGATGGACGCAGGGAGGCTGATCACGGTGAGCGCTGCCAAAACACCCCAAGCCCATCGTGCGAAAACTCTCGCACGCTGCTGTAGCGCGTCCTCAGTCTTCACTGCGAGATAAAGCGCGCCGTGAACAGCCAGAGCCACAAACGCGACGACGCCACCGAGCACACTGTACCAATCTAAAATGCCGGGTTCAGGACCGACCCGCCAGTTGGTCCAGAGCGGAAGGAAAAAGTAACCATCTTCATTTAACGGCACACCACGGATGACATTTGCCAGAGCCGCTCCGAAAAAGATTGCGAGAAGTGCGCTGGAGATGAAGAAAAGCCCGTCAAAGAAGGACCGCCATACGCCGATCTCCATTTGCATGCGAAGTTCAATGCTTGCTCCACGCATGATGAGCAGCCAAAGCACAATCATCAAAGCCAGGTAGAAGCCACTGAAGGCGGATGCATAGAGCAGTGGAAAAGCAAAATAGAGAGTGCCTCCGCTTGCCAGCAGCCACACTTCATTTCCATCCCACACCGGGCCGATGGCACGCAGCATGAGCTGGCGTTCCTCTTCCCTGCGTGCGAGAAATGGATGCAGGATGCCTACGCCCAGATCAAACCCGTCAAACAGAACGTAGGCGACGAGCATGACTGCCACCAGCCAGAACCAGATGAATCCCATCGGCACCTCACGCAAAAGTCAAAGAAGCATGCTTCCCAGCATGGCCCAGCTCGCCTGGAAGCGGCCCTTTCTCCATGATCCGGTAAATCAAGACGATAAAGAGAATGGAGAGCACCGTGTACATGCCCATGAAGCCAAGTAGGGTGAACAAACCGTTGCCTGCTGAGACGTACTTTGAATAACCCTCCGACGTTCGCATCACGCCGTAGATGATCCAAGGTTGACGCCCGATTTCCGCGGTCATCCATCCAGCTGTATTCGCAATGTAAGGTAACGGGAAGCTCAACATCAGCGGCCACAGCACCCAGCGTGTTTGAAACAGCTTGCCACGCCAGAGCAGGAAAGCAGCAATCGCCATCAGCAACACGAAATATGTGCCAAGGCCAGCCATGATGTGGTAGCTGTAAAACAACAGCGGCAGCGGCTCGGGCCATTGATCACGTGGAAACCGGTCAAGACCCTGAACTTCCGCCTTGGTAGTTCCATAGATCAGAAAACTCAGCACATCGTTTACGGCCAAAGGATTGTCAATGGTTTGCTTTTCCTCGTTCGGCTGCCCAATGAGAACGATTCCGGCTCCCCGCTGCGAACTGAACAGTCCCTCCATAGCGGCAACAGCCGCAGGCTGATGCCTAGCCATGTAGCGGCCGTGAAGATCTCCGGTAGGAAAAATCTGCGTCACACAGGAGATCAATCCCGCAATGACTCCCACTCGCAAAAACACTTTGCCATGTTCCGGAAAACGGTCTTCCAGCAAATAGAAGGCGCCCACGGAACACATGACGAATGAGCCCGTGATCACAGCTCCGGACATGTTGTGCGCGTACTGCAGCAAAGCCCAAGGATTTGTCAGCAATCCCCAGAAGCTCGTGACCTCGTATACTCCATTCGGCAGCACTCGGTAAGCCACCGGATGCTGCATCCAGGCATTGGTGACAATGATGAAAAAGCCTGAAATCCACGATCCCAGAAAAACCATAAAAGCGGAAGCCCAATGAGCCCTAGGTGAAAGACGCTTCTCGCCGAAAAGAAAAAGCCCCAGAAATGCCGATTCCAAGAAAAACGAGAACACGCCTTCCATGGCCAAAGGTTGGCCGATCACGCCTCCGCTCCAGCGCGAAAACTGCGACCAATTCGTGCCAAATTGAAATTCCATAGGAATGCCAGTCACAACGCCGATCATGAAATTGATGGCGAAGATCCGCGCCCAGAATCGCGCGGCCTCGTTGTAACGCTGATCGTTGCGGCGGAGCGCGACTGTTTTCAACGCGACGATCAATAGCGCGAGTCCCATGGTCAACTGAGGAAATAAGTAGTGGTACGTGACCGTGAAGGCGAAATGAATTCGATGCAGGAGCAACGCAGTCATGGGCGAGAACCTTATGATTTCTCGTGGAGCGGGAGCATTGCGAGCAAACTGGGATAGTTAACAACAAATCGCTATCTTGCGTATCGAGATTTGATGAAGAAGTTCAGCGCCTCCTGCGGCTATAGGGATATGGACGCCTTTCTGTTGCACGCGTCCTTTCTCCAGACCGCTGGGAGCGAAGCAAACAAAAGAAGCCGAGCTCGAAACAAGCGAAGGTACATGCAGGGCCACGGATGACACCGAAGTACAAAAGTTGATGCTAGACCGACAAACAGATCGCAGCCGGAGCGCAATACCGAATCCGTATCAACCAGTCAACAATTACATCGACCGCCTTCGACTAAAGGACGTCTGTATCCAAGATCACAGAAGTGTATCAGATCAACCCTGGCAGTGTGGATTTGGAGGGTGGACCTAATAGGAAGATCGCGCGGGGATTCCGTGTGACAATCGCTGTGCCTCGCCACTAATTCACCAGGCGGCCGTGGTATCGAGGGTTTGTTTGCTGGTCGGCATGGCCCGCTTTGCCTCGAGTGTCAGATCGCCGCTTCCAAACCCGACATGATTTGCAGAACCAAGCTTTCGGGTTTGAATTCGACACGAGCTGAAATTGAAAAGGACTCTTATTTCAATGGTGCGCTGCAGGAACTCCCCAATGATTATGTCTGGATCTTTGCGGGCGGCACTCCACCATATTTTTTCCTGAAGAAGATTGGTTTTTCTGAACGCATTGCTTCTTCAATCCGCTTTGCATTGCGTTCCCTGATGCGGCTGAAGCGCTCCTGACGATAGGAGAGGGTGACCTGATTGCCAGGCTGGTTGGCTAGGTCTAAGGCCGCTTCCACGGCACTGTCGCCGCCGCCGACGACAAGGATTTTCTTATTCACGTAATGATCGGCCTCGATCAAGAATACATCACCTTGGGAAGTTCTTCTCCTTTAACGCCGAGTGTGCGAGGCGCGCCGGTGCGGCCCAGGGCAAGCACTACGGCTCTTGCCCGATATTCGTTATGTACGGTTTTGACCGCGAACACATCATTTTTTTGCACGTCATCCAATTTCTCGCCTGTACGCACGTTGAAGTCGGACCGGTTCAGCACCATGTCCCAGAAGGCCCAGAAGCTGCTCCTTGGAGAGCTCCATCTTCTTGAATTTCCCATACATGGGAAATTCGACCGGACTGGTCATCACTAGTTTCTGGCGTGGATACTTTCTGTGAGCGCCTGGGCAAGGAAGCGGGTCTGAAGCTGGAGGGCGTGAAAACGCTCCTGCGGCACGAGGACATTTTCAACCACTTCGAACGTTTACGGCGATCTTGGGATGGACGCCAAGCGGCGGATTCAGCGGCGGCTGGTGACGTTCGTCAACGAGCAGGCGAAGGCGGCAGAAGATGCTTCTCGCATCCAAAAAGCCTGGGCACGTATGCCAGTATCAGTCCAGTAAACTTACGTGACCCTTATTTGACCCACGTTTGGTTTAAGGATTTTCCGCAAGCCGAACAAAGAATGGCTCCTCAGGTAGGACTCGAACCTACAACCCTCCGGTTAACAGCCGGATGCTCTGCCATTGAGCTACTGAGGAGTGTGGCAAGACGTGTTAATCCATAATATCATCGGCGCGGTTTGCCGGAAACTGAGAGCGTTGCGTTCTGCTAGGCTAGTCGTTTCAGTTGAGGTGATTATGGCGGGAGGATTGCGTTTGCTTTGGATGCTTGGTTTGGTGGTTCTTGCAGGGGCGGTTTTGTGGGGTGAGGATGGGTCTTCGACGACCACTGCGCTGGTGGCGCCTCCTAAGGCGAAGGTGGAGGTTATTGAAGACAACATTCATGGGCATAAGATTGCCGATCGTTATCGATGGATGGAGGATTCCAACAGCCCTGCAACGGAAGAGTATGTGCGCGAGCAGCTGGCGTATACGCGGAGCATTCTTGACCCGCTGCCGGGGCGGGCGCAGATTCATCAGCGCCTGAAAGAACTGCTCTCGATTGGGACCATCGGGACGCCGCAGATCGGCGGCAAATATTACTTCTACACGCGGCGAGAAGGCAGCCAGAATCAGCCGGTGCTGCTAGTGCGCGAGGGCGTACACGGAAAAGATCGCACGCTGGTGGATGTGAATCAGCTCGCGGCGGATGGAACCGTCGCGCTTGATTGGTGGTTTCCTTCTGACGACGGAAAGTACGTGGCGTATGGAACTTCGGCAAGTGGATCAGAGGAGAGTACGTTGCGGGTTGTAGAAACCGCGACCGCAAAACTGCTGCCGGATACGATTGAGCGAACGCGCTTTTCCAGCGTCGCCTGGAAAAAAGATGATTCCGGTTTTTATTACACCCGGCATCCGAAAAAAGGCGAGGTCCCCGCGGGAGAAGAGGTCTATCACGTCAAAGTTTTCTATCACTCTCTGGGCAGCGATCCCGCAAAAGACGCGTTGATTTTTGGTGAGGGCCGCAAGGCGCAGGATGTCCCGCAGGTTCAGTTAGCAGACGATGACGATCGTTGGCTGCTGATCACGGTTTTCGAGGGCTGGGCGAAAAGTGAAATGTATTTGCAAGACCTGAAGACGGGAACCGCGCCAGTCGAGATCACCAGCGGGAAGAATTTTCTTTATAACGGCGAAGTGTTCAAAGGGAAACTCTACATCTTGACGAATGAGGACGCGCCACGGTTTCGTCAGCTCGTGGTCGATGCTGCGAATCCGAAACGGGAGAACTGGAAGGAAATCATTCCGCAGACGGATGCTGTCTTAGAGAGCACCGGCATTCTGGACGGCAGGATTTTCGCGCAATACGAGAAAAACGCCAGTTCGCTGTTGAAGCTTTTTGCGCTGGATGGCAAGCCGTTAAGCGATATTCCGATGCCGACTATTGGAACGGTGACTGGAATCGGGGGGAAATGGAATCGGCGGGAAGCGTTTTTTGGGTTTCATTCGTTTACGGTGCCGCCGTCGGTTTATCAGGTTGATTTGTCGAACGGAGAAAAGAGCCGGCGAGACGCCGGCGCTACGGTTGGCGGCGATACGGCGGGAAACGCCGGCGCTACGATGGGCGCGATGTTGAAGCCGTCGCTGTGGGATAAGGTCGATGCTCCCGGAATTCATCCGGCAGATTACGAAGTCAACCAAGTTTGGTTCACGTCGAAAGACGGGACGAAGGTTCCGATGTTCGTCTTTCACAAAAAAGGATTGGAGCTGAATGGAAAGAATCCGACGCTGCTGACGGGATATGGCGGATTCAACATCAGCGAGACGCCCAGCTTCGTGCCGGGACGATACGTTTGGCTGGAGCACGGCGGGGTGTTTGCGGTCGCGAACCTGCGCGGCGGCGCGGAATTTGGCGAAGAGTGGCATCGCGCCGGCATGCTGGATAAAAAGCAGAATGTTTTCGACGATTTCATCGCGGCTGCGGAATTTTTGATTGCCGACAAGATCACCGACAAAGATCATCTTGCGATTCAGGGCGGATCGAATGGTGGATTGCTGATGGGCGCGGCGTTCACGCAGCGTCCTGATCTGTTTCGCGCGGTGGTGTGCCAGGTGCCGCTACTCGATATGCTGCGCTATCAGAATTTTCAGATCGCTAAACTTTGGATACCGGAATATGGCACCGCCGAAGACCCGAAACAGTTCGATTGGCTGTATGCGTACTCGCCATACCATCACGTGAAGCCGGGGACGGAGTATCCGGCGATCATGTTTATGACCGCAGACACGGATACGCGCGTCGACCCCATGCACGCGAAAAAAATGGCGGCGCTGATGCAGGCGGAAGCGGCGAATGGGCAGAGCCGGGAGCGTCCGATATTGTTGCGCATCGAGCCGAAGGCTGGGCACGGCGCGGGGAAGCCGATTACCAAACAGATAGAAGAAGGGACGGATATTTATTCGTTTTTGTTTTGGCAGGTGGGGAGGGAGTAGGGGGCGGGGCCCGCTCACCGATGATTTGTGATTGTCCTTACGGGTTTTGGGCGCCGAGATCCAGGCGATTGCGGGGTTCGCGGGCGCAACCGGCAGCGTGACAAAACGTGGTGACAAACCCGGGAATTTGGAGTAAGGTGTCCCTGCTTTAGTTCTCCTTCCCCCTTTCGGCCCATTACAAAGTCTCCCGATCCCTATGGGTGACGCTTACGCCCGAAAGGTGCTTCTATGTCAGACACAGCTCCGAGCAAGAATCCCTGGACCACCCCCACTTGGATCGTAATAGCGATTGTATCCGTCGTTTGGTGGATCATTGCAAGCCAACATTGCCGATGGCGGTTGGTGCTAGTTGTGGGCCTCAGCTTGGCATCATTTATGGTTGGCTGCTTGATAGGTTTCATATTTACCAGTTATGGAGAGGAGTCTGGCACAGTCGGCAAGATTCGGGACTGGCTTATCGGCGGTATCACCGGCATCACTGTCGTTAAGGCTGCTGCTATCAAGGGCATACTCCTGACGTTCGCGGCTGGGCCAGGTCCAAGCGAGTTTGCACTTACTGTCAGTTCTGCCGTTTTGTACTCGGTGCTTGGTTTCTTCTTCATGTTCTTCCAACGGGAGTTAATCTTGAACGTTTTATTAGCGGAGAGTCGCGCAGAGCGCGGACGTCTTGAGGGCACGGGACGTGCCGGGCAGGTTATTCAACGGTTCTTGCTGGCCTTGCCTGCCAGTATTCTGTCGGGCGTCGACGACGTCGACGAAATCGTTCAGTTCAGAAAGAGCGAAGCAGAGAGGCTCCGGACTCTGCTGTACTCAGCAGAAGTGCAGAAGTTCCTGGATGAGTGCGAGGATGCTGTGAAGTCGGGCGAAGCCCTAGACTGGGACGTTGTTTCAAAGGCGGCAAACCTTCACTACTACAGAACTTATTTTGAAAAGGATGAAAACAAATATGTCCAAGCCGAACGCGCCCATAGCTGGATAGTGCGAGCGCTAACAATGAATCCCCTCCACGTCGACTTTACGGTGAAGTATGCCGACACGCTGGGCATGATGGACCGCTACGAGGAGGCAGTTGCAGTGCTCGAAAAGCTTGACCGCACGCCGGAGGCACCGGCATATGTAAAGCAATGGCTTGGATATTTCCTTTTGTTTGTCGATCGGCTGGATGATGCCATCCGCTACTCGGAGGAGTATCACAAGCTCTTTCCAGATGAGTCTGACTCCATCTTTAACGTGGCATCTGCTTACGCTCAGAAATATTGCGACGAATTGCGGGCAGCAGGTAAATCAGAATATCTGGACTCAGAAAATCGTCGCCTCGCGCTGGCAAAGCTGAAGGAAGCTCTTCGTGGTGAGCCGGAATACGTGGAGACTGTCAGGAGCAAGTGGACGCAGACTGGAGAGAGCTTCGACTGTTTTTTGCATGACAAGGACTTCCGGTCGCTAGTCGGGCTCCCCAAGGAACCACCAGCCGCAGGTTGATCTGGCGGGATCGAGGGTTCCTCCGCTGAACCACTGCGGCCGGGATACTGACATCGTCGTCGGTGCGCCATGATGGCTGTGGTCGAGGAGGCTTGCGATGGAATTACTGGCGTACGTAGGGTTCGGGGTCGCTTTTGTTTTGCTTGGATTGGGAGTTTTATGGGGCTTGAACAAGCTGCTGGGGTGGAAGCTCAGCTTTTTCACCACTCACGCGGCAAACCTGCAGGCGTGGATATATCTCCTGCAAACGGTGATTCTCGTCGGAACACTCGCGTATATCGCCCAACAAACCACGGCGGTTGAGGAGACAATCAAGACCAACACTTTCCAGATGATGGTGAATGAAAACCGCGAATTACTCGGCAAGATCCTAGAGCAGCCGAAACTCTTCGATGCCCTCACGGGAACTGACCTTCCGGCGGATAAGTCATCAACGGTGTACCTCTCGATGTTTTTCAACCACGGATTTAATGCGTTCAAGCTGAGAGAAAAGGGTTACATCGATAACGACTGGTGGGCTGCGATTGTGCGGGACATGCGCGATGTAATGAGAGGGGGAGCCATGCAGACGTGGTGGAAGAGGGTCGGTCCTTATTACCCGTCGCGGTACCAAGACTTTGTCAATGGCTGCATTTTGAGTGATCACTGTAGTTTGAGTGACCAAAAGGAGAAGAAACCATGCGGAAACTGAAGATTGTGATTTCAGTCCTGGCCAGCTTCAGCTTCGTTGTACAGCTGCCTGTGTGGGCGTCCTGGGCTCAAGTGGATCATGCGACAAAAGATGAAATGTTGCGACGCATGACGGATGAGGGTTCCAGCAAATTTCTTAGTGGGACAATCGGGGTTCAAGAGGCTTTTCAAAAGTTTGACGATCGTAACCGTGAGGAGGCAGTTGCCATCGGCATCAAAGCAGCGACCGACTTTGATGAGGCTCGTGCGCGGTTTGAAGCGGCAAGGGATCGCGTCAAGGAACATTCGGAGCTCCGTGACGAGCTGAACAGCCGTTTGAGCCTCCGGAGTTACGACGAGAGGACTCAGCCATCCGCCTTGTCTCCGTCTGACCTTGAGCGATTACGGCGTCCCGCCCAGCTCCTCGCAAAGGACGGAGGTGCGACCGCGCTATTTGATTCAGCAGCGACCCGCGCTAGGGGGTTAAGGGACAAGAGCGAGAAGGTTTTCCGTGCGATCCGGGCGGGAGCATATGTCCCGACCCAGGGAGCCGACCTTTTGGCCGAGATAGGTGAAGACCTTGCTTTCGGCGCTTCCGTATCAGCCGTGTTCCAAAAGTGAGATTGCAACGGAGCCACGCCATCCAGCGATGCGGCATGAATAGTTGCGCGCGACGCGCGCGGGGTCTCGATCCGTAGCGCCCCCGGTACTTACGTGCCGGGCTATCGTTATGTCGCCCCTGAAGGGGGCTGGGGTCGTGGTAATCAGCCGTCGGGGAAATTACCTCACTTTTTGCAAAGAGCGAGAAATAAGGAGGGCACCCCGCCGCCGAGCTGCGCTCGGCCTGGGCGGACGAGACGTCCGCCCCCACACAAACCGGGGCCTGGCGGAAACAATCGTGCGGCACGCTTCAAAAACCGCGAAAGGCATCGTACGGAGAAAAGCAGATTCCTCGCCGCTCTCGGCATGCCTGCGAGCGGCTCGAAATGACAAGGATATAGAGCATTGTTTCGGCACGGCTGAAAGTCGTGCCTTTCCCAAGACGGGCGGGGACGCCCGTCCTCCACTTTCCCAAAAATTCTGTCAAGAGGTGGTTTCGAAGTAATTTCCGATAACACTTTCATTCGATGAGGAAAATAAAGTTTGGAAGCGTGTCCCATTACCCATCTTGAAATTGATATTCTAGAAGTATAGGTAGAAGGAAGGCGCGGCCAAACGGCTGCGCCCTTTTTTATTTCGGAGGAAGAAGGGATTCATACAAAGTGATGAATTATTCCATGGTGTTGCCCGTGCTGACGGGAGTGGCGGAAAACAAGAGCGGAACGAGGCTGCGGAGGAATCCGAAGCGGGCGGGAGAAATTTCGGAGGCGGCCTTTGTGCTGAGGGCGCACAGCCTGGGATTTCTGGTGGCGAAGCCGTGGGGAGACAGCGAAAAATACGATTTTGTGCTGGATGCGGGATCGCGATTGTGGCGGGTGCAGCTTAAGTCGACGGAGGTGGTGCACGCGCGAGGGTATGAGATCCAGCCTATTTATAGCGTGTATGGACAAGGAAAGGCGGGATATACGGCGGAGGAGATTGATGCGCTAGTGGTACACATTCAGCCGTGTGACGTGTGGTATGTGATCCCGGTGGAGGCGTTCGCGGGTTGCAAGAATTTGAGGTTTTATCCGGATGTTGAGTGTAAGCGCGCGAGGTGGGAGAGCTATCGGGAGGCGTGGCATTTGCTGCGGGGTTAGGCCGCAGATGCTCCGGATAGATGGCGGGTAGTCGGCCGCCTGGGTAGTGGCGCGCGATGCGCGCGTGATCTTGATCTGTTGCTGACCCGGCACTCACGTGCCGGGCTATCGTTATGCCGCCCCTTAGAGGCCGGGGTGGTGGTAATCGGCCCTCGGGGAATTACCCGACCTTTTTGCAAAGAGCACGAAAAGGGTGGGTACCCGGTCGCCGAGCTGCGCTCGGCCTGGGCGGACGAGACGTCCGCCCCCACACAACCCGCTGCCTGCGCGGACGAGATGTCAGCCCACACAAAAAATCGTGCCGAAGAGAAATGCATAGATCCTTCGTTGGGAGTCCTTCGCGAGCGAAGGACCTCGCTTCCTCAGGATGACAAAGTGGTGATTGGAAGGCGCTCGGCCTGGGCGGACGAGACGTCCGCCCCCACACAACCCGCTGCCTGCGCGGACGAGATGTCAGCCCACACAAAAAATCGTGCCGAAGAGAAATGCATAGATCCTTCGTTGGGAGTCCTTCGCGAGCGAAGGACCTCGCTTCCTCAGGATGACAAAGTGGTGATTGGAAGGCGCTCGGCCTGGGCGGACGAGACGTCCGCCCCCACGCAACGCTCCCACACAAAATCGTGCGGCACGCTTCAAAAACCGCGAAGGCATCGTAACGGAGAAAAGCAGATTCCTCGCCGCTCTCGGCACGCACGCGCGCCTGCGAGCGGCTCGGAATGACAAGGATATAAAGCATTGTCTCGGCACGACTGAAAGTCGTGCCCTTCCCAGGGCGAGGACGCCCGTTCTCCACGAGTCACAGCGTATAGCAATGGAGTCGGGCTTTTTGTGCGGTTTGGGCTTTGAGGCGAGAAAGGCGCGAGAGCCCGCCTTTCGGTATTTTTAGCCGGGTATGAGACTATGCCGCTTCTGCTGTGGCGGCGCCTTCGTCCTGGAGCATGGAGCGGATCTGCTCACGCAGATCCGGCGTGTCCTGGTGGCCATGCACACTCGTTGCGTGCAGGACGGCGAGGTCTAGAACATCGTCTTCTGTGCCGGAAATAACGATGGAGCAAGGCTTCTCCGCCGGGAAGCGGCGGCAATCGATTAGTTTGCGGTTTTCGGCCATTGGGCCTCCTTTATAATCGGCGAGCATTATAGGCCCAGTTCCGTGCGAGATTCAACATGCTTCCCGGTCGCGTCGACTCGCTTAGGCCGCATCAGGGCATGTCCCCGATAGCCAGCGTCACGTAGCTATTCGATTCGGCTTGCACGCAACCTGGCGTGAAGCACTGCCGACTTGAGCGGCACAGATGAGAGGAAGATTGAAGATCGTTCGGCTGAAAACTGCGGTCGTAGAAGGCAACTTCGACTGGACCTTCGTCCGCATCGAAACCGACGAGGGAATCCAAGGTCTAGGTGAGTGTTTCTTCGCTCCCGGTCTGACCTCTATTCTTCGCTCGCTGGAGCCTGTCATTCTGGGAGAAGATCCCCGTGATGTGCATCGGTTGTTTCGCAAGCTGCAGCTTGCGACCTCAGGGGCCGGTTCGGTGGCGGGCATTGTGTATAACGCTATTAGCGGAATCGAAGCCGCTCTGTGGGACGTGTTGGGACAATGGCTAGAGGTACCGATTTATCGACTGCTCGGCGGAAAGTTCCGGGATAAGGTACGAATCTACGCCGATTGCCATGGAGGCGAAGCGCTCGAAAACCTCGTTCTCGTCAGTCGTCATGGATTGGGCACGGTCGCAAGCAAACTCCGAAGGATTATTTCGGTCAGGCGGAGGAGGCCATACCATCCTCGCCGGAAGATCACCGCAAGCAAGCGATTGCGATGAGGTCGCAAGGGTACACGGCTTTGAAATTCGATCTCGACGTACCGGGCGCCGAAGGTTCGGATCCGTACAACCGTTGCCTTACGAATCGGGCGATTGATTGCATGGTTGCTCTGATTGGCTCCGTTCACGAAGCCGTTGGCAGAGACACGGACATCGCCGTCGATTGCCACTGGCGCTACAGCGTCAGTGACGTGGTCAAAGTTGCACACGCCTTGGAACCTTTCCGGCTTCTATGGCTCGAGGATCCGGTTCCTCCCGAAAGCGTCGATGCCCTGCGAGAGGTGAGTTCGCAAATCCGAATCCCAGTCGCTACTGGCGAAAACCTCTATTTGTTTGAAGGATTCCGACAGATTTTGCAGGCGCATGCCCTGGGAATCGTTACCCCAGACCTGCAGAAGGTCGGGGGCTTGGCGGTGGCGAGCGACATCGCGCATTTTGCGGACGGACAGACAATTCCGGTGGCGCCGCACAATATAAGCAGCCCGGTCGGAACTTTGGCTTCCGCACATTTCTGTGCTGCCATCCCGAATTTTCTCGTGCTCGAATTCCATGCTTCGGATGTTCCCTTCTGGAATGACTTGGTCGACGGAGTGCCGAAGCCCATTATCCAGAACGGATTTATTCCGCTCCCTGAGAAACCGGGCCTTGGTGTCAAGTTGAACGAAGACGTTGCCCGCAAGTATGCCCGCAAAGGTGAACCTTTTTTTGAATGAATGGCTGGCCAGCCGATTTTGCGGACTATGCTGG
>QIAB01000091.1:0-10244 GCA_003225455.1 Acidobacteriota bacterium
CGAGCAGAATGCTCATCAACGACTGCGGATGGAAGGGTGGCGACAGTGGCGACTCGGCGGAGAGAAAATCTTGTCCAACGAAAAAACAAAACAACCGACTTGACTCCGACCGGCCTTCTCATGGAAGGCGATTACACCACCTTACGTTAGCCCACTGGGCCAGCCAATTAAGAGGTGGCTTCTAGCTAGCAACACCTTTGTGCTACAGGGAAGTCTGTATTCTTGTGGCAGGAATGCTGTAGTTGCCGATTCTGCACTGAAATCGGTGGTGGAGTCATTGACATACTGCCTATGACTCATTAGCATCGTCGCGCGGCATAGATGTGATTTGAGGTTCGGCGTTTCCTCTGTCGAGCACAGCCTGCATGGAAAAAGTCCCAACCGTCTCTGGAACCACGAACCTGGTAGACATCTTGGACCGTGTTCTAGACAAAGGTCTGGTTGTAGCAGGCGATATTCGCATTTCCCTGGCAAACGTCGAGCTCCTCACGATCCGCATTCGTCTCTTGATTTGTTCGGTAGACAAAGCGGAGCAGATCGGGCTGAACTGGTGGAAATACGACCCTCACCTCACCATGCAAGCACCGGTCGTCCCGCTGCAACAGCCCAGTGCGCCGGTTCGCCGCGCCCGGGCAGTCCGGGCCGCGATTACTCGGCGCCGGGCATAACCGGAGTCGCAGGAGGAATTTTTCATGGCTGTCGAACGCGTATCGGGTGGCTCAAGCCTGATCGACGTACTCGACCGGGTATTGGACAAAGGAATTGTGATCGATGCCTGGGTGCGTATCTCGCTCGTTGGTATTGACCTGATTACGGTGGAGGCCCGCGTGGTCGTGGCTTCCATCGACACGTATTTGAAGTACGCCGATGCGGTGGGCCTTATGGGTTTGGTTTCCCGTCCGCAACTGGGAGCACCTGCACCAGAGCCGGAGATCGCTGTCGAGACGACCCGGCGGGTCACTCGCGTGCCCGCACGTCGCACCTCGCGCCGTGCTTAATTGAGCTGTGGTTATCGGAGTAGATTCCCATGGCGAGTCCACAGCTTCGGCCCAAAACCAGAGTACTTGTGCCGCGCGATTGGTCGAGCGAATCAGCGGCGCTTCGCCTGCTTTCCGCTGAGCGCCCCGAAGAAATCTTCCCCATTCTCCTGGAGGAGATTGTAAAGCTCGGTTTTGCCCGCGCCTTGGTCCTCGAGGTGGATTTTGAAACGGGTGAGATAAAGCCGGCTGCTTCGCTGAACTGCGATAAGGCCTACCTGAACAGATTCCGCACTTCTCTTTGGGCGAGTGAGAATCCCGTGGTGTCTGCCCTGCAAAACCTCCGGCCCAGCAGTCTGGATGCTCTGTACGGCTCCAGCGATTCCTGGTATGCGTACCCAATGATTTACCGGGGCCCGTCGCGCTGTTGGGAGGCAGAGCGGGAGCCGCGGCAGGATCGTCTGCCAGTTCAAAATTTTCGTATTTCCAAGAAATTGCAGTTCGAGGAACAGGTTTGCAAGGCCTGCGGCATGCAGGGCTATGCAACATTACTTCTTGCACAACTGCAAAATGCCCGGCCGCAAAAACACCTCGATAGGTTGGAGGCGTTAACCGAGCGTGCTAATGGGTATTTAGCACGCCTTTTCAAGTTCGAACATTACTACAACCGCATGCGGGATATGGAAGTGACCATTTCCCGCCTGCAAGCGGTGATGCAAAGCATGGCCGATCCGGTGATTCTTACAGACAACCAGCACCGGGTAGTTATTCAGAACCGAGCCGCGGAGCGATTTTTTCGTGTTCCTGAAGGCGTAAGCGAAGGTGGCCGCCGCGCTGTCGAGCTGAACAATCTTTTGTTTTCCGCGGCCTTGTCATCTATGGTTGTCAGCGCCACGGATGCCTCGCGCGATCTTACGCTGGTCGATGTGATGGAGGGTGAAGAGGTTCTGTTCGAAGCAGCGTCGGCGCCCACTCACAGTAGGCAAGGCGTTCGCTCCGGAATGGTAACCGTGATGCGCGATGTCACCGATCTACGCCGCGCCGATGAGGAAGTCCGCGCCAACTTGGACAAGCTGCGCACCGCCGAAGAAATTGTGCGCCAGGACCGTGATCGCCTCAACCTGGTTATCGAGAACGTCGGCGATCCCATCATCGTGGCCGACAATTCCGCCAAGATCGTGCTGCTTGATCCCATGGCGAAAGATCTGTTCGGTTCGGCGGAAACAACCAGAGATCCTCAAATCGTAAAGAATCAGGCAAAGCTCGACGCCTATTTGAATTCTTTTACCTTCTCGTTTGCAGATAAAGAGAACCGCTCCTTGCGTCTCTATAATCCCAGCTCGCATACAGAGGTTGAGTACGCGGTACGATCGGGAAAGATCTATGGCGCTAGAGGCCAAGTTGCGTACACGGTCACTGTGCTGCGCGACTTTACTGCATGGAAAAAACTCGAGCAACTACAGATGGAGCGGCGCATGCTCGAAATGGAGAAATTCGCCGCCACCGGCCGTCTGGCGGGAACCATTGCGCACGAGATTAATAATCCGCTCGAAGCCATGAAAAACGCTATTCACCTGCTCAGCGGGAAATTGGATCCACAGTGGCAGCCGATCTTCGAGGCGCTTCGCACCGAGAATGAAAGAGTCACTCGCATTGTGCGCCAGATGCTGGGGCTTTATCGCAACACGGCTCCGCTCGGCAGCTTCGATTTGAACAGCGTGGTAGAAGACACACTTGCGCTGTTCGCTCGCCCCATGACAAAGACTGGAATTGAGGTGCAGAAGCGCCTCGGTGACTTGCCGCCTATGAAGGGATCTGCGGACCAGTTTCGCCAGCTACTTTCAAACCTGGTGGTCAATGCGCGCGATAGCCTCCAGCCGGGTGGCAAACTGATCATCAAGACGCAGCAAGTACTGGCCTCTGATGGGTTGCACGGATGGGTGAAACTGAGCGTTGCCGACACCGGTTCCGGAATCGCTCGCGACCTGCAGAAATCGATGTTCGAGCCCTTTGTTTCAACCAAAGGCGAGAAGGGAACCGGCCTGGGCTTGTGGATCGTGAAAGGTATCGTAGAGAATCATAATGGAAGAATTCGTGTTCACAGCGGAGTAGGCAAGGGGACAGTCTTCAGTTTGACGTTTCCCGTGGTACGTCCGGTACCGGTGAGTCCTTTGACGTAGCGCTAATCTGGCCCACCAGCGTGGGTTTCATGTCGAGGAACTAATATGGCGACAGCCAGGGCTGTAGGCAAGTCACGTAGAAGCACGGAGGCTGCGAAAGAAGATCTGCACGTGCGCATCTCTGATCGCCCTGATGTTCCGGAAACCAGCCCTGGAGAAGGCGGTCGGTATGTTTACGGCATCGTCGAAACCAAGGAGCACCTGGACTTCGGCAAGATCGGTATCGGCGGCGCAGGCGAGCCGGTGTACACGGTGAATCACCAGGATATTGCCGCTGTGGTCAGCAAGACGCTGGTCGCTATCTTCGATCCCACCCGCGAAAACGCTTTGGCCCATGAACATGTGATCGAAACAGTGATGAAAAATCACACAATCATCCCCATGAGTTTCGGCACGGTTTTCCGTACGGATGACGACATTCGCCAGGTGTTAAAGAGTATCTATCTGTCTTTAAAGGACGTACTGAACCAGATGGCCGGGAAACTGGAATTTGGCCTGAAAGTAAACTGGGATCGCGATCAGATCATCGAAGAGTTGCAACAACAGGACGAAGAGCTGCGCCGCTTCCATCACGAAATTGTGCGCAAGCAGTTACAGTCGACATACTTCGCGCGCATGCAGCTCGGCCGGATGATTGATAAAGCTCTGGGCGAGCGCTCGACTCAGTATGTACGGGAGATTTATGAGGCGTTGCGCGACGTCTGTGTGGCCTCGCGTGATAACCAGCCGATCGGCGATAAGATGATTATGAATGCCGCTTTCCTGGTCGAGCGGGATCGCGAAACGGAGTTCGACGCCGTGGTCAACAAAATCGCGAAAAAGTATGGAAAGCGCTTGAAGTTCAAATATACGGGGCCGTGGCCACCCTACAATTTTGTAAACATACGCCTGAAGCTTGAACGCCTTTCGGCCGACTAGCACCATTTTGGTGCAAGGATTTGCTCGCATGTTCCTGGTAGACGACCTGCTGCTCCTCCCCATAACTGGGCTGAAATTTGTGCTTCGCACCCTTGGCAAGGTCGCGCAGGATGAATACACCGACACTGGGCCGATCAAAGAGAAGCTCCTCGAGTTGCAAGTACAGCTCGAGTTCGACGAAATTACCGAGCAGGAATACGTGGAGCGTGAGCGGGAGATTCTTCGCGAGCTGCGTGAAATCGAGAACCGGAAGCGGATCATGGCAGGTTTGGCTCCTGAGGAACTTCCAGGGGCTATTCCAAAACCGCAGAGCCAGAATCATGCATCCAAATAGTTCAGCTTACAGGATGGGAGATATCGCCAGAATTCGCGAGCCACATTGAAATCAAAAAAGATTTCCCCCAGCAAGGCGGAAGCGGGTGCCACGCGCAAGGTGAAGCGCCTGCCCCCTACCGCCCCTGCAGCACGTGACGAAGGGCCGCGCCTGTTGCCGTTGGATGAAACGACGCGTGAGTCCTCCCGGCTTGAGCACTACCTCGATCTTGCGGACGCAGCCCTGGGCAGGAAAAAGCCACCCGAGATGTGATTAAGAATGCGAGAGGGAATTGTACTACTCGCTGTTCAGTATCTTAGCGCAGTCACACTACCTTGCGTTTCGAGTAAGCTTCGACAGATTTCTCCATCAATTCGCTCATGCTGCGGTGAAATCGCCTTAACTCAGACAGCAAGTTCATCATATCTGCTGTCGTGATCTTATTCTGGATCACTGCATAAACGGCATCCGTGAAGCACGCGAATCCTGTCATCAGGCTTGACAAAGTTTCGCCATGATCCTTCACTCGTTTCCCGTAGTCCGAGGCCGAACGTATTGCATTGGCGCTGAGTACATCCCGCTCCAGATCCAGTTTCGCTGTCATGCTGGTCAGCAGCCCGGCCAGTTCTTGATGATCCGCCGCCCCTACCTTCTGCATCGCCGCGCGTGTATTCTCAGCAATTTCAGACTCATTCTCTTTCAAGAATGTTGATAAACGCAGACCTATAGGTTTTCGCCGCCGCGACTCGACCTTATCCTTCACCGATCTGATCAGTGAGCCTACTTCGACAGGCTTCACCAAATAATCATCCACTTGGTTATGAATTGCCTGGAGAGCCGTTTCAAATGCGGGATATCCCGTCAAAATAAAATTCGTGCAGGCAGGCTGAATGTGGCGCATCGCGCTCACCACCAAAAAGCCATCGCCATCCTCGCCAATGTTCAAATCGGAAATGAGTACATCGTACGGATTGGTATTGATCTCAAATAGCGCGTCGGGAACACTCTCCGATACGCGAACTTCGAAACCGGCTTCCTGCAGGACTGCTGGGAGCGTCAGCCGGATGCTGGGTTCGTCATCAACAAACAGAACACGCGGACGGGTTTGCCCATCAGCCATGGAATCTTCTCCTCATGCGAAACTCCGGGCTGTGCGGAGAGACAATCATACTCACCGCGAGGCCAAAGGCAAGGGGCGAACTCTGAATGCAGAATCTAACGCCCGGAGCCGCAAATTGGATCACCCGATTGGAATCAGCGTATCCGCTCTAGCCAACCGACCTCTATACAGTGATTACTGTAGGCCCGGGAGAGTCACATTTTTGGTTCAGGCTCTTCTCGCAATCCGGAGGTGAATGTGTCATGATTTGAGCTTTGCAGTGGATGGCGTAGCAAAACTCCCCACCGAAAAACATGTCGTCCGAGCGAGAGCGTTCCCATACTTGCCAGACCGAAGTAGACAGCGATCCCTCCAAGCTGGCTCGCGAGTTGAATAATCGCAAGCTGCTGGACCTAGTTCGCGAGGCCGTATTGTTGGTGGATCTCTCCGGCGAGATTGTTTTCTGGAACCAGGGCGCCGAGCAGCTCTATGGCTGGGACGCGAGTGAGGCCTTGGGGCAATCCCCTCTGGAATTACTGCAAACCGAACTCCCCCGGCCATTGGCTCAGGTTCACACTATTCTTCGACACGAGCGGTACTGGGATGCCGAGCTCAAACAGTCCACCAAGCAAGGTGTTCGCATTACGGTCGCGAGCCGCTGGGCGCTCTGGCGTGACACTTCCGGCATCCCGCTGGGCCACTTCCAGCTCGATAGCGACATCACACGCCGCAAACAGGCAGAACAGGAACTGCGCGTTCTTTCCGGTCGTTTGTTGACCATCCGCGACGAAGAACGCCGGCGCTGGGCGCGAGAGCTGCACGATAGCGTGGGTCAACTTTTAGTCGGTGTCACTATGAATCTTTCCATGCTGGAGCAGCAGCTCGCCCCGACGCCCCTGAAAATGAAGTTTATGGACGAGTGCAGCCGCCTCACCAGCGAAGCATTGCGAGAGATCCGCACCATCTCTTATCTTCTGCATCCCCCCATGCTGGACGAGGTGGGTCTGGTCTCGGCTCTGCGCTGGTACGTCAACGGTTTTTCCGATCGCAGCCAGATCAAAGTGAAGCTTGAGATCCCGGAAGCCTTCGGCCGCTATCGCCGCGAGCTGGAGATTGCAGTGTTCCGTATTGTGCAGGAAGCTCTGTCAAATGTGCATCGTCATTCCAAGAGCGATACTGCGCAGATTACGGTCACCGCATCGCCCCGGCACTTACGTCTGAAAGTTGAAGACCATGGAAAGGGGATGTCTCTGCCGATTTCTGGACTGGAAAAAGATGATGCCCATATGCCAGGCGTCGGAATCAGCGGAATCCGTGAGCGCGTGCGCCAGCTCGGCGGCCAAATGCAAATCCGCTCCGGTGAGTGGGGAACTGCCTTAGAAGTGTTCTTTCCGGTGGAAGAATCCGCTCATCAAGCCGCCAGTTTTGAAGCTGCCGGCGGTTGACGATCCATCTCATGAAGTTCGGCGCCTCGCACGGGTGGATTTCTTACTACGGCGGCTCACCTGTCTGCTTGTAGATTTCCGGCTTCGTCTGAGGCTGCGTTCTGCCATCACTACTTCTTTGTCGAATAAGCGCGCGACATAGCGATCCTTGCATCGCTCTGAGCAGAAGTGTACAGCGAGCGGGTGCACCGCGCGTTCATTATCCCAAGCAGGCAGGATCGTCAGTTCCCGTCGCGCCGCCGTCAGGGCCACGGCCTCTGCTGCCAAACCCAGCAGCCACAGATCACTTGCGCCTTTGATTCTTTCACAGGAATCGCAGACAAATCGAATCATGGGAGGCCTCCAGCGGTCGGATCATGCGGGTCAGATGAGACAGGGAGTGGCAGGGGTTGTTCCCGCGAGGCGAGTTGCGGTTTCTGAGCCGACGTGTAAGGTGTGCCCTACTGCACGTGCGCTCTCCCGCGTGGTTTCTTCGCGGCGGAGGGATTCAATGCCCCCATGGCCGCTGCCACAACTGACTCCGGGGCATGATCCGCATCAAAGAGCTCTTGGACTCCATTGTTGATGGCCGCTTGCAAGGCCATCAGATCGGTGCCAGGCACAAGCACCGCAATGAATGACTTCGGAAACACCAGGTGAAGAACTCCCGCCAGCGGCCAACCATCGCCGGGCTCGTTCAATTGTGACGAGACGATCGCGAGATCAAAGTAATGCTGCGTCATGGCCAGGAGCGCGGTCGGAAGGTCACGAGCCACGATAGGGGTGTAGCCCTGGGCCGCAAGCTGCGTCTGGTATTTCGAGAGCATCGGCAGATCGGGGTGCACGATAAGCGCCGTTTTTCGCTCTATTGACACGCTCATCGTCGAACTCCGGTTCGAGTCGTCAAAAGGCGGTGCAACGCCCCTTTCAGTTCATCCAGATCGAGCGGCTTCAAGGCGAAGTAGTCCACCGGAACTTCCAGCGCGCCACGAGCATTAATAATGCTGCCATATCCAGTGAAGATCATGATCACCGGGCGGGGGCGCAGTTTGGCCGCTGCTTCGGCCAGTTCCAGCCCAACATCTTCTCGCTCCATCCATAAATCGGTAAGGATGGCGTCAAAGCGGCGGGAGTCATGGATGAGCTTCAGCGCGTCAGAGCAGCTTCCGGCAGTAGTGATAGCATATCCTTCCTCCTCTAACACCAGCTTCAAAGTGAAGAGGACGTTCGCTTCGTCATCAACAATCAGCAGAGATGGTTTGCGAATCATGTGGACGATTCTGACGCAAGACCTGAAGGGGATATTCTATATCTGAAACTGACTTCCGGAGGCTAGCTGTGACGCACAAAAACTGTCAGAACACTTCACACCAAGCGCTTAATCAAGTAAGCTAATTTCCGCCAGCCCATACGTCTCAAGGGTACCCGATTGACCACTTCGTTTCGACCAGCCGTTCTTATCGTGGAAGACGAACCCTCGATCCTTTCCACATACCGCATGATTTTGGAAGAAGAAGGCTACGAAGTCTCCGCCTGTGACACGTATCGCTGTGGCCGGAAGCGGCTTGAGGAACGCATGTACGACGCAGCGTTGATCGACATCCAGCTCGAGCAAGACGATCTTGGATTGGTTCTCGCCCAGGAAGCCAAGACATTGCGCCATCCGCCTGTCATCATCCTTTCTACCGGTTATCCGACCCTAGACCGCCTGCGTCGCGCATTGAATTTGCGAGTGGATTACCTGGTTTTGAAACCCGCTGAGGCGGAGGAAGTAACTGACGTGCTGCGCCGCTCGCTTGCCCGACGCCGCCTGATGCACGAACTCAGCCGGATTTGTTAGCCACGAGCCAACGGCTGCTTTGCGACAGCTTTTTACCTCAATAGCTGTGCTATCATGCGCGGCAAACCCCGAAATGTTCATAAAGAGAGAATGTTCGCTTGTAAGACGCACGCCTGAGTTGCGCTTTCGGACGTTGGGATCCGTTGTGCTTCTGGTCCTGTTGACATCCCTTCACCTGGAAGCGGCAGATCGCAATCCATTATCAGGGGATCCCAAAGCGGCCAAGGCGGGCGAATTCGAATTCCGCATCAACTGTGCCTTCTGCCATGGGCTTGGCGCTCGCGGCGGTGGGCGTGGTCCAGACCTCACTCGCGCGCAAAAACGTCATGGAAGTTCTGACGGCGAAATGTTCCAAAACATAAGCAATGGAATCGCAGGCACGGCAATGCCCGCCAATGGAACGAACGGCCAAGGCGTAGGCATGACGGACGAAGAGATTTGGCAAATCATCACGTATTTGAGAAGCATTGAAGTCAAGGCGCCATCGCAGCCCATCGGCAATACAATCCACGGCAAGCAGCTCTTTTATGGTGATGCGAACTGCTCCTTGTGTCACATGGTCGAGGGCAAAGGAGGACACGTAGGGCCAGACCTTAGTGGCGTGGGAATGTCGCGCACCATGGAGGCCCTGATCGAATCCGTTCGAAGCCCCAGCCAAAAACTGGTTTGGGGACTGACGGAACCCACGAAAGAGTTTGCTCAGGAGTACGAGACCGTAACGGTCGTGATGCCGGACGGAAAGCAGATCAAGGGCGTTACTCTGAACGAGGACAACTTCAGCTTGCAGATGATGGACACAAACGACCAGATTCATCTGCTCGAAAAAGACAAGATGAGGTCGATCAAGAAGAGCCGTGAATCTCTAATGCCGATCTATGACAGCGCCACGCTCAGTGATAAAGATCTGCACGACATCATCGCGTATCTGCAAAGTGTGGGGTCGAAATGAGTCGCGTGCACAACCGGACGGGTCTGCTCAAGAGTTGCGTGCTCGTGCTGATGGTTGCTTTCTCTAATATCACCGCCAACGGCCAGGTCACGTTCGAGAGGCTCCTCAACTCCGCGAAAGAGGCGCAGAACTGGCTTACGTACTCGGGCGATTATGCGGGACACCGCTTCAGCCCACTCAATCAAATCGACACGAGCAATGCGCATTCGCTGGTAGCGAAATGGGTATATCAGACTGCCGCAACGGGAAAATTTGAAACCACACCGCTGGTGGTGGACGGCATCTTGTACGCTACCGGGCAGGACGATCGCGCGTTCGCTCTCGACGCTCGCACTGGACGCCCGATCTGGCTCTACCAGCGTCAACTCCCTTCTGACATCCGGCCGTGCTGCGGGCGTGTGAACCGCGGATTTGCCATCCTCGGCGACAAAGTGTTCATGGCCACGCTCGATGCTCACGTCATTGCGCTCGACGCGAAGACCGGAAACCTGATCTGGGATACTTCCGCGGTCGACTACAAAGATGGATACAGCTTCACCTTGGC
>QIAB01000091.1:10354-10840 GCA_003225455.1 Acidobacteriota bacterium
AGTGGCGCTTCTACACCGTTCCCGGTCCAGGCGAGCCAGGGCATGAAAGTTGGGAAGGGGACTCATGGAAAATCGGAGGCGCACCCGCGTGGATTACGGGTGTCTATGATCCGGCTACGAATCAGCTTTTTTGGCCGACCGGCAACCCTTCTCCGTCCAATCGCGGGGAAGGCCGTGCCGGGGACAATCTCTACAGCAACACTTTGCTCGCTCTTGACGCCGACACCGGCAAGTTGAACTGGCATTTTCAGTTCACCAAGCACGACGAGCATGATTGGGACGCCACTCAAGTTCCAGTGATGATCGATACCGGCGGCAAACACCTGATCGCACAAGCCGACCGCAATGGATTCTTTTACGTTGTGGATCGCACCAATGGCAAGCTGCTCTCCGCGAACGCGTATGCAAAGACAACTTGGAGCAGCGGCAAGGATGCTGAGGGTCGGCCGGTTGCGAATAAAGAAAGCTCGCCAACTCCGGAGGGTC
>QIAB01000091.1:10890-11424 GCA_003225455.1 Acidobacteriota bacterium
AGGAGTGCGATATTTTCAGCACTGCGCCCCAGCCTTACGAAGCCGGGCATGCCTACTACGGCAGCGCTTATTTTCCATCTGACAAAGCAGAGCCTTACTGGGGCGCGCTGCGCGCCATCGAACCAGCGACTGGGCAGGTGAAATGGGAGTTCCGCCACATCTCGCCAACATATTCGGGTGTGCTCTCCACAGCAGGAGGACTACTGTTTACCGGTGATGCCGAAGGAAATTTCATCGCGCTGGTTGCGGCTACTGGCAAGCCTCTATGGCATTTCCAAATGGGCGGCGCTGTCTACGCGTCACCCATGGCCTTTGCTGTGGATGGCAAGGAGTACGTCGCCATCGCTGCAGGCAGTTCGCTGTACGCGTTTGGCCTTCCCTAATGCGGATTTTGATTCCAAGCCAGACAACATTAGACCTTTCGGAGTCTTTCCAGCCTGCGGCGCAGCCGAGAACAAGGGCGTAGATGGCCCGACACACTGCGGGTTCGCAATCTCCGCGTCGACCACACGCAGGCCCGCAGAATTTTGGGTC
>QIAB01000045.1:0-14131 GCA_003225455.1 Acidobacteriota bacterium
CCTGCTAAGCCATTGAGTACAAAGACGCTTGTAGCGTGCGGAGGTTATGTGAACGCACCTACAACGACTGACTCAATGTGACAAAAAGACTTCGCGCGTGACTCTTGTACCCGCGCCTTGTCAGAGCACCCGGCAGAGGGTGTGCGCTGACTGCACTGACAAGGAGGGCGGTTGTGTGACCGACAGGACGGCAAAGGGTTATTACTCTCTCTTCTCGGAGCGCTCCGAGTAGCCCACGCTCGCTGCCCCTCGACTGCTCTGACTGGATTGCTGCGCTCACTGGAGTAAGCCCGCGACGGAAACAACCGTGTCGCCCTCGACAGCCCGCCAGCGCCTGTCCTCGACATTGCATCGTTGCTTTGCCCGCTTGATCTGATCCACCGAAAACTTCTGCTTTGCTCCGGCATCTTTGACTTCCTCACTTGGAACCCAATTGCCGTGCTCTAGAAAGTTCTTCAGCCAAGTATCCGCCTCGGTTGTACGCACGGCGGCTGCGCCCATGTCGTCTGCCGTGGCAGTGCCAGGACCAAGCCAGTGAAGAATCGGGTAGACCTGTCCGATGATGAGCGCCTCGCTTAATACCCCGCCCTTTGCGATCACAAAGTCCAGGCTGGGCCGGTCATCCGCCGCGAGATTGATCTTGAGCGGGCAGAGATGGCGGATGAAGGTTCCTTCAGGCGTTTTCTCTTCGCCTTTGAATACGAGGTAGTTCATTCGCGCCACTGCCGTCCATCCTCTGGCGCCGGCCACGCGATGCATTGCCTTCAGGTCGGTTTTCTTATTCAGGTGGTTGATACCGATGGCAGCGAAGCCGAATTCATTTGCGATGTCTGCCAACAGCGTCAGTTCCTGTCTGACTTCCGTATCCGCGTTTTGGTTTGAGCGGGTGAAATCCAGCAGCGGATCGAATACCGCCAGGTTGATGTCAGGATGGCGCGAGAAAAGGCTGCGAAGCTTCGCCTCGTTTTGTACGATGCTGAAACGGAGGGCGCGGCCCGATTGCGAAATGAAATGTACTCGCTTCGGATCACCGCCCGCTGCTAGAAGGCGCGGCTTAATCGTGTCCGCCACATCTTCCTCCAGCGTGCAGATCAGGGTGTCACATGCTCCGATTGCATTGGGCGCACCGTCTGGAAACTCCTTTCCAACCGAGCAACGCGCGGCCAGGTCAATGCTGATTAGCGATTTGCCGTGGCCGGGTTCGCCTGAGTAGGTGTTGAGTTTGCCGATGGCGATATTGTTGGTCCAGAGCCAGCGGATAGGCTTGGCTTCAATCGTTGAGAGCGATGTCAGTGTCCAACGCTCCGGGTCAACGTTGCCGCTCTTGTCGCTGTTGCCCAGCATCACTTTCGGGCCGGGATTGTGGGGCGGTTTTTTCATGATGTCGCGCACGCACTGCACAACATGCGCGATTGGCTTGGGCGGATCGCATAGCTCATCATTCTTCTCAACCGCCCAGGCGATAAAATCCTCTTCGCTGATCTCGCCATCCCAGCGACGCCCGATTTCTTCCATCAGTTTGTAATGCCGTCCGCCTTCCGTGATTTTCCCGTTCGGGCCTGTCTGCACTGTCGGGTTGCTTCTCTCTTTCTTTTCCACTTGGGCCAGCCGCACAAGCTCGGCAACTAACCAATCGGGAATCTCGACTGGCGGCACGTCAACGAAAATTTTGTAGAAAGTGCCATCTACTTCCGAACCCGGTGCGACCACGTATTGATTGGTGAAACGGCACTCGAAGATTCCAGGCAGAGCGGGGCAGCCGATAGTACGCGACTTGTTGCTATGCCGGAATATAAGATGTGGGCGGTTAGGATCTCGCCCAGAGCGCATGGTTTCGGGAATTTCCTCGCCCGTGCCGTTGCGTATCAGCTCGGCAAGGCGGGCGTAGTCATCCGATTCGAGGATGCAGAATCTCTCATCGGCAACAAGGCCCACATTCGCATCTGGGAATCGCTGCGCCCAGCTCTCGATTTGTTGGAAGTCCTTTTTGCCAGTGCTGCGCTGTTTCGCGCCTATCCCTTTTTGCGGTGCTTTGGAATTGGCACCGAGGGGGATTATTGAGAAGTTCCGCGCGATTAGTGGCAATGCCCTATCGAGAAAATTCATGTTTCACCCCTTTCTTTAACCGCAACGCGAGTTCCCTTCACCGCTGCACCGCCGTGGATTCCAGTTGCTCGATCCAGCGTTCTAAACTTTCACGGCGGAAGGCGAGACGTTTCCCCAGCCGGACGTAGGGCAGTGGAATAGCCTGTCGCACGCGGCTGCGCGAACGGGTCAACTCATACAGTTGAGGTTTGGTTAAGCCGAGAAGTTCGGCGGCTTGCGCTAGGTTTAAGAGTAAGGGTGACATGCACTTTGCTGATGCAAGTGCCGCGCCGAAGGGGCGTTAACTATCTGAGGGCAAATGTTAGATGATACAATTGAAATAGTATCGTACCAAAGGCGGGCTTAACCCGAACGATTTCAAAAGGGGCGGAAATAGTATCGTGTCAAGCCTTTTTCAAAATATTTTTTATGTGGGTTTCAGTCGAGGGACCGGAATTCGGCAGGGATGGAAAGTTATTACCCTTGGTGTGAAATTGTGGGCATTCCCGTCACTGTTTGCGAACTGTGTATTCCGATTGTGTTCTACCGTCAGACTGCCCGAAAATCGGCTTGGAAGGAACCGCTAGGGACGGCTAAGTCTCTGATTCCGCAGTAGGGACGCGGCTCTCGGCCATTTTCAAGACCACCCGTTTCAACCGCTCACGCATCCCTCCGCGGTCTCTTTATAGATTAGCAGGATCTTGCTTCCATCCCCATTCTCCCCTCAATTGTCAGCAGGAAGTAAAATCTTTGTCATCATTTTGTCACGACTGACGTTTGCGCGAAATCCCATCCTATACTGAGCTGTTTCGTGTCTCGGACTATGACGACCATCTCTCAGTCAACTGTCCCCAAAAAACGCAATCGAGCTGCGCGAGAGGATGCTCTCATCGCGGCGGCCAGCAAGCTTTTTGCCTCCCGCGGCTACGAGATTGCCACCACTCGCGACATTGCTGCTGCTGCTGGTTGCGCCGAAGGTTTAATTCATCGTTATTTCGGGGGCAAAGAAGGATTGCTGCTCGCTCTGATTAAGCGCCAGGTCTCTCAGGAAGTGGTTGACCTGCAGACGCTGCCACTCGCTTCCACGATGGCGGATGAAGTTGTGCAGCTGGTCGAGTGGGAAGTCGAACATACGTGGCAGGACCGCGAGTTCATTAAAGTGGTAATCCCGAGGGCGTTATTGGATCCAGCTCTGGGGCACCTCATCGACGGCATCGGACCAACGCAGCGAGCGAGCGCAATTACCGAGCGGCTGCGCAACTTCACGCAGGGCCGGTCTCTGCCCGCTCAGGAACTTGAGGCGCTAGCGCATTTTATTTCGATAACCAGTTTCATGTTTGGTTTCATGCGTCCTGCGGTGCTCCATCAGGATCGCGAGAAGGCCAAAAAAATGGCGGTAATGACGGCACAAATGATGGTTCGGAACTTCGAAACAATCAGTACGCCGGACGACAGCCAACCTCGCCAGCAAAAGCCTGCTTTGCTTTTCACTTGACTGTTTCCTATCAGAGATGCTAATTAAGTGCGTCTGCACGCACTTCTGTGGGTGCGGTTTTGTGTGTAACAGTCTGCGTTGAACAGCGGTTCTAAATGACTCTGCCCAGGAGGACTCCATGACCTCTCCCCAGAGGAGTCTTGCAGGTGGTTTGCTGTTGACGTTTCTACTGTCCCTGCTCTTCGTGACTCCTACCAAATCCTTCGCAATCCCGGTCTTCGCGCGCAAGTACGGGCTGCCTTGCTCCGCCTGCCACGAAGCCTGGCCGAAGCTGAATAGTTTTGGGCAGAAATTCAAGGACGAGGGCTATCAGTTGAGGAACGAGAAGGATGCTCCCATCTGGCTGCGGCCGGAGTTTTGGCCGGTGGCAATGCGAATCACGCCGCACTGGCATTTTGAGAGCGCCGGGCGCACCCCGGTGGATTCCGCTCCAAGCGGCGAGCAGACCGTCAAGACTTCGGGCTTTGATCTTACAGGCATCGACATTCTCACCGGCGGTACCCTGGCCAACAACATCTCCTTCCTTCTCGTGCCATCGATTGATGTGGGTAGCGGCACGGTTGGATTTGAATCAGCCAACGTACGCTTGGACAATCTTTGGGGATCGCCGTGGTTGAACTTTAAATTTGGCAAGTTCGAGCAAGACGTCCCCCTTTCCGAAAAGCGCGGAATGACGCTGTCTAACGTCGGCGGCGCCTACCAGCTTTATCACTACGTGCCTCCGGGGGATGCTAACACCGACGAATTTGCCAGCCTTGGCGAGAACCAACTTGGGATTGAACTGATGGGCCACTCCGAAGACGACCATACCCGGTTTGCGGTTTCGCTCTTGAGCAGCACCAATGGCACGCCTGGATTACCGTTCGGAAGGAGCTATGACGGGTACCTGCACATCAGCCAGGGTTTTCTCGTCCCCCACCTCGGATTGCAACGCGTCGGAGTATACGGATGGGCGGGTCTGAGGCCTACGTACTTCCTTACTTCCGGAGGCGACATAATCCCCGGCACCGGTCGAGGTAACCGGTCGTTCTATCGGGCAGGTGTTTACGGAAGCGTATATATTGGAAAGTTTGACGTGACCGGCGTATATCAGCGGGCAGGCGACAACGTGTTCCTGGCCAATGCGACTTCCGTTAATCCAGGTGCCATCAACCAGGTCACCGTACTTCCGGTTGGCGCACAAGGGCCGGTGTGGAACACGGGCACCATCGAAGCCCATTACACTTACTCGCCGCAGCTCTTCATCATCGGGCGATACGAACTGACGCGAGTCTCGCGTCAAGTATTGGCGAGCAACCCATCCGATCTCGGCGACGCGGATGTGTTCACCGTTGGCTATCGCTACTACCCGTTCATGCACAGCCGTGACGGGCTAGCGTGGCACCAGGAATTCTCCACCATCAACCTCAAAAAACTGGCGGTGAGCGGAAAAGATCAGCGCACCAGCAGCTACTTCATGGGCTTCGACTTTGCCTTCTGAGAAAAGCGAGGAAGAAATGCAAACAAGTCATAGAACAATTTTTCTCAGTACGATTCTGGCAATGGTTTTGGCATCCGGAGTAGCTGCCGGGCAGAATTCCGGAGTGGCCAGCGGCTATCCTGTTCCCAAAGACGACCTCACGTCGCAAGAGCAAAAGGGTAAGGGGCTCTATAAACGCTATTGCATCGGATGCCACGGGTTAAAGGGCGACGGCAATGGCGAAAACGCTCCCTACATCGATCCCAAACCGCGTGACTTCACGCTCGCGCAATTCAAATGCCGCTCCACGCCCACTGGAACCCTGCCGCTCGATTCCGATTTAATCAGCTCCATGGAGCGCGGATTGCGCGGCAGTAACATGCCTTCCTGGTTGCCCCTGAGCGGTGAAAATCGGCAGGATCTTCTCGCTTACATCAGGACATTTTCCCCGCGTTGGAAGACAGAGAAACCGGGGACTCCGATAACGATTCCGCCGGAGCCGGAGGTCACTGCGGAACACCTCAAGGCGGGTCAGGCTCTCTTCCAGAAGCTGGAATGCTGGAAGTGTCACGGAACCGAAGGTCGCGGCGATGGTCCGTCCGCGCCAACACTGACCGATAGCAAAGACCGCCCAATCGTGCCCTATGACTTCACAGAGGGCCATAAGTTTAAATGCGGGGTAACCGACCAGGATCTCTACCGAATATTTATGACAGGTTTGGACGGCACGCCTATGCCTTCTTTTGCCGACAACGTTAAGCCGGACGAGGCTTGGGACCTGGTGTTTTATCTGCGTACCTTGCAGCCCATGCACACGAAAGAGAAAGCCATTGCGAAACAAATCGGGTTGAAACCGATTAATCCAGAGGCAGCGCCGGCCGCCGCTCCCCAGCAACAGGAGCAGCAGCCGCCGCAGCAACAGCAGCCACCGCCGCAGCAACAACAACAGCAGCAACAGCCGCCGCGGCACGCGCGGTGAGGCTTGCTGACGAGAAGAAAGTCACATGCGTTCTGACCTATCAGGAGACAGAAATGAAATCGCGTTACCAATCCGCCGCGTCCCTCACGGCGCTACTTATAATTGCTTTCGGCCTTCTGTATTCCACGCGCAGCGTCAGCGCCGCTGCGGAAGGCAAAATTAGCGGAACCATCAAGCTGGAAGGCACGCCCCCGCACCAGCGCCCAATTGACATGTCAAAGGAGCCAAATTGCCAAAAGGCACACGCTAGCAAGCCAGTAACCACCGAAACGGTTGTCACCGGCCCGAACAATGCCCTGCAGTATGTGGTGGTTTACATCTCCGAAGGATTGCCGGCCGCAGCCGCCAGCCAGGCGCCTTCTGAAACTCCGACTTGGGATCAGAAGGGATGCCAGTACATCCCTCATGTCATGGCGCTGGACGTGAATCAGCATTTTAAAGTCACCAACAGCGATCCACACTCCCACAACATCCACCCTATGCCGAAACCGGGCAGCGCCAATCACGAGTGGAACAAGTCGCAGCCGGCAGGGGCTGCGCCGTTCGACGTTTCGTGGCCGGCGCAGGAAGTCGCAATCCACGTAAAGTGCAACATCCATCCGTGGATGAGCGGCTACATGGCCGTGGTGAAGGGGCCGACTGGTACCAGCGACAACAACGGCAGCTACACCATCAGCAACGTCCCTCCCGGCAACTACACTTTGACGGCATGGCAAGAAACGCTGGGCACGCAGACGCAGAAAGTAACTGTGAGCGCTGGGGCGCCCGCGAAAGCTGACTTTACTTTTAAGGCAAAGTAAGAAGTCAAAATTGAGGCCGCCGCGAGTCTGAGGCTTTAGCCTGCTGGTCACCGCCGACGGCGCGCCGGCGTACGGCGGCAGTGGAGCGGACCACCAAGGTCCGAAATAGCGCCGGTCCAGGAGGGCGTATGGAAACTGCAATTGGAGTATTTTCCTCACGCGATCACGCCGAGACAGCGATGAAAGAATTGCGGCAACGGGCTGTGCCTGAAGAATCTATAGTTTTTTTGACTCGGTCCGAAAGCGAGGCCAAGACCATCGCCAAGCAATTCGGCGCATATGTGGGAGGCTTTGTGGGAGGAACTGCCGGCATGACAACCGGAGTTGTCGCCGCGTCGCTGCTTCTCCCCGGCGTTGGGCCTGTATTCGCTCTGGGCTTCGGTGCAGCGGCATTGCTGGGAGTGGCCGGGGCGGGGGCAGGCGCCACAGTCGGTGCAGCGGCTTCGCACGATGCCGAAGCTCCCAAGCCTACCCCAGATGAGAAGTGTTCTGAGGACGCTGGCTTTTTCCGCGAAGTCCTGAAGGAGGGCCGCTCGTTAATCGTGGTTCGCACGGAGTCCCAAGAGATCGCAACGTCGGCGTGCGCCATCCTCGATAGTTCAGGTCTCTGCATGCGGGGCAAAACTCCCGAGAAGATGGAGGTAAGCACGCGGCAGATGGGCGATGTGGTTGTCCTCGAGGTCAGCGGACGGATCACCGTCGGTGAGGGAAACATAATGCTCCGCGAGATGGTTCGCGACGTGGCGAACAAAGGCAGCACGAAAATCGTCTTGAACCTCAGCGAAGTTAATTATGTGGACAGCTCAGGTGTGGGAGAGTTGGTTAAGAGCCTCACCACAATACGGAGCAGAGGGGGCGAATTAAAGCTCGCAAACCTGAACAAGAGGGTACACGACTTACTTCAAATGACGAGATTGTCCAAGGTCTTCGATATTCAGAAGGATGAGGCCAGCGCGGTTGCGTCCTTTCGCGGCCACTCCTCGTCGGAAGCAATAGCGTAATGCGACGGGCACCCACCCCTGAATCTGTTATCAGAACTAAATTCCGCGATCAAGGTTTGTTGGCTGGCCTTCCCCGGACGGGGGAAAAGTCAATTTTCATAACAAGCTCGAAAGGCTGAACCAGCGAGGGCGCTATGGCTAAAATCTTTGCAGTTACGATCATCGTGATTGCAATTCTTTCCGCGATCCCCATCCTGCGGCATACCTGGTGGATGGCCCCGGACATTTCTACCCACGGCGCTCCTATTGATGAGCAGATGTCGGAAACGATGGCTGAAGCGGGAATTTCATTCTTGGCGTCGCAGATCCTGCTGGCCATTTTCATCTGGAAATTTTCACAATCCAAGCCGGGCGAGAAAATCCGGAGTTTCCCCGGTGGCGCCATGACCATGGTTATAGGAGCATTCCTGCTGGTCGGAACCGAAGTCCTGGCGTTGGGGGCATTCGGAGCTAAAGCCTGGGCCAGCATATATTTCACCGCGCCCGCGCCTAATGCGATGCCTATCCAGGTGCAGGCCGGACAGTTCGCCTTCTATTTCCGTTACCCAGGCCCAGATGGAAAATTCGGCCCGCTTCACCCCGATATGATCAGCGAGGCCAGTCAGAATGTGTACGGCTTAGATATCGACCACGATCCCGACGCGAAGGATGACATTGTGACCGCCGAGATGGCAGTCCCGGCGAACCGTGAAATACATCTCTTGATGCACGCGAAAGACGTTGGACATTCATTTTTTGTCCCCGAGTTGCGAGTCCAGCAGGATTTTGTTCCCGGCCTCGATCTCTCCATTCATTTCACAGCAACAAAAGTTGGGAGATACGAAATCGTCTGTACTCAGCTCTGCGGCCTGGGACATTACAATATGAGGACATATCTTTCGGTGCTGTCCCAACAGGACTTCGAGGACTGGCTGAAGAAGCAAGCGGCAAGTCAATAACCGAATGCCGTCCGCAAGTGCGGACGGAAACAATGTTCCGAGGTGAGCTATGCACGACATGTCAGCGCACGCCCACGTAGCGCATCACGCGCCACCGACGAGTTTCATTCGGAAGCATATTTTCAGCTTGGACCACAAAGTCATCGGAAAGCAATACTACGGTTTGGCCTTGCTGGCGGTCTTCGTGGGGATGTTTCTTTCCTGGCTGATGCGTCTCCACTTGGGATGGACAAACCTGACGATCCCTGGGCTGCATTTGCTTTCCAGCAACGGCGCGCCCGGGAACGTGATGACGCCAGAATATTACCTGCAATTGATGACCATGCATGCCACCATCATGGTCTTCTTCGTGCTGACCACGGCGCCTTTCGCCGCTTTTGGCAATTACTTTTTACCGATCCAGGTGGGCGCCGAGGATATGCCCTTCCCCCGTTTCAACATGATGTCCTTCTGGATCACATTCGCAGGCTTCGTGGTGTTGGTCTCCTCATTCTTTGTCGGTGACGGACCAACGCTGGGTGGTTGGACGCAGTACGCACCGCTCAGCGCAGTTGGATCAGTGGCTGGCCCAGGCGAAGGGAGTGGCGTAGTTCTGTGGGCTATTTCGATTGCTCTCTTCTGTGTTGGGCAGTTGCTCGGATCTTTGAACTTCATCACCACCACTCTCGACATGCGCACCAAGGGCATGAGCCTCTGGCGGCTGCCGTTAAGCACCTGGGCCTGGTTCATCACTTCCGTGATGGGATTAACTGCATTCGCTGTTTTAATGCCGGCGTGCATACTTCTTATTCTGGACCATGTGGCGGGAACCAGCTTCTTCGTTCCCTCGAACCTGGTAATCAGCGACCAAGTGCAACCTCACTCGGGTGGATCGACGCTTCTGTGGCAGCATCTATTCTGGTTCTTTGGGCACCCAGAAGTGTACATCGCAATAGTCCCTGGGATGGGGATCATCTCGCATGTTCTGATCGCCAATATGCGCAGGCCAATGCTCAGCCATAGAACTCTGATTTACTCCTTTGGCGCACTGGCGGTGCTGAGTTACATGGTTTATGGGCACCACATGTTTGTCAGCGGGATGAATCCGGTTTCGTCGATTGCGTTCTCCTTCCCCACGCTGATTATTACGATTCCCTCTACCATTCTTGTGCTGATCTGGCTGGGGAGCCTGTACGGTGCGAGGTTGCGCATCAACACGGCATCGCTATTCGCGCTGGGCTTCATCTCCATGTTTATTAGTGGCGGAGTCAGCGGCTTCTTCCTGGCGCAGCCCTCGATCGACATCATGCTTCACGCTACATACTTCGTTGTGGGACATTTCCACATGGTGATGGGTGTGGCGGCAATGTTTGGGATTTTCGCCGGGACGTACTTCTGGTTCCCAAAGATGTTTGGGCGCATGATGAACGAAACTTTGGGCAAGGTCCATTTCTGGCTGACTTTCGTCGGTACGTATTGCATCTTTATGCCGTTTCATTACCTGGGGCTAGCTGGCAATGTGCGCCGCTATCAGGCGTTTGTCGTCGACTACATGCAGCCCCTCGTTCCGGTTCACAGATTCATCACAGTGGCTGCTCTAATTACGGGCGCTGCGCAGCTCATCTTCCTGTACAACCTGATTCACAGTCGCTTCTGGGGCGAGCCTGCGCCGGAGAATCCCTGGCAGGCTACCTCGCTCGAGTGGAGCACTCCATCTTCGCCGCCACCGTTCGATAACTTCGGCGGGAAGCTGCCGGTGGTTTACCACGATCCATACCAATATGGCGTGGAAGGTTCGACCGGTGACTATGTGATGCAGGATTCCCCAGAGCAAATTGAAACGGTGCGAGACGAAGGATGAGCAGCAAACTGCGAGGGGAGTAGAGAATGGCAACAACAATTCACGAACCGCCCAGAATCGAAGAGCGCAGGCATCCATCGCCGATAAGCGGCTCGGGCAATGGTAGCGGCCGCGGCTTGGTGCCTGCGGGCGGGAATCTGCGTTCAGTGCAGGAGTATGCCCCGCCGCCAGCCTCAACCGGCATCTGGGTGGCCCTCGCGGCCATCACTATGAGTTTTGCGGCGCTCACCAGCGCCTTGGTGGTTCGTAAGGGCGGAGCACCGGACTGGCGGCATTTCACGTTGCCGTCCATCCTTTATGCGAATACGCTCGTGCTGCTGGCCAGTAGTGTGACTCTGGAAATATCGCGCCGCCGAGTCGCCACTTTCATGGGTGGCCTGAGAAGCAGAGTTGCAAACCCAGCCCGCTGGCTCTACGTCACTTTGTCTCTCGGGTTACTCTTCGTGGCCGGTCAGTACGCCGCCTGGCGGCAATTGAGTGCTCAAGGCCTTTATCTTGCGACCAATCCCAGCAGCTCTTTCTTTTATGTGTTCACAGCGGCGCACGCATTGCACGTGCTGGGAGGGCTGGGCGGACTGGCTCGCGTGATTCGTAAACTGAACCAGTTTGTTCTGCGGCGGAGTACATTGGACGCGACGTCGCGCTACTGGCACTTTATGGATGTTCTCTGGGTGTACCTGCTGGTGTTGCTGTTGATGAAACTTTGATGCATTCGACAGGAGGCCCCGTGAGCCAAGCCGATTTGACGATGGAAGGACATCCAGCGGGTTTGACGACCGGAATCCCACCGTTCTCAATACCCGCTAAAAAGATGGCGATATGGCTGTTCATCATCGCCGACGCCGCGACCTTTGCCGCGTGCCTGGTCGTCTACGGCTTCTTGCGAAATGGCGCCCCCAACTGGCCGAGACCATTCCACAGCATCACCAACGTTGCGCTGATGACGTTCATCCTTTTGACCAGCAGCTTGACCATGCTGCTCGGCGTACGAGCAGCCAAGACCAGCGACAAAGCGGGTGCATTTCGTTGGACGATCATCACTGCCATAGGCGGCATTCTTTTCGCGTTACTGCACGTTCGCGAGTGGCTGGCGCTGATTGCGGAAGGCATGACCTTGTTCCACAATCCCTGGGGGACCGGATTGTTCGGCGCGTCATTCTTCTGCATCACCGGCCTGCACCTGCTACACGTGACCGGCGGCGTAGTCGCTTTGCTCGCAGTGGGAATTCGATATAGGGGCGGCCGTTACAATGCAGATGACCTGGAAGTGACGGGTCTGTACTGGCATTTCGTAGATCTGGTGTGGATGTTCGTTGTACCGTTCGTCTATCTTTTGAATCTGGCTCATTGAGATCGAAAATTGGGAGCAAACGACTATGCATACACCCGATGTGCAACCACATGAACCAGAGGCAAGATACACCGATCCGATCAGAAAATACATTGTGATCTATCTCTGCATCCTGGCCCTCGCGACGTTTCAGTTCGTCATCGCGTACAGCCGCATCGACGGAACAGCGATGTTTGCGCGTATGTTGTTCGTAGCCCTTGCCGAAGCGGGACTCGCGCTGATGTTCTTCATGCATTTGTGGGCGGAGAAGCGGGGATTCCTGTTGTTTGTCGTTGTCTTTACGGGCTTTGTGCTGCTGGCGATGCAGTATGGCTGGACTGATAGCTACCGGATGGAAGTGGGCGCTCCATATTCACAGCCCAAGGCGGGAGTAGTGCAGCAGTGACTATGCGAACATTGCGGCTAATAGCTCTGGGACTACTAGCGTTTGCCATGCTCGCCATCCCTCTTCCAGCTTTTTCGCAGAGCTGTGCGCTTTGCTATACGCAGGCGGCTTCCGCGGGGGCGAGGATGATTCAGGCATTGCGCAGCGGGATTCTCATCCTAATCATCCCTCCTACGCTCGGAACCATTGGCATGATTTTTCTCGTGCATCACAAGCGCAATCAGGTTCGACGGACGGAGTACAGCGACGAATCCGGCCAAGACTGGTAAAATGGCGACCACCAACGTGATGGTAAATCCAACTTCTTTGCAGACGCTTAAATCCAAGCTCCAGGATTACTACACGCTCACCAAGCCGGAAGTAAACCTTCTGATCTTGATGACGACCTCAGCGGGTTATTATCTGGGAAGCCGAGGGGTGTTCGACACACGAAAGCTCATCAGCACGCTTGTGGGAACTCTTCTTGTCGCCAGCGGGACCGCTACCCTGAATCAATTCATAGAACGCCGCTTCGACGCGCAAATGCGCCGCACTGCCAGCCGGCCGCTGGTTTCCGGTCGTGTGGGTGCGGGCGAAGCCTTCTGGTTGGGGATCTTACTGAGCGTTGGCGGTGCTCTGTATTTGACGCTGGCAGTAAATGCTCTCGCCGCCGGCCTTGCAAGCTCCACACTGCTTAGTTATCTCCTCGTCTATACGCCATTAAAGAGAAAGACTCCTCTATGTACCGCGCTCGGGGCCATTCCCGGCGCCATGCCCACTCTGATTGGCTGGGCAGGTGCCTCGGCCAACATCGGTGGGCAGGCCTGGTTGCTGTTTGCCATACTTTTTCTCTGGCAGTTTCCGCATTTTCTGGCGATCGCCCTTATGTATCGCGATGACTACGCGCGCGCCGGCTTCCATATGTTGCCGGCCTTTGATACGGAAGGGAGATTCACGAAGGCAGAAATCTTGGTCTTCACTGTCTTTCTGGTACTTGCAACATTGCTGCCTTTCTTGGCTCACGGTGGAGTGACGTTTGCGATCTGTATGTCCGCAGCAGGCGCTTTCTTTCTGTATTACACCGGGAAGCTGGCCGCGTCTGATTCGAAACTTCTGGCTGGCCGCGTGGTGCATGCCTCAGTTATTTACCTGCCTGTGGTACTCGGAATCATGGCCGCGTGCAAATAGTAAGATCCAGCGGCTCGCCTGCTCCTCGGTTTGTATGCCTATGAGTAAACACGGTTTGAGCACGAGCGTGTTGATATGCGCTGTGCTCCTGCTAGCCGCGGATCGAAGTCACGCCCGCAAACACGAGCATTATGGTGAAGGATTTTCTATCGATCTGACGCAGCCGTATGAAAAAGTCCTCGATGTCGTGCAGCAGATCACGAACGACGGCATCATCCGCGGTACTTTTCAATACAAAGGCACCGAACAACTAGATGGAGCGGAATCCGCGAACTCATCCAGCGCTTTTTCGTCATGGACTGGACAAGGCAAGGTTCTCTACAAGATTCGCCCGCACACATTGTCGCCTGAGCATTTCTACCAGAGCAACGATGAAGGCACGGTGACCGTTCGTTACATCGTTGAACCACTCCCTCCCTCGGGAACTCGCCTGCGAATCGATGCCGTTTTCGTCGAAGCCACGCTGCGCAAACGCCACGCCTCCGACGGTCAGGTCGAGAACAGCGAATTTGAGGCAGTGTCCGCCAAAATGCAGGATCTCGAGGAGGCCGATGCAAAAGGGCGGGAAAAGCTTTTGCATGATCAGCAGCAGCGCCAGCTCGAAGAACTTCAGGCTCAGTTGGACCAGGAA
>QIAB01000045.1:14251-41772 GCA_003225455.1 Acidobacteriota bacterium
TGAAGGCCGAGCCGTACAACAAATCGAAGACGATGCGACTGCTCTCGCAGGGGGACCAGCTCACAGTACTAGTGGAGACTCCCGCGTGGCTCCGGGTGCAAACGGCCAGCGGTGAGCAAGGCTGGGTCTACCGGCTCATGCTAGAGGTAACTCCGTGAGGCCGGCAACTCGGATTGCCGTGTTACTGATTTTGGTTTCTTGCGCAGCCGCCCAAGATGCGCCCAAAACGCAGGAACGCGATTTTTCTTATCCATCCGCGGTCATTGAGACCGCCCTTCGCCAACTCGGTGCTTACACTGGATCGCGTCTCCCCAGCCTGGATGGCTTCATAAAGACCGAACGCGCCCAATTGCCGCATTACCAGCGCCCATACTACGAATACAAGATTGAGCTTGCGCCCGCGCCGTCGGATCACACACTCGTGAAACTTAAGGCGAATGTTTCAGCTTGGTACGAGGATCCCGATGGTCATCAGTCCGGATATCAAACTTTGGAATCAAACGGCCGCTTGGAAAATGATCTCTTGGATCGCTTGGCCGATTACCTAGCCAACAACGGATCGAAAATCATCACTGATTCGCAAGAGCTTGCGAGACGACTCGAAGGGGTCCGCCGGCAGCGTGCCGAAGGGGAACGCCATGTTGCGGAACTTGAGAAGCAAATGCAAGGACTCGCCGCGAAAACGCAATCTGATCCTGGTGAGTATGTTTCTGCGCCAAAAGCGTCCATTGCCATACTGAGCGGGCCGCAGGAGCGGGCCTCAGTGCTCCTGCGAACTCAGGCCGAAGATGAATTTGAGGTGCTTGAACATCGCGGCCCCTGGCTGCGAGTTCGGCTTCAAGATTCTCAAAGCGGCTGGGTTAAGAGCGCGCTGATGAAATCCAACCGTGCAGCCGCACAGGCAAGCGGCTCTACGAACCTGCGAGGATTCACCATCATTCGCGAAGTGCCCTCCACTTTTTCCGGCGATTGGCCGCGATTGAAAGGCAAACAGGCGGACCGGAGGGTTCAGCCCTGAATACCGCGGGAAGTAAGTTGCGTTTTGCGGAGAGTATTTTCAGAGAGCGCTACCGCGAAGCTTCGCACAATTCGCAGAACTCGGTCGCTGGCATTGTGGTCATCTTTCTCGACCAACGCGGAGGGGTGGCTGCAGCGGCTTTAGACGATATTGCCCATTGGGCGGACGGAAGCCTGGCGCAAGCCGCATTCCTAAAAAAATGTTCCTTGGATCCACCGGGAGCATTCGAAGGAGCGAGTTCCAAGAGCCAAGCGGTCCTTCGATGACGAAATCGGGTTCGTTTTACTCTGTGCTCCTCTGTGGTAATGGTTTTTAGATTTTCAACCACCGAAGTTACGGAGACCACAGAGAACACCCTTGACCTTCCACTCTTACGACTCGCTTGTCACTGCAAGCACGATCTCGCGATCGCGAGGCCCGTCGAGCTCAATCAGAACGACTCGCTGCCAAGTCCCGAGCAACATCTTTCCCTTCTCAAACGGCAGCGCTACCGAAGTCCCAATCAGCGCAGACAAAATATGATCCGGCACATGCGCCGGATTATGTGGATGCCGGTAGCGCAACTTGGGAATCATCTCCTCAAATGCGTCCAGCATATCGAGATCGGTCCCGGGATCAAGGTCGGCGGTGGTCAGCGCTGCCGTCGTATGGAGAATGAATAGATTGCAAATGCCGGACCCATCGGACTGCCGCTTCCCAAGCGTCTTCTCGACCGTTTCAGTAATATCGAGTACTTCCTTTTTCTTATGCGTTTTGATCTTTAACTTTTGCATGCGAAGTGCACCCGCGGCGATGCACGCGAATCAGCGGCCCGTGCTAAGGAGAAAAACTCACAGGATGCTTAGCTTCGTAAGCCGCAATCTCCCCTTCATGCTGGAGCGTGAGCCCAATGTCATCCAGTCCATTCAGCAGGCAATAGCGCGTGAATTCGTCGAGGTGAAAGTTAGCTGAGAAGCCCTGGTCATCAAAGACTCTGGTCTGCTCCAGATCGACTGTGATCTGGTAGTTGTCGGTTTCCTTTGCGCGGCGGGCAATGTCGCCAACTTGATGGTCTGGCAAGATAACCGTTAACACCCCATTCTTAACGCAATTATTCGCAAAGATATCGGCGAAAGACGGCGCAATCACAGCGCGGAACCCGAAATCCTCGAGCGCCCACACGGCGTGCTCACGCGATGATCCGCAGCCGAAATTCTTACCGCTGACGAGAATGTTGGCGCCAGAATAGCGGGACTGATTGAGAGGAAATGCGGGATCAAGCTTCCCATCCGGCGAGTGCCGCCAATCGTAAAACAGAAATTCGCCGAAGCCGGTGCGCTCAATCCGCTTCAGAAATTGCTTGGGAATGATCTGGTCGGTATCGATGTTCGCCCGCTCAAGCGGTGCGACCTTGCCCTTGTGAACTCTGAATGGTTTCATAAGCTCGCTTCACTCATGACCGATCGTCTACTCGCGGGCGAGAGCTTGCCCTGAGCGAAGTCGAAGGGGCGCCCGCGCCACACTTACTGGAACTTCCACTCGCGAATATCAGTGAAGTGTCCGGCAATCGCAGCGGCGGCGGCCATCATCGGACTGACCAAGTGAGTGCGTCCGCCCCGCCCTTGCCGTCCCTCAAAATTGCGATTGCTGGTCGACGCGCAACGCTCACCGGGCTGCAAGATATCCGGATTCATTCCCAGGCACATCGAACATCCCGATTCTCGCCACTCGAATCCCGCTTCCTGGAAAACTTTGTCCAGTCCTTCCTGCTCCGCCTCGCGCTTCACCGCCTGTGAACCAGGCACAACCATGGCCCGGACCTTCGGATTCACGCGATATCCGCGGGCCACACGCGCCGCCGCCCGCAGATCTTCTAGCCGCGAGTTAGTGCAAGACCCGATGAACACCCGGTCCACAGTAATCTTCTGCATCGGAGTCCCGGGCTGAAGCCCCATGTATTCCAGCATGCGCTGCGCGGCCTCGCGCTCTCCATTGCTCTGCAATTCGGCGAGTTGAGGAACATGGCCGCTCACCGGCACAACCATTCCTGGGTTGGTTCCCCAGGTCACAAACGGCGCCAGCTTGGATGCGTCGATCTCAACGACTTTGTCGTATTGCGCGCCGGGATCAGAAGCCAAGCTGCGCCAGTGGGCGAGCATCTGCTCCCATTCGCCATTTCGCGGAGCAAAGCGCCGTCCCTTTACATACGCGAACGTGGTCTCATCCGGAGCAACCATCCCGGCGCGCGCTCCCGCCTCGATGCTCATGTTGCAGAGCGTCATTCGACCTTCCATCGAGAGCGTCCGAACCGCTTCGCCAGCGTATTCGATAACGTGGCCCGCAGCTCCGTCTGTTCCAATTTGCCCAATAATTCCGAGCGCCAGATCCTTTGCAGTGACGCCTTCCGGCAGCTCTCCGCGCATGCTGATCAGCATTGTCTTTGGCTTCCGCTGTGGTAAACATTGCGTTGCCAGAACGTGTTCCACTTCCGACGTGCCAATCCCAAACGCCAGTGCGCCAAAAGCGCCGTGCGTGCTGGTATGGCTATCGCCGCAGACAATCGTCATTCCCGGCTGGGTCAAGCCCAACTCCGGCCCGATCACGTGCACAATTCCCTGCTCGGCAGAATCCATATCGAACAGAGGCACTCCGAACTCTTTGCAGTTCTGCTGCAACGCCTGAATCTGCCGGGCGGCTATAGGATCGGTGATGGGAGTGCCCCGGGGTGTAGTCGGAACATTGTGATCCACGGTCGCAACCGTGCGATGCGGCTGGCGCACTTTGCGCCCGGCTGCTCGCAGCCGATCAAAGGCTTGTGGCGAGGTCACTTCATGCACCAAGTGCAGGTCGATGTACAGCAGCGGCAATCGCCCGGCCGGCGCGGTTACGACGTGATCGTCCCAAACTTTCTCGAAAAGTGTGCCTTTTTCCGCCATGTAACCAAATAGCTATTGCAATTTCCTGCGCCAGAATAGTTTACCAATAAAATTCATCCGGGCACGAAGCGGCTGGTCATCGAGGAGGCTCACGTGCCGCGCTTTAGTTGCGGCTTTATATCCGGCGCCGGGTTATCATAAATGTAGTCGCCATCGTCGAGAGCCATTGCGCCAGGCCGTTTCAAAAGGAATGGAATGATTAATGGGAAACGGATTGCTGTAGTTCTGCCCGCCTACAATGCGGAGAAGACGTTGGAAGCGACTGTTCGGGAATTGCCCGATCTGGTCGACATCCGCATCCTGGTGGACGATCACAGCTCCGACCGAACGGTCGAAGTCGCGAAGCGCTTAGGATTGCAATTCTACGTACACGACCAGAACTACGGCTACGGACGCAATCAGCAGACCTGTTACCGCGAGGCGCTGGCTGAAGGCGCGGACGTTGTCATCATGCTGCACCCGGATTACCAGTACACACCATTACTCGCCACTGCGATGGCAAGCATGGTGGCCTACGACGTATATGACGTGGTGCTAGGATCGCGCATCATCGGAGGCCGCGCTTTGCAGGGTGGCATGCCGTTCTACAAATACGTTTTCAACCGCATGCTTACCGCGTTCCAGAACATGTTCCTGCGGGTGAAGCTTTCGGAATATCACAGTGGGTATCGCGTTTTCAGTCGCAAGGTTCTGATGGAACTGCCACTGCTTGAGAATTCCGATGACTTCGTCTTCGACAATGAAGTACTGGCGCAATGCGTTTATTTCGGATTTCGCATCGGCGAGGTTTCCTGCCCAACGAAATACTTCGCGGAAGCGTCTTCGATCAACTTCCGGCGAAGCATTACCTACGGGCTAGGAGTCTTGGGGACCACCTTGCAGTTCGCCCTGCAGAAGTTGGGGATTGCGCGGTTCCGGCTGTTCAGTCCTAAGGGACGGCGCCTGGAACCGGGGTATGTGACCTACTACGCCCGAGGCACGGCAGGTGGTCAGCAGGGATAACGCGCTACTTCCTTCCAGAGATCAGCCCCAGAATTCTGCTGGCGAAATCATCAGAAAACCCGAAGCGGGCCTTTAATCTTGAGTACAGATCCACAGCCTCTTTATCCAGCCAAATCATCGCAGTTTTCAGAACCCCATCCCCTGGCCGGGCATGGTAGTTGGTCGAGCGCACAACCGCTTCGCCTCTCGGCTCTAGGGTGTAGTAATAGAGGGCAAGGCTTTTGCGCGACACGTTCTCCGGGCACTGCAGAGGCTCGGGAAATCCGTGCAGCGAGCGTTCGTCCGTAGTGAAGACGACAGCATGATTGAGCATCGGCGAATATTTCGCGGCGCATCGGCGCATTGATTTTTCCCAGAATTCGATGGCGCCGCCCCATTCGTCTTGCCATCCTTCATTCAGATACAGAATGAGGTTCACACGCCTGCGCCAATTCTTATGGTAATGATGCATGCTGAAATCCGTGTGAATGTTCAGGAACCCGCCCCGCGCCGATTGATGTAGCCCGCCACCTTCAAGGCTCGGATCAGGAAACAGGCCTGGAATTCCCGTCAGCTCGGAAAGCCAGCTCACGAACTCCGGAGAATTCAGCTCGTCAGCCACTTCTCTAATCCCAGGCGGAAAGAGGTCACGCTTGGCCAGTCCCAACTTGTTCTCATTGTGGTGCTTGTATTGTGTCCAGGCGGCGGTAGTTGGTTTTGGAAATTCTTCGCAGATTATCTGGGCGATTTCAGGATTCAGAAAGTCAGTCAGCCGGATATGCGGAAAGGGATTGTTCTCCCGATACCGTCGGGCTAGGGTTGGGAGCTCGGCGCTTCTATTAAGGTATGAAAAAACAGAGGCCTTCTCGAGTACTGGCGCACAGGACATTAATGTCCCCTTTCACAATCCTGGGTTGTGGGATAGCCCTTCTATTCTACAGACCTTTAGGCAAAGATGAAGTTTGTAAAGTCAATTCAGACGGCACGCCAAAACAGCTGCATTTTTATATGGACAATCGAGGCCGGCGACTCCAGGCTGCTGCAGCACTACCCAGCTCACGCCGTATTGCGTCCGCAGACGGCGCAAATCCCCCAGCCTGAAATTTTTCCATCCGCTCTGTGCCTGTACCTGCGCGTACCATTCCTCCGCCAGCGGCGGAAACATAGATACGGCGCCGCTGTCTTTGATTGCATCCGCCAACATGCTGCGCTCAGCGATCGCGCGAAAGCCCTGAGTGTCTTCGCCCCTTATCCGCATATGAAGAGGATCGAGGGCAAAGAAGGCGTCGGTGGGTGTGTTTTGCTTGACCCAAAAAAATGCCTGCGCCCAAGGGTTCTTCGACGCGGCGTCCGGCCATTCAATGTGCGCAGTTTGAGGAAACAGTAAGCGCTGCGCAACGAACATCCCTGCACACAGTGGAATGAACAGAACCAACCAGCGCCAAATCCGGTTTTTTAAGATGTACTCCCCTAGAAAGCCCCCACTAAAGACCACCAATAGAATGTAGAGCAGGTGAAGACTCCGCAGAGGCTGGATCCGTGCCAGGCTCTCAAACCGTGCGGGGATAGAAATAATCAGGGCAGCGGCAAAATAGGCGAGGTCGTAAATGATCAGTGCGCGGCACATGCGCTCCAAATCGCGCGACTCCCGGGCGCGCGCCAGGCGCGCAAACCACCACAGAATCGGCATGGGTCCCACAATGCCGAGCCATTCATACCACTGCCATCGCAGGATGTAGTGAAACGCATGGTACTGCGCGGCTTCGTGGTAGGCGTGTGAAGGCTGCTGAAAAGAGAATTCGATCGGCAGCAGCCCGGCCAGCCAGTTTGCGCCCAAGGCAAGCTTCTTCTCGCATACAAGCAAGAAGCAATATGAAAATGCAAAAGCCGCCATCAGCGGATGTACGGAAGCCGCAAAAATCAGCCAAAGCCCAGCCCGGACGAACTTCTCCTCAAGCACTTCGACCACTGCGAAAACTGCAGCAAACGCAGCTAAGTTACGCGGATTTACGTACTGATCAAGGATATAGAGCGAGGTGCCGGCTACGGGCAGCGTCAGCAGCGCGGCCACCAAGGCTACTGAGGCCCAGCGCGCGGCCGGGTCGTTAAAGCATTTGCCGCTCAGACGCCAGCAGGCCAGCAATAGGAGAAAGATCGAAGCGACTTGCCAGATGAATAACGCGACTGCGAGCGGGAGGTGCGTGCCGCGCACGAAAATGGCGATCAGCTGGTGAAAGAGGCTCAGCCGGGCGTAAGGCGCAAAGAACTCCGAGGTGTGAGGGAACAACTCAGGGTGAAGCGTCTTCTCAACACCCGGAAGATAAATTTCAGCATCTTCGGCCCAAGGATGATAGCCGTGTACCAGCAGTGCTCCCAGCATGAGGCATAAGAGAAAGAGCACTTCCCTGGGTTTCAAGTGTTGCTCCGCCCGACCCTTTTCAAGATTTCGAATGTAGCAAGCGCCGCATGAAACCGCAAACGAGGATAGGGAGTCTGCGACACCAATTGCGGGTGGTGGGTTAGTTTGAGGGTAATGATGACAAGCCGGGACACACGAAACATATCTTTGCGTGCTTTGCGAGTCATTTGTGAGCTTTACGGCAAAAGCTCTTAACCGCAAAGGCCGCGGAGCATGCGCCAAGGCCGCAAAGTAGCCCACTACCCAATTGCGCCTCCTCCTTCCGGCGCGTAGCATCTAATTCAGCATGGCGACCAGCACTGCGACAGCGCCGCCCCCGACGCGGCCGAGTCTCATCTACAGCGAGATTCTCAGCTTCGCCTACGATACTTTCTGCAGCAACAAGGTGCGCTTCGCCCTCACTGCCCTCGGCATGGTCATCGGGACTGCGTCCCTCATTCTGGTCGTAACGATTGGCATGACTGGTAAGCAATACGTGCTCAACCAGATTCAAGCCATTGGGGCCAACCTTATCTATGCCGAATATGAAGGCGGCGCGCAACGCATCACGAACACTGCCCCCGATCCGCTGACTGTCGATGATGTACAAGCTGCGATGGGGCAAGTTCCGGGCATTGTGTCTGCTTCTCCTGTCGCCCAATTCAACGAGCGCGTGCCGTTAGGCAGCGGAAAAGAACGGGATATTCAGATTCTTGGCGTTTATCCTGAGTACCGCAAAGTCCGCAACCTGGTGGTTCTCTCCGGCAGGTTCTTCGATCCCCAGGACGAGCAGGCCCACAACAAAGTTGGTGTGGTTACCCAAAAACTTGCCGAGGAGCTTTACGGTTCTTCCGAAGAAGCCGTCGGAAACGTGCTCAAGATCAGCGGTTTGCCGTTCACCATCGTCGGCACTTTCAAGGAACGGGTCAACACCTTCGGTGAATCTGAAGTGACTGACAATACCATGGTCATTCCATACACAGTCAGCCGCTATTTCAGCGATACGCCGACCGTAAAGCAGATTTATTTTTCGGTGGCCGATCCCTCCATGGTGGGGCCTGCGACAGAACAGATCAGGCGTGTGATTCAGTCCCGCCACCGCGCTGAATCGGTCTACAACGTGACGAACCTTACGCAATTGGTGGCCGTGGCTGAAAAAACTGCAAACGCTCTCACGATCGTTCTGCTGCTGGTAGCGGCTGTGGTCCTGCTGGTGAGCGGCATCGGAATCATGAACATCATGCTGGCCACGGTCAGCGCCCGCATCCGCGAGATCGGCATCCGCAAAGCCCTGGGAGCCACCAAGCGCGAGATTCAGTTTCAATTCCTGGCCGAGGCCATTCTGATTTCGCTCATTGGAGGATTGCTGGGTGTCATCATCGGCCTGGCGCTGCCGTTCTCGGTCCGCTTTCTGACCGAATATCGCATCCCAATATCCGGTCTTTCCGCAATCGTGGCCATCGTGGTCTCATCCTTGGTGGGAATTATCTTTGGAACCGTTCCTGCTACCCGCGCGGCCAGGCTCGATCCGGTTGAGAGCTTGCGGTACGAGTAAAAACAGCTCTTAAGCCGGTTAGCCTTTAGTCTCCCAGCTTCTGCTGCTAGAAGCTTATGCCGAAGCCTCCATAATGCCTGATCATCCAAGCAGCGTGTCCCATCATGATTTAGCTGTGAAAATATCCCGCCGGGGCACCGAACGCCTGCTTGCGGGTCACGTATGGGTCTACCGCTCTGACGTTGTTTCGAGTGATGGGATTCCTCCCGGTGCGTTAGTCAGCGTTTTCGATGAACGTAAAAAATTTCTCGGGACCGCGCTCTACAGCAGTTCCTCGCAGATTGCTCTTCGTTTGCTTGCGCGCGAGCCGGTGGACGATCTACCTGGCCTGCTGCGTAACCGAATTCGCGCCGCCATCGCCTATCGTGCGCAGGTAGTGCACGACACCGATGCCTACCGCGTGGTATTCAGCGAAGGCGATTTTCTGCCGGGGTTGATTGTTGATCGTTACAACGACCTGCTCTCGGTCCAGATGTTGACACAAGCCATGGACACCGAAGTAGCGTGCCAGGCCGTGATTACGGAATTAGCCGAACAATTCAAACCGTCGGCAATTGCCGAGCGCGTCGATCCCAAGATACGTGAACTTGAACAGCTCCCGAAACGGATCTCATCTCTAATCAAGGGCGAGAAAAGCAGCACGATCTTCTCCATGAACGGAATCCGATTTCATCATCAGGCGCTCGAGGGCCAAAAAACCGGAGCATTCCTCGACCAACGAGAAAACTATGCCGCTGCGGCCCAGTATGCACGGGGTGAAGCGCTGGATGTGTTCTGTTACCAGGGCGCCTTCGCTCTCCATCTGGCTGAGCGCTGCTCCAGCGTCAGGGGAGTGGACAGTTCCCGGCTGGCACTGGAAATAGCCGAAAGGAATGCTGCCCTGAACGGGCGCGAGATCGAGTGGATTGAAGCCAACGCTTTCGACCTGCTTCGAGATTACGCCCATGCCGGACGGCAGTACGACTGTATTGTGCTCGATCCTCCGGCCTTTGCCAAAAGCAAGCGGACCCTGGAGACCGCACTTAGAGGCTATAAAGAACTGAATCTTCGTGCCCTGAAAATGCTGCGTGCGGGCGGAGTGCTGGTCAGCTGTTCCTGTTCGTATCACGTCAGCCCGGCGCAATTCCTGGAAATAATTGCCATTGCTGCTCGGGATGTCCACAGGAATATTCGTCTTCTGGAAAACCGTAGCCAGGCAAAAGACCATCCGATGCTGTTGAACGTGCCGGAAACCGCATACCTGAAATGCGTCGTAGCTACCGTAAGCTACTGAAATTTAAGGATAAATAGTAGTTGACAGTAACTAACTCACATTTTATTATCCAATCACGCTAAACAGGCATCCAATTCAACGGAAGCCATTAAAACCAAGCTTATAGGAGGAATTGAGCTATGACAGTTCTTACCCGTTGGGATCCATTCCGCGAGTTCTCTACGCTGCAGGATCGTATGAATCGGCTATTCCAGCAGTCCTATGGGGACCGGGAGGAGGCTTTGACGACCAGCACGTTCGCCCCGGCAGTGGATGTTTATGAGGACGAGCACAACGTAACGTTGAAGATTGAGGTACCGGGGATCGATGAGAAAGACATCGATGTCCAGATCGAGAACAACATGCTGACTGTCCACGGCGAGCGCAAGCTCGAGAAGGAAGAGAAAGAAGAAAACTATCGCCGGATCGAGCGGCAGTATGGCAGCTTCACCCGCAGCTTCACGCTCCCGAGCACAGTTGATCCTAATAACGTCCAGGCCAACTATGAGAAGGGCGTGTTGAAGATCAAGCTGGCAAAGAAGGCCGAAGCCAAGCCGAAGCAGATTAAGGTAAACGTGGGCAGTGAGCGCAGTTTGGAAGGCAAAGGCACCGTCAAAGCCGCGTAAGCTGGTTGATGGACGGGCCGGCGTCCTCGCCCGTCCGCCGAGCGATGCGCGGAAGGTGGTGAGGGCACGACTTCGTGCCGATGAGTCGTAAAATTGAATGCGGCTCTTAGCCCCCTGAGGTTGAGCGGGAGGTGGCAAAGGTGACCGCCTCCCGTTTTGTTATCTCCAAGATGATAGCTTGGTTTCCGTTCTGGAGCAGTTCACAATCTTTGTCGGGAGTCCGTGAAAGCCACGCTCGAAGCGATCAACCAAATGCAAGCCGACGGCGTCATCGGCAAGTACGCCATCGGCGGAGCAGTCGGGGCGACGTTCTACCTGGAACCGGCGGCAACTGTCGATCTGGATGTGTTCGTGACCTTGCCAGTTACGCGCGGCGGATTGCTCAGCCTTCAGGGAATATACGACTATCTCAAGACTCGCGGCGGCAAGGTTGAAGATGAGTACATCGTGCTTGGCGGCTGGCCAGTGCAGTTTCTGCCTTCCGGCAACGACCTGGAGCAGGAGGCCATAGCGGAGTCGGTCGCTATAGCACTGGAGGGCGTCAACACCTGGGTGATGAAGCCTGAGCATCTGGTCGCGATTGCATTGCGAACCGGACGGTCCAAGGACCACATTCGTATCTTGCAGTTCACGGAGCAAGGCGCGGTGGATCGCAAGAAGTTAACGGATGTACTGAACCGCCACGGGTTGACCTCGAAGTGGGAACAGTTTGAACGAAAGTATCTGGAAGGACATCTATGACTAAGCCTAAGTTGCGCGCCCGGCTGGCCGCTCTTAGCTTTTCGGAGAAGGTCAAGATTTTGGAAAAACTGCGCGAACGCAGCCTCGCTATAGCCGCCGCTGGACTAAGATCAACGCGGCGGGGTAGCGGCAAAGTTATAGAAGGCAAGGTGGTTCAAAAGGACGCCGAGTGAACCAGGTGGCTTTGGGCGTGTGAATATGGAAATCTGGCTGACTGTTACGAAACACCAAATGGAGTAACCCATGGCAATTCGTTGGGACAAATTCACGGTAAAGGCACAGGAAGCGGTTCAGCGAGCCAATGAGCTCGCATCCGAGCACGGGAATCCTGAATTGCTGCCCGTCCATATCCTTTCGGCTCTGGTCGAGGATACTGAAGGCATTGTGCCGCCGGTGCTGGAGAAGATCGGGATCGGCCCGCAAGCCGTGCTCAATGATCTTTATCGAGAAATTGAAAAGCTGCCGAAAGTTTCCGGCGGAGCCGCGCAGCCAGGCCTCTCTCAGGCTGCAAATCAGCTGCTCGATCGGGCTTTTAAAGAGGCGGACAATTTCAAGGATGAATATGTCTCGACCGAGCACTTACTGCTGGCGGCGACACAACTCAAGCAGGATGCCGCCCAACACGTTCTCAACCGCCACGGCGCGACCCACGACGCAATTCTGAAAGCGTTGACCGCTGTGCGTGGGTCGCAGCGAATCACTGACCAGAACCCCGAAGGCAAGTATCAGGCGCTTGAACGCTACGCTCGCGACCTGACCGAGCAAGCGCGTCGCGGCAAACTCGATCCTGTGATCGGCCGCGATGAGGAGATTCGGCGCGTGGTTCAGGTGCTTTCCCGGCGTACCAAGAACAATCCCGTATTGATCGGCGAGCCGGGTGTGGGCAAGACGGCAATTGTCGAGGGCTTGGCGCAGCGCATTGTCTCGGGCGATGTGCCCGAAGTGCTGAAGAACAAGCGCGTGGTGGCGCTCGATCTTGGCGCGATGCTGGCTGGGGCAAAGTATCGCGGCGAATTCGAAGATCGGCTGAAAGCGGTTCTCAAAGAAATCGAAGACTCGCAAGGCAAAATCATTCTATTCATTGACGAGCTGCATACGCTGGTCGGCGCCGGCGCTGCTGAAGGCGCCATCGATGCGTCAAACATGCTGAAACCTGCACTGGCTCGCGGCGAACTACGCGCCATCGGCGCTACCACTCTGAACGAATATCGCAAGCACATTGAGAAAGACGCGGCGCTTGAGCGCCGCTTCCAGATCGTTTATGTAGGCGAGCCAAATGTTGAAGACACGATTGCCATTCTTCGCGGGTTGAAGGAGCGCTACGAAGTTCATCACGGGGTGCGCATTAAAGATTCGGCGATTGTGGCAGCAGCGACCCTGTCGCATCGCTACATTTCCGATCGTTTCCTGCCTGACAAAGCCATCGATCTGATCGATGAGGCTGCGGCCTCGCTTCGTATTCAGATCGATTCCATGCCAACTGAAATCGACCAGCTTGAACGTCGCGCTACCCAGCTTGAAATTGAGAAGCAGGCGCTCAAGAAAGAAAGCGATCCGAACTCAAAAGAGCGAGTAGGCCTGATCGACAAAGAACTGGCCGGGATTCGCGAGCAATCCAATGCACTTAAGGCGAGGTGGAAGCAAGAGAAGGATTTGATTGCCCGATCCCGCCAGCTAAAAGAAAAAATCGAACAGCTAAGGATCGAGGAGCAAACCGAAGAGCGCAAGGGCAACTTGCAGCGCGTGGCGGAGATTCGTTACGGGTTGATCCGCCAGGCGGAAGCGGAACTGGCAAAGATTACAGCCGAGATGGATGGAAAGGCCGCGGGCGGGGGCGCCCGCGCCACACGGATGTTGAAGGAAGAAGTGGATGAAGAGGACATCGCCCGCATCGTCTCTAAGTGGACTGGCATTCCTGTCTCGAAGATGCTCGAAGGCGAGGTCAAGAAGCTGGTAACAATGGAAGATCGCCTGCGCCAGCGCGTGGTCGGGCAAGACGCAGCTCTGGAGCGGGTGGCGAATGCGATTCGCCGCTCGCGCGCCGGACTCAGCGATCCCAAGCGTCCGATCGGCTCGTTCATCTTCTTAGGACCAACCGGCGTCGGCAAGACCGAACTGGCGCGTGCGCTCGCCGAATTTTTATTTGATGACGAACATTCCCTCGTGCGAATCGACATGTCCGAGTACATGGAGAGGCACGCAGTCTCGCGGCTGATTGGCGCGCCGCCGGGATATGTCGGTTACGAGGAAGGGGGCCAACTTACAGAACAGGTTCGGCGACGTCCATATGCAGTCATTCTGTTCGACGAAATCGAAAAGGCGCACCAGGACGTCTTCAACATCCTGCTGCAAATCATGGACGATGGCCGCCTCACTGACGGCCAAGGCCGCACCGTGGACTTTCGCAACACGGTCATCATCATGACTTCGAATATCGGATCTTCGTTCTTACAAGCTGAAGGTCTGCGATCGGACCAGGAGTTCAGCGAGGCCTCAAAGCAGGTGATGAACGCGCTGCACAGCCACTTCAAGCCCGAGTTCCTGAACCGCGTGGATGACATTATTGTTTTCAGCCCGCTGGGCAAAGAGCAGTTAGTCAAAATTATCGAGCTGCGCCTCGAAGACGTGCGCCGCCTGCTTGCCGAGCGCAAAATTTCGATCGAGTTGACCGATGCAGCAAAAGAACTGCTGTTTACTGAGGGCTTTGACCCGAACTTCGGCGCCCGTCCTCTAAAACGCGCGATTCAGAAGCTAGTGCAGGATCCGCTGGCACTGAAAATTCTCGACGGCGAAATTCTGCACGGAGACCACGTGATCGTCGACGCCGACAAACGAGCGGGGAAGATGAAGTTTGAGGTCAGCAGGCGGGTGGGAGAAAGAGAACCGGTGAAGGCACGGGGATAGCCTTTTCCGCGTGGGGACAGCCGCACCCGGGTGTCCAAGTCGAACTCAGGCAGGCTTAACATGCGAAGCCGTCGAGCTGCGCTCGACCTGGGCGGACGAGACGTCCGCCCCCACACGTTTTGTGCCCCACACGGGTCATTTCCTACGCCAGCGAACACCATCTTTGGTGATTTCGACCATAATCCCAGCGGCATTCAGTTCGGCACGGATGGCGTCAGATCGCTTGAAATCCCGAGCGGCGCGCGCAGCTTCGATCTCGCCGATCTTCTTTTGAACCTCGTCGTCAGAGATAGTTTGCGCCCCAACTATCTCCTTCAGGTCTGCGCTGATGTCACTCTCGCGCCCCTGTTCTTTTGCCCATTGCAGAATGGACTGCATTTTTAGTGTGTCATCGTCTTTCAGCACGGCGAAGATTTCATCGAATTTCTCAAGCGCGTCAAGCAGCGACCGCGCATCATCGTGCTTGATTTGCCCCGCGTCGATCGCAACATTCGCCTTACGCACCATCTCGAAAATTGCGGCCTGCGCCTGCGCCGTGTTGAGGTCGTCTTCCAGCGCAGCTTTCATCCGCGCCGCGGATTCATTCGCTAACTGCTGCATCTCCGGACTACTTCCTGGGGAGAACTGGCTGGTAGTGAGCCGCAACTGAAAATTGCGCAGCTTGTCAACGTTGCTGGCCGCCTGCTTCAATCCATCGAAGGTGAAATTAAGCTGGTTGCGATAAGGGACCGAGGCGAGCAGCAATCGAATGGAAGAAGGCTTATGCCCCTTAAGCACGAGATCGCGAATGGTAAAAAAATTCCCCGCGCTCTTGGACATCTTCTCGCCCTCGACCAGCAGAAAGCGCGCATGGAACCAGAAGTGCGCGAATGGCTTGCCTGTAAGCGCCTCGGATTGCGCAATCTCATTTTCATGATGTGGAAAAATTAGATCCTCGCCGCCGGCGTGCAGGTCGAAGCTTTCGCCCAGCTCGAGCATCGACATCACCGAACACTCGATGTGCCAGCCGGGCCGCCCGCGTCCGATTGGGCTATCCCACGACGCTTCGCCCGGCTTCGGCGCTTTCCACAAGGCAAAGTCGCGCGCGTTATCTTTTTCATACTCATCCACATCAACCCGCGCGCCGTCTTCCATCCCCGCAAAGTCTTTTTTGGAAAGCTTGCCGTAAGCAGGAAATTTGGCAATGCGGAAGTAATACGATCCATCTTCTGCGCGGTAAGCAAAACCTTTCTTCTCCAGTTCAGCGATGAAGTTGGCCATCTCTTGAATATGATCGGTGGCGCGCACGAGAACAGGCTGTTCGATGTTCAGCGTCGCAGAGTCTTCCAGAAATGCCTTTTCATATTTCGCGGTGTACTGCTTTACGCTGACGCCTTCGCGTGCGGAGTTGCGGATAATCTTGTCATCCACGTCAGTGATGTTCTCCACATGACGAACTTCGTATCCGCTCTGCCGCAGAAATCTCCGCAGAATATCGACCGCAACGAATGTGCGGAAGTTGCCGATGTGCCCGTAGTCGTACACGGTCGGACCGCAACTGTACATGCGCACTTCGTTATCCTGAAGCGGCCGGAACTCCTCGACCTTCGCAGACATTGTGTTATAGAGGCGCAGAGGCATGGTGGAGATTAGGGTTGTGAAAAGAATCTCAATTCTAGGGGGATGAAAGAAAAAGGGTCAAATTAGGGCTGGAAAATGCACCCTCCCCCACGGTTACTGGATTGAGAAGAATTTCTCAGTCAAAGACGGAGTAGGAAGGCGCGATTGCACTCACAACGGGTGTATGAGTGGAATCGCCTGATTGCTTCAGCGATAATGACTCCGGTTGTAAATCCCATGCCGTTGGTGCCTCTTGTTGGCGGTCGGCGTTACTGAAGTCCACATGATTCCTGTCGGCTATTCCGTCGACTGGCCCTGCCGCGCAACTGGCTGGGTTGGGATCCCGTCAATTTACGCCCGCTGCCGGGCCGCACTCTTGGCGGGCGTTTCGGAATGAGCGAGCAAACGCTGGCCTACCACGAATACGTAATGCAGGCCGGAGACAATCGTGAACGCCAGCGTGGCGTGCAAGAACGTGGTACGCGTAATCCAAACCCAGCGACTGCGGTCTAATTGGAACAGCAGGACAAAGAAAACCGCGGCTACCTGAGCAAAGGTGTTGACCTTTCCGAAAATGCTGGGACGAAAATCGCGCAAACCGGCAATGGCGTATAGGACAACGCTCGCGCTAAGAATCGAAATATCACGGCTGAAAACCAGAACCGTGTATTTCCAGGGAATCTTGTGAAGAATCGAGAGCACCAGGAACATGGTGCTAAGCAGAAGCTTGTCAGCGATAGGGTCGAGATATTGCCCAAGAACGGTTTGCTGCTTGAGCGTGCGTGCGAGCAGTCCATCCAGGCCATCGCTGAGTCCGGCAAAGATGAACAGCGTGAGCGCCCATCCGTAATGGCCTTCGACCAGCTTGATTACGATAAAAGGCAGAAACGCCATGCGCAGCAGGGTCAGCTGGTTCGGCGCACTGAGCAGTTGCTTCACGGCTGTGGCCTGGAACGCGCATGAACGGCCGCCGGGCGGGTGAGCACGGCGACCGCATCCAGATTTGTCTTAGCGGCAAAACGTTCGGTAAGAGAAGGGAGGTTGCCGTCCGCTAAATCGAGGTCAATACGCTCGATGCGGTGCATGGGAAAGAACACAACCGCAGGAGAAAAAGGCTCGCCTTCCTTGACCATAGAAACGAGGTCGTCGAACGATGCGAGCTCAATTCCGCAAAGGCTCAAGCCTTCAGGCGTGAGGCCGAGAATCGCCCCCCAGAATTTCTCTCGCGGATTGCCCAGAGTAGCGATCACCATGCTCCCGGCATGGAACGGGTTTTCGGCCATCGTATAGAAAGAAGAGCTCGCGTTCTGCACAATGCCGATTGTCGCCGCCGCAGGGCTGTTTTTGCAACTCACACGCGCTCTGGGACGGTTCGCCGAAAAGATAGAAGCGGCGCTGCCACATTGCCGCAAACGAGATCACCCCATTACAATGACCTAATACTTAGGCCCGTAGCTCAGTCTGGTTAGAGCGCTTCCTTGACACGGAAGAGGTCGATGGTTCGAGTCCATTCGGGCCTACCATTCAACTCGCTGCTCCCATCAGGAAATCGCATGCCCCGACCGGCTTCCGCCTCCGTTCCTGATTTGCGCCAAGGTATCCAGGAGACGTTCGCGGTCAACGACCGCATGAACCAGCCCGTACTCGAGCATCTCGACCCGCGGGCGTGGCGAGCGCAGCTCCCCGGCTCCAAGGGTCGCACCATCGCCGCCATCTTTGCTCACGTCCACAACATTCGCTGCAAGTGGCTTCGCCTATCGGCGCCGCACCTGAAGCCGCCGCCCCGGTTAAACCGCACCCGCTGCACCCAGCAGCAGGCCAAGCGCGCCCTGGCGGAGAGCGCAATGCTGTGCTCGCAGATGCTGGCCGAGGCTCTCGCTCCCCAGGGCCGCGTCAAGAAGTTTCACCGCGACGGCTGGTTCCGGCCGTGGCCTCCGGGCGCGGCCATGTTCGCCTATATGATCGTGCACGAAGCCCACCACCGCGGCCAGGTGTGCATGCTGGCTCATCAGCTCGGCTTCCGGCTTCCCGAGAAGGCTGCTTACGGAATCTGGGGCTGGGAAAAACTCTGGAAGGAGTGCGGATTCGGCCCTCCGCAGTGAGGCACGGCGCCGATAGTTTTGAGATTAGACCGCCTGCGAGATCGCGACCTCAGTTCGAAACCGGACTTGCGAGCCTTGGCAGGTGAGATTTTCTGCACGAACTTTGAAGAGAGACATACTGGCTTTCTCGTGAGGTCCGTCATGCGACGCAGCTTGTCGCGCAGTTTTTTCAAGTTGATTTCTTAAATTTTAAAACTGATGCCCGCCAGCGCTCCTGGCGGCGCAACGGGAAGGAGAATTCTACTTCGACACCACGTCTTCTGTCGCGACGCGGTACGGTGACTCAGTGCCAAATTACGCTGCCTTGTACACTATAGTTCCTCGCTGCATTGGGCTCACACTGCCGCTGCATCCAAGGAAGGTCGAGCTGCCCGGCGCAGCACTATAAGTTTCCACCCTCGTCCACGTCGTGTTTCCCTGGACTGTCACCAGCACTTTTAAGTCAGCTGTCTTGCTGGCATGGTTAACTAGGACCATTGCCGTAAAACTTCCGCAGTTCTTCCCGGACTCAGCAAGGATCGATAAACATGGCACACTGCCGCAGTTAGGTGCGCCAGATGCTGGAGGTGAAGGTGGCGGAGAGGGAGCGGGAGGCGGAGAAGGGGGCGGGGGAACGGGTGGAGAAGGCCTAGGTGTAGGGGCCGGTAAAGGAGATAGACGAGTACCTGAAATAGTCGCCGAATGTAATGTCCCAGAATAGTCCTCGAATTTCAATCGCACGATTTTTCCGGTAACGCGGCGTAGTTGCAAACTTCCTGAGTAGTCGCCAAACACCCAGCAGTCGCCTTGTTTCTGTTCGACGTTCGAAGGCATTTGAATGGGAACATTGTCAGACCTGCCGTTCCAATCATGGCCAGTTAATGGAGCGCCGGTTTTGTCAATGACCTCAATCTCCAATCCGGATCTGAGCGGCCGATGATCGGCTAACTCTGGGGGCGAACCGAGAGGGCCAAGCGAGATGGGGACCTCGGATGCGAAGACCTTTTTCTCGCCCGCACAAAGCAATCCGGCACCCACGGGGGCATACTTCCGTTTCGCCCAAACGTTAACTTTCACATTGCATCCAACGGGAGGTTCAGGACCGCAGTACATGAAAACGCCAAATCTCCACTGCCTGACATTACCAGCTGCGTCTCGTTCCGTAGCATCAAGCCCCGGTCGGGTTATTGACCAGTAATGTCCTCCTCCAGTTGTCATATAAATGCCAAGCGGAACTTTGTAATCCCAGTCCGATTGCGCACCTCCGCCGCAACACTGAACTCCACCCCGCTGCTCGTAAGACGTGTCAAGGTCGAAATCATGTGGAAGAAGCAAGAATTTGTCTTGTTGAAAGTTACCTGATTGTGATTCCCCATAGACTTGGCCGATATAAACGAAATCCGGTCCCTGCGGAGCCACACCTTGCGCTCTCGTCATCTGTGGCCCAAGCAATGCTGACGCCGCGACCGAAAACGCTATTAGGAACCGCAAACTTTTTTGAGACATAGCCTTGGCTCCCGGTTCGATCTGGCTCAAATCGGGGTGATTGTACACCCGCGTGAGCGAAGCCAGGCAAGATGGTCACCGTCTTGGGAGCGGTAGCGGAGCTCGAAAGGTCACTAAAAACATTAGATCTGGCGGAGAGGGGGATTCGAATCCCCGGTACGATGTACTGCCTTCTCGGAATCGAACGCCTTGCGCACACCCCATCCGAGAGCAGCGGACGCTAGAAGGACAGCTAAGGAGATGGCCACTTTCTTCATAGCCGGGAAAATAGGAGCTATTTTAGTCGCTGGGCACTTGGTCTTCCACCGAGTGGGAGACTTGTGGACAGTTGGGGAAACCACGGTGGTCAATATTTTCTCATCAACCTCAGCTTTGCCCATCGCTTCCGTTGATCAAGAGCTAAAGAGCTTAACTGGAACGGTGTGCGGGGTGCAGGTAGTCCACTACGAGGCTCTGTGTTGGCTGACGAGTGTAGAGATTCAGCTGTTATTGCGATCTCCTTCTATGATACTGTGCGGCTCGATCAAGGAAGCGCGGAACATAGTGTTGCTTTTTGTCTTTCATAATTACTGGCTACTACAGTTTTCCGAGTACGGATAGCTCAAAATCATTGCGTTACTTGTCGCTGGAAAGCGGCACCAATTTGCATCTAGCCCTTTTCCCGAATATTCGCTTTTTACTCGCCACTTAAAAACTGTCTAGCCCGTGATTCCAGCCCGTGATTGCCGCGTCTTCCGCGTATCTAGAGGGGTATTGCGGTTCCACTGCGACCGTCGAAGTTGTTGGAAGTATGGGTTAAGCGTACCTTGACACGGAAGAGGTCGATGGTTCGAGTCCATTCGGGCCTACCATTTGTTGTTTCAGGACCCTGCAAATTCGAGGTCCCGCACTGCGCTCGGGATTTCGGCACGCGGCTCAGTTTTTAGCCCGCCCTGAGAAACTTCGCACAGCGAAGTGACGAACGGGCCGCGTAAACGCCTCAAGTTCGAGTCCATTCGGGCCTACCATTTCAAGTCGCTGATCCGTTTTCTACGTGTGATCCCCTACCCGTGTTTTCTCCTTTCCCTGCTTGCTCCGCCAGCGGCTTCACGCTAGCCTCATCGCACGAGGAGATCGCATGCCCCGACCAGCTTCCCCGCGCGCTCCTGATCTGCGCCAAGGCATCCACGAGACGTACGCGGTCAACGACCGCATGAACCAGCTCGTGCTGGAGCATCTCGACCCTCGGGCGTGGCGAGCCCAGCTCCCCGGCTCCAAGGGACGCACCATCGCCGCCATCTTTGCCCACGTCCACAACATTCGCTGCAAGTGGCTTCGCCTATCGGCGCCGCACCTGGAGCCGCCGCCCCGGCTGAACCGCAGCCGCTGCACGCAGCAGCAGGCCAAGCAAGCCCTGGCGGAGAGCGCAATGCTGTGCTCGCAGATGCTGGCTGAGGCTCTCGCTCCCCAGGGCCGCGTCAAGAAGTTTCACCGCGACGGCTGGTTCCGGCCGTGGCCTCCGGGCGCGGCCATGTTCGCCTATATGATCGTGCACGAAGCTCACCACCGCGGGCAGGTGTGCATGCTGGCTCATCAGCTAGGCTTCCAGCTTCCCGAGAAGGCTGCGTACGGAATCTGGGGCTGGGAAAAACTCTGGAAGCAGTGCGGATTCGGCCCTCCGCAGTGAGGCACGGCGGAATGACGATTCATGCCATCAGTCGCGAAAACGCGGAGCATTGTATCTGGGGAGAACTCTCCGGCGAGTAACGTGGATGCGGAACTTGGCGAACGCCCGCTGGATCTTCCGTTTTCCTACCTTTTACCAAAATGCGCCTTCGCCAACCCGATTTGATGAGCACTTCAGCTATGCCGCTTTTTTCAATCCGCTTAATTCCGCAAATAGCTGCCGGATGCGCTCGCGTCGCTTCTCGTATTCGCGCCGCTCGGCAGCAGGCTCGCCAACATTACGCTTTCGGAAATACTCGACCTGTTGCTCAAAGAGATGAGTCAGCTCGAGCTGAAGCCGAGAAATTTTTTCTGCCGCCATTCAAGTTCCGCGCACCCTCTGCGAAATAGGAAGATGCGGAATCGTGCCGTATGGTTGGAGCACACTCTTCTCACCAAGTAGCCTGGTGTTTGCTGATGCGCCCGGCAAAGAAGGCACAGGTTGGGCCTGATTTTGCCGGAGAATGTGCGAAATCAATACTTCGCCTTCCAGCACAGTCCGATCCTGCAAATCCAGCTTGACGGACATTCTCCAAATCGCTTGGACTTCCGCCCAGAGACGCTTCGTCTCCGGACCGAGAAACCGAGCCAGAGTTTCACTGCCCGGCGGATATAGATCATTCTGAATGCTTTCAAAGATTTCAATGGCGAGGCTGTCTCGAACTTCTTTCCCAGCGTGGCTCAAGAATTCTTCCACTCGATCACAAGCCGAACGTACTCGTTCGCAGCGTCCTTCGTGGACTGCGTCATGCAGCAACTGCGTAAAGTCGAGTACGTCGAGAAGCGAGACAACGGGCTGTTTCTTGAACATAAACCAGAACTCTATTTCCAACCGGATTTGGAGGGCAATCGCACGACTGTGCCACGCGGTCAGGCACCCCCGTGGGGGAAGCGATGAGCATAGGCTGCACTGTGCAGAAACGTTGTTTGCGGTTGGTCAGCGCAAGCGTGGCTCTCAGTCTTCCTAAAACTCGGGCACGGCTCGCGCATATACTCTCTGTACCCTCGCGCGGTGAGCCGTATCACGCCCCGGATTTGCTCCTCGACGTACCCTTCATTCCTTAGCTCGGCGACGATCTCACGCGCTAAAGCAGAATCCACAGTTCGCTTTGGTAACGCCACGAACTGGTGAGGATCTTCCTCGTATTCGGTGATTAACGAGACCAGAAGGTCGTCACGGATCGATTGTAGATGCATAAACATCTCCCACTCTGGAACATGTAATGGATGTCATGCTATGCGTCCAGCCGGCTCGAATGGAATGGCCCGTGCGTGCTATATCCATCAAATCAATAGGTTACGGAAGGGCTTGTCCGACACAGTTACCGACTACGCCGGCACATTCGTGATTGGAACTATCCACGCCACGGCAGGCAAAACGCGGTCTTTCGTCTTGCCAGGAGCGCAAAAAGGTGCAAAATGAAGTAGTCGAGTTTCAGCGTTTCTGCGTCTATAGTGTTGACGAAAGGCGAACTGCTTGCCCCATCGACGATCTTTCGCGCCTCATCCTAACCTCAGCGATGGAGTGAATCGCAATATCGTGCAGTCGGAAATTGAGGGAGGCGTGTTCCTCGATGGGTTGCAGCCAGCGACGGTGCTGCAGATCCAGACCCAACACCACTGCTATACAGCCATCCTTCTAGGCGGCAGCCAAGCTCTGATCTCAGGTCACCCGACGTATTGCCCTCAACCAGTCCTGGTCGCAATCTCAGGTTCCACGTGGGGCGGTTCGATGCTCAAATTACATTTCGTCGGTCGGGGTATGCGTCTTGAGTTTTACCATCCCGAATACCAAACGCCCATCGTCACATCCGCAATCCAAGAAATTCAAGAGTGTCCCCGAGCAGTTGAGTATCCTGCACGAACGGCTCTGGTGTAGGTCTCTCGGCTTTATTGACTTGCCGGTCTAAGAACGCATAACATGACCGCGCCTCCGGATTTTCCTCGCCATGATCGGCCAAACCATCTCCCACTACCGAGTCGTCGAGAGGTTGGGCGGCGGCGGGATGGGTGTGGTCTTCAAGGCCGAGGATACCCGGCTCCGTCGTTTCGTCGCCCTGAAGTTCCTGCCCGAGGAGGTTTCCCGAGACGCTCAGGCTTTGGCTCGCTTCGAGCGCGAGGCGCAGGCCGCCTCCGCCCTGAATCACCCGAACATCTGCACGATCTATGACATCGGGGAGCAAGATGCTCAGGCGTTTATCGCCATGGAGTTCTTGGAAGGCGAGACGCTGAAACACCTGATCGGCAACCGTCCAATGGAATTGGAGACAGTGCTGTCGCTAGGAATTGAGATAGCCGACGCTCTCGACGCAGCGCACACCAAGGGTATTGTGCATCGTGACATAAAGCCAGCCAATATCTTCGTTACCGACCGCAATCATGCCAAGATTCTGGATTTCGGGCTGGCCAAGATGAGCGTGAGCGGTGCAAGACCAGCGGGCGACGTGACGCAAACCGGTGTTGGGGAACAACACCTCACCAGCCCCGGCACAGCGGTAGGCACGGCGGCTTATATGTCTCCCGAGCAAGCGCGAGGTAAGGAGCTTGACGCTCGCACCGATCTGTTTTCCTTCGGAGCCGTGTTGTATGAGATGGCCACGGGCAAGGTTCCTTTTCGCGGTGATACCACAGCGGTTTTGTTTGATTCGATTCTGCACAAGTCCCCAGTGGCTCCGGTACGACTCAACCCTGAACTGCCGGCAGAATTGGAACGAATCATCAACAAGGCGTTGGAGAAGGATCGGGACTTGCGCTACCAGCACGCCTCGGAGATGCGGGCCGACTTGAAGCGTCTGAAGCGGGAAACGGAGTCGGGTCGGACCGCAGTACCCGCCGCAGTCGAGGAGGAGGACGAAGCCGAAGCCGTCGTAACTCGTCGCACTTCTACCGGCAAACAGAAAGCGGCGCCCTCTTCCGCGCAGGTAGCGATAGCAGCCCAACCGTCGAGCCGCCGCTGGAAGGTTCTTATCCCATCTGTCACGATCGTAGTCGCGGCTCTGGTCGCCGCTAGTCTCTACCTTAATCGGCGTCCGGCAACACGGCTAACGCAAAAAGACACGGTTGTGCTGGCTGACTTTGACAATAAGACCGGCGATCCCGTGTTTGATGATGCTCTAAAGCAGGCGCTGGCGGTCGAGCTGGCGCAGTCGCCCTTCCTCAACATTCTTTCCGAGCGCAGAGTCGAAGAAACGCTGCGACTGATGGGGCGGTCTCAGAACGAGCACATCACTCGCGACGTGGCACAGGAGCTTTGCCTGCGCACGGGAAGCAAAGCGTTTCTGCGCGGTTCGATCTCAAGCCTTGGTGGACAGTACGTCATCGGTGTCGACGCCATCAACTGCAGTAACGGCGATACGCTCGCCAAGCAGGCCGAGGATGCCGGATCGAAGCAGGAGGTTTTGAGGGCGGTTGGCCGAGTCGCGACCGATTTGCGCAACACTCTGGGTGAATCACTGGCCTCGGTGCAGAAGTTCGAAGTTCCGGTGGAGGCAACCACTTCTTCCCTCGAAGCGCTGAAGGCGTTCAGCATGGGCGTCATGACAACGCGCACCAAGGGCGATGCTGCGGCGATTCCTTTCTACAAGCGTGCCCTCGAGCTCGATCCAACTTTCGCAGCAGCCTACGCCAGCCTGGGATTGTCGTACGGCAATCTCAACCAGGCCAACATGGCGGCGGAGAATCTGAGAAAGGCTTACAGTCTGCGCACGAAAGTCAGCGAACGCGAGAAATATCGCATCTCTTCCATGTATTACACGTCCGTAACTGGTGAAATAGAAGAAGCGACGCAGGTCTATGAGCTCTGGTCCAAGAGCTATCCCAATGACTCCGTCCCTGTGGCGAATCTCGGAGACCTCGCGGCCAAGCTGGGTCAATATGACGCGGCCGTTGCCCGCACGCAGGACGCTTTGCGCATCGACCCCAACGTGGTCGTCTCCTATGCCAATCTCGCTGCCGACTACCTCGCTCTCAACCGGCCGGACGAAGCCAAGAAAGTCCTGCTCCAGGCGCAGGAGCGCAGACTTGATGGCGACTACCTGCACCAGGAACTTTACTACCAGGCTTTTCTGGCCGGGGACACGGCAGAGATGCAGAAGCAAGTCTCTTGGGCCTCGGGCAGGCCTGGCGCCGAGGATCTTTTGCTTTCCTTCCAGTCCGACACCGAAGCGTACTATGGCCGATTAAAAAGTTCTCGCATCTTTTCGCGGCGCGCGATCGGATCAGCGGTGCGCGCTGACTCCAAAGAAACCGCGGCCATGTGGCAAGCGAACGCTGCCTTGCGCGAAGCCGAATTCGGTAACGCGCCAGACGCCCGGCAGGACGTTGGCGAAGCGTTATCCCTCAGTCCAGGTCGCGATGTGAAGCTATTTGCCGCTTTGGTCTATGCCCGCGTTGGCGATAGCGCCCGCGCCAAACCAATGATCGCGGAGCTGGAGAAGAACTACCCGTCCGACACCTTGATGAAGGTTTACTGGCTGCCGACATTGAAAGGCGCGCTCGAACTGAGTGCGAATAATCCCGCGCAAGCTCTCGTTTACCTTGAAGCGGCGCTGCCCTACGAATTGGGACAGCCTCCGCAACTGCAGGTTGGCACGATGTATCCGGTTTACCTGCGAAGCCTGGCTCAACTGGCGTCGCACAACGGCGCAGCCGCAGCCATTGAGTTCCAAAAGTTTCTCGATCATCGTGGTGTCGTGCTGAACTTCCCTTTGGCTTCTCTCGCCCGACTCGGCCTGGCCAGGGCATACGCCATGCAGGCTTCCCCAAAGGCACGCTCCGCCTATCAGGATTTCCTCAGCCTCTGGAAAGACGCAGACCCCGACATCCCCATCCTGACGGAAGCCAAAGCGGAGTACGCAAAGCTGCAGTGAAGTGGGTGTTTAAGCTAATCACCAGCCGGTGGCCTTTTTGTAGATGGGTTCTGTCTGCCCGAACGGTAGAAATTGAAAATTTAGAACCCCGCCCACTCATTTGGAGTGTGAGAGCCGCTTAGAAATTAACGTGGCGTAAAGTACCCCTTTGTCCCAAATGCCTGTGGCGATCACGCGATCATTGTCCTTGACCTGGGTCGCGTCAATCTCGTTGACTTTTTTGCTGCCGTGTTGCTGACTGACCCAGCGAGTCGCGCCGTCGTAGTGAATGGTCCTCTCATCACTTGACCCCACCTTGCGAACCGTCAAGGTGGACTTATCCGGATTGCTCCGGACGACATTTCCCTCCCAGCGGCCTTCCCTCGCCATCTTGGCCATCCTCTCTTGAGCGGGAGCCACCTGAGCAAACACCGCTGTTGACAGCGAGAACGCGATTACAGACCCGCAGAACAAAGTGAATAATTTCTTCTCCATGTGAACTCCTTCTGGCAGCAACCAAACAATAGGCATCGACAGTTGAAAAAAGCAAGCCCCGGCAGAACTGTCTCACGGTCACATTTGTCTAGTACGCTCCGAAGTTGCGATTCCAAAGCGTCCCATTCTAGGCAGCCTTCAGTGCTGGCTTACGTTTCCGGTTGGCTTCAAACAGGGCACGCTTCAGATCGGCGGCGGGGTCTAAGCTAAAATCTTGGCGTGACCACCATCGTCCTAAAGCGTTGGCATTGGTTTCTGTTCACATTCCTTTGGCTTACACAGTTGTTTGGCTTGTGGGAAGTACTGAAACGTGCGCCCGAGGCAGCCAGTGTGCTCCACTTTGTACGCTCCTTTGGATGGGTGCGCCTGCCTCTGGCTGTTAGTCTTACCGCAGGCCCAGCTTTCATTACAACTGTCCTCTGGGCCACGCTATTGGAAGCGTTCAATACAGTGCCGCAGCAAAGGAGTCGTTTTTTGAACTCAACCGTGAAGACCGTAGTGTTCTGGCTGGTAATCGTGATTTCGGGGTTCGTGTTATGGCAGGTCGTCAAAAGTGGCGGGGAGCAGAGGGCACCTGAGACCAGTTATTCGGAGTTTCTTTCGCAGGTTGAAGGAGGAAATGTCAGGAAGGTGACAATCTCGAAAAGTCGGATAGTTGGCACGTATCGAGATGGTCGTTCATTCCAAGTTGTTGCACCCATGAGCCAAGAAGGAATGCTAGAGACTCTTCACCATAACAACGTGGAAATCTGGTTCACGGATACGGCTGAGCCGACCTCGCCAACGTGGTTGCTGAACATTGCACCGCTCATTCTGTTAGCCGCGCTTTGGTTTTTCATGATTCGGCAGATGAAGCGAGGACAAATCAAGAGCTAGAGATCGTCCTCGGAAGTTGCTTT
>QIAB01000045.1:41879-86143 GCA_003225455.1 Acidobacteriota bacterium
CCTTATGTTTCACATTGTGAAAGCAGCACATGGTTGAAGATTCCGAGTCGCGAAGATTCGCAGATGGACGGACGGGAGTAGCTGTTTGAGCGCGAGAGGCATAGCGAGTCTGTAGCGGGATGGCACTCTTCTGCGATAGCCTGTGAAGCGGGATGGACGCAGACCGAAGTGGAACGGGCCGTAAAACCGCTGGCGAGGACGAAGCGAACAACTGAGCGAGTCCACTATGGGCGATGAGCCGAAAATTTTATTCGTTGATGACGAAGACAGTATCAGGCTGACTCTTCCGCCGCTCCTGCAGTCCTACGGCTTCGAAGTCACGGCTGCTGCAACCGTAGCGGAAGCGTTGGGACTGATAACTCAGCACAAATTTGATGTCCTGATCTCTGACCTCAATATCGGTCATCCGGGAGATGGCTTCACTGTGGTCAGCGCAATGCACACCCATCAGCCGGATGCTTTGCGATTTATTCTCACTGCCTATCCTGCGTTTGAGAGTGCTCTCGAGGCGATACGGGAAGAAGTTCACGACTATCTCATCAAACCAACCGAAATCGAGGTGTTGGTGGAGAAGATCCGCTCCAAGCTGGCAAAGAGATCGCCTGAGCAAAGCGTTATTCGCCAGCGTCTCCCGCAAGTCATCAGAGCAGACAGCGAATCCATAGTTGAACATTGGTTGCAGGCAGTTAAGCAAGACCTCGAGATCGGTTCCATTCCAATCGCGGATTCCGAACGCAGGGAGCATGTGCCGGTTCTTTTGGATATAGCCACCGGCATCGCCGAAGGCAAGGAATTGGCCGCCGAGGACAGGAAGGCTTATGTCCGACATGGAGCGATTCGTTACCAGCAAGGCTATACGGTTCCGTTGCTCATCCGGGAAGCGAGGTTATTGCAAGCTTCACTCGCGAACTGCATCCAGCGTAACTTTACCGCCATCGAGATGAACTATCTGGTTCCCGATGCGATTCATTTTATGGGAACAATTGATGCTCTACTGGAGGACGCGGCACGCGGATTTATTCAGCAAGCGAACTCGGAAAGAGCGTCCAGCCGTCGGCGTGTCAAGAAGAAGGAGCTGCCCGAATCGAATGCCAAAATGAGCTAAGGAAATTGTTTCGGCCTAGCTGCTTGGACGGCAAGGTACGCGATAATTTCATCAGGGCCGCACAGGTTTTCTCCTCATTTCCACAGTATTTCCTTCGACCTTCATTGCTCTTTTAACATTTCAGTTATAAATTCAAGTTAATAAATTGCTGACGAAAATCATTCGATGGCGGATGCCATGTTTTTATTATTCAAAGAGCAAATCCAATCTGCGATCAGGAACCGTCTCCAGACAATCGAACTGCTGTTGAAGGCCCCGTATTGTGATGAACGCGACGAGAGGATCGAGGAACACGTCCACATGATTGGGAAGCTCCTCGTACTGGAGCCAGCCCCCGCTCGCGCCCAGGTGAGCGCCCAAAGTAGCTGGAATCGAATTGCACAAAAGAACTGACTTTTGCACAGGTAAGCCAAGACGTACAATGCCCCAACCCTAACGCGAAAGAAAAAGAAAAAGAGCCCCGTTCAGCTTGCCTCAACCGTTCGTCCCAAATGGGAGAACATCCTCCGAGCCACGGGGCTTTTGCTGTGCGTTGCATTTCTTATCATTCATGCTGGCAACAGATGAGAAGGGCGTTGTTCGCGTTGGAGCCACGCCACTTTTTGCTGCGAGGTTCGTCTGGCAACGCTTCCGGGTTTCTCGGTGCTTGTTGGACGAGCTGAACGTAGTTCATGGTCGCTCGGGTTCTGACGGCGGCTTTGGGCCGGAACCAATCTCGCCGCAAGGTCCTCCACCGTGACGGATTCCCCCTGCACTGTGGCCGGCGCTCTGGCCGCAGCCCGTTCTTTCTGACAAGCTGTCATCGCCTCCTGCTGCTGCGGGTTGATTAGGGCCTCGATCTGTTGATGCGACTGCTGGCGAACCTCACGTATCTTTTCGCGCTTCTTCTGTTCATTCAGCGAAGAATCATTGCACACAGACTGCACCTGAGAGTGGGTTTCTTGTTCAATCCGTCTGCGTTCGGCCATTGCTGATTTTGAAATGCCTGCGACCTCCCAGCAGGGCTTCTCGTGTGCATGCTGCACCCGTGTCATTGGCGCGGTGGACTTGGTGTGCAGCTTCGCGGACGGCGCGGCTTGGGCCAGTAGAGGTGGAAGTGAAAGATTCAAAACCATGGTCACGGCCAAGGCGAACGTGGCCGACTCTTTTTTCATGACGGGCCTCCAGCCTGACTCAACCCAATGAATTGAGAAAAGTTGTTTGATATTGCAACGCACAACTGCGATCGGAGAGCCGGGCGAAGAGAGGCATCGAACATCCGCGATGAAGAGGGAAGTCCGTGCAGCAGGAGAATCGGGCCCACCCAAGCCCGTTTTGTGTCCAGTCTCATGACATCCTTTACAGTTTGTCCCGCGACATCCTTTACACTCCGGCGCTCGCGAGCGCCGGAGTGTAAAGGATGTCGCGGGACAATTTGTAAGGTATGTCGCGGGACTAGACACCCGTTTTGCTTGGGTGGGGATTGTTGGCCAACTTCACATCGTCAGAACGACGCGGAACTGCGCGTTGCCGCTCATCATTCGCGCGTAAGCCTCGGCTGCTTTTTCGAGCGGATAGGTTTCAATCATGGGACGCACTCCGCTCAGTTCGGCGAAGCGCAGTGTGTCCTCGGAATCGGCTGGTGTTCCCGCGGCCCAGCCTTGAATGGTTCGACTTCCAAAGATGAGCTGTGGCGGCGTGACTTCAATGGGATCAAAGGTCGCACCCACCACCATCAGCTTGCCGTTCGGCCCCAGACCGTCGATCAGCTCGGACATCGCTTTCGAGTTGGGAGCCGTCGCTAGAATCACCTGTGCGCCTCCCAGCTTTTGCAATGCCTCTGCTGCGTTCGTCGATTTGCTGTCGATGTACACGCTCGCCCCGAGTTTCTTTGCCAACGTCGCATTTTCGGACCCGCGCCCGATAGCCGCGACTTTATAACCAAACTTGTTCGCAAATTGAATTCCCAGGTGACCCAGGCCGCCGATACCCTGAACCGCAACAAGGTCACCAGGGAACGCACCGCTGTGCCGCAGCGCGTTGTAGGTGGTAATTCCGGCGCAGAGCAACGGTGCTGCGTCGGTGTCACTAAGGCTTTCCGGTATCGCCACGAGCGCTTCCACGGGAGCCACCATGTATTGCTGGTATCCGCCGTCATAGTTGATGCCACAAACTTTCACATTGCGGCAATTGCGAAAGTCTCCGCGCCGGCACTCGCGACACGTGTTGTCCTGACCGCCGTGCCAGCCGACACCGGCACGCTGCCCCTTCTTCCATTCGGAAACACCGTCACCTACTTCATCGATGATGCCCGCCACTTCATGTCCTGGAGCACGGGGATACTGAATTCCGGGCCACAAGCCTTCTACCGTGAGCACGTCACTGTGGCAAACACCACAGGCCTGCACCTTGATCCGCACCTGCCCTGCATCCGGCTCAGGAATCTCGCGCTCCACGATCTGGAAACCTGCTCCTGGTTTAGAAATCTGCGCCGCCTTCATTTGTGCTGCTGTAATTGGTGCCACTCTTCTCGTTGCCATAAGTCCTCCTATCAATTTTCGGTTATTGTTGAAAAGTGTTTAGAACTGGTTTCATCAATGCCTTTGCTGGGAGCCGTGCCCTCAGGGGCTAAAGAGTGTGTGTGAGGACTGTTCTTCCGCCCCTACGGGGCTTGCTCATTTTCCACTTTCACCCAGGGCTTGCGCCCTGGGCTGCATTCTGTCGCCGCTTCGCGGCTAGATTCTGGCGGTTTTGTGCCACCGGGCAATCCGAAATTGAGTTCTCACACAGACTCTAAAGCCCACGTCGGTTGCGGTTCTGAGCGGCACGGCTGAAGTCCGTGCCCTTCCCAAAACCCTTTACCTCGCCACCTCGAAAATGACTTCCAGCTCGACCCGGCGCGCCGAGCGGAAGGCTTGCGACACCACACACCAGGCGGCAAGGGCTCTTGTCTGTGGTTGATCAGATATGCGGTCATCTTTAAAGCCTCACGATCTCACGCACGACCCGCAGAGCGGAACGCCTTCTGAATGAGAGTGTAGCGGGCACCTCCAATAATCCCAGAATCGTCGTTCAGAACGATTTTAACTGGCATTTCCCTGAGCAGTGGCTCCATCCGTCCTTTGTCGAGGAACGATTGCATGAAAATTGGGTCCCTCATTTTGGGCACGATTTTTGCCGCAATGCTGCCGCCGATGAAGACGCCTCCAGTGGACATGAAATTCAAAGCGCAGTTCCCCGTCTCAGCTCCGTAGATGCTCACGAACATTGACAAAGTCTGCTCGCAAATGGCCGACTTGCTCTCCAGAGCAAGTTGCGAGATCAGAGCCGGAGGATCCTGGGCCGCACTCATCTGCTCTTTTAACCATTTGGGTTCGTCTGCTTTCTTGGCTTCTCGAAGAAAGTCGTAAATGTTTTTGATTCCGGGCCCGGAGAGAATTCGCTCGCAGCTTATGTGGCCGTACTTTTTCTGAAGATACGCCAACAATTCCATCTCCAGGTCATTTCGGGGTGCGAAATCGGTGTGCCCGCCTTCGCAGGCGAAGGGATGATGCCGGAATCCATCCCAAAACAGGCCCGCCATGCCGAGTCCGGTCCGGGCAGAAATAACCGCCCTATTTCCTTCTGCATCTTCGGACCCTTCACTGAGTGTGATGAAATCGTTCGATTCAAGCGCATCGATTCCATAGGCGTAGGCTTCGAGATCGTTGAGCAAGCCAATCGAGTCGAGCTTGAGTTGCTGTGCCAGTTCACGAGAATCAATAACCCAGGGAAGATTCGAAATTTTGCTGCGGCCGCCTTTCACCGGACCGGCGACGCCGAAGCATGCGCTGTGTACCGGTATCCCTTCGGTCTTGATGAAACCCGCGATGATTTGGGACAAGCCGCTATGCTCCTGGCTTGCGTAAATTCTTTCGACCACCCGCTGCAGCTTGTTGCCTGCAGTTTCGAAGGCGGCCAACCGGGTGCGAGTGGCGCCGATTTCGCCTGCGAGAATCATGCTTCGATTTTCCTCCACTGCCGTTGGTCGCGTTCCATCAGTTCCTCGGCATCCTTCGGTCCCCAGGTCCCGGCTGAGTAATTAGGAAACCTGCGAGGCGGCAGAGCTTTCCAGACATCGAGTACCGGATCCACGACACTCCAACCAGCTTCCACCATGTCGGCCCGCTGAAACAGGGTCGCATCTCCCATCATGCAGTCATACAGCAAAACCTCGTAGCCGGTGTAGGCGTCCGCCCCAAAATACCTGGAATATTCGAAGCTCATGTCCACCGATCCAACCCGCAGCACGGGACCCGGAATCTTGGCGCCAAAGCTTAAGGATATTCCTTCCACAGGCTGGATCTGTATGACGAGTGTATTGGTGTGCAGCTTGTGAAAGGGAGCGTTTCGGAACAGCTCAAATGGGGTGCGTTTGAACTGAATGGTGATTTCCGTGTGACGTTTGGCCAGGCGCTTGCCCGTTCGCAAGTAAAACGGCACTCCCGCCCATCGCCAATTGTCTATGTTCAACTTCAAGGCTACGAAGGTTTCGGTCCTCGATTCCGGTGAAACAGCGGGTTCGGTACGATAACCGGGCACACTCTCGGCGTCCAGCATGCCCTGGCCGTATTGGCCGCGAACGCTGAAATGAAGCACTTCTTCCGAATCCAGCGGCTGTACCGCGTGCAGGACCTTGGCCTGTTCATTGCGCACGGCGTCGGCCTGAAAAAACACGGGTGACTCCATGGCAGTCAAGCTGAGGAGCTGCATCATGTGATTGGGAACCATGTCGCGCAGAGTGCCTGCGTTATCGAAGTATCCGCCGCGCCGCTCCACGCCGACTGTCTCAGCATTGGTGATTTGAACATGGTCGATGTAACGCCGGTTCCAGATCGGCTCGAAGATCGCATTGTCGAACCGGAACACCATGATGTTCTGCACCGTTTCTTTACCCAGGTAGTGATCAATGCGGTAAATCTGGTTTTCGCTTAGTACACTATTGATCTCGCGGTTCAAGGCCTTGGCAGACTCCAGATCGTGTCCGAAAGGCTTCTCGATCACCACCCGCCGCCAGCGGCCATTCTCCTGATTGCAAAGACCTGCTGCCCCCAACTGCTGGACAATCGACGCGAAAAACTTTGGCGCAGTCGCCAAATAGAACAAGTAATTCCCTGCGGTATGGCGCTCCCGATCCAAATCGCCCAGCTGCTTGCCGAGGGCAGAATACAGATTCACGTCGGCGAAGTCTCCGCGTTCGTAGTAGAGGCGCTGCGTGAACCATTTCCAGGCCTCGGTTTCGCGATCCTCGGCCCGCAGGAATCCGGTTACCTGGTCACGAAATTGGTCGAGGCTCAAGTCATCGACAGAAACACCCAGGATCGCGAAATCGTCTCGAAGCAGCTTCGCCTTCACCAGGTTGAAAAGCGCCGGGACCAACTTGCGTTTCGTCAGATCGCCGCCCGCTCCGAAGAGCACCATCACGCAGGGACCGGCAGCCTTGCCGGGCTGTTCATATTCGCTTTCCCGATTCACTACCGGCACAATTGCCATGGACCACTCGCGACTCGATTTGCCGAACCTGATCGAAACCTGTGGCGAACATTGTAGGCCAGTCAAGCACACTCTGGGGATGAGCGATTCAAAGAAACGATGCAATCCGCGCGAGTGGGTAGTGGCTGCCAGACGTCACTTTTGCAGTAAAATTATTGGGTGGCTAATTCGACCGCAAGTGCACAGTCGTGTGCAATACAGCCCGACTGGATCCTGGTTGCGGATTCATTGGCAGATATCGGGCGCAGTTTTTATGACCGTGGCTGGGCACTCGGCACCAGTGGCAATTTCAGCGCAGTACTAAGCTCCCGACCGCTTCGGTTGGCCATCACCGGTACCGGCCTCGACAAGGGCCGGCTCTCTCGGAAGGGGATCGTCGTCGTGGACGAATCCGGGAAGGTCGTGGAAGGAGTGGGGGCACCTTCCGCGGAGGTAGCGTTGCATCTGGCGATCGCGCAGACCATGGGCGTCGGGGCGGTTTTGCATACGCATTCTGTTTGGAGCACGGTGTTGGCAGAATTCAACCATTCCGAAGGTGGAGTTTCAATCAAAGGCTATGAAATGCTGAAGGGACTTTCAGGCATTCACACTCATGAGCATCGCGAGTGGCTGCCGATCCTCGAGAACTCACAAGATTGCAATGAACTAGCTCGTACAGTAACCAAAGAACTGGGCGAGAATCCTCAAATTCACGGTTTCTTGCTTTATCGGCACGGACTGTACACGTGGGGAGCGGATCTGGAAGAGGCGAAGCGGCACGTTGAAATCCTTGAGTTCCTGCTCGAAGTCTTGGGACGAAGTCGTGCTGCTGAACGCGACATCGCCGCGGCGATGACGGAATCGTGAGGTTCATATGGCTACCGTGAGAATTCCAGATGAGGAACGGAGCTTCAGCGATCCTGAAGCGGTCCGGCAATGTCTTGCCGGAATAGGGATCGAATACGAACGCTGGACGCCATCTCAGGAGCTCTCCGCCGACTCACGCGCCGAGGAGGTTCTTGCCGCCTACTCGCAAGAAATTGACAGGCTCAAAGCAGGTGGGGCCTACGCTACTGCGGATGTAATCGATGTCAAACCCGAAACTCCGGAGCTGGAAGCGATGTTGGCGAAGTTTAATCGCGAGCATTGGCACGATGAAGACGAGGTGAGATTCATCATCGAGGGCCGTGGACTTTTCCACATTCGGCCTCGGCAAGGTCCCGTGATCGCCATCGAAGTCGAACCTGGTGATCTGATCCGAGTGCCTCGAGGAACCTGGCATTGGTTCGACTTATGCGCGGACCGCAGGATTCGCGCCATTCGACTGTTCCAGAATCCCACGGGCTGGACTCCTTATTACACCGCGAGCGGGGTTGACCAAAATTACCAGGCCGTGTGTCTGGGCCCGACTTACATCGCACCCGTCGCATAAACAACTGTGATCGTCTCCTTGAAAGCGGATACACAGGTCATTCTGCTGGATGTTGAAGGAACAACGACCCATGTAGATTTTGTGTATAAAGTTTTGTTCCCCTATGCGCGGGCCCACCTTCGCGAATTCCTAGCCGAGCACGGCGACTCTGAACAGGTTCGCAGAGATCTCCTGCTGTTGCGTAACCAACATGCCGAAGATGAGGCCGCTGGATTTGGCCCTCCGCCTCTTCTTCAATCAGCGGCTGAGCTTGATTCCATGGTGCGGTATGTGAATTGGCTCATGGATCGGGACAGTAAGGACCCAGGTCTTAAATCCCTTCAGGGCAAGATATGGGAACAGGGTTATCAGGGGGGTGAGCTACAGGCCCACGTATTTCCTGACGTCCCAGTGGCAATGAGGCGTTGGCGGGACCAGCAGAAAAAAGTCTGCATATTTTCCTCTGGAAGCGTTTTGGCGCAGAAGCAGCTGTTTGTCCACACGGTCGCAGGCGACTTAACCGCATACATCGATGAATACTTCGATACCGGTAGTGGCAATAAACGTTCGCCCCAGAGCTACCAGAGGATCGCCGGGCAATTGCAGCAAAGACCAGAGAGCGTTGTGTTTATTTCCGATACAGCAGAAGAACTCGACGCGGCGCAGCAAGCCGGAGTGGAGACAATCCTCTGCGTCCGCCCGGGAAACCGTTCCCAGCCTATGGATCGATACTCGGTCATACACACGTTTGACGAGATTCTGCTTTGGCGCCAGCGGGTCTAGGATGAGGCGTAGGCGATGGATCGAATCGCACCTTCATTTCTCCAAGCCCTAAGTTCCTAACAAAACCTCCGCGTCACATTTGTTCAGTTCCTGTTGATCGTTAAAATATCCTCCTTCCTTCAAAGGTTATGACGACTGGTACGGTTGTGCTATCGGGCAGCGTCAGAGATTTTTGGACAACGCGAATTTCCGTCATGTTGTCGTCAATCACCCCAACCAAGACGGATGTGCGATTCAACACTCCCGATACAAAGACCATGGCGGTTACTTTGAGCGTGCAGCTAGCATTCACCGTCCACGTCCCTGTTAGCGTTTCGTTAGCGAAATCGCCGCCCACGCTTCGGGCCTCCGTTCCCACCAAAGTTCCGTCTGCATGGAGGTTAACCCTGCCTGCGGCCGCGATGAGAACCGCGCCCGTTGGAAGGAGCAACGTTCCATTGGCCGTGAATCCGTATGGTCCAGCCGCACCAGCCATTGAGCACGTTTGGGCAAGGGCTGATGGCGCTGTGCTCACGACAAACATCGCGAACACAATAAGTACAAGCGTTGTTGGCCCAAGTTTGCGTTTCATAACTATCCTCCTGATTGGATTTTTTCGAGTTCTACTCGTCACAGTAGAACGGGTTCTCAGATGCCTCTGCATCCGGCGCTTGCCGGAAGTTCAGCCTTATTGCTTTCCAATTGGGTTCGTTCGCCCGGGGAATCGGGCCGTCCTACCTCTGGGGGTGCTGCGCTTCCTTGGCTGGAAGCCACTCTTCGGAGAGGAATCGGCACGGATTATCCTGCCAAGTATTGCCCAAGTCAAGCGGCAACTAGAGGGTCGATTGCCGCCGTGTGGCGAGGTCTGTTTGCAAATAACTAAACGCGGCTTGTGGGAAAGAGGAGTTTTGTTAGGAGCTGTCCTGCGCTGGCCGGATCGAACGAAACGAAAAGACCCAAAGCTCCGACTCGCCGATCGGGGCTTTTTCTATTAGAGTAAGCTGGATTCAACATCTTCGCCAAGGCCACGGGAGCTGACGTGCGACTACTGAGCGTTCGCCTCATTGTTTCTCTGATATTGGGCGTTACTCTCGTCTCTCTGCTTTCCTCGTACTATGAGGTGCAGGGGGAGAAGCGTGGCCTGCGGAAGGAATTGGAGCACAGAGCAGACGTGCTAGGGGAGAGCCTAGCCGGAAACGTCGAGCCTCATCTGGAGAGCGGGTCACTCAAAGAATTGCAGCGTATTGTGGAACGGTTCAGCAACCGCGAGCATCTGGCGGGAGTCGCGGTCTTTAATACAAAGCTGGAAACCATCGCCGAGTCGTCGGGACTGGCGCAGCGGCTGCAGATGCAGCCCTTTGGAGTGCTCCAGGCAATCAAGAAGAACCAGAAACAAAGTCAGTTTATCCACCAGGCCGGTGGAGCCTGGCACATTTTTGTGCTGCCTCTGCATCAGCACGAGGAATTGGTAGGGGCGCTTGCCATCGTTCATGATGCCAGCTACATCGATGCGCAGACCGCACAGGTGTGGCGGGACAGCTTTTTGCGGGTACTGGTGCAAGTTTTTCTGATCGCGCTGATTACGCTTCTGATTGTCCGCTGGAGTATCGCCGGGCCGATTGCCCGGGCGGCGCAATGGATGCGAGCTCTGCGAACCGGCAAAATCGTGACTCCGATGGCCGGCTTTCCGGATCTGGATTTGTTGCGTCCGCTGGCCAGGGAGGTGACAACTTTTGCGGAAAGCCTCACCGCAGCCCGCTCGGCTGCGCAAAGAGAAGCCCAATTGCGCGAGGCAGGAGAATCATCCTGGACGGCGGACCGGCTCTCGGTGCACGTGCGCAGCAAACTGGGCGACAGCCGACTGTTCGTGGTTTCCAACCGCGAGCCGTACAGTCACGTTCGCGAGGGCAAGTCGATACAGGCCATCGTTCCGGCCAGCGGACTCGTCACCGCGCTGGAGCCCGTCCTGCGTGCTTGTGACGGAACCTGGGTAGCTCACGGCAGTGGCGATGCCGATCGCGAAATGGTCGATGCGCGCGACTGCCTGCGTGTCCCTCCCGAGGACCCGAGGTATACCCTGCGCAGAGTCTGGCTCACAAAAGAGGAAGAAGAAGGCTACTACTACGGCTTCGCCAACGAAGGCGTCTGGCCGCTCTGTCATATTGCTCACACCCGGCCGATTTTTCGCTTTTCCGACTGGGCGCACTATCAGAAAGCGAACCTAAAGTTTGCAGAGGCAGTCCTGGAGGAGATGGCGGGCACAGAACAGCCGGTACTTCTGGCCCAGGACTACCACTTTGGCTTGTTGCCGCGCCTGGTCAAGAAAGAACGGCCGGATGCCCGGGTCGCCATTTTTTGGCACACTCCGTGGCCGAACCCGGAAGCCTTTGCGATTTGTCCATGGCAGAGCGAGTTGCTGGATGGTCTGCTAGGTGCTGACCTCATCGGCTTCCATATCCAATCGCATTGCACAAACTTCCTGCAGACCGTTGACCGCACCGTGGAATCCCGCATTGACTGGGAGCATTTCACTGTCAACCGCGAAGACCACCGTACGGTGGTGAAGCCATTTCCCATCAGCGTGGAGTTTCCCGAGCCTTCAGGCCCGGCCGCGGCGCGGGAGTCCACATACGTGGAACGGGGCACGCTGCTGCGAGAATTGGGAGTCGATGCCTTATTCCTTGGCGTGGGCGTGGATCGCGTGGACTACACCAAAGGAATTCTGGAACGTTTCCTGGCCATCGAGCGCATGCTCGAGAAACACCCTACTTATCAAGGCAAGTTTACCTTTGTACAGATTGGCGCCCCCAGCCGTACGCATATCAAGCGCTATCACGACTTGCTTGCCGACGTGGAAGCCGAGTCCGAACGGATCAACTGGCGCTTCCAGACGAGCAGATGGAAGCCAATCGTCTTCTTGAAGCGGCACTACAGCCACAAGGAGATCCAGCGCTACTACCAGACGGCCGATCTCTGCCTGGTGACCTCCTTGCACGACGGGATGAACCTGGTGGCGAAGGAGTTTGTCGCCGCGCGGCACGACGAACAGGGAGTTCTGATTCTTAGCCGCTTCACCGGCGCCGCTCGTGAACTGCGCGATGCTGTTTTGGTGAATCCCTACGACGTGGAACACACCGCCGAGGCCATTCGTTACGCCCTGGAGATGGAGCCGGAAGAACGCACTGCTCGCATGCAACGCCTGCGCAGGGTGGTCAAAGAGCAAAACATTTATCGGTGGGCAGGAACCCTGATTGCCGAACTCTGTCGATAGTCCCGGCGATGCCAAGGTGACAAATCGGGCGGGGACGTCCGCGGCTTGAAGGTTGGATTCAGCGCCGCAGAATCTTCAAATCTGCAGTATCCTTTGTCGGATTGGCGCAATTTCGAATGGCTCTACGAATACAGACCCAGATATCTGGGGACGTCTTCATCGTTCGTTGCGACGGCCGCATCGTGTTTGGCGACGAAGGGGCTGCCTTGCGCGACAGAGTCGGAGACATGCTGTCAGGGAGCCCGAGAATTGTTGTCAACCTGAATGGGGTGGATTACGTCGACAGCGGGGGACTCGGCATCCTGGTAGGACTCTCCATCTCGGCGAAGAATCGTGGTGGCGAACTCAAGCTGGTCAGTCCAAGCCAGCGCGTAAACGATGTGCTTGGGCGCACAAGAGTGGATACGATAATCAGAGTGTACGGGAACGACGAAGAAGCGGTCGCAGCCTTCCGCAAACCAGCAGATTGAGGGATCGTCAGCAATGCCTAAGCCGGTGGTGCGCCGGTGGGTTACATCAACTCCTCAATGAATGCGCGGGACACTTCTTCTGGAATCCGCGCATCATTATGCACGAGCGGGCCTGCATCCAGCACTGGCTCGGCTTCGTGCAAAGTGGAGACATCTGTGCGCTCAAAAAATTTCCCTATGGGGACCTCTTCACCCCACAGCAAAGATTTTTCCATGGCTGCCACCCAGTCGGTGGGATCGTAAGCGGGATCGTCCTCGAGCTTTTTCACGCGGGGACGGAACCACTGGTAGGTGTTGTCGTGGTTATAGGTGACGCAAGGGCTGAAAACATCCAGGAAAGAGAAACCCTTGTGCAGGATGCCTTGCTTGATCAGTTCCGTCAGGTGCTTTTGTTCGGCGCTGTAGCCGCGGGCGATGAAGGTGGCTCCGGCGGCGAGAGCGAGCGAAATTGGATTCACCGGCGCTTCGACGTTGCCGAAGGGCATGCTTTTTGTCTTCATGCCGATGCGGCTGGTGGGGGAAGTCTGGCCGGTGGTAAGTCCGTAGATCTGGTTATCCATGACGATGTAGAGCAGATCAACGTTGCGGCGCATGGTATGGCCAAAATGATTGCCGCCGATACCAAAGCCGTCGCCGTCGCCGCCGGTCACCAGTACGGTCAGATCGTGATTAGCAAGCTTCACGCCCGTGGCCACTGCGAGCGCCCGGCCGTGCAAAGTGTGCATGCCGTAGGTGTCGATGAAGCCCGGAGTGTTGGACGAACAGCCAATGCCGCTGATAGTGATCACGTTATGGTTCGGGATCTGGAGCTCGACCAGGGCCTTTTGGAGTGCGGCAAGCACACCAAAATCGCCGCAACCGGGACACCAGTCGGGATCGACTTTGCCTTTCAAATCGGCCATCACGAGGTGCTTGGGGGCGGCTACAACCGTCGCCATGTTCTATCCTCCTCAAACCATGATTTCATGCGCGGGAATGGAAAGTTTGGACTTCCCACTCAGCTGTTCTTTCACGGCTTCGACAATGTGGTGCGGCATGAACGGTTCGCCATCGTATTTTCGGATATGTCCGTTCGGCACGTAGCTGGTTTCACTGCGCAGGTAGCGGGCGAACTGACCGCTGTAGTTGTTCTCCACGATGATGGTGTGCCGCGAGTCTTTGAGAACGTTGAGAATCGCCTCGCCGTGCAGCGGTACCAGCCAGCGGATCTGAAGCTGATTGGCCGAAATGCCTTGCTCGGTGAGGATTTCGCAGGCCTCTTCGATTACCCCCATGGTCGATCCCCAGCCGATCAAAGTGACCTCGGCATCGCGCGGACCCGACAGCGTAGGAGGCGGAACTGCGGCCTCAATGCCGTCCGCCTTCCGCATACGCTTTTCCATCATGGCGCGGCGCTTCGTCGGGTTAGTGAATTCGTCGCTGATCAAGACGCCATCTTCGTCGTGTTCGTCACTCGCGGCAGTGTGCGTGTAACCGGGAACGCCCGGAATGGCGCGCGGCGAGATACCGCTTTCGGTAATCTTGTACCGCTTGTACGCGCCGTTGCCGTTCGCCCCAGATGGGGAGGAAGGCGTAGTGATCAGCTCCCCACGATCAATAACCTGATCAAAGTCCAAGTCCTTCGGATCCACGCTGAGCCTGCCCTCCGACAGCAACAGATCGCAAAGTACTATGCCCGGGCACTGAAATCGATCCGCGATATTGAAGATCTCCGGGATAATCTTGAAGCAATCCCCAATATCGAGCGGGGCGGCGATAACGCGAGGATAGTCTCCGAAAGCAGCGCCCAACATCTGCCAAAGATCGCCCTGCTCAGTTTTGGTGGGGACCCCGGTGGAGGGTCCTGCACGCTGGCAGTCAATGACCACCACTGGAGTCTCCATCATGGCGGACAGCCCGAGACCTTCGCTCATCAGGGCGAAGCCGCCGCCGGAGGTGGCGCACATCGACCGCACGCCGGCGTGTGCGGCGCCGATCGCCATATTCACAACCCCAATCTCGTCTTCCACCTGCCGGACCATGATGCCGGCTTTGCGCGCATGAGCCGCCATCCAGTGCAGAACGCCGGTGGAAGGGCTCATGGGGTACGCGCAGTAAAATTTCACTCCCGCTGCCGCGCCACCCATGGCCATCGCGGTGTTACCGCTGAGCACCGCGTAGCGGTGCTCCGTCATGGGCAGTGGCCGGGCGAAAGGCTTGAAATTTGCCGTAGCGTAATCGTAACCGGCCCGCGCGATTCCGACGTTCTCCGATACCACGGCTTCACCTTTCTTCTTAAACTGCTCAATGAGGACGCTTTCTAACGCCTGGAAGCCGATGCCCATCATGCTGAGAGCAGTGCCCACGGCAAGAGTGTTCTGGGCAACTTTGTTCCGGGTAATGTCTGCCAGCTTTGACACGGGGAGCGGGCAGAGCTGCACGCCTTCACTGGCGGCGCCTGGCTTGATTGTGTCGGCGTTATAAATACAGGCAGCGCCCTCGGTGAACAGTCCGAGGTGGCGATTCATGGCATCCTGGTTGAGCGGGATCAGCAAATCGAGCCGGTCACCCATGTTCGTGACTTTTTCTGGGCCGGTGCGGATGGTGAGAAAGGTGTGGCCACCGCGAATGATCGACTGATAAGCGTTGTAGGCGTTCAGGTGCAGCCCGCGGCGACTGAAGATCTTTGCGAAGATGTCGCCCGGCGTGGCCACACCCTGACCAGCGGCGCCTCCGATGCCGATGGCAAAGGTCTGCCTCATAGTGCAATCTCCCAGAGCCGACCAACCCAGCCGCGCCGAGCGCCAGCTCTCTTGCGGCCTGCTGTCGGCTGCTTATTACCTGAGCCCGTACATCAGAGCCATCGCAGCAGCCGTGGTTTCCGCGCGTGCAGGGACAAGTTCAGTGCAGTTCCGAATCTTATGCGAGAAGGTCCTGGTGCCCACAAGCATACACCCGAACCCCGCTTTCCGGCATGCGATTCCGAGTAGCGCGCCGATGTTGACGGCCCTTGCTGACGCGTGCAGGGGGCTGTGTCGCGGCCAAAGGAAAATAATAACTTCAAGCGGCCTCAACTGGCTGCAGAAGACTGCTGCTAGCGCGGTCGTCGCCGGTCATTTGGCGCTGTGTTTGGCGAACTCTTCGGGCGTGAATTTGCCGCCCTTCACATAGCTTTCGTTTATTTCGGTAAAGTGCTTCCACTTCTCGGGCAGGTCGTCCAGCGCAAAGATCGCCGACACCGGGCAGACGGGCACGCAGGCGCCGCAGTCTATGCACTCGATGGGATCAATATAGAGCTGCGAGACCTTATCGAAGTCCGGACGGCCATCGTCATATGTCGTGTTCTTCTTGGGATGGATGCAATCTACGGGGCAGGCATCGACGCAGGCGGTGTCCTTCACCCCGATGCAGGGCTCGGCGATAACGTATGCCATAGCCGCCTCCGCTATCTCTTTACCGTAGGCTTTCCCGAAGCAGAATTCAAGCGAAGCCAGGGGTAAACTGCTGGCTCATGGAACTATCTATCGAAAAGATTTCGGCGGTGACCTTGCGGGCTTCGAACATGAAAGCCTCCGTGCAGTTCTATCGGGACGTGCTCGGCATGGAGCTTCTCTACGGCGGAGAAACTGCAGAGTTCTCTTCCTTGCGTGCGAAGGACACGAACTCTGCCATTCTCAACTTGGAGCATGGTAAGCCGGGCGACGGCTGGGGCCGGCTCATCTTCCATGTCGCGGATGTGGATGCGCTCTGGAGACGCCTCAACGAACTGGGGTTCGAGCCTGAAAAGCCGCAGAATGCTTCGTGGGGCGAGCGCTATTTCCACATGCTCGATCCGGACGGCCACGAACTGTCGTTTGCGCGACCCTTGCGGCCAGCGGGATGAACTTTCGGATACGGTGTCCCGCGAGTCCGCGGAGATCCTGCGCTATGATTGCAGCGCATTTCGTCGTGCTGGAGCAGAATGCCCTTATCAATCATCACTTTGGTGAAGAAGAAGGCAGTCGCGGTGGGACTATTGCTCCCACCCTCCGCCCAAACCCTTATAGAGCTGCACCAGGGCCAACAGCTCGTTTTGCTGTGCCTGGACCAAGTTAAGTTCGGCAGAAAAATAATTCGTTTCATTGGTGAGCACCTCGAGATAGCTAGCGACTCCACCGCTGTACCTCATGTGGGACAGCCGCGCCGCATCTTGCGCGGAGTTCACGAGCAACTGTTCTTGTTCACGAAACTCCTGTGTCTTGCGGTAGGCGATCAGGGCGTCGGAAACGTCGCGGAAGGCGCCCTGAATGGTCTCCTGATAAAAGAGCACTGCTTCTTGATGTTGGGCTTCTGCGAGGCGAACGTTCGACCGGAGTCTACCCGCTGTGAATATGGGCTGCGCGAGCGTTGAGCCAAAGGTCCAGAATCCCGCGGGACCGGTGAACAAAGCCGTCAGCGCCGAGCTTTGATATCCAGAATTGGCAGTTAGCTCAATCTGCGGAAAATATTGAGATCTGGCAACTCCGATCTGGGCGTTGGCGGCGATCAACTGTTGTTCAGCCTGGCGTATGTCTGGCCGGCGTTGCAATAGCGACGATGGCAGGCCAGCGGGCACTGTAGGTGGATGTGGCTGATCGGTTAACGACCTGCCACGTGGTACGGTCGCAGGATTGTTACCTAAAAGGATGCTGATGAAATTCTCCTGCTGCTCGATTTGTTGTTCCAGACTTGGAACTTCTGAACCCGCGGTAAAGACAAGCTGCTCGGCCTGGCGGACATCGAGCAGAGATGTCGAACCGCCATTGGCCAGAATTTGCGTTAGGCGGAGCGAGTCCTGGCGCGATGTCAGCGTGTGCCGTGTGATTTCGAGCTGCAGGTCAAGTGCCCGCAGGCTAAAGTAAGCACTGGCCACGTTGGCCACCAGTTCTGTCGCGATCTCTCGCTGACCCCATTCGGTTGACGCGAGGTTGGCGCGCGCCGCTTCCGTGGAGCGGCGAAACTTTCCCCAAAAATCCAATTCCCAGTTGAAATCGAGTCCGACTCGATTGGTACTCGTCTCGACTGGAGGGATCCCGCTTTGCCCCGAAATACGCTTATTTAGGCCTGAGGCATCGGCTGAAATTGTGGGAAACTGGTCGGCGCGTGTGATACCCAGTGTCGCTCTTGCCTGGAGAATCCGTGTCCCGGCGCGGCGAAGATCATAGTTCTGTTGAAGGGCAGTCTTGATGAGTTCCTTAAGTTGTTCGTCTTGAAAGACGTCCCACCATTTTTGTTCAGCGAACGATGTAGTATCACCCTTGGCCGCTTCTTCCGGCGTCAACCCTCGATAGATTGTTGGAGTGTTAACCGTAGGCTTCTTGTAATTGGGCCCGACTGCGCAACCGGATGTCAGGCAAATAACCAGAAGAAGCGCCGCGCTTTTCTTGGTGTTAGTCATCCGCGGCTCCCGGGCTCTGAGACGGAAACTGTGCAGCATCGACCGGAACCGTTCCAAGGAGCTTAGGCCTGGAGAATCTCTCCACTATGTAGAACACCGCCGGAACAAAGAAAATACCGAGAGCGCTCGCTGCCAGCATGCCGCCGATGACTGTGGTGCCCATGATCTGGCGGGCCACGGAGCCGGCACCGGTTGCCGTCCAAAGAGGAATGCATCCGCAGATGAATGCCAATGAAGTCATCAGGATCGGACGAAGGCGTAGCTTTGCTCCCTCAAGCGCCGCATCGATCAGGTTTTTGCCTTTCTCATATTCGTCCTTAGCAAATTCGACAATGAGAATGGCATTTTTGGCAGCCAACCCGATCAGCATGACTAATCCGATTTGTGAGTAAACGTCGCTTTCGATCTGCACCATATAAGGCGGGTAGAAGGCGCTGACCAGCGCGCGTCGAAGCCAGAGAACCGCGAAAGCGCCAAACACAGCAATCGGAGTACTCAGTAGAACGCTGAACGGCAGTGTCCAGCTCTCGTAGAGCGCAGCCAGGATCAGAAACACAAAAAGCAATGAGAGTCCAAAGATCACCGCCGGCGGCACACCCTGCTGTGCCTTTTTTTCTTGGAAAGATATGCCAAGATAGTCGTAACCCATTTCGGGTGGCATGGTCTGGGCAAAGACCTGCTCCAAGGCCGCCATGGCCTGATTGGAACTGTATCCCGGGGCGGCACTGCCATTTATTTGCGCAGAGCGAAAAAGGTTATAGCGCATTGTGAATTCAGGACCAGCACGAGATTCAAAGTTCGTGAGCGCCGAAAGCGGAACCATGCTCCCACGGTTGTTCTTGACATAAAACTGGCCCACATTTTCGACGTTCGTGCGGTAATCGCCTTCCGCCTCGATATAGACCTGCCACTGCCGGCCAAAGCGATTGAAGTAATTGATGAACAACCCGCCCATGAATGCCTGAATGGTTCGATAGACATCGTTGATGGCCACGCCCTGCTTGATGACTTTGTCACGGTCGACATCCACGAATTGCTGCGGTACGCTGCCCAGAAAGGTCGTACTCACGCTTGCGATCTCGGGGCGTTTACGAGCAGCCGCCAGAAACGTATTCAGGTTCGACGAGAGGAACTCGATATCTTTGCCGTCCCGATCTTCAAGAACGAAAGTGAACCCTCCCGAGGTACCTACGCCAGGGATGGCGGGAGGTGAAAAATCGAAAGCAATCCCTTCCGGCAGTTGGCTGAGTTCGCGATTCAAACGCGCTTTGATCACTTGAAACTGCTCCAGCCGGCTTTTTCGATCGTCCCATGGTTTCAACGTGACGAAGAGGAAAGCGTTGTAACTCGCACGGGTAAAGCTGAGCAAACTGAACCCAACGACACTGGTCGTCGATTGCACTCCCGGTGTGTGTGCCAGGATGCTTTCGATTTTCTCCACGACGTGATCGGTACGCTCGAGAGACGCAGCACTGGGCAACTGCAGATTGACGTAGAGGTATCCCTGGTCTTCGTCTGGCAGAAAGCTGGATGGAACTCTATTGCTGAAAAAAGCCGCCCCTGCTCCGAAAGCCGCCAGCATGATTATGGCGATGGCGAACTTGCGAATGAGCGCGCCGCAAATCCTGACGTAGGAGTTGGTCGCACGTTCAAAGGTGCGATTGAACCAATCAAAAAACCTTCGCAATAAACCGCCTCGCTTTTCCCTGGGCCGCAGCAGCAATGCAGCGAGAGCCGGGCTGAGCGTGAGAGCGTTGAATGCCGAGATAAGCACCGAGACAGCGATGGTTATCGCAAACTGTTGATATAACCGGCCGGTAATTCCGGGTATGAAACCTGTGGGCACAAATACTGCCGACAGCACGAGCGCAATTCCCACGACAGGCCCGGAGATCTCTTCCATGGCTTTCAAGGCAGCGGCCTTCGGTGACATTCCGTCCTCGATGTGCCGCTCCACGGCCTCGACCACCACGATGGCGTCATCCACCACCAGGCCGATCGCCAACACCAGACCAAACAACGACAGCGTATTTATGGAAAAGCCAAACAACGGGAAGAAGATAAAGGCGCCCACCAGTGATACGGGCACGGCTAGAAGCGGAATCAGGGTCGCCCGCCATCCCTGCAGGAAGAGGTAGACGACGAGAATCACCAACACAATGGCGATGACGAGGGTGAGAATAATCTCCTTTATTCCTTGGACCACTGAGCGGGTTGTATCAAGGGCAGTGGCGTAATCCATGTCGCCAGGAAAGCGAGTCTTCAGTTCCGCCACCAGTTTGTTCACGCCGCTTGCAGCATCCACCGCATTGGAGCCGGGTAACTGATAAACGGCGATTATGGCGCTCGGCTTCCCGTTGAGGCGGCCGGCTACCGAATAGTCCTGTGCTCCAAGTTCGATACGAGCGACGTCTTTCACGCGCACCACGCCGCCTTCCGGGGATTCACGAACCACAATCTCTCCGAACTCCTCCGGCGAAACTAACCGCCCCTGGGCTCGAACCGCGTACGAGAACTGCTGTCCGGAAGGAATTGGTTCTCCTCCGATTTTTCCGGCAGGATTTACTGTGTTTTGGGTTTGGACTGCATTGACAATCTCCGGAACCGTGATACCCAGCTTGGCAAGCTGGTCCGGCTTAACCCAGAGCCGCATGGCATACTGTCCTGCCCCGAATACTTGCACCTGCCCGATTCCGGATGACCGGGTTATGGAATCGACCAGATTGATGTATGCGTAATTGGCAAGGAAGCGTGCGTCGTACGTACCGTGCGGCGAATACAGAGCAATAAGCATGAGCGGCGCGGTAACCGATTTGCGAACAGTAATTCCGTAGTTCGTCACATCGATAGGGAGCTGAGATGCCGCCTGTGTCTCTCTGGACTGCGCGAGGATCAAATCGTTGTTGGGATCCGTCTTAACGTCGAAGTTGACAACCAGAGTCGTCTGCGAGTTCCCAGTTGCGTTCAATGAGTACATGTAATTCATGTTGTCCACACCGTTCATCTGTTGCTCGATGGGAGTGGCAACTGATTGCTCGAGAGTTTGGGCATCCGCGCCAACATAGGTGGCAAGCACCTGAATTTCCGGGGGCGCGATGTTAGGAAACTGAGCGATTGGCACGCACCAACTATCACCGTGACGATGGCAATCACCATGGCGACAATCGGACGATTGATGAAAAACTTGGACATAACTCAGCTGCCTGCGGGCGAAGCAGTTGCGGACGCAATCTTGACCGGCATGCCATCCCTGACCTTTTGCACGCCCTCCACGACAACTCGCTCTCCGGGCTTGATTCCGTGTTCAATAATCCACATCGGGCCGCTCCGCTCTCCCACTTGCACGGTCCTGATGCTCACCTTGTCGTCACTACCGACCACCGCAACCTGGTACGTGCCTTGGAGTTCAGTGACCGCTTTTTGCGGTACCAAAAGCGCCGCCGGTCTGACATAGCTGACGAAACGCACACGACCGTACTGACCAGGCCGAAGAACATTGTCGGGATTAGGAAACAGTCCGGCCAGACGAATAGACCCTGTCTGCGCATCGACGTGACGATCAGCAGCAAAGAATTTCCCCTTCATGGGGTATTTCGATCCATCGGCGAGAATAAGTTCCAATACGAGCTGTCTTTCAGTCTTCTCTCGCGACGCGACCGTGGGATTGCGCTGGACAAAAGCGAGGTATTGCTGCTCACTGACAACGAAATAGGCTTTGATGGGGTCGAGCTGTGAGACGGTGGTGAGAACGGTCTGTGGGCCGACCAGATTTCCAACCTGGCCGGTGGCGATACCGGCCACGCCGTCGACCAGCGAGCGAACGTTCGTGAACTCGAGGTTGATTTCTGCCTGTTCGACCGCCGCCTTGTCCGCTTGGACAGTCGCTTTCCCCGCCAAGTTTGCCTGTATGTCGTTGTCGAGTTGGCTCTGCGCGATTGCCTTCTCCTTTGCTAGAGGAGTGTCACGCTGCACGTCCAGCTGGGTTTTCCCGAGCTGTGCTTCTGCCTGCGCGAGCTGTGCCTTATTTTGATCAAGCACCGCTTGAAAAGGCCGCGGATCGATCTTGAAGAGCACATCGTTCTTGCGAACCAACGCGCCCTCCCGGTAATTCTGTTTAATGAGGTACCCTGAGACCTGCGGCTGGATTATCGCGTTTACATACCCATCGAGCGTTGCAATCCATTCGTGGTAGACCGGCACGTCTTGTTGAGTGACCTCAACAATCTGGACGGTAGGCGGAGCACCAGGCGATGCCGAGGCGCTCTTAGTTCCACACGCCTCAGAAAATAGAAGAAGCCACAAAAGGCAGCTAACCAGCCACACATTCTCGGTGTGGTCTGTTGAGGGGAAATTGTAATCCCGGCCTTTTGTGTGTCCCAGATATGGAAACGAGTCGCCGGAACGGTATGATTGCGCCCACATGACTCCCTCCTTCAGCTTCTGCAGTTCTTCGTGGTCTAAACCCGGCCGGGATGAATTCGTACTCCGGGACGAAACTTCAGTCAGCATTCAATGAATGCTGGTATCGTCTTTAGCCGATGGCGCACCATTCTATTCCTGCGCGAAAGGTGAGTGCAAAACCTCAATCTGGCTGTGCCTTGGCCGCAGAGAGCCCGGACGGACGAACAGGAATTGCGCGACCGAATGGGATTTTCGGTATCTAATTAAGTCATTCCGGCAATCCCCAAGGTCTGTCATGTTTATCCGGGACTGAGACTTATCATGGCGAAACCAAGTTTGTTGAGTGTGGATGACGACTCCGATGTTTTGCGGGCGATTGAGCGCGATCTTCGTTCGCAGTATGGCGCTGGATATCGTGTCATCGGAAGTGATTCTCCCGAGGGCGCGCTCGACCTGTTAAAGCAGTTGAAGCTGCGCAACGATAGCGTGGCCTTGCTTCTGGCCGACCAGCGCATGCCGCGCATGGACGGGGTGGAATTTTTGCAACAGGCAATGGGAGTCTTCCCCGGAGCGAAGCGGGCATTGCTCACTGCCTACGCGGACACGAACGCTGCGATCAGCGCCATCAATCAGGCCGGCATCAACTACTTTTTCCTGAAGCCATGGGACCCTCCGGCGGAGCACCTGTATCCGCAATTAGATGATTTGCTCGACGACTGGCAAGCTTCCTTTCGTCCAACGTTTCAAGGGATTCGGGTGCTGGGCACCCGCTGGTCGCCCCGCTCGTATGAGCTCCGGGACTTCCTAGCCCGCAACCATGTGCCCTATCAGTGGATCGACGTTGAGCTTTCCGCAAATGATCCCGAAACCAAGCGGCTTGTGGAGGCTCTGGGTCCGGAGGCTGCCAATCTTCCCGTGGTGCTCTTCCCCGACGGGACGAAGCTTCTTGAGAGTGTGCCGGCGGACGTCGCCCAAAAAGTTGGGTTGCGAACGCGTGCGCAAACCAGTTTTTACGACCTTGCCATCGTTGGGGGAGGGCCGGCGGGTTTGGCCGCGGCCGTTTATGGCGCCTCGGAAGGTTTACATACGGTGATGATTGAGCGGGAAGCACCCGGCGGTCAGGCGGGAATGAGCTCCCGCATTGAGAACTATCTTGGATTTCCGACCGGACTCAGCGGCGGCGATCTGGCCCGGCGTGCGGTGGTGCAAGCCCAGCGTTTCGGAGTGGAAATTCTGGCGCCGCAGGAGGCGCTCAGTGTCCGAACGGAGGGGCCTTACCGAATTATTAAGCTCCTGGATGGCAACGAGATTTCCTGCCATGCGCTGATGATCGCGACGGGTGTGCAGTGGCGGCGCCTGGAAGCTCCGGGAATCGATCGGTTGCAGGGGGCAGGGATCTACTATGGCGGCGGCGCTACGGAGGCGCTGTCCTGTAAGGGAGAGATCGTCTATGTGGTGGGCGGCGCAAACTCGGCCGGTCAAGCAGCCATGAACTTCGCGAAATTCGCGGAGCGCGTCATCATCCTGGTGCGTGGCGACTCGCTTTCCAGCACCATGTCGCAGTACTTGATCGACCAAGTTCAGGAGACGCCTAACATTCAGCTTTGGACACACGCCAGCGTGGCTGAGGCGCATGGCGAAACCCACCTGGAAGAGATTTCGGTGCTTTGCTCCGACACCGGCAAGATAGAGCGAGTGCCGGCGAGTGCGATGTTCATCTTTATTGGGGCGTTGCCGCGGACTGATTGGCTGACCGGTGTGGTCGAGCGGGACGATCGCGGTTTCCTGTTGACCGGTCCTGACCTTATACGCGACGGGCAACGCCCGAAAGGATGGGCTCTCGACCGCGATCCGTTTCTACTCGAAACCAACGTGCCCGGTATTTTTGCCGTGGGCGATGTGCGACATGGCTCTATAAAGCGGGTAGCTTCGGGAGTCGGTGAAGGATCCGTGGCAGTCCAGTTTATCCATCAGTACTTGAGCAAGGTATAAATGGTCGAAAAATCGGAACTACTTCGCGTTACAGCGTTCGCTGACCTGCCCGACGATCAGCTTGCCTGGTTCATCAGCCAGTGCGAGGAACAGGTCCTCAAACCCGGAGATACGTACATCTGCCAGGGTGATCCTGCGGAGAACATGTTCGTAATGTTGGAAGGAGAATTCCAGGCGCGAGGCGAAATTAACGGCGAGACATTTTCTTTTCCGATCAAGGCGGGAGAGGTAACCGGTCTTCTGCCCTTTTCGAGGATGAAGCGCACGCCTGTGACCGGACGCGCACTCGGCAATGGCCGGCTGTTGCGTTTTCCTTCGGCGCACTTCCCGGAGCTTGTACAAAAAATGCCGGAGCTCACCACGCGCCTGGTGGGACTGATGTCCGACAGAATCCGCGAGACCACGCGCATCGAACAACAGCGAGACCGTCTGGCTTCCCTGGGGAAACTCTCGGCGGGCCTTGCACATGAACTAAACAATCCCGCTTCTGCTGCGAAACGTGCCACGAGCCAGTTGCGCGACATTCTAAAGAAGATCAGGGACGCGAGTCTCGAGTTGGGAAGGCGTGACCTCACGCCGGCGCAGAAATCAGAGATTGAAAAACTGGAAGCGTCGTTCACGCAAAAAGACGTAGTTCCACCCGATGCGCTGACCATCAGCGACCTGGAATCGATTCCCTATTGCGAAGTCACGGGCAGAACGACTTATGGCAATTGGCGGCTGACCTGGCGCGAAGGAGTATTAAGCCGGATGTGCTTGAGTCGTTGTTTGCAAACCTCGATGCCGACACCGCTCGGGCCGCTCTGGTGAGGATCGCCGCTTCCGTGGAGGTCGCGAGTCTATTGCATGAAATCGAGAGCAGCACCTCGCGCATTTCGGACTTGGTCCACGCGATCAAGGAATACACCTACATGGACCAGGCGCCGGCGCAAAACGTGGACATCGTGAAGAGCCTGGAAATCACCCTGACCATCTTGAATCACAAGCTGAAACAAGGCGTGGTGGTGCAGCGCGATTACCAGCGGGTTCCGCTTCTGGTGAATTCGTTCGGGAGCGAACTCAACCAGGTCTGGACCAACGTTATTGATAATGCGATCGACGCGATGCACGGAAAGGGCGAGCTTCGCGTCCGAACCTACCGCGACGCCAGTTGTGTCGTAGTTGAGATCGGCGATAACGGTCCGGGGATTTCACCCGAGGTGCAGCCCCACATCTTTGAACCTTTCTTCACCACTAAGGGAGTTGGAGAAGGGACGGGACTCGGCCTGGACACTGTGCAACGCATTGTCAAGAAGCACCGGGGAAATATCCAGGTTACTTCCAAGCCCGGTGACACGCGCTTTCAAATTTGGCTGCCGTTGGCGGAGGCCTCGACCTAAGAGCCGTGTTTAGCTCGCCTATGTCCGTCTGGGCGTAATGATTATGTGCAAACGACACAGGAGCATTCTGTAGTTGACCCCGCTCGTTTTCGATGATAGTGTGCGCTCGGTTCCCCGGTGTTCTGAGTTGTAATCCCTTTTTGAATGGCTGCGGCACAGGAGGTTTCCCGACGAGTTGTTCGGTTGGGAGATCAGAACCCCTCGTAGGTTGACGAGGGCTCCTGTTGTTCCTCATTGAAGGAGGAAGAGTCTATGCCCCGGAAGCATCCGTTTCCATTGATACTTTTTCTTTTCCTGGCCGGAGGTGTTTGCGCGCCTGCGCGGGCGGAAATTGGAACGATTACCACGATCGCAGGAGGAGGGCCGAAAAATGTGTTGGCCACCAAAGCCCACCTGCACAATCCCACCGATGTTGCCACGGACTCGCAAGGAAACGTCTACATCGTCACATCTGGTCAGGCCGAAGTATTCCGGGTGGATGCTGTCACCGGCGTGTTGACTGCTGCTGCAGGTAGCGATAGCAGTGGTTTCAATGGCGATGGCGGTCCGGCCAAGCAAGCCAGCTTGAACGGTCCATACGGACTAGCGGTGGATGCTGCGGGTAACTTGTTCATCGCCGATTCCTATAACGATCGAATCCGCCGAGTTGACGCGGTAACGCACCGGATCACCACCTTCGCGGGAGGCGGGACCGGGTGTGCCGGACATACTTATATCGGCGATAGCTGCGCCGCCACAGCCGCCATCTTATATCTTCCGAGCGGCGTGGCAGTAGATGGCGCGGGCAATGTCCTAATTGCGGATCTCGGCCATAACCGCATCCGACGCGTGGATGCGGTTACCGGAGTGATCACGACGGTCGCCGGAGGCAAAACAGGCAACCTGGGCACTCTTGGAGACGGCGGCTTGGCAACTGACGCCAACTTGTCATTCCCGCAAGGAGTTTCTCTGGATGGCGCCGGCAACGTGCTGATTGCGGACACTAATCACAACCGGATTCGGAGAGTAGATGCGACCACACACATCATCACCACGGTCGCAGGCGCGAACAGGCCAGTCAGGGCGCTGGCAGATGCAATGGGCAATCTGTTCATTACACACCGAGGGCTGCTGCAACCGCATCCTGCGAATCGACGAGACAAGCGGGATGATCACAACCGTCGCCGGCACCGGCGCCTATGGTTATACAGGCGATAACGGTCCAGCAACCAGCGCAACCCTGGCAAATCCCTATGGGATCAACCTTGATCGCGCTGGCAATCTGCTTATTGCCGACGCCAAGAACAACCGCGTACGCCACGTGGATATTGCGACAAACGTGATTACGACGTCGGCGGGCGCCAGTGGCCCGAGGGACTATGATCTTTACGCTCTTCAAGCAAGTCTGAGCAGCGTGGGGCAGGTCGCCATCGATGGCGCCGGGAACGTTTTCATCTCGGAAAGCGGTTCCAACACCCTTCTGCGTCTAGACTCTGTGACCAACCTCCTTTCTAAAGTGGGATTCGGAACTCCCTTCAATGCCATGTTCGGGCTTGCGCGAGACCGCGCTGGCAATTTGTTCGTTGCTGACGAGACACAAATCTGGCGCGTGGATCCTGTAACAGGCGTGTTCACCACGGTAGCGGGTAACGGCAGCGGATGCCCGCAGGAGACCGACGGCCTTGGCGATGGTTGTCCCGCCACCGACGCCTGGTTGGAACCTCTATCTATCGCCGTGGATGATGCGGGGAATTTATTTATTGGCGATGGCGCCGGCGGCAACTCCCTCGTTCGCCGCGTGGACCGAGTGACTCAGATTGTTACCATTGTCGCCGGAGTTGTCGCGGGAGGAAGCTCAGGTTGCCCGCAAGAAATCAACGACATTGGCGACGGTTGCCTTGCCACCCAGGTCGATTTGGGCAGCATAGGCGGAGTCGCAGTGGATAGTAAAGGCAATGTACTTCTTACAACGGGCAGTCGCGTTCGGAGGGTGAATGCGAGTACGCACATCATTACAACAGTGGCAGGTACCGGCGATGAGGCCTACAGCGGGGATAACGGCCCCGCTACCAGCGCCGGGGTCGCTGCCTGGCAAGTGGCGGTGGACGGTGTGGGGAACCTTTTTATTACAGGAAACGGCCGCATCCGAAGGGTAGATGCGGTGACGAAGGTGATCACCACGGTGGCGGGCAACGGTATTCCAGGTTACAGCGGAGATGGTGGCCTAGCTACGAAAGCAAGTATTCAGGCCCTAAGTATAGCTTCCATCGACAGTTACGGGAACCTGTTCATCGGCGACGGAGCGAACTTTCGCGTTCGCAAGGTACCCCTGGGTGTGCCGGGGATACTACTTTCGACGACTGCGCTGAACTTCGGCAACGTAGTGCTTAACACCCAGAGCCCAGCCCAAACCGTCACCATAACCAACAATGGTACGGCACTGCTGGAATTCTTCAGCATCGCCGCTTCTGGCGGGTTTCGTCAATCAAATACCTGCCACAGCGGGGTGCAGCCGGGAGCCGCTTGCCAGGTGAGCGTAATCTTCGTACCGAATAGCATCGGCGCGCAGAGTGCGGTACTAACGATCAGGCCGAATATTCCGGGTGACGCCAGGAAGGTAACTCTGTCAGGCGTTGGCATCAGCCAGTAATTGCTTTTCGTGGCCTGGTCCATGTGCGCGCCTGCCGCTTAGCATTGCGACGCAACAGAGCACAAGCATCTTGACTGATATCGGTAATACCTTTTATCGGTAATACCTTTTTCGGCTCGCCTCTTAGGGGAAACTAGAGAAACAGGAACGGAAGTTTCGATTCGCTTGCACCCGACTGTTCAACTTCGTCGCCTTCCCCGCGGAGCAGTTGGGGCTATTCGCTAGCTAATTCCAAAAACCCCGGTTCGGCTATCCAGTGGCCGTAACGCACAACTTGGGTGACGTCGGTGACTAAAGTACCCTGTGATATCCGGGCCAACTCCGGCTAGCATATTTTTAACAACTGCTGGGGGATATTCTAACTACTTAGCTCATGTCCACTACAGTCGAAACCCTCACACTGATTTGGCAGCGTGTACTGCAGCAGTCGCCGATCAGTCCTAAAGATAACTTCTTTGATCTCGGGGGCACTGATGCGTTAGCGGGTCTGCTATGTTCCGAGATCGGACAAGTGTATGGCCGGCAACTGCCGAGTGCTATGCTCCGCCAAGCGCCAACGATCACGGCCCTGGCTGCCCTTTTGGAGCAAGCCACTCTTCCCGGGTCTTCGCCCATTATCCAGATTAAGGCTGGTAGTGAGAAGCCCCCGATTTTCATTGCACACGGCCTCTGCGGTACCGTGCGGTTTACCGAACTGGCAAGGCACATTCCAACGGGGCAGCCAATCTACGGAATTCAGGGAAAGGGAATAGACGGGATGGAGGAGCCGTTTGAGCGCGTTGAGGATATGGCTAGGTTCTATCTCGAGGAACTCGAGAAGCTATACCCCCAAGGTCCTTACATCCTGATCGGTTACTCCTTCGGTGGTTTGGTGGCGCTGGAAATGGCACAACGCCTGTCAGAAACTGGAACGAATGTAGCACTGCTGGTACTCGTGGATGCATATCCCCATCCACGTTACATGACTTGGCCCGTGCGCCTGCGCCTGGTTGCGACGAGAGCGAGAAGTCATGGTAGCGAGATGCGGCAGTTGCCGCTCCCGAGCGTATTTTCATACCTCATTCGCGGGCTTAAGCGTCGGTTGCATATTTCAGGAGCTCTCGACGAGAACGAGATGCTGGGCTTACCGTTCGCCGAGGCCGCTCTGCGGCGGGTTAAGCAGAAAGCTTACTTGGCGTATGTAAGCTATCAGCCAAGGTTCTATCGCGGCAAGATAAACTTCGTGACCGCCGAGATAAAATCTTTCTTCCCTGGAGATCCAGCCACAGTGTGGTCGGATCTGGCAACCGAGCTTCAAGTCGAGGTCATACCTGGCAATCATCTGAATATAGTCACCACGCAGTTTAAGCCTCTGGCTGAAGTACTTACTCGCTACGTGCAGCAAGTTACGCTACTAGGGAAACTCTGACTAAGTGTGATAGCCGAGACTTGATCTTACATAGGCTGCCGTCGGGAGTGTCAGAGTCGGCTAAACCTCAAGTTCCAGTTTGCGCATTATCCGGGAGTGGACCTTGGCATCGAGTCGTGAAATTCCGTCTCGCTGATGCGCCTGCTTCAAGTCGGTCGCTGCGTAAGCCTCACGCGATCAGGTCCTCAATTTTCAGTGGCAGCTCGCGAACATGAACTCCAGTTGCGTGATGGACCGCCGAAGTTACGGCGGCCGCAACGCCGGCCAGACCGATCTCGCCGATCCCGCGTGCACCCAGTTCATTAATCTCCTTGTCGGGGTAATCAAGGAAGTGCACGTCGATCGGAGGCGCGTCGGCGTTCACCGTCATCATGTAATCAGCCAGATTGCTGTTGATGGGCGCACCGTTCTGCGGATCGTAAGTGGTTTCTTCGAATAGCGCCATTCCGATGCCCATCACCACCGCGCCCTGGATCTGGTTGCGGCCGGCAAGAGGATTCAAGATTCGGCCTGCGTCCATCACCGTCACGACGCGGCTGACGCGCAGGCGCGCGGTCTCCGGCTGCCACGTGACTTCCACAAAGTGGCAGCCGAACGAGTGCTTGGAGAATTTCTGGTTCGGAGCAAAAGCCGTCTGTTCAGCCCTGCCGCTGCCTGTGACCAAGCGTACATTCCCCCTCTGCAGCACGTCCCCGAACGCAATACCTCGTGCAGGACCCTCAGCCCTTACGAACACGCGCCCGCCTTCAAGCGCAAGATCGTCGGGCTTGTGCCCTAAAAACGGCGAGACGGGCGTTGTGACGGCGATGATCAGCAGCGATGTGATGGCTTGGTCTGCGGCCTTGAACACAGCCGGGATCACCGAACTAGTGGCCAAGGACCCGCCTGAGATCGGACCCTCTGGAAGCGCGCTGTCCCCCAGCTCAACATCGATCTTCTCCACCGGCACACCAGTTTTCTGCGACGCAAGCTGGGCCAGGATCGTATACGTGCCGGTTCCGATGTCTTGTGTTGCGCAGGCAACGCGAACCGTTCCATCGTCTCGCAGTTCGAGATTGGCTTCGGCGGCAAATGTCCCAGCGATCCATGCCGCGCCGGCCATTCCCCAACCCAGGGTCAAGCCATCGCGCTTCATTGAGCCGACCGCCGGGTTGCGCTTCGACCATCCGAATTTCTCGGCGCCCCGATTTAGGCACTCCACATAGTGTCGCGACGAGAACGGCAGATTGAGCGACTCGTCGAGCTTCGGCTCGTTGAGAATGCGGAACTGGACAGGATCCATCTTGAGCCGCTCGGCCATCTCATTCATTGCCGATTCGGTGGCATAAAGTCCGGGGACTGCGCCGGGACCGCGCATGTCCGACGTTGCGCCGATATTGCGCCGTGCGCGCCCGAAGCTCACGCGCAAATTGGGAACGCTGTAATGGAAAGGAGTGGCTTCGCCGCAGTCCTCGTGATAGGCGTCGATCATCGACATGTGGTAGACGTAGTCGTGCTGCAGCGAAACGAGCTTGCCGTCGCGCGAGGCGCCGAGGCGAACACGCTGCTGAGTGCGCGCCCGATGCCCGACTGCCTGGAACATCATTTTGCGGCTGACGACCAACTTAACTGGCTTACCTACCTGACGTGCCGCCGCGGCCGCGAGCGGGACATGCGTCCAGGGATAAAGTTTGCCCCCGAATCCCGATCCCAGGAACTTTGAAATAACGCGAACGTTCTCCTTGGGCAGACCGAACATCTGCGAGAGAACGCTGCGCATATTCACAACGCCTTGGGTCGAGTCATACAGCGTCAGCAACGGACCGTCCCAGAGCGCCACGGTCGAGTGCAGCTCGAGTGGATTGTGCGTTTCAGCAGGAGTGACGTACGTTTCGTCCAGCTTGACGGCCGCATTCTCGAGCGCAGCTGCGGCGTCGCCGCGATGGCTTTGCAGTCGCTCCATCGGCCCGTATGCGGTGAAGACGACGTCAGGATCATTGCCTGCTTCCAGGTGAGACTCAAGGTTGAATTTCTCTTTCGAGTAGGTCGCACGGACGGTATCGGCGGCAGCCTTGGCAGTTTCGAATGTGTCGGCAACGGCCAGAGCGATGTATTGGCCCCAGTAACGGATCGTGTCATCTTCAAACGGAGGTCGCCGTTCTAGACAGACGCGATCGAAATCAGGCGCGGGAGTGGAGCGGAAGATCTTGCCAATGTTCCCGCGATGAAGCACCGCACGTATGCCCGGCATCTTCTCAGCCGCTGCTGTATCCAGCGAGAGCAACTTGCCATTGGCGATCGTCGCCTCCACGGGAACCGCGTAAAGCATGCCGGGGAACTGGAAATCAGAGGCGTACTTTGCCACTCCGGTGACTTTGCGCGGACCGTCGACACGGAGAGTGTCGCGTCCGATAGGAGAAGAAGTTGATTGCGGCGATGTCGCCATGGTTGCTCCTGAGAAATCAGCTTGCCGTGGCCATTCGCAAGGCGTGCATCAGGCAGCGTTTGGCCAATTCGATCTTGAATTTGTTCTCGCTCTGCGGCTTTGCGTCTCGCAGCGCCGCTTCCGCAGCTTGGCGGAAGGTACTGTCGTTGGCAGGCTTGCCGACGAGCACAGCTTCGGCTTGCGACGAGCGCCAGGGTTTCGTGCCCACGCCACCAAGCGCAATGCGGGCGCGCACAATGTTGCCACTTGCAGTCGTAAGCACCACTGCTGCCGATGCCAGGGCGAATTCATACGACGCGCGATCGCGCAGTTTCAGGTAAACCTGCTTGCTTCCAGCGACTGGTGGCGGCAGTGTGACGTGCGTGATCAGATCGCCGGGTTCCAGCACGGTCTCGCGATTCGGTGTGTCGCCGGGCAGAAGATGGAAATCGCCGAATGCGACCGCACGTGAGCCCTTCGGCCCCTGAATCTGAACGGTTGCTTCCAGCGCCGCCAAGGCCACGCACATGTCGGATGGATTCGTGGCGATGCACTGCTCGCTCGCGCCGAGGATAGCGAGCGTGCGATTGTGACCGGTGATTGCTGGGCATCCGCTACCGGGTTCGCGCTTGTTGCACGCCATGGCGGTGTCGCGGAAGTAGACGCAGCGGGTTCGCTGCAGCAGGTTTCCGCCGACGGTGGCCATGTTGCGGATCTGCGCCGACGCGCCTTGCAGGATCGCCTGCGACAGAACCGAATAATCCTTTTGTACCTTGGCGTCGTTCGCGAGATCTGAGTTGCGGGCCATTGCGCCAATCTTCACGCCGCCATCGGATGTAGTTTCGATCTTGTCGAGTGGCAGGCGATTGATATCGAGCACGCGCGCGGGTGTCTCGACATTCAGCTTCATCAGATCGATCAGCGTGGTGCCGCCACCCAGAAAGCGCACATCGGCCCCCTGCTGCGCCGTTTTCGATTGCGCGGCGGTTGCGATCGCCGCCGCCTGATCTGCTGGACGGATGAACTCGAAAGTATGCATCGAGAGACTCCTGCGCTAAGCGCGCTTGCGGACCTGCTGAATCGCCGCAACGATGTTGGCATAGGCGCCGCAGCGGCAGATGTTGCCGCTCATCAATTCCTTTACCGCAGCGTCATCCGGGCCGCATGGCTCCTTCAGCAATGCGACCGCGGACATGATTTGCCCCGAAGTGCAATAGCCGCATTGATAAGCATCGTGTGTGAAGAACGCTTCCTGCATGGGATGCATTGCCTCAGGTGTACCCAGGCCCTCGATGGTTGTGATTTCTTCCCCATCGTGCATGACAGCAAAGTTTAGGCATGAAAGCACGCGCCGGCCGTTCACATGGACCGTGCATGCGCCGCACTGTCCATGATCACAGCCTTTTTTTGTTCCTGTCAGCGCCACCGTCTCGCGGATGCCATCCAGCAGTGTGGTCCGCGGGTCAATCCGCAGCGAGTGCTCCTTGCCGTTTATGCGAAGGGTGATCGAAACTGCGCCTTTAATGGCAGGCACAGCCGCTTCCGCCTCAGCCGTCTCCGCGACGGTGGCCCCACGTGCGGGCGCGGACGCTGCCATCACACCGGCAGCCACTGTGCTGCCGGCTGTCAACAGGAATTGGCGGCGGTTCGGCCGTTGCGATCCAGCGAAACGATCGTCATTTTCCATTTGGTAGATCCTACGATTTACCGGAACTGCAATTCCGTGGATCGTCTTTCGAGTTCACATACTCAAGGCCCAGGGGCCCGCGGCAGTCACCTGCGCGACGTACTCGCCCGACTTGGCAAATCATGCAAAGCGGCTGACGAAACATCGCCAAGAATTGGAACTAAGTCAGTCACTAAGCTTGACGGGGCAACATTCTAGTCCCATGCGTAGGCTGGGTGCAAAACGCGTTCCCGCCAGACGCAAGCTCGCGACCGATGAATCCCTAAAATCAAGTTCGTGGATTGTCGGTAAACAAAGAAGTAATTCGGTTCCTGCCGGTTTGCCCGTGAGAACGAAGCCGCTGGCGCGGCGGACGCTGCCGCGTGGGTGATATCGGCAGTCCTGATTTTCGGTTCAGATAATTTGTGGGTCACAAGGAGGTGTCCCTGTGACCCATCTACGAAAAATAATGCTGGAAGAACTCCAGCGTCGTCATTATTCTGAGGCTACCACACAGCGTTACATTCGCTTCATCGAGCGGTTCGCCCAGCACTTCCACTGCTCGCCCGATCGCCTGGGACCGAAGCACATCCGCGAGTACCAAGCTCAACTCTTCACCGTGCACAAACTGACTCCCGGTTCGGTGACCAATCATCTCTGCGCCCTGCGCTTCCTCTACATCCAGACGCTCAAAAGGCCCTGGAGCATTGCCGACACTCCCTATCCCAAGAAGCGCCATCGCCTCCCTAAGATTCTCAGTCAGGAAGAGGTTGCACAGCTCATCGATGCTGCGCCGACTCCCTTCTATCGCACCATTCTCATGACCCTCTACGGTACCGGTGTGCGCCGCACCGAACTCACGCGCCTGAAGGTTAGCGACATTGATAGCCGTCGCATGGTCGTGCACATTCAGGATGGCAAGGGTGGCCAAGGCCGCGACGTCATGCTCAGCCCCGTCCTGCTCGAGGAACTGCGCTCTCACTGGCGACGTCTGCGCAAAAAGTCCGTTTGGTTATTTCCCCGGCAACCGCTGGCACAGCGGTGATCACTTCATGGATGACAAGACGCCCTACAACGCCTGCGTCGAGGCCGCCCGCTGCGCCGGGATTAAGAAACGTATCTATCCCCACGTGCTCCGCCATTGCTTCGCCACGCACTTGCTCGAAGCCGGCGCCGACCTGCACACCATCCAGATCTTGTTAGGCCATCACGATCTGAAAGAAACCGCCCGCTATCTCCACCTCTCGCAACGGCACCTGCATGCCACGGCAAGTCCGCTGGATGCACTGGTGCTAAAGAAAGTCAGGTCGTCCGAGGAGCAGTAGATGAGTCGGCCACAGTTAGAGGTGGCCGACATCATTCGCAGCGCAGGCACAGACTTCATTGAGCGCAACCGTCACTGGCTCCGCTGGACACATATTAAGGTGCTGCGTGCCATCGCACGCTGTCGTACGGCCGCACTCGGCGGCCATATCGATCAGTGCACTCGCTGCGGACATCGTGCCACCATCTCGTACAACAGCTGCCGCAATCGACATTGCCCGAAGTGTCAGACCGGTGCCCGTGAACCCTGGATCGCGGCACGTCGCCGCGAACTGCTGCCCACGCCCTACGTCCATGTCGTCTTCACGCTGCCGCCGCAACTGGCTTCGTTAGCACTCCAGAACAAGAAAGTCATCTATGGGTTGCTGCTTCGGGCCAGCGCAGAAACTCTACTCGAAGTGGCGCGCAATCCCGCTCATCTCGGAGCCGAGATCGGCTTCTTCGGCGTGCTCCATACCTGGAACCAGAAACTCCAACTTCATCCCCATGTCCACTGTGTCGTTCCCGCCGGCGGACTCTCCCGCGATCACGCCCGCTGGATTCGCTCCCACCCACACTTCTTTCTTCCCATCGCTGTACTGCGGCGCGTGTTTCGTGGCAAGTTCGTCGCGGCTCTTAGATCCGCTTTCCAGCGTGGCCAACTGCACCTGGCCGGAGAACTCGCACCGCTCACCCATCCCAAGTTCTTCGCTGCCTGGCTACGTCCGCTCTTCCGCAAGGACTGGGTCGTTTACTCCAAACCACCTTTCGGTGGACCCGAATACGTGCTCCAGTATCTCGGCCGCTATACCCACCGCGTCGCCATCTCCAACCATCGCTTGGTCGCCTTGACCGACGATCAAGTCATCTTCCGTTGGCGCGACTCCGCCGACCACAATCGGCAGAAACTGATGACGCTCTCGCGTGACGAGTTCCTGCGTCGCTTCCTACTTCATCTGCTCCCCAAGGGCTTCGTCCGCATCCGCCACTTCGGTTTCCTCGCCAACCGAAGGCGCGCCGCCCTGCTGCCACGATGCTTCGCCGCTTTCCATGCCACTCCACCGAAAAACGAATCGGCTACCTCGACCGCTCCTACCGCGCGCACGCTGGGGCGCTGTCCCAAGTGTGGCGGACCAATGGCCGTCGTCGAACGGTTCACAGCGGCACAACTCCAACTCCGTTCTCCGCCGCTCTTGGCCACGACTGCATGAAATCACTCCCCCACACACCGCACTGTCGGCGCGCTTCACAGCGTCTCGCCGAAGTGTGTCACTGGCGCCGCTCGACACCTTCTTCATGCCCCAGAGTAGGACCGCTTCAAGCGCCACTTCGTCCTCGCCTACGCGCGTCGGCTCCTCTGCCACGGAACCTTGACCAGTCCGACAACTTCTACAAACCTCGCTAGCTCCATTCAATTTGCATAACTCCCGCGTCCGCCACGCCAGCGGCTTCCTTCTGACGGCTTTTTCGAACGCGACGCCTCACACCTTCTTTTAGCGTTGAGCCCTCAGCCCGGCGTCGCCTCCGAAAAAGCACTAGGGTCATCTGCTCTCAATCGAAAGCCAGCACCGAGTGAGCCTCCAAGTTCCCACAAGCCGACTGTCCGCGAACCCGCTTAGATAGTACAAGCGCGATTTCTCAATACAGAGATCATGCGGCGGACCTGGTGGTCACTTCAGCAACGCCGTGCGACTCCGCTACAGATGAGAACAGTGGTATCAGAGCCTCCGCCAACGTAGGGTGAGTTAGGACGGCATCGCGCAGCGCGGTATAAGGCAGTCCTGCGATTATGGCAACCTGGACGGCGGCCATAATCTCTCCAGCACCGACGCCGAAAGCCGTGAAGCCGAGGATGCGATCGCTGCCAGCGTCGACCAACGCCTTCATAAAGCCGCGAGTTTCCGAAAGCGTGCGCGCACGCAGATTTGCTTCCATGGGTACTTTGAACAACCGATATGGGATTTCCTGCGCCCTTGCTTCTGTCTCGCTTAGCCCAACACGAGCAAGTTCAGGATCAGTAAACAGACAATACGGAACCTGTCGGCCCGTGGTCACGCGGTTGCCGCCGGTGAGATTCGCATGGACTACACGAAAATCATCCACGCTGATGTGTGTGAACAGCGGGCTGCCCGCAACTTCGCCAATTGCCCATACGCCCGGCGCGGTCGTCTGCAGGCGCTCGTTGACTTTAATGTATCCACGGTCGGTCACTTCGACGCCGGCAATCTCAAGTCCGAGCCCTTCTGTGTTCGGAGACCGCCCCGTCGCGACCAGCAGGTGACTGCCCGTTAACGACTTCTCGGTTCCATCCTGTTCGAACACAACGGACGCCGAGTCTCCAGATTTTCCGGATACTCGTTTGATACGCGCGTTCAGAACAATCTCGATGCTCTCATCCGCGAGCAGATTGCCGAGAGCCTCGCAGATGTCTTTGTCTTCTCGAGACATCAAGCGCTCGTTACGGTCGATCACGGTCACTTTGCTACCGAATCGGCGCATGGCCTGTGAAAGCTCGACTCCGACATAGCCGCCGCCCATCACAAGCAGATGTTTGGGAACTCTGTCGAGTTCGAGCGCTTCGATATGCGTCAGTGGCCGCGCTTCAGCAAGACCGGGAATTGCATCCAACGCGGCATGCGTACCGGTACTAACGATCACGTTCTCACCGCGCAACTGACGGGTGGTCCCGTCAGGAAGAGCGGCCTCTACTGTTCTTGGAGCTATGAACCGCCCGGTTCCGAAAACGAACTCCGCTCCCGTTTTCCGGTAATTGTCTAGGTACATTTCGTTCAAGCCGGAAACCATGTTGCGTTTGCGCTCACGAACTCCTGACATATCGACAGCGAACCCATCCTGAGTGATGCCAAATTCCTTGCTTCGACGGAAATATGACGCGATCTTCGCACTGTGAATGATGTTCTTGCTTGGCAGGCACGCTATGTTCGGGCACGAGCCGCCAATATATTTGCGATCAACGACAATGACACTTTTGCCCTCGGCGGCGAATGTCCATGCGGCAACGGTCGAGCCCGTGCCGCCACCGAGAATCACTAGATCATATTCTTCCGGCTGTGATTTCTTGAGCCCGTGGGCGGATGGAGAGGTTTCGGTGCTCTTCATGCGACTTTTCCTTTCTGAGCGATAGGCTCACTCTTGGCTTGCATTGATTTGACGAGATCGGCGGCTGACGTGACACACCGCAACACACGCCTACATTTTATTCAACCCTCGAAGGCAGCGTTCGCTGTTGGCAACAACGAAGGTCAGCACATTGTACTCAGGTGGCCAACACCAGGCCGCCTGCGGCCCGAATGACCTCTCCGGTGATCCAGGCGGATTCGTCTGATGCCAGGAATACCGCCAGCGGGGCAATATCAGTGACGCGACCGAGCCGGCCGAGGGGCGTCTTCCCAGCCAGAACAGCGCCGGCACTACCCTCAAACGTCCCTGCAGCTATATTGCCTTCAGTTTCTGTATGACCGGGAGCGATGGCATTGACGCGGATCTTGCGCGGCGCCAGTTCGAGCGCCAATCCCTTTGTCAGTGTTTCGATGGCGCCTTTCGTTGACCGTACAACAGAGCTCCTGCCACGGGATGCGATCCGACGATGGAGCTGAGGTTGATGATGCTCCCGCCGTCGGCGCCGAACCGCTTGATCGCCTCCTGCACGGTGAGAATCGCTCCGAGAACGTTGATGTTGTAATGGAGGTGAAAACTCTCTTCCGTAATCTTATCGAAGGCACCGAAGCGGAATACCCCGGCGTTATTGACCAGAACGTCTAGTCTTCCGAACGCGGAATCGACTTCTTTGAATAGCCGCGCGACATCTGCGACCTTAGACACGTCGGCCCCGACCGCAATCGCCTTGCCCCCTTTATCTATGATCGCCTGAGCGGCTCGTTCGGCACCATCCCGGTCGGAGGAATAGTTCATGGCCACGCGTGCGCCCGCAGCGGCCAACGCCGTTGCTATCCCAACGCCTATCCCTTTGGAGGCGCCCGTCACTATTGCCACTTTGTCAGACAGACTGTCCATAGTTCACCATTGTTCTTGATCCGATTCTCCATAAACGCGAACGCCAATGGCGGTGACTCGCACCTTTCCCTTATGGAATGCGATTTATTCGCCTTACGCGATGAGCGTTTTGAAACCAGCGCGCCAACATGTAATTTTGCATCCTGAGTGAATCGTCGACAATACTGAGGTTAACTTTTCCGCGAAATGGTTCCGACTATTGCAGATTAAGTTAGCCGCAATTCCCTCGGCGGCTGAAGCCGCAATGATGTGCGTCAGTGGCGGACGGCCTGAAGGCCGTCCCTTTCGAAAACTTGGCTTAAATCAGACGTTCCCTAGCCGACGATTTATAAGACGCTTCCAGCAGGCTAAGCCCTCCCTGATTTTGTGCCACGTACGCGGCGTCTACCACAGTGCAGCAGGCTTTCGTGAGTTTTTCCGCAGCCTTCCAGTCTTTACTGGACCCAAAAACAAAATCGCGCGCCGCAGGGCACGCGATTCAGCCAACAACTATCGATCACGGACCAATGACTAGCTCGTCCGGCTCTTCAATACCTGAATCGCCTTATGCAACTGCTCATCCGTCTGCGGGGGCTGCTTTTTATTGTTCTCATCAGGCGGCGCAGTCGTCTGCTGGTCTTCGTCCGGAAGCGGACCATCATCGTCGCCATCGGCTGCAAGAATGTTCGGGGTTACGGCGCTATCTTGAATGGCCTTGCCGCTGGGCGAATAATACTTGGCAATCGAGAGGATCAACGCGGAACCATCCGGCAGCTCGATCGTTTTTTGCACCGAGCCATCACCAAAAGTTTTGTCGCCCACAACATCGCCGCGAGCATTTTCAAGAACAGCCGCAGCGACCACTTCCGCCGCTCCTGCCGTTCCTTTGTTCACCAGAACCACCAGCGGCAAGGTGGTGATGGCCTTCGACGGATCGGCATTGAACGCCTCACGCGGATATTTTTGCCCTTGCAGATAAGTGATTGTCCCGTGATTGAGCAACAGGTTGGCAGTAGAGATACCTTCTGACTCTTCGCCTTCCGCGCAGTTGCGCAAATCCAAAATCAGTTTTTTCGCTCCTGATTTCTGCAAAGCCTTGATCTTGTTGGCAACTTCCGACGACTTACCTTTGTTGAAGGCATCCACCTGGATGTAGCCTATGCCATCTTCGACCATCTTGTCGTTAACCGGCGGGACGTTGACAATGTCGCGGGTAATAACGATCTTCTGCGGCTCCGCCCGGCGGGCGCGCACCACTGCCACACTCACGTTCGAGCCCGGCTGGCCCTCGAGCAAATTGTGAACTTCCGCCAAAGACATTTCGCGCGTGCTCTTGGCCTCGATGGCTTCGATGATGTCGCTCGCCTGAAGGCCAGCTTTATCGGCGGGACCTCCCGGTATGACTGACACCACCGCGGCATAGCCGAATCGCTTCGATATCGCCGCTCCGATCTCACCTTTTGCTTCAGTGCGATGGGACTTGTACTCCTTGTACTCGGCGGGGCTTAGATAGCTGGAATTCGCATCCAGCGATTCCAGCAAACCGTGCAGAGCGCCATCCGTGACCTGGGGGATATTCGGCTCCTCCACGTACTCGCTACGCACGCGCGAGAGCACCTCGCTGTAAACCTGAAGCTGACGGTAAGCGCCATCGTTGCTGGAGGCGCGGACGCCGTCCAAACTGCCCACAACCATAAACAACAGAATGGCGGCCGAAGAAACAAGAATTGCGGCCTTGGTTTTCATTGACATCGGATTTGATCTTCCCCGGTTTGGCCTTCTCGGCAGGAACTCGCCCCCGCAGGAGGCTATCGTTATTATAGCTTGTTTGATGCTGGTTGCTGCCGTGCGGTTCGGTAAAAATAGCCCTTCAGTAACTATAACGGTGCTTGCATTGCTTTTTACTCCAACTCGTATTAAAAACCCTGCATGTTTCGACATCTGTGCACCCTCTCCACTTGTTTGACGCTGACCGCCGTGTTGTTTGCCCAAACGCCCTCCGCGACCGATAAGAAGGACACGTCTGGCGAGGCCTTTGCCTACGAGCGCATTGCTAACCTGGTGCGCTTTGAAAGCGACGGCACCGGCATTCGCGACACCACGGCTGTGATTCGCATTCAAAGCCAGGGCGGGATTCAGGCGTTTGGCCAATTGATTGTGGGTTACTCCGCGGCGACAGAAAAGTTGGAAATCGATTATGCACGAGTCCGCAAACCGGACGGGCAGCTGATCTCTACGCCTTTGACCGAGGCACAGGACTTCGCACCTGAAATCCTTCGCGAAGCACCGATGTACAGCGACTACCGGCAGCGCCACATTTCGGTTGTCGGACTGCAAGTAGGAGATGAACTGGAATATCACACCATCGTTCACATCGTGGCCCCGCTCGCGCCGCACGAATTTTGGTACGAGCACGTTTTTCCAAGAAACATGGCGGTTGGAAATGAGCGGCTGGAGATTGATGTTCCCAAAGCACGCGAGCTGAAACTGAAAAGCCCCGATCAGAAATATGAAGTCCGTGAAAACGGTGACCGGCGCATCTATACGTGGACTCGCAAGAACATCGCGCCGAACCACGATTTAAGTGCCGAGGATGAAATTAACGAGATTCCCGACGAGCCGGATGTACAACTCTCAAGTTTTACGGATTGGCAGCAGATTGCGCATTGGTACGCGAAGCTTCAGGGCGAGCGCATGGCAGTGGATGACAGTGTGCGCAAAAAGGCCGATGAACTGACGCGCGGCGCGACCAAGCCGGAGGAGAAAGCCCGCCGGTTGTACGACTACGTCGCCCGCAACATTCGATATGTCAGCTTGTCATTCGGAGTGGGACGGTACCAGCCTCATGCCGCTTCCGAGGTCATGACCAACGGCTACGGTGACTGCAAAGACAAGCATACGTTGCTGGCCACGTTGCTTCGGGCTGAAGGGATTCCGAGTTATCCGGTCCTGATCCACAGCGGTCGCAAACTCGATCCTGATGTTCCTTCACCGGCGCAGTTCGATCACGTAATCACAGCAGTCCCATTGGGATCTGACCTGACGTGGCTTGATGCCACGGCTGAGGTCGCACCCTATGGCCTCATCATGTATCAGCTTCGCAACAAACAGGCGTTGCTGGCCTCGGAAGATGCAAAGGCCGGTTTGCATCGCACGCCCGCTGAAGCTCCAGTTAAGAACTCGATGACTATCAAAATGGATGGCAGCTTCAACGAGACCGGTGCGTTCGATAGCGGAATAGAGATGACGGCTCAAGGCGACAGCGAACTTTCCCTGCGGGCTGCCTTTCGTCAGGTTCCTCAGGCGGACTGGAAACGGCTGCTGCAAATTTTTTCTGCCGCGTGGGGCGTTGCAGGCGAAGTTTCCGACATTCACCTGCAAACACCCGAGGACACTGCCAAACCTTTCCACCTGACATTCCGCATTCACAAAGACAACTACTTTATCGTTCCAACCTCTGGCGCCAGTTTCCGCGTTCTGCCTCCCCTACGGCTCGCACGGCTCGAAAAAGTGAATACCAAGAAAGCCTCTGAGCGCTTGAATGTTGGGCCGCCGGTCGAGGAAATCTATCACGCGCACATTCAGTTCCCAGCGAATTACAGCCTGCGCACGCCTCTCGCCGTGCGAATGGCCCGCGACTATGGCGAATATTCTTCTTCGTACACGCTGGCGAAAAATATTCTGGATTCCGAGCGCCACTTGATTTTGAAAGTCAATGAGCTGCCTGCCTCGCGGCGCTCTGATTACGAATCATTTCGCAACGTGACCAGCAGCGATGAAGAGCAGGTGCTTACCGCCAGCATTACTCCAGCTTCGGGTGAAGCAGTTGCCTCTGCCGGAAAAGCAAGCGGGACGCCGACGGAGCTGCGCAAATCCGCTACCGCCGCACTGCAACGAAAAGATTTCAGCACCGCAGCTGAACTCCTGAAACGGTCCCTTGAGCAGGACGCGAATCAGAAGGACGCATGGGATGACCTAGGCCGAGCCTATGCGGCTTTGAACAATCATGACCAAGCCATCCGTTCCTTTCAAAAGCAGCTTGAACTCGATCCGTTTCACGGCAGCGCCAATAGCGATCTTGCGGCAGAACTTCAGCAGCAAGGGAAACTCGACGATGCGGTTGCGGCTTACCGCAAGCAGCTTGAAGTCACTCCCGTAAACCGGATGGCGCACAAGAACCTTGGCTTGCTGTTGTTGCAAATGAGCCGTGAACATGAGGCGCAACCGGAGCTGGAAGCCGCCGCTTCTTTGCCACCGGATGACCCGGAAGTAAAGATCGCGCTGGCGCGCATCTACGCGAATGCCGGGAACAAAGACAAATCACAAGAACTGATGAAGAGTGTGCTGGGAGTTAGTGCGGCGGCTACTGGTCCGGACCTTTACGCTTCGGCACTGCGCGACGACATCGACCCAAACCAGACGGTCCGCGATGCCAGGCAAACTCTGGATGACATCGGTGAGCAATTTGACTCCGGTGAGTACGACCGACTCGGGCCATCAGCATTTTCGGCCATGAATCTGGTTGCATTGGCGTGGTCGCGAATGGGATGGGCAAAGTTTCTGCAAGGCGAGAACATGGAAGCTATGCAATTCTTGAATTCCGCTTGGATGTTGAGCCAGTCGGGAACCGTCGGGAACAGACTCGCACGGCTGCTGGAAAAACAGGGCCAGCGCGACAGGGCAAGGCACATGTATGCGCTTGCCGCGGTCGCGGGCGGAGCGGAGGCGGAGCAATCTAGACAGGCAGTACAGCGGCTTGCGGCGAATCCTGCTGCTGCGGATCAAGAGCTCGCACAAGCGGCGAAAGATTTGACACAGGCTCGAAGTGTTCAACTGCCGGCAAACGCCAACGGGAGCGCCAAGTTTGTTCTTGTGTTTGACAGCTCCAGCAGCCCGGAGCGAGTTGCCTTCCTTGAGGGAGATTCCGGCCTGAGCGGAGCCGGCAAGCAGCTCCAACAAAAGGAATTTCCCATCAAGTTCCCTGATGTTTCCTCAGTGAAAATTATTCGACGCGGAACTCTTTCGTGCCAAAGCTCTGGCTGCGTAATGGAGTTATTGCCGGCCGAAGGAATGGCCCTCGAGCCACAGTCGAAAGCTGCGAAATAGTGACCAGAATCGCAGGTACGTGGAATCAACGCCCGCTCAGGAATTCTTCTACTTTCTTT
>QIAB01000045.1:86157-86724 GCA_003225455.1 Acidobacteriota bacterium
TGGCCCGAGCTCGGAAAGATGACCAGCTTTGAGCCAGTAATTTTCTCCTGCATGGTCTTGGCGAGGGAAGGGTCGCACTCATCGTGATCGCCGGCAAGGATGAGCGTGGGAACCTTAATCGTGCGCAGCCGATCGGTATATTCGACGGACTTCAAATTGCCATCGATAACGAACTCTCCGTCTGAGCCCCACATCTCGCGATACAAATCCCAGGCCACTTTGCCCGCGTCGACTGGGTCGTAATTAGGGTCAAGGCGATTGTGATAAAGATACGGGAAATAACCTTCGCCCCAAGCCGCAATCATGTACTCCGCGGTGTAGCGGCTTTTCTCGTAATCCTTGCCGTGGCCGAATAATCCGGTGGCTTCGAGCTTAGCGATGCGGTCGCGCAGCTCGGGTGACATGTTCTGCTTCATGCGCACAAAAACGTCGTTCATCGCTTTCGTGCTTGACCAGGTGCTGCCCAAAATCAAATGCGAGAGGTTGCCCTGGTATTTCAGCGCATACGCCTGCGCCAGCGCACCTCCGTAGGAGTGGCCGAGCAAATTGATTTTGCCCAGACCGAGC
>QIAB01000045.1:86744-109216 GCA_003225455.1 Acidobacteriota bacterium
CGCACGGCTTCGACGTCTTCCACCATATTTTCGACGGTGTAGCCGGCGGCATCTTCCAGCTTCTGCGATCGGCCCGATCCCCGCTCGTCAATAAAGATGAGCTTGTGATGCCGCGCCAATGGCAGCAGGTACGGAAGGAAGTAATCGTGGGAAGCGCCCGGGCCGCCGTGCACGATCATGAGCGGCTCACCACGTCCCATAATTTTGTAATAGATCATTACGCCGTTGGCATCGACGAAGCCCTCTTGCTGCGGGAAAACGTTGGCGGTGGCCGCCGGCGGCTTCGACTGCGCTCCAGCGAGGACAGCAAGGAGCACAAGAGTGACTGGTCTTAGAGTCTTTAGGATGTTCATGGCCGCACATCCTAAATGCCAGCGGTAACATTGAAAACAAAAAAAGGCATGAGACAATCGCGTGATGGATTCGGCGCATGCCGAGAACGGCTTCGGCCATCGCCCTGAAATTATTTTCCGCCCAATACCAGCTTGGCGATGGTGGCTAACTGCATATTCGAGGTGCCTTCATAGATCTTTCCGATCTTCGAGTCGCGCCAGTACTTTTCGACTGGATAATCTTTGGTGAAGCCGTAACCACCGTAAATTTCGATCGCCAGTGAGGTCACGCGCTCAGCTACCTGCGAGCAGAAAAGCTTGGTCATGGCGGCCTCTTTCACGAATGGCACACCGGCATCTTTCATTCGGGCAGCGTTATAGACCATCAGGCGGGCGGCTTCGATTTCGGTGGCCATTTGTGCGATCTGGAATTGAATACCCTGAAAGTCGGCGATCGTCTTGCCGAACTGCTTGCGCTCCTGCGCATATTTGGCGGCATATTCCCAGGCGCCGCGAGCTAGGCCAGCCATTTGCGCGCCGATTCCGATGCGGCCTTCGTTCAGGGTCTCAATGGCAATTTTGTAGCCTTTGCCGGCTTCGCCCAGAATATTCGATTTCGGCACGCGGCAATCTTCCAGTATCAGTTCGCAAGTGGAAGAGGCGCGAATTCCCAGCTTGTCTTCTTTCTTGCCAACCGTGAATCCGGGAAATTCTTTCTCCACAATGAAAGCGGTAATTCCGCGGTAACCTGCCGCGGGATCGACCGTGGCGAAGAGAATAAAAATTCCCGCCTCCTTCGCGTTTGTGATCCACAGTTTGCGGCCACTAAGAACGTAGTCGTTGCCCTTCAGTTCAGCCCGGGTTTGGAGCGCGAAAGCATCCGATCCCGAGCCGGCTTCGCTCAGCGCGTACGCGCCGCAGGTGTCCGAGGCCATTCGTGGGAGATAACGCTTCTTCTGTTCGTCATTTGCCCAGCGCAGCAGCGCGTTGTTGACCAACGTATTCTGCACATCCACGATGACTCCGGCTGATGCATCGACGCGAGACATTTCTTCGACGGCTAGAATCGCTTCAAAGAATTTGCCGCCGCCGCCGCCATACTGTTCGGGAATCTCAATTCCCATCAGGCCAAGCTGAAAAAACTGTTGGATGAGGTGGTGATCGAACACACCTTTCTCATCCATTTCTTTGACCAGCGGGCGGAGCTTGTCGTCGGCAAACTGCCGGATGTTGTCGCGGAAAAGAATTTCATCTTCCGAGAAAGTGGTCAGAGGAAGAGGGGCGGGAAGTTGCAGGGTAGTATCGGACATGTGAGTACCTTGCGAAGAAATCACAGTGAAATTTTAGCATTGAGGAGGAGGGTAACAATTTGTCATGTCGAGCGACATCATGGACCAACGGGGATGGTCCTAAGAGCTAGCTGGCCGCAGAGTGCTCGGAGGCCACAGATTCCTCGGAGCCGCGATGCTGCTTGCTTGCGGCTTCGGCGCGAGCGAGGTCGAGATCGCGGCGCAGCGCTTCGAGCACCACGGTCGGGAGCTCGTCTCCCCATTCCTCCAGCTGATCTTCGGACCAACTGCCGTTGAGGCGAATCGTACCCGGCAGGTCCTCAGGAAAGCCAAGCCGGTATTCGCCTTCGCGCATAAGAGTAACGCCCAGCTTGCGGCCGGTGTGAGCATCGTAGATGCGCCGGGTGGAGTTGCCATCGGCATTGATGAAATTTAAGAAAACCTCGCCATTATCTTCATATTCAGCGCGGTAATACCAGGCTTTCGTGGCATCGAATTTGGGGCGCGCCCGGTGGCGGCGCGGCGTAGAGACAGGCGCAGCCGCCGGTTTTTCGTTTGCCGGATCGTAATAGAGGATTCGCTGGCAGGAATCGCACTTCACAATCTCGCCGGTGCGTACTTCGTTGAATGTCTGCGGCCGCAGCATGACCTGGCAACCCATGCATTTTTGATCGCGAGCCTCGGCGATGCCGCTGCCACGGTACTTCGTAACGCGATCGTAATGCTGGAGCAGATCAGGGCTCACGCCCGCGCGCGCTTTTTCTCGCCTGGCGTCCCATTCGGAAAGTTGTTTTTCGTCTTCCGCGGTGCGCTCGCGCGCGTCGGCTTTCTCCTTTTCGATTTCCGCAGCTTCTTCCTTCAGTTCGAGCTCAGCGGCTTTTACATCTTTCTCGCGAGCCTCGGCGTTGACCATCAACTCGAGGATCTTGTCTTCATTGGCGCGGATGTCGCGCTCGGCAAACTGAATTTCGTGCAGAAGCGCCTTATATTGCTCGTTGGTTTTTACTTCGAGCGACTGGTCGCGGTATTTGGAGATCTTACCCTGCAGGTCCTGAATTGCAGTTTCGTACTTGCGGCGCGCCGCTTCATCGGTTTTGATGGCGGCTTTGGCCGCTTCCAGGCCGGCTTTGGTTCCTGCCAGCTTCTGTTCGATGGCAGTCACGCGCTTCGGCAGCGCCGCAATTTCTTCTTTTAGGCGCAGGATTTCCCGGTCTGCCTGCTGGAGTTCGACCAGGTTTTGTACCTCAGGAAGCATTGTGGAGAACGAAACTGTGATAATTCTAGCATGGGCCGGCAGGCATGCGGGCTTTTCGCGGCGACAGTTGTGCCGAAGCGGAACGGCGGCAGCCTGGTGGGATTCCAAGCTTCTCGCCTCATCTGCTTCAAATAAATATCAGCTCCTCGGAGCCACTTGTGAGAAGAAACACATCGTTACTTTTTTCTGTCCTTCTGGCCAGTGTTTTGGTTCATGGCCAAGCCGCGCAACAGGGAACCTCAGCCAAGAAGCCATTGACGATCGAGGCCATTTTTGCCGAAGGCGGAATTACCGGACGCGCGCCGGAGACCATCAAGTGGAGTCCCGATAATAAAAAAATCTCATTCGTGCAACGTGATGACTCGGGAGAGCATGGGCAATTGTGGTATGTGGATGCCACCACTGGCGAAAAGAAAGTTCTGGTCAGCGAGGTCAAGCTGCAAGCACTAGCGCCGCCGCTCAGCCAAATAAAAGATGAACGCGAAAAAGAGCGCATTACTCGTTACAACGTGGCTTTGTATGAATGGGCGCCCGACTCCAAGCACCTTCTGTTTGATGCGCAGGGTCAACTCTGGATGTACGACACAGAGAATGGCACTGCGGTACAGTTCACGTCTAATCCCGACCCGAGTTCCGATCCCAAATTTTCTCCCGATGGCGCACGCCTGGCGTATCTTCGCAAACACAATCTTTACGTCCGGCCGCTTTCAGGCAAGGGCGAAAAGCAGCTCACCAAAGATAAAGACGAGAACCTGCTGGACGGCGAGGTTGATTGGGTTTACGCGGAAGAACTTGGGGCGCGCAGCAATTACTTCTGGTCTCCCGATGGAAGACAGATTGCGTTTTTGCAGATGGATGAAACTCCAGTGCCGGCGTATCCAATCGTCGACTGGTTGCCGACTCGTGCCAAGCTCGACATGGAGAAATATCCGAAAGCCGGAGATCCAAATCCGAATGTACGGATCGGGGTGATTAGCTCAGACGGAGGCAAGCCAAAGTGGATTTCACTCACGGAGCAGCAGGATACTTATGTTCCGCGCTTCGGATGGTTACGCGGCGGGTTGCTGTGGGCCGAGGTGCTCAATCGTACCCAGGACGCGATGGATCTTTATTTTGTGGACTCGCGCTCTGGCCGTTCCCGCAAAGTGCTCACGGAAAACGCTACAGATGCGTGGATCAATTTGATGGACGATTTTCGTGTTACCGACGGACAGTTGGTTCTCAAGCCGGGCGATCGTTTCATCTGGCCAAGCTGGCGTGACGGGCACACGCACCTTTATCTCTACAGCTTCGACAAGCAAAGGCCGCTTGAAGGAAATGCCAAGCTCGAGCGCCAGCTCACGCAAGGCGATTTTGAGGTGCTTGGGATCGACGGCATTGATGAAGCAACCGGAGTCGTTTACTTCACCTGCAACAAAGACGATCCGCGGCAGCGGCAGCTTTACTCGGCAAAGCTTGACGGCTCTGATGTAAAGAAAATTTCGGGTGAAGAAGGCACCCATGAATCTACGTTTTCTGACGACGGCAAACAGTACGTGGACAATTTCTCTGCCGTGCTTACACCTCCGCGATTGTCCACGTGCAGCGCAGGCGGGCCATGCCGTCCGTTCTGGGATTCGCGCAGCACAAACGATTTCGCGATCGTGGCTCCGAGAACTCTCGAATTTCACGCGGAAGAAGGTACGAAGCTATACGGCCAACTGCTGCTGCCGCCGCAGGGCGCGAATGGCAAAGTCCCCCTAATCGTATATGTGTACGGCGGTCCGGCCGGGCAGGTTGTCCGCGATGAGTGGGCGGGCGCGCATGATGAAGGGCTGTTTCATCAACTCATGGCTCAGCGCGGCTTCGCGGTTTTCTCTGTCGACAATCGCGGCACTCCTGCGCGCGATCGTAAGTTCCAGACCGCCATTCGCCATCAGTTCGGCGCCCTGGAGCTTCGCGACCAGCTCGCCGCGCTTGAGCAATTATTCCAGCAGTTCCCGCAACTTGATCGCGCACGAGTCGCGATCTGGGGCTGGAGCAATGGCGGCTACATGACCCTTTACGCCATGACGCATTCGGATATGTTCAAAGCTGGAGTTTCGGTCGCGCCGGTCACCGATTGGCATGATTACGACTCGACTTACACAGAGCGGTATCTTGGCTTGCCAAAGGACAACGGCAAAGGCTATGACGAGTCATCCACAACCAAAGTTGCTGCCAAATTGCACGGCGCGCTGCTGCTGGTGCATGGAACGAGCGACGATAATGTCCACTTTCAAAACAGCGTTCAGATGATCCAGGCGCTGATTGATGCCGCCAAGCAATTTCGATTTATGACCTATCCGGGGAAGACACATGGGATCGGCGGTCCGGCTGATCGCGATCATCTGTTTCACATGATCGAAGATCATTTCGAAAGAGAACTGAAATAGGATTTTCCTTCGTGTACCTTTGTGCCCTTTGTGATTTCAAAATACTTAACCGCTGAGGACACGAAGGCACACGGAGGAATTCCCGATGCACCGAATGACGTTTGGCGATTTTGAACTTACCTCCGTCTCCGATGGCCTTTACCGCCTCGATGGCGGAGCCTTCTTCGGAATCATTCCGAAAAGCATGTGGAGCAAGAAAGTCCGGGCGGGCGAAAATAATCTGGTGTCGGTCGGACTCAACTCCATCGTGGTGCGCACGGGTGAGCAGACAATCCTGATCGAAACCGGCATCGGCAACAAGCTTTCAGAAAAAATGCAGAAGATCTACGGACAGCCTGCGAAGCTGCTGGAGGATCTCGCAGCTGCAGGGGTTTCGCCGGAAGAGATCGATATCGTGGTCAACAGCCATCTGCATTTCGACCATTGCGGATGGAATACGGCGCGGCAGGGTGGAAAAGTTGTGGCGACATTTCCTAGAGCGAAGTATTACGCGCCTGAAGGTGAGTGGCTGCATGGGCACAAGCGGTTCGAGCGCGATGCCATCAGCTATATCGGTGAAAACTTCGATCCACTGGTCGAAAGCGGGCAGATGAAGTTGCTGCGCGGCGATCAGGAGGTTGTTCCGGGAGTCTCAGTGAAAGTTTTCCCCGGCCACACAGAAACCATGCAGGCGATCATTCTGCAGAGTGGAGGCAGGAGGGCCTGTTACATCTCCGATCTGATCCCCACGACCGCGCATCTCGATCTGACGTGGGGAATGGCATTCGATTTATTTCCCGTGCAGACGATTGAGAGCAAGAAGAAGTATTACGCGCGAGCGATCCCAGAAAAGTGGCTGACGATGTTCACGCACGATCCGAGCGTGCCGTGGGCGTATTTGGAGAAGGACGAGAAGGGGAAGATGGTGGCGAGAGGGATGTAGCTCGTGTGGGAATCACAGGGTATGTGGCAAGACTGTGGATGGCTCGGCAAAATAACTGGTGAAATTGCTGTTAACGACAAGCATCTTCAAATCTGGTGATTTTACGCGTAGATTACGAGGATGGACGCACCGAAACTTGCCGCTGCTCTGCTGTTTTCGGTGCTGTTCGTCTTCCAGTGCCCTATGGCCGCACAAGCGACAACAAACGACGCAGAGCATAAGAGTGGCAGCATTTGCGTTCTTCCCAATTCCCAGAGCCGCCAACCAGAATTTCTCCAGGGGGCGAGTACAACCCGGTCACGCTTACCATTCGCGTCGACAAGGGACAGCCGATCCACTGGCCTCACAAACGGCCAGTGCTGATCGAAAGCTTGGACTTGCAAGGAAATCATCTGGTCGTACTCACATCAGACGGGAAGCGAATCCAATCGTTCCGCTTCAAGTTTTCCGAAGATGATGATGCAAGATTGTGCATCTACTTCGATGGCTATCAGGGAGTACAGCTGGGAAACAAGAAGAATGCTGACTGGTGCAGGGTGAAAGTTCGGGCTTGTTGGCGATAAATCGCCTTTGCGCTCACGACGGGGTCAATGAGCGCTATCGCCTGTTCTCGACACTTAACGCGGCCCGATTTGGCTAACGTACAATCACTCTGATGTTTACAGTTGGTTCGCAAGGTGCTTACGAGTGGCTGGTCACGGACGAAAATTTCGACCTCTTGGAACTGTGCCCGGAAATCGTGCTCGGGAAATATGTCGCGGTCACTTCCATTGATAGCGGCCAGCTTATGCCCACGGACAAGGAGACGGCGGCTGGTTGGCAGAGTCGGGCGAAAATTGCGTACAGCCCGAAGATTGAAAATGCTCAAGACGTACCGCATGGCGGATGGGACGAATGGTACATCTTCAACACTCCCATAGACCTCGGCACCAGCCATCTTGGAGAGAATATCTTTGAAGTGCCTCAGGAGCAGGGACACCTAAGCGATCTCGTGAATTACGGCTTCGCGTTGCACCCACCAGAGAGAGCAGAGCCCACCCTAACCAGTCTGTTCTGGGCGCAAATCATGCGGATTCGCCCTGAGTCCTACGTAGCGGATAATGACTATCTGACCTTCGTCAGCATGAACCAAGCTCTTTTTGCCAAGGTCCGTGATGCCGTCAAAGTACTCGGCTAGAGTAGTTGCACGGACTGGTCGCCGATAGCTGCGTAACATCGCCATTGCGCTCATTGACCGCGCACTGAACGCAAACGCCTGGTTGCGACAGTTACAGGCCCGAATGCGTTCCTCGGCGCTTCGCCTGCGTATGACCCACCTTGATAATCAGAAACGCGACAACGAATGGTGACAGCCAGAACAGAGCGGCTGCAACAAGGGTGTCCCATCCGCCATGTAGCAGGACAGCGAACATCGGGCCATTTTACTCTGCGGGCGCCGCATCGCTGATCGAGGGGCGCCCGTTGGGTAATTGGTGAAATCCCTGGTTACGAGAGTTATCCATCAATGTGCCCAGTTGGACGGAGATGCTGCATCCAGACCGTTAGTGACCTGCAACTCCGGCGGTATCGGTGGTGCTGCAAAGGCATCGCGCAAACACCGAGATATGTAAGCAAAGGCAGAGAGTATTACTGCGAGGCCGAGGCTTATATCAAAGAATCCAGCAATCAGAAATCCCAACAAAACTACCGCTCCGACCAATACTCCAGACATCCTGTGGCTCTGCATTCTCCAGTTGACGAACCTAGCTATTTCTCTCGGCCACTTAAAATCCCAGTAAAGATTAAAGACCGGAATGAAATGAAACCGCACGGCGCGTTTAGGAGAGATCGGATGAGACCAACCCTCAACCTCGCTCACAATATAGTGGTAGGTGGAGATGCAATGTAGTACGTAAGCCGTGGAAACAATCGCGCCCATCAAGGTCAGCGCCACCCGCTGATTGCGATTCCGGGGTTCCCCTTGCGAGATCCTTCTGTGTATCCCACACAATCTCCAGCACAAACAAGAGAATCGCAATTCCAAAGCCAAAACGTAGGTTAGGCAATTGCGGAGATAGGCTGTCCGATTCCCGCTGGTCTGTCATTGCGACGCAACTTATAACGAGAACCAACTCCGGTCAAGGAGAAATACCCGGACGTGCGTCAATTGGTGAAAAAGCCATTTCACCGACGATCGGTCCCGAATGCAAAGGCCATTACGCCAAGAACCCTGTTTTTCGCTTTCCTTAAGCGCGCAAACTCCTGTTGGGCCCCCGGCCTAAACTATTCACGAGGTCCGTTCGTCGACACTGGGGCTGGTCGCAGAGGCCGCAAAGCTCTGACCATCAGGCTGAAAGGCAAGCCATTGAGGATGCACTGTCCGCCCTGCGCGTTTTGAAGCGGGACAATCTGAGATCTCCTGACGGGGAAAAGAAGTGAGACTCACGCGGCAATCTGATTTAGCAAAGCGCGAGCCTTGCCGAGCAGCACCGACATGTGCTCAGACTTAGCGACTAGTGCGGCAATACCTGCGGAATGGGCTTCCTTCTCGGAGAACACATCGCTGTACTCGCTGAATATAATAATCGGCACCGCAGGCATCAACCGTTTCAGAACGCGGGTGGCGTCTATGCCGTTCATCACCGGCATTGAGAGGTCCATTACGATCAAGTCAGGGTTCAAGTCATCAGCCTTTTCAATGGCCTCTCGCCCGTTCCGTGCCTCGCCGCATACCGCAAAGTCCGCCTCAGACGTGAATAATTGGCGAAGCGCCTGACGGATCGCCGCATTGTCATCAACTACTAGCACCGATTTGGGCATGGGAGGGGACCCACCCAGATAAGGTCAACTCCGGACAACGTGGCGCGCGCTTTCTAAACGTGAGGCCTGACGAAGGTTGGATGCTGGGACTGCGGACGGGTTTCCTGAGAACTATCGAAAATGAGCCTAGATTGCTGGCAAAACCGATGCTCAACCCGCCGCTACGGCCAGGTCGAATCGCTTTGAAAAATTGCGATTTCGCCAACGATCAGGTCGCGGGTGAATCTGATGGGCGGCCAAGTTCCGAGTGAGCGCTAACCCTTCAGGTCGGAAAGTGCATTCTCAGCCTCGCGGGCGAGGGCCCCATTCGACTTCGCTCAGGGCAGGTCCGCGCCACACGGTTCGAGGCGGGGTTCGAAAAACTCTCCGACTTTGGACAGAATCTCCGGCGCGTTTTTGGATTCGTAGATTGCCTTGCGCAGCGCCGCTCCTCCCGCTACGCCATGCCTGAACCACGAGGCAAACTGCTTCATCTTGCCCTCGGCTCCGGGCATTTCTTCTTCAATCAGCATCTGGAAGTAGGTGCGGATCATTTGGTAGCGATCGGCTTCGGAGGGCTGGTCGTAAGGCGATGCGCCGGTGCGGCAAAGTCCCGCGTCGCCGAAAGATGTATCTTCCCGCGTGGGGACAGCCGCCATCGGCTGTCCATCGGGGCGAAGCCCCGAGGTCGCTCCATCGACTTGATCTTCCATCGTAAGGCTTGTCGAGCTTCGCTCGACAGGGCAGGTGAGGGCACCTGCCCCTACGTGGTCCGTGGTGATCCAATCGCTGTACTGTTCAATTTGCCGGAAGATCCAGGGATTCGATGGCGCCGTGCGGCCGATCATGACCGCGTCACATCCGGTCTGGGCGATCATGGCGCAGGCATCTTCGGGCGTTCGAATATCGCCATTGCCGATCACTGGAATTTTTACTGCATCTTTGACGGCGGCGATCCAATCCCAGCGCGCCTGGCCACTATAGCCCTGCTCGCGTGTGCGGGCATGCAGCGCGACGGCGCACAAACCGCAATTTTCAGCCATGCGGGCCAGTTCGACACAGATGATCTCTTCGTCATTCCACCCTGCACGAAATTTCACGGTGAAAGGAATTTTGACCGCCGCGCGCACCGCTTCTAAGATTTTGCTGATAGCAGGCAGATCGCGGAGCAGGCCTGAGCCCCCGTTGCACTTCACAACTTTCTTCGCGGGGCAGCCGAGGTTCAAATCGACAAGGTCGAACCCAAGGTCTTCGACAATGCGAGCCGCGTCAGCCACGACCTGCGGATCACTGCCGAAAAGCTGCGCCGAAATCGGATGCTCGTCTTCGTAGAAATGCAGGTAGCGTTTGGCCTTTTTATCCTTGGCGCGGAGAACGCCGTCGGCCGACGTGAACTCGGTCATGATCAGGCCGCATCCGCCAAGGTTGCGGATGAAGCGGCGAAATACGGTGTCAGTCACGCCGGCCATGGGAGCGAGAATCGTGGCGGGAGCGATCTCAACGCTCCCGATTTCCAGCCTAGGAGGGACTGCGACAGCACGGGCGAGGACGCCCGCGCCTACATCAGCCGGATTGTCCCAAAACTTACGCACAAACCTATTTTACGTGTCCCAGCAAGACAAAGCCCCCGATCGTGTCCGGGGGCTGAAAATCCGTGTTGATCCGCGTTCGCGAATTTACTTCTTTGCCGTTTCCGCGGCTTTGGCGTACTTACGGCGGAATCTCTCCACGCGCCCGGCGGTATCGATCAATTTTTGCTTGCCGGTAAAGAATGGATGGCAATTGGAGCAGATTTCAACGTGGATGTCACCCTTGTGAGTCGAGCGGGTGGTAAAGCTGTTTCCGCAGGCGCACATGACGCGCACTTCGTTATAAGCGGGATGGATAGCTGCTTTCATGTCTGATTGAACCTCAATGCGAATCTTTAGATTCTAAAGGAGGGGCGCGGGATTCAGCAAACAATCTGCCGAGCTTCGCTCAGCTTTGGCGGGGCATAGCCCCGCCGCCACACATAAAAAACGGCAGGGCCGACCCCCTGCCGTTTACGCGAAAAACTTGGTCCTACTTGCTGCGATTGACTGCTTTCTTGAGTTCGGCCCCGGCGGAAAACTTTGCTACTTTGCGGGCCGCAATCTTGATTGTGGCTCCAGTTTGCGGGTTGCGCCCGTTGCGGGCTTTTCTTTGCGAGACAGAGAAGGTGCCGAAACCAATGAGCGCTACCCGGTCCCCTTTCTTGAGTGCAGAAGTTATGCTGTCGACTGTGGTATCGATGGCGCCGGCTGCCTGGGTCTTGTTGATATGGCAACTGGCTGCAATTTTGTCAATGAGATCAGCTTTGTTCATCTTGGCTCCTGTGCAGGTTTCCTTGCCCCATGTAGTGGGGGAATGAGCAATTTTGTTGAGTGGAAACCCGGCGAAGCTATTTAGCTACCGGATTCGATGAATGTCAACTGTGAAAATCCGCACTGGATGCCTGTTTTGGGTACTGCCTTCCGGGAAAGGCTTGCTCGGGGCCGAATATGTGGGTCGGGAGCTTGCCTTCGGCGGTAATTCCTCAACATGCGGCTGTGCGTGAGCACGCCTAGGCCGCGTCAGACGATGGTGCAGAAGCCTCGTCTGACGTGGTTTCTCTGGGGAGCATGCATTCTCCGGCCCTGAATTGCTCCGCTTCAGTCGATCCGGTTAAGGCCGTCGTCGAGGAATTTCCGCCCGCGATGACCTGCGTGACCATGTCGAAATAACCGGTGCCAACAAACTGCTGGTGCTTGACGGCTTCGTAGCCGAGATCCCGCTCAGCAGCGAACTCCCGTTGTTGCAGCTTGGAATACGCGGACATACCTTTAAGCCTATAGGCTCGGGCTAGCTCGAACATCCCGAGATTTAGAGAATGGAATCCCGCCAGCGTGATGAACTGGAATCTGTACCCCATGGCTGCAAGTTCCGTCTGAAATCGAGCGATGCTCGGATCATCGAGCTTCTTCTTCCAGTTGAATGAAGGTGAGCAGTTGTAGGCCAACATCTTGCCGGGATGTTCGGTCAACACCGCTTCAGCGAAGCGGCGAGCTTCTTCCAGATTTGGTTCCGAAGTCTCGCACCAGATCAAGTCGGCGTAAGGAGCGTAGGAGAGAGCGCGGGCAGTCGCAGATTCTAATCCGCCGCGGATGCAGAAGAAGCCTTCAGCGGTGCGGTTGCCGGTGAGGAACTCGTGGTCTCGCGGGTCGACATCGCTGGTCAGCAGGTGGGCGCTGTTGGCGTCGGTGCGCGCCATAATCAATGTGGGCACTCCCATAACATCAGCTGCCAGCCGCGCGGCGACGAGCTTCTGAATGGCTTCGGCGGTGGACACGAGCACCTTTCCACCAAGATGGCCACACTTCTTCGCCGAGGAAAGCTGGTCTTCGAAATGAACACAGGCCGCGCCCGCCTCAATCATGGCTTTCATCAGTTCGAACGCGTTCAAGTTTCCTCCGAAGCCAGCTTCGGCGTCGGCGATCAGGGGAGCAAACCAGTAGATTCCGTTTCTTCCCTCAGCATGGTGAATTTGGTCGGTACGCATCAGCGCCTGATTGATGCGGCGCACAACGTTAGGCACGCTGTCAGCCGGATACAAACTTTGGTCGGGATACATCTGGCCGGCATCGTTGGCGTCGGCGGCCACTTGCCACCCGCTCACATAGACGGCCTGCAATCCAGCTTTGACCTGCTGAATGGCCTGATTGCCGGTCATAGCTCCGAGAGCAGGAACGTAGGATTTAGTGTGCAGTAACTCCCAAAGCCGTTCTGCGCCATTGCGAGCCAGCGTGTACTCGATACGTACCGAGCCACGCAGCCGCTCAACATCTTGAGGGGTGTATGGCCTGGTGACGCCCGCCCAGCGTGGGTTTGCTGCCCAATTCATTCCCTGCTTCGATGCTTTGCCATTGGTTGACATGGTTTCCTCGCAGCGGAAGCTCTTCCGCTTTCCTTCGGTCACACCGGATCAAACTCCTCGTTCCTGATCATCGCCTCACTAATCCTGCGCGCCTCACGAAAAGTTTCGGGCGAACCCAAATCCTTCCCGGGATTCGCCAGCAACCTTTCCAACTCCTCGTCGAACATGCGAGTAATCAGCTCCGGCGTATGTGCTATCATCTCGCCGCTGTCGCCCAGCACATTGACGTTGTGCCGCATCCGTTGCGCGATCATCAGGCGGTAAATGCGATCGGTCGCAAGATCCTCCATATACCCGTCGAGCAAACTCGCACCTTTCCCGTTCAGCACGCCATTGCGATACCGAATCACCGTGCGCGCCGCGGCGCGTGTTCCCGCCAACGTGCGCTGCCCCACATTTGTTGGCACCGGCCGCAAATCGGGATATCGCTCGTCGTGCGGCCGCCGCGCGTGCAACTGATTGGGATAAGGAAATTGATCAAGCGCAATCTGATTCTGGTCGGGATGCCCAGTCCACGCGCCATCCATCAGGCAATCGGCCTCGTTCTTCTTATCTTTCGCCAAAACTTCCAGAGCGCGGGCGTTTAGCTCTGGATCTTCGCGGCTGGGATAAAGCGCGGTCATGCCCCCAATGGCCAGCGCGCCGCGTTTGTGGCAGACCTCGGGCATCAATTCGCGCAGATTCTGGAAAAATGGAACGTTATACGGAATTGTGTTGCGGTCCGGCAGCACCCAGTCGGGATCGTTCAAGTTGAAATGAATCAAGCTGGCCATGTAATCCCAGCGGCCGAGATTCAGCCCGAGAATGTGGTCGCTCAAGTTGTAGAGGAACTCCTCCATCCGGAACGCCAGCGGATGCGACTCCACCAACGCCATGCACTTTATGTAGTCACGCCGCCAACTCTGCGCTTCGGCGATAGCCTGAAACAAATCCCGCCACCACAGCGCTTCCTCGGCCGATTCGGACTTAGGAATATAAATAGCGAGCGGATGTTTCAGCTCTGCCGGATCGACTCGAAACGCGATTCGCGCTACATCAAATAAAGAAGCAGACATCAGCTCGTCGCCAAAAATCCCGCTCTGACGAATGTGCAGCCCGCGCGGACGAACCCAGATCACAGTCGGGCTTGGTTTAATGCCGACCAGCTTGTCACGCTTCTTGTCAAAATATGTGAGCGTGCCGCGCAGCGCTTCGAGAATGTTTTCTACGCCCAACCGCTGATGCTCCCACTCATTAACGGTAGAATCTTCAAGGTCGAGCATCACGCCGGGGGCGCCCGAGTTAAGCATCTTGACCACAAGCTCGGCGTCATCCGCCGGGCCAGTCATCTGGTTGCGCTGGTCCTGACACCATTCCGGCAACTCGATCTTCCATCCATTTCGGACTGCCGCGCCCGGATGATGATGGGTGGGTTTGTCTCCCTCGAGTGACGCTTCCAATGCGCGTTTGCGTTCAGCGATTAACGACTCTTGCCACGGAGAGAAGTGCCGGTGCAGGGGAGCCAAAAGCTCAAGGAATCCTGGCGACAGGTCGCGTTCCGACGAAAACCCGCTGGGTGGCTGATTTAGGTGAAACCCCACTCCTGCAAAGTTGGCGGAAATAGCGCTCATATCTCCCTCGGCTGCTGCTTGCGAGCCGCCTGCGGACGGCTGAGATGCCAATAAATGCGAGAAGGTCATCCCAACGAGCTAGGAAAGTTCCTCGAATACTGCAAGGATTTCGCTGTAGAACCTGGCCTGCTGGAGTTCCCTTCTACGGCTGTCTTTGCCCCCAGGGAAGCACACTTCAGCGCCTCGGGGCGGGCCGCCCTCCTGGGGCTTGCGCCGCCCTTTCTGCGGCGTACGGCCTGATTCTTGAGCGGTTTCTGCTTGCAGTCAAACGGAACGTTTTTATCAAGCTGATAAATATATTGGATCAATAGGTGCTTTATTGATAATAATATGTTGTCAGGTCTGGGCAGAGCGATAGGGGAAGCTCATGGAAATTGACCAGCTCGAAACCTTTATTGCGGTAGCGACATTCGGAGGGTTTCATCGCGCCGCTGAGGCGCTGCGCGTCAGTCAGCCTGCGGTAAGCGCACGTATTAAGACTCTGGAGGAATCTCTCGGATCGACTCTGTTCGCCCGCTCACGCAACGCCTTAACCCTGTCCGAGGCGGGCAGGATTTTGCGTCCGTATGCCGAGCAGCTCTTGAAGACTGCTTCGCTAGCTCGACAGGCAGTGCACGAGCTCAAACCGACCAGTGGCGGACCGCTGCAGATCGCGGCGGCTCTCTCGATCTCGGTTTATTTCTTGCCTGATGTACTCAAGAAATTCCAACGCGCTCATCCGAAGGTAATAATCGCTATTCGTCCCGGACATTCGAAAGAAGTATTGGAAATGGTTCTGAACGAGGAGGCCGAAATCGGCCTGGCCCGCTCACTTCAGCATCCCATGGTCGAGACCATCAGCTTGCGCGACGATCCCTTGCTGCTGGTTGCGCACCCTACGCAAGGCCCAACCCGCGCGCGGCATGCACGCCTTGAGCAAGTGGCGGCATGGCCTCTTATTTTTTATGAGCGTGGCTCAAGTGACTGGACACTTACCCATGGCCTTTTCCGCCGTGCCGGCCTTGTGCCCAACGTTGCTTTCGAAGTGGACACCATCGAAACTGCAAAACGCATGGTTGAGCGCGGTCTCGGGGTTGCGTTCCTGCCTCAACTCGCGGTCGGACGGGAAATCCGCCTCGGGAAACTTGTGATGATCAAATTGCTAGATGCCGAGCCACTCGGCCGCAGCCTCGACGTGATTCATCCGCGGCACCGCCCTTTGCGTGGCCAAGCGCAGGCATTTCTGCGCCTGATCAGAGAAGCGGCCAATCAAAGCCCGGCTTCGCTCAATGACAATCGTGCTCAATCGCGCAGATCCAGGAAGTGAGATTCGGACCTCTGGGCCTCAAAGTTCGGCGTTCGATGTGGAAAGATACAGTCGTCTCTGTATTCGCGTAGACAGGCGAACTGAGTCCCGCATCTGTAAAGGAATGTAAAGTCGCAACCTGCGTGCAAAGCGCCACGTCCAATTAAGGTTAGACTGGCTGGGGACAACGTCATTGACGACTCAAAAGTGGGCATGCCGTCATCAGAAAACGTCGGGAGATTGACAGTGTATCGAGCCATGAAAGGCAGCTGTCAGGACAATCGAGTCGTAATAATAAGGTTGCCCTGGTTTGTTGCTGTGCTGGGACTGCTGTTGATGTCCCTTGGTTGTAACGGCGGCGGATCCAAGCCGACTATGGCGCGGGCGGCTTCAGGACAGCCGATTCCAGTAGGGGTGGCCGCAGCCGAGAAACGCGACTTGCCGGTATACCTGAGCGGATTGGGATCGGTGCTGGCCTTCAATACGGTGAGCGTGAAGAGCCGCGTAGACGGTCAGCTTGTCCAGGTGAACTTCAAGGAGGGCCAGTATGTGAAGCAGGGCGACCTGCTGGCGCTTATCGATCCTCGGCCATACGAAGTGGCGCTGAGCCAGGCACAGGCAACGCTGTTTCGCGATCAAGCTCAGCTTCGCGACGCGCGGCTGAATTACGAACGTTTCAAAAGTCTGCTGCAGGAATCCGGAGCCATGTCGCAGCAGCAGGTGGATACGCAGCGCGCAACTGCAGATCAACTCGAAGGCGCAGTACGCGCGGATCAAGCGTTGATCGATCAGCAGAAGTTGAATCTCGTGTATTGCCACATTACGGCGCCGATTGCCGGAAGGATCGGAATACGGCTGGTCGACGTGGGAAACATAGTTCACGCTTCGGACGCAAATCCCATGCTGGTGATCACGCAACTGCAGCCAGTGTCCGTGCTTTTTACCCTTCCGGAAGACAGTCTGCCTACGGTGGCGCAGCACATGCGCAATGGCACTTTGGAAGTTGATGCGTACAGCCGCGATGACCAGACGAAGCTGGCTGCTGGCAAGCTGCTCACGATCGATAACCAGATTGATCAATCGACGGGGACGGGCCGGCTGAAAGCTGTGTTCGATAACCGGGACAATGTGCTCTGGCCGAATCAGTTCGTAAACATCCGCCTGTTGCTTGAGACGCGCAAGAACAGCACGGTGATTCCTGCAGTTGCGGTGCAGCGCGGACCGCAAGGCACATTTGTCTTCACGGTCAAGCCGGACAAGACGGTCGAGGTGCGACCGATAGCGGTTTCACTCACGCAGAACAATATCAGCTCGATTGCGAGTGGAATTGCTGCGGGAGATCTTGTGGTCGTAGATGGCCAGGACAAGCTCCAGGCTGGTTCGCATGTGGAGCCGCGCGCACCCACGGGCGGAGGAAACCGTACTGCACAGACCGCTACGCCGGGAGCCTCATGAGCCCATCGCGGATTTTTATTCTCCGCCCAGTAGCAACAACTTTATTGATGGTTGGCTTGCTGCTGGTCGGCATGGTTGCGTACCGGCAATTGCCGGTTTCGGCACTCCCTGAAGTTGACTATCCAACTATTCAAGTTGTCACGTTTTATCCCGGCGCTGATCCCGATGTAATGGCGTCATCGGTTACCGCTCCGTTAGAGCGGCAGTTTGGGCAGGTCCCTGGGTTGACCCTGATGAGTTCGACAAGCTCACTGGGCAGCTCGATCGTCACGTTGCAATTTAGCCTGGATCAGAATATTGATGTTGAAGAACAGCAAGTTCAGGCCGCGATCAATGCGGCGACCACTTATCTTCCGCGCGATTTGCCGAATCCTCCGATCTACAGCAAGGTAAATCCCGCCGACGCGCCGATCTTGACCCTGGCACTCTCTTCCGACACGATGCCGCTCTCGAAAGTGGAAGATCTTGCCGATACCGCATTGGCACAGAAGATTTCGCAGCTTCCCGGCGTGGGATTGGTTTCAATCAGCGGTGGGCAAAAGCCGGCGGTACGGATTCAGGCGAACCCAATGGCGCTGGCTTCATACGATTTGAGTCTGGAAGACGTCCGCTCCGCGCTGGCAGCAGCCAACGTAGATCAGGCAAAAGGCGTGCTGGACGGGCCACGGCAGGCATTCACGATTGGCGCTAACGATCAGCTCACGTCGAGCAAGCAGTACAACCAGGTTGTTATCGCCTATAGGAATGGCGCGCCGGTGCGGCTGTCTGACATCGCCACAGCCGTTGACAGCGCGGAAAACGTGAAGCAGGCCGCGTGGATGAACACCACCCCTGCGGTCATCATGAATATTCAGCGGCAGCCGGGAGCGAACATCATCAGCGTGGCCGATCGAATTAAGGCTTTGCTTCCGCAATTGCAATCCTCCTTGCCGTCCGCGGTGAAAGTGCAGATTCTGACTGACCGGACGGAAACCATCCGAGCCTCTGTGAAAGATGTCCAGTTTGAACTGATGCTGACGGTCGTGCTAGTCGTGATGGTCATTTTTTTATTTCTGCGAAATCTTTCTGCCACGGTGATTCCGAGCGTCGCCGTGCCGCTTTCCATCGTGGGAACGTTCGGCGTTATGTATCTGCTGGGATACAGCTTGAACAATCTCACGCTGATGGCGCTGACGATCTCTACTGGATTCGTGGTTGATGACGCGATCGTCATGATCGAAAACATCGACCGTTTTCTCGAGGAAGGGGACTCACCGCTGGAAGCGGCCTTGAAGGGCTCAGGGCAGATTGGTTTCACGATTATTTCGCTGACGGTTTCGCTCATTGCGGTGCTGATTCCGCTGCTGTTTATGGGAGACATTGTTGGGCGGCTGTTCCGCGAGTTTGCGGTTACGCTGGCGGTCACGATTCTGGTATCAGCTGTCGTCTCTCTGACGCTGACGCCAATGATGAGCGCCAAACTGCTGAAGCGCCACGATCCGGAGAAGCAGAGCCGGTTATTCAAAGCCTCGGAGAATCTATATAACCGAGTGATCGAGTTCTACGGGCGCACACTGAAGCTTGTTCTGCGACATCAGACCACAACTCTGTTGGTTACCGCGGGAACGCTGGTGCTCACTCTCTTCTTATATGTTGTGGTTCCGAAGGGCTTTTTCCCGGTGCAGGATACCGGGGTGATTCTGGGCGTTTCGGAATCGCCAGAGAACGTTTCTTTCACCGCCATGTCGCAGCGGCAGCGGGCACTGGCAGAGATTATTCTGAAGGATCCAGACGTCGCCAGCCTTTCGTCATTTATTGGGGTGGATGGCACAAATACGACCCCGAATAGCGGGCGCATTCAAATCAATTTGAAGCCGCGCGATGAGCGTGATGCCACAGCCAGCGAGATTATCCGCAGGCTGCAACCGGAACTGAGCCACGTGGCGGGGATCACGCTCTACATGCAGCCGGTGCAGGACTTGACGGTAGAGAGCCGGGTGAGCCGAACACAATATCAGTACACGATGGAAGACGCCGATGCCCAGGAATTGGCGACGATTGCTCCCAAGCTGGTGGAGAAGCTTCGAACCTTGCCGCAGATGCGCGATGTAGCCAGTGACCAGCAAACGAACGGCTTGAAAGCCGACTTAGTTATTGATCGTGACACCGCTTCGCGGCTAGGCATTCTGCCACAGGCGATTGATGATACCCTCTACGACGCCTTCGGCCAGCGGCAGGTTTCAACAATCTTTACTCAGTTGAATCAATATCACGTTGTACTTGAGGCCGAGCCGCAGTTTCAGCAGAATCCGGATTCGCTGAAGAATATTTATGTGAAATCCAGCAGCGGAGCGCAGGTTCCACTTTCATCGTTCTCGCATTTTGAATCTTCGAATACGGCTCTGGCGATCAATCATCAGGGCCAGTTTCCGGTAGTCACGCTGTCATTCAATCTGGCGCCGGGAGTTTCGTTAGGTGAAGCCACCAAGGCCATCGATCAAGCCGAGCAAGAGATTGGACTTCCCAACAGCATTCACACCAGCTTTCAGGGAACCGCGGCGGCGTTTCGCAATTCGCTCTCCAGCGAGCCGTGGCTGATTCTGGCCGCGATCATCACCGTGTACATCGTGCTGGGTGTTCTGTATGAGAGCTACATACATCCGATTACGATTCTTTCCACCCTGCCATCAGCCGGCGTTGGCGCCATCCTCGCGCTCCTAATTACGCGGAACGATCTGGGTGTCGTCGCCTTGATCGGCATCATTCTGCTGATTGGAATCGTGAAGAAGAACGCCATCATGATGATTGACTTTGCGCTCGAGGCGGAGCGAGAGGAGCACAAACCACCGGAAGAAGCGATTTATCAGGCAAGCTTGCTGCGTTTCCGTCCCATCATGATGACCACCATGGCAGCGCTTCTCGGCGGGCTGCCACTTGCGTTAGGAAGAGGCACCGGCTCGGAGTTGCGGCATCCGCTGGGAATCACGATTGTCGGTGGTCTGCTCGTCAGTCAACTGCTCACGCTCTATACGACGCCCGTCGTCTATCTCTGGTTCGACCGGCTGGCGCAGCGATTTTCAAAATATCGGATCGGAAATCCCATCGAGGAGCCGGGTCCTGCCTCCGCGGATTAAACAATGAATATCTCGGCTCCATTCATCAAACGGCCGGTTGGTACGTCGTTGTTGGCGGCGGCGCTGCTGATGGCAGGAGCGCTGGCTTTTGACTTTCTTCCGGTCGCGCCGCTGCCGCAGGTGGAATTCCCCGTCATCCAGGTCTCCGCAGGTTTGCCGGGAGCAAGCCCGGAGACGATGGCGTCGGCCGTAGCCACGCCTCTGGAGCGGCAGTTCGGCCGAATTGCCGGCATCAATCAGATGACGTCCACCAGCCAGCTTGGGTCAACGAACATCGTTCTGCAATTCGATCTGAATCGCAACATCGACGCCGCTGGTCGCGACGTCCAAGCTGCAATCAATGCCGACCGCAGCCAGCTTCCCGCGAATCTGCCGGGGAATCCGTGGTACCGCAAAGTCAATCCGGCCGACGCACCGGTGCTGATCCTGGCACTCACCTCGGACATCGTGACCCTGCCCAAAATGTATGACACTGCTGACTCGATCCTGGCGCAGAAACTCGCGCAGATAGATGGAGTCGGCCAGGTGTATGTCGGTGGCGGTGCGCGTCCGGCGGTCCGCGCGGAAGTGAATCCGACCTTGCTCAACAAACTCGGCATCGGGCTGGATACGGTGAGAACAGCTCTGGGTTCGGCGAACGCGAATCGTCCCAAAGGCCAAGTGGCTGATCCGATCAATGCATGGACAATTGGCGCGAATGACCAGATCTTCCGCGCCGATCAGTATCGCAAGCTGATTGTCGCTTACAAAAACGGCGCTGCGGTACGCCTTGGCGATGTAGGCAACGTGCAGGACTCGGTCGAAGATATTCACGTTATGGGGCTGTCGAGCGGAAAACCGGCGGTGCTGATTATTATTTCCCGGCAGCCAGGCGCAAACATTATCCAGACGGTCGATCACGTGCGGGAAGCCCTACCCCAGTTGAAGTCCGCGATTTCACCCGCCATTGATGTGAATGTGGTGGTCGACCGCACGGTGACGGTCCGGGCGTCGGTCGCAGACATTGAATTCACGCTGCTCATCTCTGTCGTTCTGGTCATCTTGGTAGTGTTCGCCTTCCTGCGAACATTCCGCGCGACCTTGATTCCCAGTGTCGCAGTCCCCCTTTCGCTGATCGGAACTTTCGGGATCATGTACCTGTTGGGATATAGCCTGGACAATCTTTCGCTGATGGCGCTGGCCATTTCAACTGGATTTGTGGTTGATGACGCCATCGTGGTGCTGGAGAACATCACGCGCTATCTGGAACAGGGAATGCGGCCGGTTCAGGCGGCGTTTCGCGGCGCGCGCGAGATTGGCTTTACGGTGCTGTCGATGAGCACGTCTCTAGTAGCTGTGTTTATTCCGATTCTGATGATGGGGGGAATTGTGGGGCGGCTGTTCCGCGAATTCGCGGTGACATTAAGCGCGGCGATTGCGGTTTCGCTGCTAGTGTCCCTTACGACTACCCCAACAATGTGCGCGAAATTTCTGCGACCCTTGGGGGAGGAGAAGCATGGTCGAATCTACCGCGCCAGCGAGCGTGCATTCGACCACATGCTCGGCATGTATCGCGGGAGCCTGCGTTGGGTACTGAGGCATCAGCCACTCACTTTGTTGATCACGATTCTCACGGCAGCTTTGAGCGTTTATCTCTACATAGACGTTCCCAAGGGCTTCTTTCCGCAGCAGGACACGGGCCGGATTATGGGATCGGTACAGGCCGCGCAGGATATTTCTTTTGAGGCAATGAAGGAAAAGATGTCGCAGTTCGTAAACATCGTCATGCAGGACAAAGCGGTTCAGACGATTGTCGGCTTTGCGGGAGGAAATACGCAGTACAACACGGGCCGGATGTTTATCACTTTGAAGCCGCTGAATCAGCGGAAAGAATCGGCCGATCGGATCATTGCACGGTTGCGGAAGAAATTAGCAGTGGTTCCTGGGGCCACGCTCTACATGCAATCAGCGCAGGATCTGACAATTGGTGGCCGGCAAAGCCAGGCGCAGTTTCAGTACACATTGCAAGGCGAAAATCTGGATGATTTGAATAACTGGTCACCGCGGCTGTTGCAAAAGCTGCGAACTCTGCCCGAACTGCGCGACGTC
>QIAB01000147.1 GCA_003225455.1 Acidobacteriota bacterium
TCCTTTTTCGCCTACGAACATGTTGTTGCTCGATCCACATCTACCAGATTGGCTTCCTGAGATTACGGTTCGAAATCTCCACGTAGAAAAAGCTGTTGCAAGCATTCGCTTTTATCGAAAGAGGAAGAGCACGCATTTTGATGTGCTCGAAAAACGCGGGCATTTACATTTACTGCGTCAGCCGAGTCCCTGGTCACTGACCGCAGGCTTTGCGGAGCGCATTAAGGATGTGATGGAAAGTTTGATTCCATGACTTTGATTCCATAATCATGAGGTGCCGTTATGACGAATGCAATCCGCCATAGGCGTTGGGCAATCGCAGAAGGTTACATTCCGGAGGCGCCATGGACCCGAGCCGGAGATGACGAGCTACGAGACTGTCTGTTTGCTCAACACATCCGATCAAGACGCCCAGGTGGAGATCACAATCTATTTTTCAGAACGGGATCCGGTTGGGCCTTACAGGCTAACCGTGCCGGCAAGACGGACGAAACATGTGCGCTTTAACGAGCTGAAAGAGCCGGCACCGGTACCGCGGGGAACGGACTACGCCAGCGTAATCGAAGCTGATGTTCCAATAGTTGTACAGCACACAAGATTAGACTCGCGCCAAAGCGCGAATGCTTTGCTCAGCACAGTCGCTTTCACCGTTGTCGAATGACATGTCTAGGTAGGACAGCACCACGGCAATGTGTTGCGAGAGGAACGCTCTTAACATCTCCCAGTTGCTACCCGGGAAATGCGACAGGCCAAACCAAGCCCCGCCGCGAGGCGGGCCCTGTCCCCTCGCGCTCTATGTCTCTGATGTGGCATGAAGAACGCGATTCTGGCCGAGAAAGCTTAAGATCGCGCGAATGACCGTCTCGTTCCCCGTATCCGTATTGACCATGGCATGATACAGCGAACGATTGGGCCAATCGGCGTGGAAGTAGTTCTTGATGAAAGCGGCACGTTCACGGTCGACTGTCTCTGTCAGCATCTCTGCCTCTGCCTGACTCTGGCCTTCGGAGACCAAGCGGCGTATTTTTTCTTCCCTGGATCCATAGAGAAAAAAGCGAAGGGTGTCGTCTCGACCCCGCAGAAAGTGCTGTGAGCCTCGGCCCACGATTACGCAATTGCCGCTGGCCGCAGCGTCGGCGACGACGCGTTCTGAAAACTTGACAATGCTGTCGGCATCAAGCGTTTCCACGGGTTGCACGCTCGAATTACCCTCGTAACTGCCCAGCACGAAGGATTTGAGCAAGCGATAGTACAACGGATCCTTGCGCTCCTCGCGCTGTTTTACCTCCGACTGCTCGCAATGCGCCAAGCCGGCAATCTCCTCAGTTAGCACCTGGTCCCAAAGCTTCCAGCCTAGGCGGGCTGCCAGTTCCCGGGCGATGCCAGCCGCCCCGCAACCATACTCCCGCTCAATGGTGATGACGCGGATCACTGCATTCCCAACAGTTCCGGATGCGACCGCGCTCGTAAATCCAATATTGCATCAGCTGGCCGCATCGGGTTCGTCTTGGGAGAACCCGCCCGTCCGGCGGCAGCTTGTTTTCGCAAGAGATCAGCGCCTTGAGCCACAGTGAGATCATCCGATATCCGATGAAAGTCGGATCGGCGCAGTCTCTGCTGTACGTTGATGGTCTTGAAAAAAAGAGCCTTACCTTTCATGTCCACGTCCAGGCGCGTCAGTTCCCAGTAGCCGGGCGCGACCTCGGCTTGTTGGACTTCGAATCGGCCGCCGGGATTTAAGTGTCCCAACAATCCACCAGCGAATTTCACCTCGTGACTGAGATGTCCCGTAATTTCCACGAGCCTCGCTTGATTGCGGTTGACCCAGATGTCCCCTTCCATGGCTTGGAAGACACGCTCTTCGCGCGTGGCTGGACGAAATTGCGGATTTGGCTTGAAATGCAATTCGACCGTGTCGCCCGGTTGTTCTCGAAAGCTAAAACTCAGCGCCTTCGGTAGGATCTTGAGCAATCGTTGGCTGCGAGCCGCATCCTCGTTCTCTTCCCTCATCGACTTACGAAGCGCATTGGGATCACGTAAAAGTCTCTGAATTCTTTGGTCGGCTGCTTTTTCTTGCGCGGCCGTTAACCGTCGGCCATCAATCAATAAAGGCCACTTGAGGTCCCCGTCCTTTGTTTCTACTACCTGGTCGACTTCCTTTCGCCCGGCCTTTTCGCTCTCCAGTCGGAGCATCCAATGGCTGTGATCTTGAGCTTCGACATTCGCTTCGTTCATCAGGACTCTGCGCGCAAGTTCATTGGCATTTGTCTCTGCTTGTGCCGTTTGTTCAGGTATGGCGCTGAAGGGAAACAAGAGAAACAAAATGATCGCTGCGCCGATCCCGTTTCTCACGACCAATGTGACGTTTGGAATGGAGGAGACTACCATCGCAACAGCCTGACGTTATGACGAGACACAATCCTTGCCGCCCTCGGCAATTTCCGCCAAGGACGGTTCGCCATTGCCCACTTGGGTTCCGGCGGTTTCATAACCTTCTGCACCGTAGCAAATGGCCCGCTCAAAGAATTTGTCTAGCAGTCGCAGCAATTCCATCTCACCGTAGATTTCGACAAGACTCTGAAGATACCCTTGCTGTTGAACAAAACCCCAGATCTGCTCTTTTGTGAAAACCATGGACCAGCAGAAATCGGCGAACGACACGTTCTGTAAAGCGCGTGCCCGACCCATTTCTTTGTAACGGCGTTCGATTTCACTCTCGGATTTGCACAAAAGCCACTCGCTCAAATGTCGCAGGATTTCCAGGGTACGCTGACGTAATTCCGATGGGGGAACGTTTCGCAAGTCGCTGGTGCGGGGTGAGCCTTGAAACTTCTTCAATACTCCAGCTGCGATCTCATCGCAGTGGCCTTCGATGAGGTGTACTAGACGAACAGGAAGCATGCCGTTCCTTTGCGTTCCCTGCTGACGAGTGGCGGAGTCCAGACTCCAACGATCATCGCTCAACAGGGGCACCGTTACCCTGGTGCCTTGCTATATAAAGTATATCGCGTCACGAGCTATTTCTCAACTACTGTGCGTCTGCATTGGGTCCACATTCAGCCAACGCAATGGAAGGTCTAATCGAACAATGTGTGAGCCCAGCATGGCAGACTACTACCGACGCGCACTGACCTTGGTTTTTCTGGTGCCACAGCGCTTGTAACCCGGCGCTATGCGGTTGCGCTTGCGGGGCACTGCATGATGCCCATTTTCCAGGCGCGTCTGACGCGCACGTCTGCGCCGCTGGCCCGCGCCGGGTTGGCAGGCGCTGCTCAAGCTGCGGGTCTTATCTCTCGAACATTGCGCGTAGCTTCAGCTTTGTGCGATACGCCTGTGGACGCCCCAGCCATTATAAACGCAAACCAGCCGAGGCCCATGAACACGTCCGACAGATACGGGTTGTGCACAGTCCCTTGCACGCCCGCGCCTCCGCTGAGGCTATTGCCAGCCATGATGGTGATCACCAGGCTTGCGGTTACTGCCAGTCCAAACATGATCATCCCGTGTATAAGCCCATCGTGGCGGCTGCCACTGCGGCCAGTCTTCCAGTTTCCCGACCGGCAATATACATCGCGATGATTGTAAGCACGATGGCCCAAATACCCATACCGACACCCATACCGGTTAAAGGGGACGAAGCTGTCGAACCTGCGGCGCTCGCAAAAACCGCCATTCCAAGAAAGCCGAACACCGACCAGATGGCTATAAAGGTGAACACACCCGCCCAGATGGCGCCCCAATCGGTTCTTACCCGTAACGCAAGTTCCTCGTTATTCGTTATGTCTGCCATATGTTTACCTCTTTTTCTTTTACAGATCTTCTATTATTTGTGGATGATCCACGTCCGACGCATGGATGCCCAATCATGGGATCTAATCGTGTTACGACATATCCGCGGACTACCTCCTGGGGCGGGTCCGCAGCAAACATTCTCAGCGCGGTTTCCCAATCGACGAGGCAGTTCTTCCCGGATTGATGCCGGAAGGCCTTCATCGCCAGGATTATTCTCGTTGTGCTCCTTCGCGGTTGTCCGTCGGAGAGCCGACAGCAAGATGAAGGTTTTGCAAGGTAGAAGGTACTTGTGCCTTCAGCCTCGATTCTCTCAAGTAAACTCCTCTATGATTCCGGGTTTCATCTAGAACTTCATTCAATTCTTTAACTAAGCTCAGTAACCTCTTAGAATCTTTCTCTGTTGAGGCCGCCGCGCATAGCGCTCGCCAGTCTCGTCGACGTTTCTCCATGATGTGCTCCCAGAAGTATGATGCGCGTACGAGCGGAATCGATTTCTCTGATCTCGCAATACGTCGTGATACGATACTGTAACCGCCCCGCGCCGCCATCCTGGAAAAAGTGAAACTCGGCAGAGATAACGTTGTCTATCAAGTTGTTATATCGTGTCGTGATATAAGTGGTCTCGTACTGTCTCATCTATCCCAAAATAGGGTAATAGCTTGAGGCGTGGTTTTTTCCTTCTCGGCATCGAAAAACGGGTCCTTCCCGAAGCCTGGCAGGTTAGGTCTTTGGTGCCGCTCAATGTAATTAATATCGTATTACGATAAACTGATTTTATGTCGAGAAAGATTGCGACTGCGGACTACCGGGCGCTGGCCGAACTTCGGTATCGTATACGTCATTTTTTGTGCGCAGGCGATGCCACGGCACGCCAGTTGGGGCTCGAACCGCAGCAGTATTTGCTGTTGCTCGCGATTCGGGGGCTCCCGGAAGGGAGGAAGGCAACCATCCGGACAATGGCGGAGCGGCTGGCGCTAAAGCATAACAGCATGGTGGAACTGATCAACCGGCTGGAAAAGAATGGGTATGCGAGTCGAAGCCGAAGCCGGGATGACCGGCGATGTGTCGTGGTGGCGCTGCGACCGCGTGGAGAGAAA
>QIAB01000031.1:0-75508 GCA_003225455.1 Acidobacteriota bacterium
ATCACCGGTTTCCGACACTGACTTGAACCTGGTCAAAGCCGGGCAGTCCGTGGCTCTGAAATGGAAACTTTTCTGTTCTCCCGGTGTTTGGGAACCCAAATTAGAGCTTGTGTACCGGCACGCAAGCGACGCCCGTACCAACCTCAAACGTTTGCCCTGGTACAGGAGCCACGTCTAACTGGGTATTTGTCGGAACAATTGCGACTCAATGCATGGTTGACAACACCCCAAACACAGGCACCGAGACGACAGTGGCAGCAGGCACTTCGAGCCTGCAGAACTTCCTTGACGGAACCTACCAGTACAACTTTAAGACGCAGAAGCCTGCGCCTGCCTCGCCCTGTTTCGATGCAGTACTGATATTCGATGGCGGGTTGACTTTAATTTTGTCGTTCCGAGGCGGCTTCAACCGCCGAGGAATCTGCTTTCCCCCGACTTTTTCCGCAGCCTTTTCCAGCCGTGCCGAATCAGATCCCAGAAATACACGTCCGAGCGCAGCAGGAAATTGCCATCCGGGCTGGTTAGAATGGCTGCTGAACCGCCTACTTGAATACTATGCGTCGGTCACTTCTCTTCGTCTTCACTCTGACCTTGCTACTGCCAGGCAAAGCCGAAACTGCCACAGAGCCGTTCTCAATCAAGTTGGAGCGCGAAGGTTGTCTGGGAACTTGTTCCGGGTACACGATCACCATTCAGGAAGACGGAAAGGTTGAGTACGAAGGACTCTTTTACGTCAAGGTCGAGGGAACCAGGAAAACGATAGTTTCACCAGCGGTCGTTCAGAAACTCATTCGCAAATTGGAAAACGAACACGTCCTCGAATGGGAGGAGAAAGATTACGCTTGCTTAGATTATTCGCAAGTGAAGATATCTCTCACCCTAAACGGTCAGAGTAAGCATTTGATCGAGGGATGCGAGGAGCCAGGAAAGGTTTTGGATCTCGCAAAGGAGATCGATAGGTTCACCCGATTAAAACGTTGGGTTGGTCACATCCGCTAAAGGGCAGAGGATTTATCTCGGATTAGCCTCGCAACTTTCTCCCCAAACTCCTCCGCCCCCATGTCCTCGGTCTTCTCTTTCCCTCTCGTGCGCACATTCACTTTTCCGGCTTCCGCTTCTTTATCCCCCACCACCAGCATGAACGGCACTTTCTGCAGCGCATGCTCACGAATTTTGGCGTTCATCTTTTCGTTACGTGCATCGACTTCCACTCGAACACTGATCTCTCTCAATTGTGCAGCAACTTTGTTCGCATATCCGGCGTGCCGCTCGGAGATGGGAATCATCACAACCTGCACCGGCGACAACCATACCGGGAAGGCTCCCGCATAATGCTCGATCAACACGCCGAAGAAACGCTCGACTGATCCATACAACGCCCGATGCACCATCAGCGGCTGCTTGCGCGTGCCGTCTTCTGCAACGTATTCCAAGTTAAAACGAGCGGGAAGGTTGAAGTCGAACTGCACGGTGGATAGCTGCCAAAGTCGCCCAATCGCGTCTACTAGCTTGATATCAATTTTCGGCCCATAAAACGCCGCCTCGCCGACAATGGTCTTGTGTTCAATCCCAAGCCTCTTCAGCACTTTCTCCAAAGATGAGGTCGCCAAATTCCACTGCCCTTCGCTCCCAACAAAATTCTTTCGATCCGCGGGATTCCACGTCGAAAGCTCCGTAATGAATTGGTCGAAGCCGAAATCTTTCAGCGTGTCGTTCGCGAACTCAACGCAGCTGGCGATCTCGCCCTCAATCTGCTCTGGCGTACAGAAAATATGCGCGTCGTCCTGAGTAAATCCGCGCACCCGCAGCAGCCCATGCATCACGCCGGAGCGCTCATATCGATAGACCGTGCCCAGCTCGCCGAGCCGCACCGGCAAATCGCGATATGACTTCAGCGAATCTCGATAAATCAAAATGTGGCCGGGACAATTCATCGGCTTCAGCCGATACTCGGCGTCGTCGAGTTCCATCACGTCGAACATGTTCTGTGCGTAATAGCCTTCGTGCCCAGAGGTCTGCCAAAGTTGCTTGCGCATCACGTGCGGCGTGTAAACCAGCGAATACCCACGCTTCAAGTACTGGTCGCGCATCCAGTCTTCCATCTCTTTGCGGATGATCCCGCCCTTGGGATGCCAGAAAATCAGCCCCGGGCCAGCCAGCTCCTGAATGGAAAACAGATCGAGCTGCTTGCCCAGCACGCGGTGGTCGCGCTTCTTGGCTTCTTCAATCTGGTTCAAATAATTTTCGAGATCTTTCTTGCTGAAAAAAGAAGTCCCGTAAATGCGCTGGAGTTGCGGGTTCTTTTCGTCCCCCAGCCAGTAAGCGCCCGCAATGTTCAGCAGCTTGAATGCTTTAATTTTTCCAGTTGAAGGGATATGCGGCCCGCGGCAGAAATCGAGAAACTTGCCAGTCTTGTAAATCGAAATCTTCTCATCGGGCTTGGTGAACTGCTCGATGTAGTGGCACTTCATGAAGTCGCCTTCGCCCTTGAATTTCCGCAGGCCTTCATCTCGGGGCAAAAACTCCCGCGCATACGGAATGTTCTGCTGTGCCAGCTCCTGCATCTTCTTTTCAATTTTTTCAAGATCTTCCGGAGTGAACGCCGTTGGACGATAGAAATCGTAGAAGAATCCGCTTTCCGTCGCCGGGCCGTGGCCGAGCTTGGTCTCAGGGAAAAGTTCCAGTACTGCCGCAGCCAGCAAATGCGCCGACGAATGCCGGTAAACCTCCAAGGCCTCAGGATCTTTTTCAGTGAGGATCTTTAGATCGGCATCTTCTTCCAGAGGACGGGAGAGATCGATCAAATCGCCGTTAGTCTTGGCGACCAGAGCCGCATCAGCGAGTCGCGGGCTAATGGATTTGGCGACTTCAAGCGCCGTCGTCCCCTTAGGCACTTCCTTCGTGCTCCCGTCAGGGAGCTTGATCTGGATGTTATCTGACATGGAAAGTTCAGTTTATGGGAGCGGGGAATGGGGGGTCAAACACACCTCAGTTGTGTTCGCACATATAATTTGCGTAAGACCCAAGAGGCCCACGAGTTGCTGGAGAAGGTTTTGGCCCTTTCGGAAAACGAACGGGCGGAAATAGCTGGGAACTTGATTTCCAGCTTGGATACCACAGTCGATGTGGATGCCGATGCCGCATGGCAGCAAGAGATCACGCGGCGCCTCCACGAGGTTCAATCAGGCGAGGTAAAAACCATCCCCTGGGAAGAGGTGCGGCAGAAGGGGCGCACGCTGCCCGACGGCAGGTAAGCCGCCGCGCGAGTCAATTCGAGAGCTTAAGATCAGCGAAGTACGCTTCGGTTCCCATCCCGATCCACAAGGCTACGGTACCTTTGCTGTCCCCGTGTTTTAGATCGTTCACAATCAGCGCCGGCTCTGGGGATTTATTAACGTACAATCGCGCCTTCACGCCGCTCACTTCGATCTTGATCTTGGTCCACTCGCCCGGTATGAGATCCGCGTAGGATTCGTACTGTCCCCGCGCTTCCTTCCGCAGCCGCGACCATTCGTACTCTGGCATGGAAATGTACTGCGTCGAGTGGTTCCGCCGCAGTTGATCGTCGGCGCGACCGTTGGTGGGCCGAATATAAAAACCTTCGAAGCTCGACGGGTCATCGCTCACCCGGAAGGCGATACCAACAAAGCCGCGGGCGCCCGCCGATGTGCCGGCACGTGGCTTACCGGCGACGTCCACCTCAATGCTTCCATTGTGGAAAGACGTTCCTTGAAGTACGACGATGCCACCGCCTTCGCCATTTTTCGCGGCTGCCGACTCTGCATCGGCAGCCACTGCTGGCATGACGCACACCGCTTTGCGACCGTTGTAAGTCACCGCCTCTACCGTCACATCGTGCGGCTGCAATCCCTTTGTGGAATCGAGGGTGAAGGTTTGGGCTGCCGATGCGCAGGGCATCAGCATGACAGCAATTAGAACGCCAGCCATCGCGCCAAAATGAAACGTGCGAATCATGCAGGCCGTGATACTAGACACTTGGTTCACAGACCCAGGCCGAGCGCGGTCGTGCCCTTAGGCACTTCCTTCGTGCTCCCGTCAGGGAGGTTGATCTGGATGCTGTCTGCCATAGGATATTTTTCGAGTTTACCACTGTACATGTCGGAACAACCGGTGCCCAGCCTATGTGTTTCTCGCTAATCCGACCACGGCTTGGGTTTGCGATCCCAGCGATGCGATTTCAATTTTTGGACCAAAGCTGCATCTAATGGGCCGTCGTCGCTCACGGCAATATTGTCGCGGACGTGTTCCTGCTTTCGCATGCCAACGATCGTCGTGCTCACGATTGGGTTGGAGAGAATGAAGCGCAGCGCCATCTCCGGCAAGCTCATTCTGGGCGGCAAAACCGCTTTGAGCTTTTCCACGCGCGGGATGGTGTTTGAGAGATTCTCCGGGCCAAAATATTTGGAACGCCAGTCGTCGGCCGGAAACTTTGTTTCTAAGGTCATCTTCCCGCCCAGGCTGCCTTCGTCGAGCGGCACCCGCGCGATCACGCCGATGTTCAATTTCTTGCAGGCCAGACATAGCTCATCTTCGGGCGATTGATCAAAAACGTTGTAGATCACTTGCACGGCATCCACGAGTCCCGTGCGTAGCGCTTTGATTCCGTTCCAGGGCTCCCAACGATTCAAACTTAATCCGAAAAAACGAATCCATTTCTCTCGCTTGAGTTTCTCGACTGTGCGGCGAAAGTCCGGTTCGTCCGCCCAATGGTCATCCCACACGTGAAACTGCAACAGGTCGATAGAATCAGTGCCCAGTTTCTGGCGAATCAAATCTGCGTATTTGAAAACATGCTCCGCCGGAAATACATCTTGATAGCGATCTCGGGGCGAAGCCGGCCACTTATCATTTTTCGGCGGAATCTTGGACGCCGCATACAGGCGCTTGCCCTTGTTGTGCGCGATCACCTGGCCGAGCAGGCCGTCGCTCTTGCCATTCCCGTACGCCCACGCACTGTCGAAAAAATTGCAACCCAAGTCGACAGCCAGTTGCAATGACTCGAGCGATTCGTCATCTTTGGAACCGCTCCACTCACCCATTCCCCAAAGCCCAACCGCGATGTCTCCGACCTGCCAATCTGTGCGACCGAACGTGCGATATTTCACGGAGTCTCCTGTGCCCAATATTTGGCTTAGAAAATATATCAGTCGTGGTGGAATGGGACTTCCGGTTAAACATCGTGTGGGGACGGGGCTTTGCCCCGTCCTGGCGGGTCAGAGACCCGCGACCACAGTGAAGTTTTGTTAGCGTTTCGAGTGTGTACTCTGATTCATGGTGAGGAGCACCGTTTGCCCGAGACGTTCAACTACAGCGACATCCCCTTCATCGAACGCGAAGGGAACGTTCGAAAACACCTCAAGCAGTCCGATGACTTCGCGTTCATATTGAACAGGCGCGGCGAGGATTGACCGGATGCCCAGATGCTTACAACTTTCGGTGTTCACCCGTGGATCGGTTTCTGCATCGTCACAGCGCAGAGCCTTGCTGCTGCTAACGCACTCGCCAGAAAAGCCTGAGTTCACATCCAGCTTCGAGCCTAATGCTGGTGCGTTCCTGCCAACACTGGCGCGGCACATCATAGAGCCGTTGTGGGCAAGCGCGATGGCGGCCCCAGTTCCGCGAGTCAGAGAGCAAGCACGCGCGCTGATCAGCCGCAGCGCAAGATTCAGATCAGAACCAAGAGAGCTGAACTCGTATTGGATCGTCGTGGAAGCGGGCTTGCCTGCCGCCGCGGTCTCCGGCTCCAGGCTTATAGCCAGCGGCTCACGGATTTCATTTGTGGCGAAAGCGGCCAGTGCAGATTCGCCCAACGTAAGCTTGGGTGCCTTGCGGCTAGGACTGTTGTCGTTAACTGTGAGCCATTGCTTTAGGCGCTCTCGTGCTTCTTCTGGCAGATCGGAGAAGCGCACCCCGGCGCGGCCCAGAGCGTCCGCCCAGGCAACGTAGCCGGTCGTATCGAGTTGCGTTGCGTCGGACAGATTGAGATGGAGTGCAATGCGGCGGTTGGGTTGCAGCGGAGGCGCCGTCTGCATCCCCAGCCCTTCTTCGCTGAGGTCGAGAATCACTCCGCCGGTGACGCCGTCAAAACTGGCAAACGCCGGCGTATGAACTCTGTGACGCAGCGCATGCCGCCGGTCTGAAGTGATCTCGTTGCCCGCCACTTGCGCAGCTCCGTCTCGCTGACGCGGAAAATACGACCTCGGAGCGGAATCGGGAAGGGCACGAGCGTACTCGCGCCACTTTGGCCCCTACATTGTCATTCCCAGCAGGCTTCAGCCTGCGAGGAATCCGCTTTTCGTCATTTTCCGCAGACTGCTAAAGAACATCATGGAGAGAAAACGGTTGCGGGAAAAGTACATGGCAGGGTTCGTGGTGTCGGCCCACCACATCTTGCGTAGGGGCGGGTGTCCTCACCCGCCCAGACGAGATGTTCTTACCAGCCGACTTTCTGCCCCTTGTTCTGCTCATCCAACCACTTCCTGAGTGGTGCGAAGTATTCGAGCAGCGCGCCGCCATCTATCTGCCGCTCGCCGGTGAGGACCTCGAGCGCATCGGGCCACGGTTTGCTCTGGCCCATTTCAAGCATTTTGTTGAATTTTGCTCCTGCTTCTTTCGATCCGAAGAACGTACATTTATGCAGCGGACCTGAATATCCTGAGGCCTGGCACAACGCGCGATAGAACTGGAATTCCAGAATATGAGCGAGAAAATAGCGCATATAGGGAACGTTCCCGGCCACGTGGTATTTTGCTCCAGGGTCGAAGTCCGCTTCGCTGCGTGTAACCGGCGGCGCTACCCCCTGATACTTCAGCCTCAGGTTCCACCAGGATTGGTTGTAATTCGCGGGCGTGACTTCGCCGGAAAACACTTTCCAGCGCCACTGATCAATCAACAATCCAAACGGAAGAAACGCCACGCGATCGAGCGCCTGCTTCAATAATTGCGGAATGTCGTTGTCACCCTCCGGAACGTTCTCCAGCAGCCCGACTCTATGCAAATAATCCGGCGTGATGGCCAGGGCAATGGCATCGCCGATAGCTTCGTGAAAACCGTCGTTCGCGCCGCTTTCAAAAAGAAATGCCTGATTCTTATACGCCCGCTGATAGATGTTGTGCCCCAATTCATGATGGACTGTCACAAAGTCTACATCGCGAATCTGCAGGCACGTCTTGATCCGCAGGTCATCTTTATTATCGATGTCCCATGCGCTGGCATGGCACACCACGTCGCGGTCGCGAGGCTTCACGAATAACGATCGTTCCCAGAACGTCTGCGGCAGGGGAGCGAATCCCAGCGAGATGAAGAAATTCTCGCCGTACTTCACCATGCCCTTGGGATCAAGATTCTTCGTTTTTAGCAGCGCGGTTACGTCTACGCTGCTTTTTTCAGGAAGCCCGAGCAAGGGATAAATATTTTCCCACTCCTGCGCCCAAGGGTTCCCGAGCAAATGAGCGGGGATGGGCCCATCGGTCGGAACTAGCTGCGGTCCATACTTCTTCGCCAGCTTGCTGCGAACGTAGGCATGCAGCGACAGATAGAGCGGACGCACCTGCTGCCAGAGCCGCTCCAGATCAGCGCTGAAAGCGTCAGGAGGCATGTCGTAATTCGAACGCCACATCGCGCCAGTGTCTTTGAATCCGATCTCTCTCGCGCCCTGGTTTGAAAGCTCGACAAATCGCGCATACCGCTGCCGCATTGGGGCACCAACTTTGTGCCAGCCAATCCAGAGGTCTTTCAGTTCATTGGGATCGCGGCTCGCGCCCATCATGCGCTCGATCGCAGTGATATCGAGGCAGTCGTCTGGCTTGCGGCAATACTTGCCTTTGCCGTAATCCGATTCGAGAGAAGCTGCAATTTGGGTAAGCTCTCGACGAAGCTTGGGATCTTTGGGGGCGGGCGCGGTCAACGACAGCTTCAGCAACTTAAATTTGCGCTCCAGTTCGGGAGGCATTTTCAGACTCTCGAAGCGCTTCGCCCCTTCAACAAGCTCCGTCGTGGCTGCCGTGTTTTCGTCATTCGCATCGGCCGCAAGCGCTTCGGTATCCTCGGTGATGAAGTTGTCGTGTACCCAGGTGGCCTGATTCACTTTCACGTTGAGATCGGCAAGCCGGGCCTCGGCTTTGTTCATAAATTCTTCGGCTTCCGCGACAGTCGGAGCGGGGGATGTTTGCGCTTCAATCGCGAGACCAAAGAAAAATAGCGTGAGGAAAACGAGCAGGTTCATGCGAGCCTCCGAAGGAATTATGAACGAGACGAAGAGTTTGTGTCTCGGTCTTAACGGGGAATGACGGTTCAATACGCGAGTTCAGGGAAAGTCTTGGTAGTGGGCTACTTTGAAATTGTTTTAGGTTTTAGCACCGTAAGCGCATCATCTGACTCTGGTTCGGGGATGGCTATCGCGCCAGAACGGATATGCGGCTTCGGTTTTAGTGGAGCATAGACAGCGGCATCTGGTTCGCCAAGAATAGGTGGATCGCTGCGTGAGAGCGTCGCTAAAGCTTCCGCATACGCGTGAGCGACTTCATCTCTCGTCCGCTGGTTTTGCTTCTTGGCTTTACGCCTTCTTTTGTCGCGCCCTTTTCCCATTACGCCGATGTTGTCTCTACGTGCGCTGGCGAGATCGGCCTCCGTAGTACAAACCCTCAAGCGCGTTCCTTACCCGTGCTGACAACGACTCCATGTCTCGCAGCGATAGCCCTGTGGCTGAAATCGGCTCGCCAACGCGCATTTCCAGCGGACGGGACTTGATGTGGTAAGTGTCCATCGGGAGCAGTTCATGGGTTCCCACCAGGGCGACGGGAACGATTTCCACCTGCGCTTTGATAGCAAGGAAGAATGCCCCCGCAAGAAAAGGCATGATCTCGCCATCGGGTGAGCGGCCGCCTTCAGGAAAAATCACCAATGGTGTACCGGCCTTCAGGCTCCTGAGCGCTGTGCGGATACTCCCAATGGATGCTGCCGGATTTTTCTGATTAATGCAGATCTGCCCCGAACGCTTCAAATGCCATCCAATCACCGGATATGAAAGTAATTCTTTCTTGAAGACGATGCGGAATTGAAATGGCAGATAAGCATAGAGCACGGGAATATCCAGCGCAGAGGCGTGATTCACCGCATAAACGTGCGGCTTCGACCGATCGATTTTTTCGAGTCCGGTCACTCTCACCGGCGAGCAAATCGTCTTCATGATCAATTGCGACCAAAAACGAGCAAATCTGTGCAAGATTCGCTCTTTGCCGGGAAAGAGTCCGAAGGGAATGGAGACTACTCCGAGGACGACCGTGTACATCCAGATCAGCGGATCAAAGATCAGATATGAGCGCAGTCGGCTAAGCATGCCGTAATGCGTAGGGGCAGGCACCCTCGCCTGGCCAGCTGAGCGAAGCTCGGCCTCTACAGGAGCAGGGTTTTCAATCTCGGGGGTTGAATTTAACGACGGCACAATGCTTAGATGCTAGCACCCAGCAGGCGCATGGCTTCCCCTACGACGTATATCGAACCAGTGATCACAACAACTCCATTTGAACCTGCGGCAGCGCGAGCTTGCGCAAGCGCCGCTGCTACATCGGGCGCGGTTTCGATTTCAGCCGACGTTCGTGATGCTGCTCCACGAATTTCTTCCGGTGTTGCCGAGCGCGGATTCTCCGCACGTGTCGCAATAACGCGCTCGGCGATGGGAAATAAAATTTCTGCCATTTCCCTGATTGCCTTGTCCCGCATTGCCCCGAATACGAAAATCAACCGGCGATCTTCGTAGCAGCCCGACAAAGTTGAGCGCAGCGCCCAGGCTCCTGCTGGATTATGCGCCACATCGAAAACGTATTCGGGAGCGCCGTTCGACGCTGGAATCATCTGAAAGCGGCCAGGCCAACGCGTGTCACGAATGCCGCGCTCGATGCTATCAGCCGTGATGGGAAATCCCTGCTTGCTCAACTCCTCTGCACTCGCAATCGCGAGAGCCACATTCCTCAACTGATGCCGCCCGATCAGAGGCGTTTCCACGCAGATCCTTTTTCCCATCACCTGCACCTGCAACGGATATCGCCAAACTGGACGGCTGTGATCGGCTCTTTCCGTGTCCTCTGTGCACTCTGTGGTTAAAGGTTTTCCCCGCTCGCGATGACCATAATCACTGCCCGGTGCCACCGGCGGAACATACGGCACTGCGCTTACCGCTGTTGCGCCACGATCCAAAATTGCCTCCCCGATCACATCATTGGCCTGTGGCTGCTGAGGAAGCGTGACGACAATTCCATCCGGATGAACGATCCCAGCCTTCTCTCGCGCGATCTCAGCGACTGTATTTCCCAGGAATTTCTGGTGGTCCAGAGAAATATCCGTAATCACGCTCACCCGCGGCTCGATCACGTTGGTAGCATCTAACCGGCCACCCATACCGACTTCGAGCACAGCCAACTCGACTTTCCGTCGCGAAAAATATTCGAACGCGATGGCCGTCAGCATCTCAAAAAAACTCGGATGCCACGGCAACTCCCCTTCCCCAACCAGCCGCTCCGCTGTGCGATCCACCACATCATGCAGCAAGGTGAAATCGTCATCGCTGATTTCTTCACCATTGATGCGAATGCGCTCATTGATGCGCACCAAGTGCGGCGACGTATATAAAGCCGTCCGGACTCCCGAAGCCTGCAAAATAGAAGCCAGCAGCGCTGCGGTCGATCCTTTGCCATTCGTTCCCGCAATCAGCACGCCGGGAAACCGCCGCTCCGGATTCTCCAGCGCTGCGAGCAGCACCCGCATGTGCTCCAAGTCGAACTTGTGCGAAGTCGTCTGAGCCAGCTCATGACCCAGCGCGTACATACGCTCGATGGCAGCCTGGTAGGACATAATTCAGCAGTCTTCCCCTGCTTTTAAGGTAACAGTTCCAACTCTGAATTTTCGATAGTGGGATGGTAAACAGAAACAGAGTCGAACGGGGGTTGAACCATCGAACTCGCTGGTGGCAAGCGCTTGAATGGCTCTCGCAGTGCCCGTCGGGTGACCAAAGCCTAAGCTGGCAAAGGGGGCACGGTTCGCGATTCTCAGGCTGTTTCACTTGTAACTGAAGCTGATCTTATCCAGGTAGACCGTATAAGGCTCCTGCGCGCTGTTGCCATCCATCTGGTAATTGATTGTCATGCCATACCAGGTAGTCGCGCTGGGATGATCGAACCGACCCACGGTATGGGTAACTCCGTTCAGCGTGATGCTTTCGAAGTGCAAGCGATCGTCCGAGGTCCGGGCGACGTGAATGACGAGATGGTTCCAATCGTTGCTGACGGGATTGCAAGCGATCCCGCTCTTCACCCAATGTTGGTTGACATTATCCCAGGTATCCCACTCATGTCCGCCCGCGATGCGGCATTCGTGTCCCCAGATAAACGACTTCCCATCGAAAAACTGATTAATGTCAAACTCCAAGGCCTGCGACTTTTCCAGATCCTCGCCGTAAAAGTACACCTCGTACACAAACTCGTGATAATTCGGGACCGACTTCTCATCTGCCAGGCGCTTGGTGAACTTATTATTCCAAAGAATGTCGGCGTATTTGACGCTATGGGTGCCCAGACTGAATTGCATGGAACTCCCGCTTAGCGACGGCGAAATAATTCCCTGCTGGGTGAACCAGGATGCTTCCGTTCCGTTAGGCTGGCAGGTTTCGCAAATGTTGTACGCAGGAGGAAGCAGGGCATAACTATTCCAGTGACTATCCAATTGCAAGTCTGCAAACGTGGTTCCTCGATCGGATGAGTTGGATGGGGTGCTCGGATAAGGATTGCCTCCCAGCTCAGAAGTGGCGCCCGGTGCTGTGGCCGCCACTCCGCAATTGAGCGCGACTGCTGCAAGCGCTGTAACCACCAAAATTTCGGCAATCTGAGCTTTGGACATAGCAAAGCCCCTGCCATGCGCTGAGTAACATTGCCTCCTGGCTTGCTGATCTTTCCAGACGTCACGCGCGGCAGAGATTGCCGTCATTCTTCCATTGAGTACCGAAGTTAGGCAGGTTACGAAAGAACGGCGACCAAAGAAGCTTCAGTAAGACCAGCAACTTCCCAGGGCTGGCACGTTAGAGAAGGCAAACTGTCCGCCGGCTTAAAAGAACTAACCAGAATCTTTACGCGATGTTCATCCCCGGGAACGGTTGGTTCGCCTATACCCCACTGCCTCATGCAACCTGAGGAACGTTTGTCATCCCTGCTGTGCCGAACACCCGCCGGTAGCGTTCAACCTCCGATGCGGGGCCGAGTGCTTTCGCATAGTTGTCGGAGAGCTTCACCGCCGGCCGCCCTTCGACGTCGGACACTTTGCAGATCAGGCTGATAGGATCAAATTCGCCGCCGCCTCTGGGATCGCAGCCGCGGAAATCGTTGGTCAATAAAGTTCCCCAACCGGCGCTGAATCGAATGCGCCGGCCCGGGATCCACTTTTGCCGATCCTGGAAGTCTGCGGCGCTGCGGAAGTCCTGGGCAGTCGCACCGCCCTGCATAGTCCCCCCAAAATAAGCGTGGAGACCGATGACTTCATCGATGTCGAGAGCGTCCGAGGCGATGACGAGCTTGTCATGCGGGTCCCGGCCGCGTCCCTTCAGCCATTCGATGTATTCGTCGCCTGCCACGTAGGGATTTTTGCTGTCCATGCGCTGGCCGGTCCAATCTGCCGTCCAGTCAGGCGCGTTCTTCAAGAATTGAGTTGTTCCAAACGTGTCGGGGAGCATGATCCGCAGCGCTCCCTCGTACGTGCTCTGCCACAGGTCGAGTACATGGTATTGAGAGGCTTTCAGGGCCTGGTCATCGTTCGCCAGCGCGGCCAGCACCATGGGGATTTCATGCGCATTCGTCCCAATCGCTTCAAGGTCGTGCTTATGGGCGAGAAAAGCGTTCGACGTTCCAATAAAGCCGCTACCGAGGTTGGAAGCCATCGCCTTGACCACGTACTCCTGCCACAGAAAGCTGTGCCGGCGTCGGGTTCCGAAATCCGCCACGGTTAGACTGGGTACGCCGCGCAGGCGCTCAATTTTGCTCCAGAGTTTCGTCTTCGCCCGGGCATACAAAATGTCGAGATAGAACTCCCCCAGCTTTTTCATGTTCGCTCTCGTCCTCAGCTCGTCCAGGACAGAGAGCGCATAGAGTTCCCACATGGTGGTTTCAGGCCAATAGCCTTCGAAGGACAAATGGAACTGGCCGTGGTTGACGGATAACTCATAGTCCGACAGTTTGAAATCCTGCTCCAGCCATTCCAGAAATGCCGGCTCAAAAATTCCACGCCGCCCATAAAACGTGTTACCGGCCAGCCAAACCAGTTCCGATTTTCGAAACCGCAGTTTCCGGACGTGCTCCAACTGCTCGGCAATCTCCGTGGTGGCGAACATGTCGGCCAGACGCACCGAAGAGGTCCGATTGAACAGCGCGAACGATACCCGCGTTTTCGGGTAATGCTTCCAGATGAACTGCAACATCAGGAGTTTGTAGAAATCCGTATCCAGCAAGGATCGGATGACTGGGTCGAGTTCCCAGTTGTGGTTGTGCGCCCGCTCGGCGAAGTTCACGATCATCGTTAAGGAGGTCTAACTGCGCCGATTTATTCTACCTGTTTGCGTTGCGACTCCCTCTTTACTTGTGCCGGCCGTGGCGTACCCTAGAGCCTGATCGATCATGGACAGCCAACAATTTCATCGGATCAGCAAGGCGCTGGCGGACCCGCGCCGCTATGAAATCTTGTCCCGAATCGCCAAGTGCCGGGAACTTGCCTGCAGCGATGTTCGGGGTGAGATACCAATCACTGCGGCGACGCTGTCGCATCATATCAAGGAACTGGTCAACGCCGGTCTGGTTGAAATGCGACGGGAGGGCCAGTTCGCACACATGAGGTTGCGGCGGAAGGTCTGGCGGGAATACCTGTCCCAGCTGGGCAAATTGTAAGACGGCAAATTCTGAATCCTTTTCCTCGTCTGCGGAGTCTAGTTAGATGATTATCGAATTATCGAATTTACGTGGATGGACTTCCAGGAAAAGGACGAAATATATGGCAAAACTCAAGGGCAAAGTGGCGGTGGTCACCGGCGCATCGAAAGGGATCGGGGCAGCGATCGCCGAAAAGCTGGGTTCGGAAGGCGCAAAAGTAGTTGTGAATTACGCCCGCGATAAAGCCGGCGCGGACAGGGTGGCCAACAAAATCAAGCAATCGGGCAGCGAGGCTGTTTCCGTCCAAGCCGACGTTTCCAAGGCCGAAGACATCAAGAAGCTGTTCGCCGAGACAGCAGCTGCATTCGGCGGAGTAGACATCCTCGTAAACAACGCCGGGGTGTATGAATTCCGGCCGTTGGAAGCGCTCGACGAAGCGCATTACCACAAGATCTTTGACTTAAACGTGCTGGGTCTGCTGCTGACGACTAAGGAAGCCGTGGCGCACATGAACGGCCAGGGCGGAAGCATCATTAATGTGAGCTCCATCGCAGCCAAAACGCCGGCCGTCAACAGTTCGGTCTATAGCGCCACCAAAGGAGCGGTGGATGTGATTTCGCGCGCGTTGGCCTTGGAGCTGGCGCCGCGGAAGATCCGTGTCAATTCGCTCTCACCTGGTGCAACCGATACCGAGGGTGTGCATGCGCTGCCAGAATACAAGAACGGCTTTGAGCAAATGGCTGTTACGCGCACCCCGCTTGGGCGCATGGGGACGGCGGAGGACATCGCCAAGGCTGCTCTCTTCCTGGCGTCCGAAGACTCCGGCTGGATTACCGGCGAGGAATTATTAGTCGGAGGAGGAATTCGGCTGTAAGAATCGAGCAGGTGTTGGGCGGCACTGAATTTTAAAGTGTCGTCCACCCCTCGGGCCGTGCACACCAGGAGGGACATCAATGGGTTCGTCGAAGTGATGTTCAGCGAATCTCGTAGAGATAAGCGTCGTTGATATACATTCCACCGATTTGCGTATTGCCCAGTCGCGCTCCTTCTACTGCTGCGGTCTTCCCAAACACAGAACGCAGAGCCTGATAGAAAGGCTGCCTTGGGCTGATAAGCTCGATTTTCAAGAGCTGCGTCGAATCTGCCGGAATGCCCCGTGTGATATCTGACAGTTCCTCGTATGCTTTCCTCGGTCCTATTTCATCTACGCGCGGGGTCGCAATCAGCAAATGCCACTCGTCTGATTCGGGTTGGAACAACCAAAGCGCTCCACTGGCTGGAAACTTCTTGTTTCCACGTAGGGCGTGCCAGAGCACTTTTCCGAAATCTATGTCGGTACCTGTTAGAGCCTCAACGTATGCCATTACCATCTTCCCCGAATCCATTCCATCACACCAGAACCAGCATCCGTACTCGCCTCATACAACGCTCTGGCTTCTAACTCGTCAACGATGTCGTAACGCTTGCCATCATCCCAGTCTTTGACTGTACTCCAATTGATGCTGAGCTTCGTGTCGATTTTCATTTCGGCCTGCAACCCAATCCAGAGCGCCCCGTTCAACCTGAAGAGTTTCTCCAAATTGTGAACGTACATCGCGTTCACGAACTCTTTGTCGGGAAAATCGTGTTCCTTGACCGAGCTAGCCAAGCAAGACTTCAATGCGCACTCGACTCCGAGACCAGCCATGTAGTACGCCCCAGTCCATAGTTTATGGTCCAGGAGCACCCGGGCTTCTTCAAGTCTGCTGGCTGCTAACGTTCGCAGCGTGTCTCGGTTCAGCCGCGCAATGGGCACGCATCATTCTACAGCGCTGGTGTTGGTCGTTACGTGGGGTTCAAGCTGTTTCAGCTAGAGGCTAAAGCCCGGCGACTACCGGCCGATGAGTGATCCATAAAATCGAGCGCGCGTGCCAAATATGGTTTGAGCTGCTTTCGTGACACGACTGCATCCAACATGCCGTGTTCCAGAAGGAATTCGCTGCGCTGAAAACCTGAGGGCAGTTTCTGCCGGATGGTTTGCTCGATCACTCGTGGCCCCGCGAACCCAATCAGCGCGCCCGGCTCGGCGATGTTCAGATCACCCAGCATGGCAAACGATGCGGTCACGCCTCCTGTGGTCGGATCGGTCAAAACCGAAATAAAAGGCACTTTGGCTTCATCCAATCGCGCCAGCGCCGCCGAAATTTTTGCTAATTGCATGAGGCTGATGACGCCTTCCATCATGCGTGCCCCGCCCGATGCGGAAACAATAATGACAGGAATTTTACCGCTGGTCGCCTTCTCCACCGCCCGCGTGATCGCCTCACCAACCACCGCGCCCATGCTGCCGCCGATGAAGGAGTACTCCATGGCGCTGACGATTACCGGCCGGCCATCCAGTTTTCCCTGCGCGTTAATCACCGCGTCATTCAGCCCTGTATCGGCTTGAGCCTGCTTCAGCCGCGATGAATACGCCTTCAGGTCAACGAACTTCAGCGGATCAGTCGAGACCAGGTCGGCATCGAACACCTCATACTCGTTATTGTCCAGCAGCTGCGCCAGGCGCGTGCGCGCATCAATGCGGAAGTGCTTATCGCACTTGGGACAAACATTCAGGTTCTCTTCCAGATCTTTCTTCCAGATGATCTGGCGGCAGTTCTCGCACTTCACCCACAACCCCTCGGTGCGAACCGTCTTCTCGCCCGGAGTCTCCAGCTCACCGGATTGGCGCTTGAACCAAGCCATAAAAGATTGAGTAATTTTGTAATTTGGCGATTGAAATACTTGAAGGCCCGTTCAAATTACTCAATTACCCAAATTACACAAATGTCCCGATCAATACTCAATTCCCCTCTGCGCCATCACGCCTTTCTCGTAGGCGTGCTTCACCTGGCGCATTTCGGTAACGGTGTCAGCAAGTTCCACAATTGTCGGATGCGCGTTGCGGCCCGTCAAGATCACATGCACCATATCCGGCTTCTTTTTCAAACTTTCGACCACTTTGGCCGGATCGAGCATTCCATAGCTGATCGCGTAGTTTATTTCATCAAGGATAACAAGGTCCCACTTGCCGGACTGAATTGCCTGCTCGCCGTCCGTCCAGGCCTGCTCAACCATGCGCACGTCTTCTGGATCGGGTTTCTCGGTCCCCACCTTAACGAAGCCGCGCCCCATCTGCTTCATTACAAATTTATCGCCGAAAGCTTGCACGGCGTCGAGTTCGCCATAGTGCCACGACCCTTTCAAAAATTGCAGCATGAGGACCCGCATCCCTTGGCCAACTGCACGCAACGCCGTGCCCATAGCAGCCGTAGTTTTCCCTTTGCCGGGGCCGGTATTCACGATTATGAGTCCACGGCGAACGTCATGCATAGAAAGCGGATTCTTGATTGTAACCGCTGGCCCCGGTTTGGCGCGAAAACAGGAACCGCCCGGCGAGCAATAACTCAGCAGTTGCACGCCTCCAAGCAGACATTTATATTCTGCCTGCATCGCGGAGAAAGCTATGAGACATCTTCTGAATTGGGTCTTGAGCGCCCTAGCCGTCTGGGTGGTTGCGCGGCTCATCCCAGGATTCCACGTCAGCGGCCCATTAGCGGCACTGATCGCTGCTCTGGCGATTGGTTTCATTAACGCCACCCTGGGCGCTTTTTTGAAGATCATCACCTTTCCATTGACGCTACTCACGCTCGGTATCTTTTGGTTTGTGATCAACGCTCTCATGCTCGAGCTGGCATCAAAAATTGTGCGAGGCTTCCAGGTGGATAGCTTCGCTGCTGCATTCTTGGGAGCCATTGTGCTAAGTCTGGTCAACATGTTCTTCCGTTGGCTGGTTGGAACCAGCAGACAGCGGTCGTAAATTTTTCAATCTCTTCTTCTTCGTGCAGCGGATAACCCTGCCCGGCGAAGGGCATCTCAATAACCTAGACTTAATTAAAGAGCGAGAGATGGGTTGGGTTACCGGCCAAATTATGCATCGGGCGGGTCACCGGGGAGAACAAAATCCGCCGGAAACGCCTGCGGAGAACTCCCTGGGGTTGCGTGCCGAACAGCGCTGGGCGCATCTCGCAGAGGGCTTCAAGCACGACGTCGAAGAGTTTAATCGTCACAAGGGCAATGCCGCTTTCCAACAAATCTCCGATTCCAAGTGTCGTATTTCAAATCCCGCTGCCAGCACCGCAGTGATCGTCACCGCTGATCTTGATGCGCAAACCATTGAATATCAGTACGAGCCCGAAGACGATAACACCGCCGTCCCGGAAGATGGAATTCTCACCCTGCGGAAATCAGACCGCTCCATAAACATCTACTCCGCCGACCAGAAGCTCAACTTCGAGCAGGCGCGGCGTCTGGTCCTTGAGCCCGTGCTGTTTCCTGGCCCAACTAGTGATCTGCAGGTGGCTTGATTACACACCCTTTTTCTGCTGCACTGTGTTCAAGCATTTCGTGTAAAGCTCGAGCAGGTGTGCGGCGTATTCCTCCGGCTTCGAAGCAGCTCCACTTCCCTGAAAACCCACTCCCGAGGCAGTGGTACGGCCATAACCTGTCGTCATTGCGATGAATTTCATGAGATCCAGCGCGATGTCCTCATTACGCCGGGATCCGGCCGTGAGCGTGGGTACTTCATCCATGAAGGCCTCCGTGGGGATGCGAATGCTAGGAATCTCGTCGTCCATGAGAAAACCGTGGGCAGAAGTTGATGATAACAGAAGAATTGTGGGTTCGGATTAGCCGCTCGCCGAGGACATTAGGCGTCTTTTATTTCAGGAAAAACGGACGTCAAATCTAAAGGTTAGCTGAGAGCTTGCCGATTGAACGGTGATGGAGGAAAGTTCTATGATTAAGCCTGTCGCCCATTCCAGTCCCGCTGACCAAGCCGAACAAACTCGCAGCACCCATGCCAAACCGGTCGTTCAAAAAGCGAATGACAAGAACCAGCCTGCAAGTGTTCAGGATAGCGTCACGTTGAAGAACACCAGCGACGTGGATCACGACGGAGACACGAAGTAACCCACAACTCCTTCTTTCCGGTGCATTTTTCGACCGAAGCGCCACGACCTGAGGGGAGTCGGGCCAACTGGTCCTACTCCCTCGGCTGGCGCTTCGCGCGAAGGCAGTCATTCGGGATGCAGAAAAATCCATTCCGTGGCGTAAGAGGAAATTTATCGGAAGTGTTCTCACACGGAGAGGGTACCCACGGCTGCGCGATCCCGGGGGAATCCTTACCTTCGGTTAGGAGATCGGTTCTATCCTCTGCACTCGAATCAGGTTGCTGCTCGACTCGAGATTACCGAATACGCGCACCCGCCGTCCTTCATACTGCTTGGCTTTATCCTGATCGTCCAGCTTGTAGGAACTTGTGTCAGAGACCTTCAGGACGTATGTGTCGCCTTCTTTGCTGATGGTACCGGTAAAGCTCTGGGTAGCTGGCTGCACCTGCTGATCCTGGTCCGGCGACTGGGATGCGCTAGGTGGCTGACTTGGCTTCTGCTCGGGCGGAGCAGACGGCGTCGGCTGTTGTGGCGGAGCTGTATCCGGGCGAGGCTCCGGAGTAGGCGTCTGTGAGGGCGACTGCTGCAAAGGCTGCGGCTCTTGCATTTCCGACCAGGCGATCAGTTGGGAACCCAGAACCTGACCGTCAGGAAGCGGGCTCTCATCTTCATTAGGATTAGGCCTACCTTGTTGAGCGATCCCTGCGGAAAAGGCAAAAAGAAGGAACAAGCAAAGGGCACAAAGCTGGTATTTCATAACCACTCCACAGAACCACACACTAACTTTACGAATGAATGTGCACGTCATAGGCCAGCTATAACCTGCTGCAAGCACGGCAAGCGCAGATCAAGGCGGGGCGGCATCGTGCAATTTCTGCGGGCGTACCTTAGAAAATTCGCCTTAGGGGAAAGCCTGTATGCCGGGAAATAGGGCTGGTCCTTCTGAGTCCGTGAGGCATCAAAAGAGTACCTTCTACGCGAGATCGGAATCGGCCTATCATCTTGCTCTGTAGACCCAACTGGGAGGTTGTTGCTATGGCAGCGAGTCAGGTGGTGCTTTATTTTGACAGGCAGGAAGATGCCCTGCTTTTCACGCTGGCTGCCAGCTCCGTCATTTCCGCTGAGGCGCCCGGTCGCGCCAATGAGGCCCTGGCGAAAATCGGCACAGAAATCCGCAAGGCTAGCCGCATAAAGACCGAAGGCGTCCTGAACCCCTCAACAAGTTAACCGGACGGACGTGCCGCAATTCCAGGGTAAAAGCAGCCGAAAATTCCAAATTACTGCCCAAATCATCAGGAAAACCATTCAGCAGATCGGATGCGACTTGCATCCGACGCATGTGTTGGAAGATAGGTGTGCGTGGACAAAGGGGCACGGTTACACAGTTAACGAGCGCGGGCTATGGCGATAGGCTTTGCAGCAGGCTTCTTCTTGGCGACGTCAAGTATGCCCACTCTGACGTCGCCCCAGCGTCCGATGTCGCCACCGCAGTCGGTACAGGTGACGATGCTCTCATCCGTCGAATGGGCCGGGACAGTGATTCTATTGCCGCCGCACTTGCGGCACCTAAGGGGAGTGTTTATGTTCGATTGCATCGGCTCGGTCACGGTGGCGCCTCCGTCCGAGTGGAAATAGGCCCAAAATATACGCCTAGGCGACCTGGCACTTCAAGGCGCACCTAAGAAAATTTCTTTTATCCGCAGCGAACCATCGACTTCAACCCCACTTCAACGAGTCCGCATGAGTCAGTCATCCAAATCAATCCGAACCGTACGCAGTTCAGTTCCTAGGAGGCGCACGACGCTGGCATTCCCGGCGCTGCTTGGTAACTGACTCGCGAGCCATCGTTGACGCTCCCGCGGATTATCCTCGGGCAACAAATGCGCTGTGCCCGTGTGCCACCGGGCCAGAATCCCCCTACGCAATTTCAGCCGCACGCGCGGGTTACCCGCAATATTGCGAACGTACCCTGCCTTCATGCCGTGTTCGGCCACAATCCAGAACTGATTGCCAACTCTTCCGTCGCCCACTGGAGTACGCCGCGGTTTTCCGGTCTTGCGACCAATAGTCTCAAGGAGCGCATACCCTGGCGGTGCAATGCCAAGCGCAAACAAAATCTTGATCGGCGGATTGAGAAAATACTTTTGCAGCAGGTGAACAATCCGATATTTCATTTGTGCGCCTGCACCTATCTTAAGCGATTGACCACGCTGGTTCTTCACTGCGTACGTTTGCTTCGGTGTTTTCCTGTGCAGGGAGAAACTGGTCCGGAAGCGAGAGAAAGCGTAGCTTTCTGGCTCCTAAGCGACAAGTTTGGTGGACAAGTCGAAAAGATGTTGGATGGCTTTAGTTGTCGCAGCTCGCAAATTAATTCAACAGCTGGAACTGGTCACGAATTGGACTGCGGCAGGCCGAATCGGAGTTGCCGGTTTTTCCAAACTTCCTGTTTCAGGTCGGATCGCATAGACGTCCTCGACCGTAGCGCGCAAAAGTTCCGCCGCACTCCATGCTTGCGCAATGCAGCCGACGGGGCAATGAGGCGGGTCGCCCTCGAAGATTTCAGAGATGTGTCCCAAGCCGGCGTCGCCAAGATGCTCCTTTAGTGGAGTCAGCCAAACCTTGGCCTGCCGTCGTGTCGATTCGGTCTCGCCGTTCACCTTTATATACGCCGTGATGAAGGGCCCCATCAGCCAGGGCCAGACCGTACCTTGGTGGTAAGCGCCATCGCGGCTGGCGCCGTCGCCTGTGTAACGGCCTCGGTACTGAGGATCGCTGGGAGCGAGACTGCGCAGCCCAAATGGTGTCAGTAGGTGTTGCTGCACCGTCTCCACCACCTGCTTCGCGCGCTCGGGACTGAGCATCGAATGCGGCAAGCTCACGGCGAATATTTGATTCGGACGAATACTCGCGTCCGGCGCACCGCCATTGATCACGTCATAGAGGTAACCGCCCTGTTCATTCCACAGCAGGCGATTGAAGCTCCACTTAGCCAAAGCAGCCATGTTGATGTAGCGCTTGCGTCCAGCTTCATCTCCAAAGCGCGTTGCGAGATCTTCCATGATGCAAAGCGCGTTGTACCAGAGCGCCTGGATTTCCACAGGCTTGCCCCGGCGCGGTGTAACCACCCAATCACCGACTTTGGCATCCATCCACGTCAGTTGCACCCCGGTCTCGCCGGAACTAAGAAGACCGCTAGGATCGACCTTGATTCCGAACCTGGTGCCCCGGACGTGCCAGCCGATAATATCGGTCAGCACGCCATACAGATCGTTGCGCACGAACTCCAGATCACCTGTATACGCGACCAACGCGCGAACCGCCTCAAAAAACCAGAGTGTTGCATCTACAGTGTTGTACTCGGGCGTCTCGCCGGCATCAGGAAAGCGGTTAGGAAGCATGCCGCGGTCGACATGCTGAGCGAAGGTGCGCAAAACACTGCGGGCGACGTCATAGCGGTGGCTCGGCAGCGTCAGACCCGGGAGCGCAATCACGGTATCGCGGCCCCAGTCGCTGAACCAATGGTAGCCAGCAATGACGGACTTTTGGTCACCGCGGGAGACGATGAATTGGTCGGATGCCATCACCAACGACTTCACAAATTCATCCTCGATGGGAGAGCGCAGCGCATTCGCGCGACGAGACGCTTCAGCGTGCCGGTACTCAATGGCTGCTGCTGCGGTGCGTTGTTCGGTGGACGCGATGACCGTTGCCTTACCTTGCAGGCTTATATCGAAGCGAAGAACGCAGGGATTAAACAGATCTTCGCTAAAATCGAGCCCACGCTCACGCTCGGCATCGTACTCGAAGTTGCGATACCAATGGCCTGTGGTTTCCACTTGTGTTGCATCATTCGCAAGATAGAGCGGCGGTAGGCCCGCATAGGGAGAAACGCGGGTTAAGCCGGGCTGGACATCGATTCTGCCATCTATCGCGTTGTTCTCATGCGTCAGGCTGTGGTAGTCGCGGAAGGCAATCAGGGGGCGAAGTTCCAACTGGGCAGTGCGCGAAGGCCGAGTATTCTTAATTTCGAACTGGACAACAGTGGTGTTCTCGCCTTGTACCATGAATACGGCTTTCTCAATCTCGATTCCATCCACCTCGAACGTGAAGACAGGGAATGGGTCGAGGCGGAACTGCCTTAAATATTGGAAGCCTTGCGGATGCACAGCGTTCGGATACCGGTTGGTACAGAGTTCGAAACGATTACCATCGACGACCAGGGTCTCTTCGAGCTTCGACAGCAGGACGAAGCGGCCGACTGGCGGCCTGGTCGCGGCGACCAGAAGGCCGTGATAGCGGCGTGTGTTGACTCCATTCACGGTTGAGGAGGCGAACCCACCAATTCCGTTCGTCTCGAGCCATTCACGGCGAAGAGACGCATCGAGGTTCCCAAGCAGGTCTCGTCCAATGCGGATCATGGCAAAGTCTCCAGTGACGCAACCTGTCCTGCGTCGATGTCCGGCAGGGAAATGTCCGGCAGGGGAACCTGCGGTTCCATTCCATTTTTGTGCGAAATCGTGGGCGCTCGGAATGTCTGGAACTGCACCAAGTCCTTGGTGAACAGCAGATTCAGCGTCCAGTCGAGCGCCACCCGGAGTTTTTTCTCGAAACGGGGCAGTTTGCTCAGGTAAATCGTGCGCCAGAGCCACCAGGCTGCGAATCCCGAGAAGTTGATTCCAAAAATATTGGCGACCCCAGTGCGCCGTCCAATAGCAGCCAGCTGACCGATAGTTGAGAACGAAAACGGTTTCAATATTCCGCCACGCACGCTGGCAATAAGGTTGGTGGCGAGGGTCTTCCCCTCGCGCAGTGCGTGTTGGGCTGTTGGAGGATGATATTGTCCCGTCTTCCGGTCGGGCACCAGCGCACAATCGCCCAAAGCCCACACTCCGGGCCAGCCCGAAACCTGCAGCATTTCGTCCACCTTCAGACGGCCGCGTTCTTTTGCGCAGGGGAGCGAATCGAGCACAGGATTCGGGGAAGTGCCAGCAGTCCAGATGAGAGCCTTGCTTTCGATGGTTTCGCCCGTACTCAGTTGCACGCTGTTGTCTGTGACTCCGGTGACCCGCGTGTTAACGCGAATTTCGACTTTCCGTTCTGTGAGTTTCTTTTCAGTGTAGCGTCCAAGTTTTTCGCCCAATTCAGGGAGAATCACGTTTCCTGGATGTACGAGCACGACCCGCAGCATGTCTTCACGCAAATTGGAATAAAAGGGCACGGCTTCCCGAACAAAATCGTTGATGCCAGCGATGGTCTCGACCCCGGCAAAGCCGCCTCCTGCTACTACGAAGGTGAGCAGCGGCCGCCGCACAGCGGCGCAACACTCCGTATCGGCTTCCTCCAGATGGGCGATGAGACGATTGCGGAGGTGAATGGCATCGCCCAGTGATTTCATGGTGAGCGCCCGTTCCTCAAGCCCGGGCAGGTTGAAGAAGTTGGTGATTGAGCCGAGGCCAATCACGAGATGATCGTATGGCAGTTCATGGTGGTGATGGTCAAAGCCATGGGATACGCTGACGCGATTGCGCTCGAGATCAATAGATTCGACCTCTCCGGCAAAGAAATTGATCCGCTTGAGCAGCTTGCGGACGGGATTCACGATGTTGGTCAAGTCCAGATCGCTGGCTGCCACCTCGTGCAACATTGGGGTGAACAGGAAGAAATTGTCCCGGTTCACGAGCGTTATCTCGACATCCGGATCGCGAGCCAGCGTGTCATCAAGATGAATCGCCGCGTGCAGCCCGGCAAAACCGCCGCCAAGGATGACAATACGAGTTTTCTTTGCTTCAGCCACGATTACTTGTCCTCAACTGCGACCCACAAAGCCGGGAACTATAGGTCAGCAACTTCGCAAAATACTTTGATCGAACCGTTGGCGCTCGTCAGCTTCTTGAAAAGTTCAGTAAAATTTTCCAGACCGCGCACAGGGTCGGTCAGCAGCCGGCTCAGCCACCCAGGGTATTCGGCTTCGGCCTGGGACATGTCCCGTACACCCATCTCGAAATATTCTCGATTGGCGTTCACCGTGCCCACCATGACCTTGTTGCCCAAGACAAATTCCAGATTGATGCGGTCAGCAGGCACCTGAATCATGCGGTCTCCGCCGGTGACGCTGGAAAGTACGAGCACACCATTCTTGCCAAGCGCTTGCATGCTGTCGAACACAACACCGGAGTTGCCGGTGGCCTCAAAAACCAAGTCAAAGGGCCCAAATTTCTTCCCACCTTCGACGATCGGCACCTCTTGTGTAATCAGATATCTCGCACCAATGGCTTCGATAAGGTCGGCATTCAGATTAGGTTTGGGATTGCGGGCAAAGGTGGTCACCTCAATACCGCGCAGCCTGAGAGCCAACGTTGCCAGCAGGCCGATGGTGCCTGCGCCCATTACGGCGGCGCGGCGGGGACGCCAAACTTTCAGCCGGCGTTGGATTTCATACGCCTGGTGAATACCTTTTTCGACGACCGTCATTGGCTCGAGCAACACGCCTACCTGCTTCAACCCTTGCGGCACCTTCACGACAAATTCGACATCATCCACGTAATGCTCCGTCAAAAAGCCGTGACGTAGATTGATACCGCGCTCGAAATAAGTGTCATCGGTCGTCATGTCATTGGTGCCGATCAAATCGTAAATACTCCGGCCGGGACGTCGTACAGTGGCAACCACAAAGTCGCCGGGCTTCAACTCGGTGACATTGGGACCAACGGCTTCGACCTGCCCGAAGCCTTCGTGGCCGATCACCAGGAAATCGTATCCGGGAGGAGCTGCGCCGTATTCGGCGGCATTGATTTCTTTATCGGTGCCGTCCACACCGACGCGCAAAACCTTGACCAGCACGCCCCGCCCATCCGCTACTTCATCTACCGAGGGCTTGGTCAGGTCCGCAAGGTGGACGCTGTTCGCCTTGCCGGGAAACACACTGATAGCTTTCATCTCATCTCTCCATTCAAAAGTGATTTTCTTAGTCGGCGAAAGCTACTCCAGCCGAATGCTCGCGCTTCCTGCGTTTGCTCGACTCGCCGCTCTGTTGCAGTATCTTGGTAACGAGACCGGTCCAACCCGTCTGATGGCTCGCGCCAACGCCTCTGCCGGTGTCGCCGTGGAAATACTCGTGAAACAGAATGAGATCGTTCCAGTTCGGATCATTCTGGAATTTCTCAATACCCTGATAGACGGGCCGCTCACCGTTCTCATTTCTCAGGAAGATCTTCGCGAGCCGGCGCGAAAGCTCGGCCGCTACTTCCCACAGCGTGAGCATGTTTCCCGAGTGCGCCGGAAATTCAACTTTGAAATCGTCGCCGAGGTAGTGATGGAATTTCTGCAGCGACTCGATCAGCAGGTAGTTCGTAGGAAACCAGATCGGGCCACGCCAGTTGGAATTGCCGCCAAACAGCCCGGTGCTGGATTCTGCCGGCTCATAGTTGACTCGGTACTCCATTCCGTTCACGGCGAGAGTGTACGGGTGATCTTTGTGGCGCCGGGAAAGAGCGCGGATGCCATATGGCGACAGGAACTCATTCTCGTCCAGCATCACCTGAAGCACGCGGCGCAACTGGTCTCGGCCAACAATCGATAACAATCTTCTTTCCGCCATGCCGCGAGTGCGCATGCAGGCCACATTGCCGATAAGGTCCGGACGGTTGTCAATGAACCATTCCAGCCGGCGCTTGAACCCTGGCAAGCGCTCCAGCAGTTCCGGCTCGAGCGTCTCGACTGCGAACAGCGGGATGAGCCCCACCATGGACCGAATCCGCATAGGATATTTGCGCCCGTCGGAGAATCTCAGGACGTCATAGAAGAAACCATCCATCTCGTCCCACAATCCCATGCCGTCGCTGCCGCGATGGTTCATGGCGTGGGCGATGTAGATGAAGTGCTCCCAGAACTTGCTGGCTACGTCTTCATAAGCGGGGTCTTCACTGGCGAGCTCCAGAGCGATGGCGAGCAAGTTCAGGGTGTACATCGCCATCCAGCTGGTACCGTCCGACTGCTCGATGTAGCCGCCGGTCGGGAGCGGAGCGCTGCGGTCGAATACGCCAATGTTATCGAGACCCAAAAATCCGCCCTGGAAAATGTTCATACCGTCAGCGTCTTTGCGGTTCACCCACCAGGTAAAATTCAGCAGCAACTTGTGGAAGACTCGCTCGAGGAATGCACGGTCTCCCTTGCCATTGCGCTTCTTATCGATTTTGTACACGCGCCATGCGGCCCACGCATGGACTGGCGGATTCACGTCACCAAACGCCCACTCATAGGCCGGAAGCTGCCCATTCGGGTGCATATACCACTCCCGCAGCAGCAGCACGAGCTGTTCTTTGGCAAACTCGCAATCCACCAACGCGAGCGGGACGCAGTGGAAAGCTAAGTCCCAAGCGGCGTACCACGGGTATTCCCACTTGTCGGGCATGGAAATGACATCAGCGTTGTAGAGGTGCGGCCACTCCTTGTTGCGGCCATTGGTCCGCTCGGCCGGGGGTGGGGGATTCCCCGGATCACCTTGCAACCACTGCCTCACGACGTAGTGGTAGAACTGTTTTGACCACAGCATCCCAGCGAAGCCCTGACGCATGACGTTCTGCGCGTCCGGCGAGAGGTCCTGTGGAATAACGGTACTGTAGAAGGCATCCGCTTCGTTTTTGCGCAGGGTGAAAAGCCGGTCGAAACCGTCGAAAGCGGCTTTCGGGACTCCGGAAAAATCGATGTCGGTAAGGCGCAGTCGAACCGTTACGGTCGCGCCGGCAGGAATCTGCAACTTGTAGTGCACCGCAGTCTTCGTACCCATAGGCTCGGCGGCCACAGCATCCTTTCTGCCGTTCACAACGTAGTCGTTAATGCCATCTTTCACACAGGCGCAGCGATTCTCGACCCCATAGAGCCGTTCAAGGTTAGTTTCGTTTTCTGTGAAGAGCAGCTCGGGTGAGCCTTCGTAATAAAGCCATCGCTTGCCCAAGCTGGGGTGGTCGAGTTCAATGGCGCCAGGAAGCTGGCGCATGTCGGGACGGGCTACATCCTCACCCCACGACCATGTATTCCGGAACCAGATCGTTGGTAACAGCCGCAGGGCTGCACTCTCCGGCCCGCGATTCGTACCAGTAATCTTTATCAGAATGTCTTCAGCGTCGCCTTTGGCATACTCGACGAACACGTCGAAGTAGCGGTCGTTCTCGAATACGCCCGTGTCAAGCAGTTCAAATTCCGGCTGGTCCTTTCCACGACGGCGGTTTTCCTCGACCAACTGAGTGTAGGGAAATTCCGCTTGCGGATACTTGTACAGATACTTCATGTACGAATGGGTCGGAGTGCTGTCCAGGTAAAAGTAATATTCCTTCACATCCTCGCCGTGATTCCCCTCATTCCCGGTGAGTCCAAACAGCCGCTCCTTGAGAATTGGATCGCGCTCATTCCACAGAGCCAGGGCAAAACAAATCAGCTGATGACGGTCGGAAATGCCGGCGAGACCGTCTTCATTCCAGCGGTAGGCGCGGGACCGGGCATGATCGTGCGGCAAGTATTCCCATGCGTTTCCGTAAGGGCTGTAATCTTCACGCACGGTGCCCCAGGCACGTTCGCTGAGATAAGGCCCCCACCGTTTCCAATGCTTTCTGCGATCGCGGGACTCCTGCAGGCGAATCTCTTCGGCAGTCATTTCAATTTCTCCCCACCATTCAAATCACGTGTAGCAACCAGGTAAACGCATCTGCGATTTGCACCTTCGCCGCATTGTCAAGTTGCTCATTTACGGCGGAGTCCGGGCGCTCCGCGCTGCTCGCGCCACTGTGGTCGCGATATTCGAACTGAAGCGGCACTTTGCCGCTTAACGCGAGTTTAAGAATGCCTTTGTTCACGTCCATGCTCCTTATTTCTCTTCTACGAGGATTGCGTGGCCGTCGGGATCACGCACCAGGAAGGCCTTGTGAAACCCCAACTGTCCATCCGATTCGGGTACTACGCCGGAAGATACAAACTTCGTGTGCGCATTTGCAAATTGTTGAGCTACAGCGTCGGCATCAGTGGTTACCAGGCTTGTTTGCCGATGCACAATGTCGTTTGCGCGCTCATCCGCCGGGAATGGACTACCGTCGCGAGGGGCCAGGTATTCGAGCAGCTCAATCCCCGGTCCCAGGCCAGCTCGCAACGACGTAATCCGCAGGCGGGCTCCGAACACGTTATTGAGGTGCTCCTGCTCGGTGCCATAATTTTCACTTTCTCCTGCTATTCGCATCCCCATCAGATCACGGTAAAACTTCAGGCTGCTCTCGGTATCGCCTACGACAATGGCTGTGTGGTCGATACCCAGGAAGAGCTTGTCGCTGGCGCGATGCCATTTTTCTGCTCCCTTGTCGGGCGGGAACTGCAGGATTTCCAAAGGATGGCCATCCGGATCTTTGAAGTAAAACGCCTGAATTCCTGCGGCGTTCTTGTTCCAGTCCGGCAGACGCTGCGGTCCAGAAGAGGCGTGCTCTACCTTGTTCTGACGCAGCCATCGGTAAGCCTTATCCATGTCGCTCACGATAATCGCAATGTGCTGGAAAGAACGGTCGTTGCTGCGCGCATCGACGGGGATGGGCCTGCCCTTGGGAGCCAGATATTCGGTCAACTCGATGAATTCGTCCCCAAGTCGCAAACGGACGACTCGCATGCGTACGCCGAAAATACCCTCCAAATGTTCGTAGTTTTCACCCGCGACCTCGGTATCAGAGACCTTCTGAAAACTTAGGACTCCCGAGTAGAAATTGACCGCCCGATCCATGTCGTAGACCGTCATGTTGACAGCATCGACCGCGGAAACCAGCGGCCCACTTGCCTGCTGGGCAGTGGAGACAAGGCTCGCTAAAAACAATAGCCCGACCAACAGTAGGGGCCGCTGATGCGTTTGAATGAGTTTTCTCATTTTTCATTTAGCCGGCAACTGGCTCTGCTTCCCGAGAGCTGTTTTGGTTGACGGCGTACTCGGCGATTGAAACGCCCAGGCGTTGCAGCAAGTGGTCTCCCACGCGCAGAGCATTGGCCATGATCGTCAATGCGGGATTCACTGCCGCACTGGACGGGAAAAAACTCCCATCGACGACGTACAGATTGTCGAGATCGTGTGCCTTGCAGTTGGCGTCCAGCGCGGATGTCTTCGGATCATGGCCAAAACGGATCGTGCCGTTCTGGTGGGCTACTCCCGCCAGCGGTATTCGCTGACCCGCATACAAATTTCTCGCGAAGAGACCCTGGTGGCAGTCATGCCCGTGAAGTGAGCAGGTGTTCTGCTTCATAGCTCTTTGTAGATGAGCCTTGAGCTGCTCGTGAGCTTTCAAGTTGTTGGGTGTATAGGTCAGCACAATCTCTCCGTCGCGATTGATCGTGACCCGATTGTTCGGATCGGGCAGATCTTCAGAGGTCAGCCAGAAATCCAAAGAGTGTTTCGCCATCAGCTCCAGTGTGAATCCGGGAGCAATGGCGGGTGCGCCGGCACGCAGTGTAATGGCGTCCAGCTTGCCCACAAAGGAAATGTGGCCCATGGGATATTCAAAGTCTTTCGAGCCGAAGTAGAAGTCATTTACAGAAAGCGTCTTCTGGAAAATAGTCGGGTTGGGGCACTTGGAAATGGCCATCAACACGGAATTGGTATGCCCCATGTAATGTCGGCCGACAACGTCGGAGCCGTTGGCCAGGCCGCGCGGATGCCTATCATTGGCAGAGCGCAACAGCAGGGCAGCCGCGTTGATGGCGCCGCAGGAGACAACCACGATATCAGCGGAATACGTCTCGGTATCCCCGTTCCGTTCCACGATCACCCGCTGGACTTCGCGGCCGGAAGAGCCCGTCTCCAACCGCTTCACTAACGCGTTCGTCAAGAGAGTGACATTCGGATGTTGCAGCGCTGGATCAATACAAAGTACCTGCGCGTCAGATTTCGCCTGCACCAAACATGGAAAACCGTCGCACGTGTTGCAGCGGATACAGGGACTCAGACGCGGGTTCTTCTCATCGAGCATCACTCCTAACGGAGTATGGAAAGGTTTCAAACCGGACGCCGCGAAGTCCTCTGCCAGGTGCTGGATACGTGGCTCATGACTTACAGCGGGCCACGGGTAAGCTTTGCCTGCAGACGGCTCGGTCGGATCTTCTCCACGATTGCCGTGTACCTGGTACAGGTGTTCGGCCTGGGAATAATAAGGTTCCAATTCGTCGTAGCTGATTGGCCATGCGGGAGAAATGCCGCTGTGGTGGCGAATCTCTCCGAAGTCCTGCTGCCGTAATCGGAACAGCGCAGCGCCGTAGAACTTGGTGTTTCCGCCCACGTAGTAGTTGGTGTGAGGATGCAGTCCCTTGCCTGTACTGTCGCGCCACTGTTCCTTCGTGTTGTACCTGGCGTCGACATTCACAGCCTGCGGGTTCCAGTTGTCCTTCTCCCGAGCTACGTAGTCACCGCGCTCGAGAATCAGAATCCGCTTGCCGGACGGAGCCAGGTGATAGGCCAGTGTGCCTCCACCTGCTCCCGTCCCGATAATGATTACGTCGAACTGATTTTCCCGGCTCATGACCGTCTCCTTCACGAGTTACTGGTTCACTGCGGCCATGGGTTCGGCAGTGCGCAGTGGTGCCGTCGCAAAATTAACGCTGAAGCGCTTGCACCAGATGGTTACTGCACGGTATTTGGTTAGGTCAATGTCCGAAGCCAATTCATAGTTCTGGTCGCCGATATTGCCTTTCAGCAGGCCCACTTCCACGAACTCGGCCTTCTTCACCGTTTCGCTGTCGTTGGCGTCGCTGGCGGCAACGAGGTAGACGTGCACGTCAGGGCCGTTGGAAGTTTCAAAACTGCTGAAGCGGAGAATTCTCTTGCCATCAGCAAGTTGATAGATGCTGGCCTGCCCTGCGCCCTTGTGTGCTACACCGTGAAAGTTGCCAGTGAATAGGGCTCGCGCCGATACTCCTGAAGTCTGCGCGTTCGTAGACAGCGGAGCCGTGGCGAAGTTCACGCTGAAGCGCTTGCACCAGATAGTCACTGCCCGGTACTTTGACAAGTCGACATCAGAAGGCAAATCGTAGTTCTGGTCGCCGATATTGCCCTTGAGAGCGGCGACTTCGACAAAGCCTGCCTTCTTGACCATCTCGCTGTCGCTGGCGTCGTTGGCCGCTACCAGGTAGACGCGAACATCGGGTCCATTCGAAGTTTCAAAGTTGGTGAAGCGGAGAATGCGCTTGCCATCCGGCTGTTGATAGATGCTGGCGCGTCCCACGCCCTTGTGGGCCACATCGTGAAAGCTGCCGGATGCGACGATCGCCTCCGAAGTGTTGGTGGTGGATGAGTTGGCGGTCGGGAGGCTCTCATTGACCTTCGCGTTCACGAAAAGCCGTTCGGGCCGGAACGCTGCCCAGCCAATAATGGCCACCACCAGGACGATAAACGTGTAGACGAGTTTCTTGCCTTTCATTACATGGTCTCCTTAAGAGTGAATTGTGGTTGTGACAAAGCTTTGTAATTGCAACGAAAGATGCATCGCTTGTCGTTGTTGTGATGCAATTTTGCGCAGAAGACCGCGTGTTTACCGCGCAGGCGCAGGTAAACTTCCGCGGCCAGCAACATGCCGAGTGGCGGCGCCGTAAAGTAAATCCACAGAGCGTTCCAGTAACGTCCCGGGAGCGCCGACGCGAGACTGCGTGCCGGACTCATGCTCATACCGGACAGCGGAGACTCCAGCGTGATGTAAGTGGCCACCAGGGCGCCGGCGAAAATGCCTGTGAATCGTGCGATGCGCGCGGAGTTTGAAACGTTCAGAACCATGGTCATCATTACGAAAGAGATGACCAACTCCGCCACAAAGGCGACTCCCGTTCCTCGGAACCCGGGCATTGTCGCCGCGTAACGCACATTCTCATGAGTGATGGCTTCACCCCAGATTCCAGCGCTGAGCATTACTCCCAGTGTTCCGCCGATGAACTGGGCACATACATAGAACAAGGCGTCCCAAGGCTCGATCTTTCCCAAACGGAAAAAAGTCAACGTCGTTGAGGGATTGAGGTGTGCGCCGGACTGTTTTCCCCAGGGGGAGTAGATGAGAGCGACCGCCGTCAATCCCATGGCGATGCCCGTCAGCATACGCCGGGCGAAAGAACTTGTAATCGCGTGCCGCAGCGCGGAAGCCGGGTGCTCCAGCAAGACGGTAAAGCTACATGCCGAGACCATAAACAGTCCCAGGCACGCCGCTTCTATGGAATATTCCTGCCAGTGGTTAGTGGCGGCCGACATCGCGATATCGAACCAGCGAGGTTTGGCTAGGACTGCCGCTGCTCCCGTGCTCGGATCGCTGTCGCCGTTCTGGACTGAGCTGTGCATTCGGCCATGGGATTCGCCACGATCTGTTTCGTGACAAAAATGCCAGCGTAGTTCTCGCAAAAATTCATGGCCGGAAACGCGAACCGTTCTGTCACCTTTTCTGTGCGAGCCGCATCGCATGAGTTGGATTTGACGAAATTGAACAAACAAGCACAGATTCCCGAAGGGAAGCACGTGGAAATTAGTTGTCGGGAAGTGATCCGGGAGCTTTCCAAGTACATAGACCAGGATCTAGATACCGATCTGCGTGTCCAGATCGAAGCCCATCTCGCCGACTGCAAACACTGCACTGCCATTTACGACGGGATACGAAACGTGATCACATTAATGGGAGACGATCGAAGTTTTGACTTACCGGCAGGATTCAGTCAACGATTCCGCAACAGCATAACCCGAACTTGCAGGTGAAGGGCTGAGCATTCCGGCGATTAGAAGGGGCGGACTTTTTCGTATGCCCTTCCTCGACTCCAGGCTCCATCGAAGCCAGGCGCCAGGGCATCACGCATCTGCAACCGGGCGCGTGACAGCCTCGTTTTCACGTTTGCCTCTGAAAGGCCGAGTGCTTGGGCGGTTTCGGTGATGTTCAGGTGCTGTATGTCGCGCAAGATCAACACGGTTCGGTATTTCTCGGGAAGAGAACGCAGTGCTTCGTTGAGCGCCTTTCGCAATTGTTTCTGTTCCAAAGTCTCCGATGGTATTTCACGCCAGTCTGCAAAGTCTTTGGGAATGTAGTCGCCTTCCTCGCTACATTGGCTTTCATCCAGAGACTCATATAGGTGGCGTCGGTCCTTGCGCAGCTTCATTTTCGCTTCATTCATGGTGATCTGGATGACCCACGTGCTGAACTTGGATTCCTGGCGAAAGCGCGAAAGATTCTTAAACGCCTTCAGTACTGCCTCCTGGGCTACGTCTTCTGCATCCGCTTCATTTCTTACGAGCGACAAAGCAGATAAATAGATTACGCGCTCGTAGGGCCGCACTAGATCATAGAATGCCCCAACATCGCCCGCTTGGATGCGCCCGATGAGTTCGATTTCGCTTCTCTCTGATTGTTTCACGGCACCTCTGACTTGGACGCCGGATCGCGAAATGACGGGGTAATCCGCCTGCGGCCCAGCCCTAGCCAGCTTCTTGGCGTCGCTTTGACTTCGCAGCATGGCCATCTGGTGCCTTTCCTGCGGGAATGCTTTTTCAGATATTCAAGTGTAAGACGGCGTACATCGCAATTGGATACGAGAAACTCTTTGTCGGGCAACGCATGGCTTCAGCGTTTCTTGGCCTGCCGGCCCGAGAGGTGATCGTTCAGCTTTTTGTACAATTTCTGACCAGCACCCGCGGGAAGCTCGAAGGCTCTGCCGTCGCCGACAAGGCTAACCACATTCCTCGTGCCGTTGAGAACGGCGCTGCAGTGGGCGCAATTTTTGAAGTGCGAGGCGAGGCCAGATCGAAGTCCAGGATCCACTTCGTCGTCGAGATAATTTGAGATCTGCCGCCATACTTCTTCGCAATCGATTTCTATGGGTTTTTCCGCCACTTGTGCTGCTCCGTTCCCAGCTAGAATCCTGCCTCCGCTCTCGTTCACGTCACAAAGCTTGATTTCATATTCTCGGCCTTTCTTCCAGGCTCCGTCAAAGCCAGGTGCACGCGCATCGCGTGCACTTAAACAACCTCTCCGACTTTCGACCGCCTCCCGGGCACGGAGCGGCGAGGCGCCGAAGCTCGCCTGCTTGACATCTCTGCCAGGACCTCTTTAGGAGGCATCTGCGGCTGAACGTCCACATTATCGAGGAAAATCGCGATCCTCCATCTTTCTTCAGCATCTTTTTGCCAGATTTCCAGGTATCGTGTGCGTGTGGTGATCGGTTTTCCACCGTTCTTGGGTGTTAGCGTGAGCCGGTGCCAGCCCCAGTCGAAAGCCCACGAACCGTGAACTCGAATGGAGATGATGGTGACTGCCAGTTGCGCCTTGTAACGTGCGAAGAGTTTTTTCAGCCGGTGCTTAAGCACTGCCTGCGCTTCAGAGCCGTAGAAGGACGCAAGGCCGGCCGACATGTCGCTGTATCCGTCAGCAAAAACGGACAGGACTCCATTCACATCCCCCTTGTTGTAGGCATCCCGTAGCTTTGTCTTTGCCAACCGAATGGCGTAGGTATCTTCCATGATATCTCTCAGGCTTTTGGCTTATTCCTCGACAGCGGGCTCTCCCCCCGGACAGATCAACATCGACACTCACGGAGAAATTCCCGGAGTATTTAGCCGGATTGTAGAGGTCGGTCTTCGCACAAAGATATAGCCTTTTGCCGTCATCGTCACCCCAGGCCATGTCGTGCGGATGCCCCGGCCCCGTCTTTCAATCTCATCAATGACTTCGGGGAGGAAGTAATTTTTGTCCCCGGACGTGCGTCTTTTCTTGCCCTTCCCGCGTATGTATCGGTAGCATGAACGCGGCTGCCTGCTATTTCGTGCGTGCGATGGCGGACGAAAACACCGAGATCGCTCATGGACTTCGACGTCGCGATCCCGAACTGCTCGACCGCTTGATCGAGGAGTACCAACACCGCCTTCTGCGCTACCTCATGTATCTGACTGGCCGCCGCGACCTCGCCGAGGACTTCTTCCAGGAGACCTGGGTCCGCGTGCTTGAACGTGGCAGCCAGTACGACGGGCGTCATGAGTTCAGCACTTGGCTTTTCACCATTGCGCGGAATCTGGTCATCGACCACCTGCGCCGCAAGCGGCCAGCGAGCTTCGACAGCCTGGCAGATCCCGATGGTCTGGCGCCGTTCGACATCGCGGCCACCGCGCAACCTTCGGCGTTTGACACGACGGTTCAACGCGAGCAGAACGAACAGATTTCTGCTGGCATGCAGCATATCGCAGCCGAATACCGCGAAACCCTGGTGCTTCGTTTCCAGGAAGGGATGTCACTCGAAGAAATTGCCAATGTGACCGGCGCGCCGCTGGGCACGGTGAAATCGCGGATCTACCGCGGCTTGAGCGCCCTGCAGCCGTGGTTGAAAGGAGCCCGCTTATGAATCCTGATCTTATGAACTCCGATGTTCATGAACGTGCGCGGCTGATGATCGCCTTGTTTGGCGAAGAAAGACCCGGCCCGGAAGAACTTTCCAACGCGGAGCGATCGTGGCTGGCCGCGCATCTGGAGTCTTGCGCATCATGCCGCGAGTTCGCAGAGAACTCGCGTGAGACGATTCGCTTGCTGCGCGCGATTCCAATCACGGCGGGCGAACGTCTCGTATCTACGACACAAATGCGCGTGCGCCAGCGGGCACAGGAGTTGCAGCGCCAGCAAGAACGGTTCTGGGTTGTCTGCGTTTGCTGTGCAGCAGTGACGCTCTCCACTCTCGTCACCACGCCAGTGCTGTGGCGCGGGTTTGCATGGATGGGCGAGCAGGCACGGCTTTCCCCGCCGGTGTGGGAAGGCGGCTTTGTCGTGTTCTATCTGATGCCGGCGGTCTTGGCCGGAATTCTTCTGCTTGCGCGGGGGACTTTTCTGACGGATCACAACGGCTCATATCAGGATTGATCCGTGGAGCCGCGTAAGCGGCGTAGTTGATTAGGGTAGCGAACTCTGGAGGTTTGAAATGCCGGTCAGGAATGAAACTTCAACCCGCTTCATGGATGAGATCCGCATCATCCCGCCGTGGGGATACGCCGTCGCGTCTCTAGGCTATGTGGCGGCGGCAGCAGCCGCGGTGTTTGCCACTCTCACGAACAAGACTGGTGAGCCTTTTTATAGGCCGGCGGTGCTCGTGCCGCTCGCCATCGCCGGAGGAACTGCGATGGCGTGTTACCTCCTCCTCATCGTCTACATCAACCGCGACGCCGCTCGCCGCGGCATGAGCCGTCTTGCCTGGACGCTGCTGGCAATTTTCATCCCCCACGCGCTCGGCGTCGTCTTGTATTTCGTTCTGCGGAAACCACGTACCTTGAACTGTCCGCAATGCAGCGCCGTCGTCGAACCTGGGTTTGCCTTTTGTCCTCGTTGCCAGTGCCGATTGAATGCCGTCTGTCCGCAGTGCCAGCGTGGCGTGAATGCCAGTGACAAATTTTGCCCGTATTGCGGTCGCGACCTTGGGATGGGTGGCAACGCCGTTTCCGTGCCAGTTCCCCGTCAAAGCTGAGGAAGCAACCGCTTTTAGGCTTTCCTTGGGATTGCTGTTGCAAAATCCTGGAAGGAACCTGATGAAAGCTATCGTTTATCACAACTACGGTCCACCCGATGTTCTTCAATGTGGAGAAACCGAAAAGCCTGTTCCCAAGGACAACGCAGTTTTGATAAGAGTTCGTGCGGCGTCCGTCAATCCACTTGACGGGGGCTTAGTGAAAGGCGGCGGTCGCATAGTGACCGGACTGCGCAAACCAAAGATCACACGACTGGGCGTTGATGTGGCCGGCCAGGTTGAAGCGGTCGGCAGGAACGTAACCCAGTTCAAACCAGGCGACGAGGTGTTCGGCGTGTGTATCCGTGACCCGCAAGGTTCGGGTGTCAGAGTCTGGATCCCCCAGGGGGCCTTCGCGGACTATGCATGTGTTCCCGAGTCCGTATTGGTCATGAAGCCGGATAACGTGACGTTTGAGCAAGCGGCTTCTGCACCGGTGGCGGCATTCACCGCATTGCAGGGTCTTCGCGACAAGGGACAGGTTCAGCCGGGACAGAAGGTCTTGATCAACGGTGCGGCGGGAGGCGTGGGTACGTTCGCTGTGCAGATTGCCAAATCGCTCGGCGCAGAAGTCACCGGCGTATGCAGTACGAGGAATGTGGACATGGTCCGATCCATCGGCGCAGATCACGTCATTGATTACACCCAGCAGGATTTCACCAAACCTGGGCAACGTTATGATCTGATTTTCGACTGCGTTGGGAACCATTCGTTGTCAGCATGCAGGCGTGTCTTAAATCCTAAGGGGATATTGATCATGGCCGGAGATCTGAGCGGTCGGGGTATGACCGGTCTTTTGGCACGTTTGATAACAGCGCTTGTGCTGTCACGGTTCGTTAGTCAGAAGCTGGTCACGTTTCTGGCGAGACCGAGCAAAGAGGACCTGACCATCATGCGCGAGCTTATGGCAACCGGAAAGGTAACTCCGGTCATCGACAGGCGTTACAAGTTGAGTGAGGTGCCCGAGGCTGTCCGGTACCTGGAAGAACGACACGCTCGCGGAAAGGTAGTAATCACTTTATGACAGACATAGATCTACGAACGATCGTAACCGTTACCCAAATACATCCTGCATACTCGGCCTCCAGGCAAAGTAGCAAGGTAAAGCTTCACCAGGAAGGAGCCTTCTTTAGGCCCACCACCAAATCAAAGCTACGTCGCCCATACATTCCTCCCGCACACAGGTCCCATTTTCAATGGTGGTGAAAACTGGAGTCAAAGGTCAGGATTACTCCTAAAGCCAAGAGATGTTGTGCTGGCTTCAGACCAGGAACTCCAGGCCGCACATCGCCATCATTAAAAAATCCGCCACCAGGTCCGCGCGAATCATCCCAGCGATGTTCAAGCCGCACGATGACATTTGCTTGCCGATAGGGAATGCGGTACTCGATCGTGTTGGTCACAGCTTTAACGGTCTGGGAGAATCCGGTCCAGCGGCCGTTACGATCCCAAGCGACTTCAGGACGCACGGTCGCGCTCCAGTGTTTGTCGACTATCCAGTGCATCGGCATCTGAGCTGACATCCACAGAGCGCGCGGATTTCCGGCCACAGCAACTTTTTCTTCTGAAACCTGGTACTCGAACGCAACGGTAGCCGGATCTCGCTTCCACTCCACAATGCTGTCGGACAGGAATCGCCAAAACTGGAGTGAGGTTCCCGAGTGGTGCGGCCCGTAGAGGACCGTCTGTTTCATGCTCAAGCGCTCGTTCGGCTTGTAAGCAACCTGGCCGCCGGAACTCGGGACATCGTTCGCGTGCGCGAGGTGCCAATAACCGCTGATCACAAATAACGTCCCGGTCAGCCTTGTGGTAAGCGGATATTGAGCATTCACGCCCAACATCAGATACGGCGTGAAATCAGCCCCCCACGGACGCGTGTAATTGAAGTTGTCTTTGGCGTAGAGCGAGTCGTAACCGATGAAGCTGCTGAAGATTCCGCCTTGTATGGTCAGTCCCTTTCCTATCGGGGCAAGGTAGGAAATGTCAGTGGGGCCGAGATGCCGTAACCACTTGGCGCCGTCAAGATTCGGTGCGGTGGCAGAAAATCCGAAAACCTCTGAGTCCTTGCCTGCTTGCAAGGTTATCTCAGTCCCCCAGCGCGAGCTATCCGACGGCGTTTTTCTCAGATAAAGAGCGGTCATATTCAAATCCGCCTCGTTTACGTGAAATGTCGTGCCTCGGCTGCGGAACAGGTGATTCGCGGGATAATTAAAATCGTGCATGTATCCAGCATCAATGAATCCGCCGTATTGCCATGTTGACTGCGCTGAGGAACCCGATTCCTCCGGAAGCGCGGCCGGAACCTGTCCCATCGCGAACCTATCGGCGAACGACATGACAATCATGACAAGCAGCAGTGAGTTCGTTCTGGCGATCCTGCCCCCGGTTCGCATCGCTCCTTCGCCGCTCTTTTAGCGCGATTCTGATGAGCCTATTGCTAACGGTGCGAACTGTCACTTGATCGGAGGTCATTTTTACGAACTTTTTATAACTTTCGCGGCCCATCTTTGCGCTACCGGTCTCCGATTAACGATCTCGCTGAATGGTGATGCATTCCAACGGGAATGACGCCCGGCACGCGTTCTCCTCCCATCCAAGGAAAGAGCGATTAGGAACCAAATCATGAATCCGGCACCGAGGAGACACACCACGGCGAGCGATATACGTTCCGTATTGGCGATCAAATTCATTTCGAGAGCCTGCATGCCGAGTGCTATTCAACACGAGACGGCATAAAGGCCGAGTAAAAAGTTCATAAAGAATTTCTAAACGTGAACCATCCGCTTACGAATTCTTCATGCGCAATATGCGTCTGCGCCTTCTTGGTTCAAACGAGAGTCGCGGGACTTACCCGTGTCTAAAAAAGAACAGGACGGGGCACCTTCAGCAGCAGGTGTGAATTGTGGTTGGAAGGATAGCGAGGCAGTTGTAAGTTCAGTCCCCCGGTTCAAAGCGATAGCCCACCCAGGGTTCAGTAATGATGTAATGTGCAGCGTTCTCGTCGGGTTCGAGCTTCTTGCGTAAATGTCCCACGAATACGCGTAGGTATTCTGGCTGTTCTATGCTGTTTTGGCCCCAGACAGCCCCAAGCAGAGCACGGTGGGTTATCACCTTTCCCGGGTGCCTCGCCAAGTAGACCAGAAGATCGAATTCCTTGGGAGTGAGCCGAATCTCGCGATCTTTCACTTGAACCGTGCGACCAGGGATATCGATGCGAAAATCGCCTACCTCAACGAGTGCGGTCTCTTGTTGTTGCGGTGCCGAAGCTCGTCGCAGTGCCGCACGTACTCGTGCCAACAGTTCGTTAACACTGAAGGGCTTTGTGATGTAATCGTCGGCTCCGGCATCAAGCGCCTCCACCTTGATAGCCTCCTCACCCTTCACTGACAGCACGATAATTGGAACACGCGACTGGGTCCGAACGTGGCGGCAGAGTTCAAGGCCGTCCACGTTCGGCATACGAAGGTCCGTGACGATCAAATCCGGCGTCCAGTCTTTCATGAGCTGAAGCGCTTCCTCGCCATCCGATGCGGTTCGAATTCCGTACCCTTGGCTGGACAGGGTTGTTTTCAGGACGCGGATGATTTGCGCCTCATCGTCGACCACAAGGATATTCGGTTTGAGCTCTGAATTGGCCATTCGCGCTTCACTTGTTTGTTTCCTCAGCGGTGTTGTTTCTTCCAACCACTGCTCAGGTGTCTTCGGCATGGTGTGTATTATCCTCAGTCACCAATCACAAATCGAATAGACTACAGTCTCTCGCATGAAACGATCGATGGACAATTCGATCCTACGCTTTGCTGCGTCGACCGCGATTGTGTCAGCTATCGTTGTTCTGTACTTTCGATGGCTGCACGTGAATCCGACAACTGTCGGATTCAGCCTGTTGCTGGCTATTTTGCTGATCTCCGCCGCCTGGGGCCTGCGCTACGCAATTTTCACAGCAATCGTTGCCACAGTAGGTTACAACTATTTCTTTTTGCCGCCACTGTTCAGATTCACGATTGCCGATCCACAAAACTGGATAGCTCTCTTTGCCTTCCTGGTTACGGCGGTAGTGGCCAGCCAACTTTCGGAACGCGCACGCCGCGGGACTGTGTATGCCGACCAGCGTCGGCGCGAAGTCGAAAGGCTCTATGCCTTTAGCCAACAGTTGTGGCTCAGCGAAAACGTGTTCGAGCTGCTGAATATCATTCCCAAACACATCGTAGACTCCTTCAATGTCAGCGGAGCGGCAGTTTTCCTCGAAGGCAAGCAAGAGGCCTATTTTTTCGATGAGGTCAGCCGATCTTTGTTTCCGATCGATCAACTGAAGGCCATCAGCGATCGGGGAGAGCCGGTGCTCGACCGGGAACATAGGATCTGCTACATGCCTTTGCGAATGGGGGCGCGATCGGTCGGTACCCTGGGCTTAGCTGGTTGCGATCTTTCTCGTGAAAGCTTGGAAGCGATTGGCAGCTTGGTGGCGATCTCAATCGAGCGTGCGAATACCGTCGAAAAACTGACCCGCAGCGAAGCTGCACGGGAGAGTGATCGTTTGCGGTCAGTCCTGCTGGACTCGGTCACCCACGAGTTCCGAACGCCGTTGACCGCAATCAAGGCATCCGCAGAAACGCTGCTGTCCGACATTGAGCTGGAAAAGCCACAGCGCGAAGACCTCCTGCAAGTCATCAATGAAGAAAGCGACAGGCTTAACCGGCTTGTGGGAGAAGCCGGAGAAGTAGCGCAACTCGATTCACATCAGCTTCAGTTTCGCTTTGAGACAGACCAGATTCGGGAAGCCATTGATGCTGCCATCAAGACCTCACAATCGGCACTGCGCCACCATCCTATCGAAGTCAAAATTCCGCAGAACCTTCCGCCAGTGCGCATGGATCGTGAACGCATTACTGAAGTGATAATCCACCTGCTGGACAACACAGGTAAGTACTCCTCGCCGGACACTCCGATTCACATCACCGCCGAGGTGCGAGATTCTGAAGTGGTCACAAGCGTCGCAGATCACGGTCCCGGGATAGAAGAAATGGAGCAAGAGATGATCTTCGATAAATTTTATCGGGGACGGAATCAGCGCATGATGATCCAGGGTACTGGAATGGGATTGGCGATCGCCAAAGCGATCATCGAGCTACACGGTGGAAAGATCGGAGTCACAAGCCAACTGGGCCGAGGATCACTCTTCTATTTTTCCCTACCTATGGCATAAGGCCCTCTTTTCACCCCGCTCCCGACCTTGCCTCTCGTAAAGAGCTGCTCTGACGCCATCGGTTCTGTTCTGCTAGAGCTTTTATAAAATCTTTACGAAATCTTTAGTAAATTTTCATCTGTTCGCCCGTCAGCTCATCGGTCTTGTAAGGAGAGCATCAGCGAGGCACGATCCATTTAGGATATCGGGTTCCCGGCACGCCGTAGTCAGAGACACGGTCGGCGCAATATTGTCGTTTCTTCAGGACAGCTTGTGGTGAGACCGAGAGGAAACGGACAGGTTTGGTCTGGGAATTGAGAGACCGTACATGCAAAACCACCCTGGTAAGCACTCTGCGGTTGTGACCGGCGCACAACGAGTGCTGGTCGCTACAACCGCGATGCTCGCGTTTATCTCTTTTTGGCAGGCCGCGGCCGTCGTACTTAACGACATGGGTTCGTCCGCCTTCTACGCGGGCGCCATTGCGGAACACTTTGTGGGGAAAACTGCTCCTTGGTTCATTCTGGCGATCATGCTTCTCTCCTATGCGGTCCGAGCGGTCTATATCGAAAGCTCCAGCATGTTTGTGCGTGGAGGCGTATACCGCGTAGTGAAAGAGGCCATGGGCGGAACGTTGGCAAAGTTTTCGGTTTCGGCCCTGATGTTCGACTACATCCTGACCGGACCGATCAGCGGCGTATCAGCAGGGCTGTACCTCACCGGTTTGTTGAACGAACTCCTGCACCACGCCTACTCCAATTTCACCCTGCCCACGAACTGGACGGCTGCACTCTTTGCCGCTCTCGTGACCATCTATTTCTGGTGGCAGAACATCAAGGGAATTCCCGAATCCAGCGAGAAGGCCTTACGCATCATGTATGTGACCACTGTGATGGTGGTGCTGATGATCGCCTGGTGCAGCTACACCCTCTGGGTTCGTGGAGCTCACCTTCCGCCCTGGCCGCACCTCTCGAACCTTACCTACTCGAATGATGCCTTGGGCTGGCTGCGCCACACCTCGTTGCCGTACACCGTCGGACTGATCGGCATTTTGATTGGCCTCGGCCACTCCGTTCTGGCCATGAGCGGCGAAGAGACCATGGCCCAGGTGTATCGCGAGATTGAGCACCCCAAACTACGGAACCTGGAAAAAGCCGGATTCGTCATTTTTCTTTATAGCCTGATTTTCACGGCGGGCGTGGCATTCTTCGCGGTGATGATCATCCCCGATTCGGCGCGCAACAATTTCTTCGATAACCCGATCGGCGGGTTGGCAATGTACCTCGTTGGGCCTCTATCACTTCGGCTCGCGTTCCGGGCTTTCGTGGTAGTGGTCGGTGTCTTGATGCTGGCCGGGGCAGTCAATACCGCCATCGTCGGCTCGAATGGAGTCCTGAATAGGGTCTCTGAGGATGGAATCCTTCCTCACTGGTTTCGCCACCCCCACCGTCGTTTCGGGACATCCCATCGCATCCTCAATCTTGTTGTCGGCCTTCAGCTGCTCACGATCTTCTTGAGCCGCGGCAACATTTTTGTTCTGGGCGAGGCATATGCCTTCGGCGTGATGTGGAGCTTCGCCTTGAAGGGCCTGGCTGTACTCGTGCTTCGTTACAAGCAACCTGGGGAGCGGGAATTTCGCGTTCCCCTGAACCTGAAGGTTGGGAGTCTGGAGATTCCTCTGGGTCTTGGCTTGATCACAGTCATTCTGTTCGCCTTATGCATTATCAACCTCTTCACCAAGCAAGTGGCCACGCTTTCAGGAGTTGCTTTCACCATCATTTTCTTTGCGGTTTTCACTGCTTCGGAAAAAATCACGAAGAAGCGTGCTACGGCCCATGCCGAACTGGATCAATTCAATTTAGAACCCGGTGCGGACCTCACTCCCGAAACACTCGGCGTCAGGCCAGGAAACATCCTGGTTATGGTTCGGAACTACAACACGCTGCATAATCTGGGGGCAATCCTCGACCGGGTCGATCCTCGTAAACAGGACGTCGTGGTGCTCCATCTTCGATTTCTGCACGGCGTCGGTGAGTACGAATTGGCACCGGAGCAGCTCTTTAGCCTCGAAGAGCAGGTGCTCTTCACACGCTCGCTTGAGCTCGCCGAGAAAAAAGGGAAGACCATCCATCTGGCGGTCGCTGCGGCCACGGAAAAATGGGACGCTATCTTGCGCGCCGCCCAAAGCTTGCAGTCGTCCATGGTTGTTCTAGGACCTTCTCCCACCAAACCTGTTCCCGAGGAGGCTCGTACCGCCGGTCTCGCCTGGGAGCGTCTGCCTGACCCCAAGCCCCAGTTGACGCTCGAAATTCTCTCTCCAAGCGGACAGGAACACGTTTTTTATCTGGGCCCCCACGCGCCCCGCCTCACGCCAAAGGAAATTGATCTACTGCACAGCATCTGGCTTGAACTCAGTAATGATGTTGCTCCCGAGGAGATTCATCACCACGACATCGTCCATTTCGCTCTTGACGAGCTCAAACAGGAGCTTAGCAATACGGAACGAGAGCAAGTTCTCCGGAGGTTGTGCCAGCACCTCAAAGAAATCAACCAGCGGCGCGTACCGCCCGTTTAGCTCGGGCGCGATGTTGTTTTTCAACAACTCCCGGGCGCGGTTTCAGAACCGTTGATGGCGAGGCGATGCTGGAAAAGATCGCGGAGTCGCACAAGCCTGCAAATTCCAAATGCGATTTGCCAATACTGAAAATGGTGAGCAGACTGTGGACGTGTATAAACCTCTCTGTTACATCTGGCGGAGAGGGAGGGATTCGAACCCTCGATACAGGTTTTAGCCCGTATAACGGTTTAGCAAACCGCCGCCTTCAGCCTCTCGGCCACCTCTCCGCGGCGTGTTTTCACGAGTCTAGCACAGTCGGCTAATTCGTCTGCTGCACGATTGCTCACCTTGGGTTCCTTTCGCCCCCTAAAATTTGTGTAACTTTGTTCGATCTGCTGCGTACTGCTTTATGGACGCCGAGAGCTACAGCGCGAAAGGACCACAGCCTCGCGATGGCAAGGCCAAGCAGATGGAGGAGCTGGACCTTGAGAGCGTAATAGGGCGCGCACGGGGCCACGATGTGGCAGCCCTGGAGCAAATCTATCGCCGCTATGTCCGGCGCGTGTTCGGTTTGTGCCGCTACATGCTGGACTCACGGGAGAGCGCAGAGGATGCCACCAGCGAAGTCTTCCTCAAACTACAGCGCTCAATCGAGAGCTACGACGGTTCGATACCGTTTCCAAGATGGCTGCTGCGGGTGGCTGGCAACCAATGCATTGATGCTTTGCGGCGCCAGCGGCGTGGACGACAGGTGATTGTGGAAGTTGAAGAGGGAGCTACGGTCGTTGAGGCACGCAGTGCGGAGCCGTCACCGCTGGGTGCTGTCATGAGCAAGGAAGAGAGGGCGCAGGTGCGGGATGCCATCGCACGCCTGCCCGAGAACTATCGTCTACCGCTGGTCCTGCGCTATTACAGCGAGCTGAGCTATGACGAAATCGCGCAGCAGTTGGACCTGCAGAGGAACTACGTGGCAGCGCTGATATTTCGTGCCAAGCAGGAGCTGCGTCGGAAACTGGCTCACAGGAGCAAGTAGTCTATGGAATGTTATTCGGAACAGACGTGCACCATCTTCGTGGACGGCGAACTAACCGTGGACGAAGCGCGGCGCCTGCGAGACCACCTGGCCAGGTGCCAGCGCTGCCGAAAACTGGTGGACGCACTGCGCGCTGAGAACCGGGTTCTGGGCGAAAGCCTGCACGAGCTTCCGGAAGAAGCAGCCGGCCCGGTGGGCTTCCCTCGCTTGCGGTTGTCCTGGGTGTGGGGCGATCTGGCGGCGCTGGCCGCGGTGCTGGCGCTAGTGTCGATCTTTTTCGCTTGGGTCGACAAGCTGAGAATTCCGGAAGCGCTGGAATGGCTCAATCCCTTCAGCGCAAACGGCCTCACCAACCTGATCTTCAACCTTTCGTACAACTTCGCACACGGAGGTACTGTCATGCTGGCTGATTACGCTGCGGTGGTTGGGGCGCTCTTTGCGGTGTTGGGCGGCGGCGCACTGCTGCTGGGACGCCGATGGCGGCTACACCCGCCGGGTCTCCACTTGTTGGTCGTGCTGCTTGCGTTGTCCTTGCCCAGCTTTGCCCTGGAGCGGCGTCACGGTGAGTTTGTCACCGTGGCAGCGAACGAGACTGTGGACGACACCCTTTTAGCCGCCGGCAACACAGTGCGAGTGGAGGGCGTAATCAATGGGGACTTGCTGGCTTTTGCCCGGACCGTGGAAGTGCGGGGCACGGTCAAGGGCGACTTGATAAGTATTGCCAAGAAAACTGTGGTGACCGGAAGCGTGGAAGGCCGCATCTACACCTTTACCCAGTCGCTCGACCTGAGCGGGCAATTGGGCCACAGCATCTACGGCTTTGCGCAGTCCTTGCGTGTGGATGACCGGAGCCGCGTGGGCGAGGGTATCGTGGCTGCGGCTGGCGATGTCAGCCTTGAAGGCGAGGTGAAGCGCAGCGTGGACATGCTGCTCTCCGGCAACGTCGATGTGAGTGGCAGCATCGGCCGCGATCTGAGCGTGTCCGGAGTTAGCCCCGGACGTAGCCTAATGCTGACGAACACGGCCCGGGTTGGCGGCAACCTAAGCGCTCGCGTGCGCCAGCTGAAAGATGTGCACATCGCCGACGGCGCGACCATTGCGGGCAAACGTGACATCCAGGTGCAAGTGAGGAAGAGCCACTTCACGCGCCCCAGATTCTACTTCCACCAAGCTGTCTGGCTCGCTTCCGCCATGCTGGTGGGATGGCTGGGCCTGGCTCTGTTTCCTGGCTTCTTCCAGGCCACGACTCAGGCGGTGGGCTCAGGCTGGCGCAGCCTCGGGTTGGGAGTTGGCGTTTTAGCGGGCGTGCCGCTGGTCATGGTCGTGGCAGCCATCACGCTGGTTGGCATCCCGGTCTCGCTAATGTTGCTCGCCCTGTATCTAGCAGCGATCTACTTGGCTAAGATTTGGGTTGGAGCCTTCCTGGGGCGGATGCTTCTGAAGCCATCCGGAGTCACGAAGCGCGATTGGATGCTGGGACTCTTTGTGGGCCTGCTGATCCTCACCATCGTTGGGTTCATCCCCTATCTTGGCGGGCTGGTCCGCTTGGGTATGGTTTGCCTGGGTTTGGGAGCGTTCGCCTGGCAGCTTTATCGGGCTTCACGACCGACAATAGCGGCCTGAAAACAGCAAAGGCTGGTCAAGACAGCAACGTTCGCGAGATCTGTTGCTGCAAAATGGTTTCACAAAGTGCTCTTCGCAGCAGAAGAGAACAATTCTACGTGAATGTGCGTTCGCCGCACTTCGTGGCGGCTCTTCAGCGCCTGATGCGGACGCTGCTGGTTGAACTCGCGGCGGAACTCGTCGAAGCGACGCTGTTGGGCGCGCCGAGTGGCGGCCATCTCCGCCATGGTCTCTTGCTGCAGGGTCAGATGCATGCGCTCGTGTCGTCCATTCTGCTCGGGATGCGCCGGCTGAATGCGTTCCGGCCGGATGCCCAGCTTCATCCACCACACTGCCAGCCGCGACAATCCGGCGATGGCGCAGGAAGCAAAGGGCGCGCCGTTGTCGGTGCGTATGGCTTCCGGCAAGCCATACTCGCGAATGTCGGCTTCGAAGATGGCTTGCACGCGGGCCGTGTCCGTTTTCTCCACCGCCTGGCAGCCAAGCAGGTAGCGACTGCAGGCGTCGCTGATGGTCAGGGGATCGATGCGAGTTCCGTCCCGGGTGCGGCTCCAACCCTTGAAGTCGCCGCGCCAGACGCGGTTGGGGACATCCGCCGCGGCGAAGGGAACTGCGCAGTGGTCGACGCGGCGCCTTTTCTTGCCCGCGATTACCAGACCTTCGCGACGCAACAGTTCGCCCATCGTGCTCGCCGCCGGCCAGCTTCTCTGGGCTTGCTCACGCTCCAGAACCGCTTTCAGTTTGCGCGGTCCCCAGCGCATGTGCGCCTGCCGCAGTTCTAAAATCTGGCGCTCGCTCTCCGGCGGCGTCTGATAGGGTGGCGACGGGGCGCGCGACTCTGCTCCTGTAACCCTTCCCAGCCCGCGCGCTCATAGCCCGCCCGAGTCTTGTATCCCGCCTGGCGCGAGATCCTTCGCCTCAATCCCGACTTTTCCGCAGCCTGTTCAGTCGTGCCCTAAGGCTTCTAAGTTTTGCTACCGGAAACGAGCGTAGCTCGCGAGGCCTTCCGTTTCCTGCCCTCCAGCCCATGTTTTACACTGGAACGCTTGGGCAACACTCGCGAATCCTTGATCCATCAACTCCGCGCCGGCGATCCGCGCGCCCTGGCCCGTGTCATCAGTGCGGTGGAGAACCGCACTCCGGGATGGTCTGAGCTGCTGAAGACGCTTTTCCCCCACACCGGCCACGCGCGCATTCTGGGTATGACCGGCGCTCCCGGCGCTGGCAAAAGCACTCTCGTCGATCAATTAGCCCGTCACTACCGCAAAGAAGACCGCACTGTCGGCATCATTGCAGTTGATCCCACAAGCCCGTATACAGGCGGAGCGATTCTGGGCGACCGCATTCGCATGCAGGAACATTTCTGCGACCCCGGCATTTACATCCGCAGTATGGCCACGCGCGGCTCGCTCGGCGGGCTGGCCCGCGCAACCGCTGACGTAACCACGGTGCTCGATGCCTCCGGCCGCGACCTCATCATGATTGAAACCGTCGGTGTCGGCCAGGACGAGATCGACGTAGTGCGCGTGGCTGACATCACTGTCGTGATCCTCGTGCCCGGAATGGGCGATGATGTGCAAACCATCAAAGCCGGCATTATGGAGATCGCCGACATTTTCGTCATTAATAAGAGTGATCGCGAAGGCGCTGAACGCGTGGAGCGGGAAATTCGCGCGCTACAGTCTCTGGCAACGCGCAGTGATCGATGGACCCCACCTATTGTCAAGACCATCGCCAGCGAGGGCAAAGGCATTGCGGAACTCGCGGCGGCTATCGCGAATTATGAATCCTATTTGCAAAAAGAAAATCTAGCCCTTAAGCGTAGTGTTCAAAACTGGCAGGAGCGCCTGATCGAGATGCTTCGTGATGCCTTCCTGGAGAAAGCTCGCGCGCAAATGAGCGACGGCGAGATGCTTCGTTACGCAGCTGAGATAGCCGAACACCGGCGTGATCCGTATACCTTGATCGAACAGATTGTGGAGAACTCAGAGCCGATGTAGGCGCGGGCGTCCTCGCCCGTGCGTGAGAACCGATGTAGGCGCGGGCGTCCCCGCCCGTGCGCGAGAACACCGATGTAGGCGCGGGCGTCCTCGCCCGTGCGTGAGAATGGAATTATTGTATTTTCCCGGTAGGCCGTGAAGCCGCCATGGCTTCGGCGCATTCCACGGCAGTCGCCGCGGCGATGCGGAGATTATCGGTTGCCGCCCAGAGCCAGACGCCATTGGCCGCATTCGCATCGGGAACCATAGAAACTAGAATGTCGCTCTGTCCGGCTGCATTCACGTTGCTGGGGGAGTCTTCCGCAAGATGCGTGACCGTCACATGCTCGCCGGCAAGCGATTGCGAGAGCGCGTCCAGATCGCCGAGAGCGGTCAATTCCAGATGGATGACGAACGCGTGCCCATGAAAGATGGGCGCTTGGATCAATAACAGCGACGGAGCCGGAGCATCGCTTCCGGCAATGCGACGGTAGTGCTTCAGCACGCGATTCTCGACCGTGGCCAGCGCCGGGACCGATTGCTCTCCATAGCGCGTCAGCATGTTGAATGCGATTTGGGTATCGAAGATCTTCTTGGGCAGTTGCTGGAAGGAAAGCAGGTTGACAGTCTGCTCGTGCAGTTCGTCCATCCCTTTTTGGCCGTGTTCAGAAGCCGGCTCAAACACAGTCGCGACAACCCGCTTCACCGGTACGGCTTTCTGCATCCGCAGAAGCAATAGTGCCAATACCACGGCGGCGGGATGGGCTACGACAGCCGGCCTGGGCTGCAATTCCGGCGTCATCACCTGGCCTAGCTGGCGCTCGATCCATGGTGCGCGCAGCATCGCTTCCGCGTGGTCTTCGAGTGCGAACGAGAGATCAACGATCGCACTGCCGGCTTTCTGCGCGGTTTTCCAGTTGTTCTGGGTGCAGTCCTGGTCAGAGGCGAAGAAGGTGAAATCCACGTTTTCGAACTGCTCGGCCCGAACTCTTTGAATGAACGATATCTCGTCACCGGCAGTTTCGAGCTGACCTAATGACTCGTCATCGTCCAGCAGCTTGATATCTGATGAAGGGAAGTTGCGATCGCCCAGCACCTCGGCGACCTCTTTGCCCTTCAGCGTCGCAGCGCCGACGATAGCAACCCGGTAAAGATTGCTTCGCCCGGCTTCAGGGTGTGCGAGGGCGGATTTTAAATTCGAGCTCATGAGGTCTGCGACGCCTCACGATACGCGGGCGGCGGATTGCCTTTCCGCCGGAAAATCCATTGCAGCCGCCAAAAAACCCCTGAGACCATGTAAAGCAGTGCGATCGCGAACAGCACATAACGCGAGAAGAACCAGATCAAGGCAAAAAGAGCCGCAAACAAAATGATAAGGCGAAAGGGCTGGCGCGAGCGAAAGTCGATGTCTTTGCCGCTATAAAACCGCCAAGTGCTGACCATGAGATAGGCGACGGCGACTATCAATAAGATCCAACTCAAACTTGACCACCAAGAGGTAAGCGGCTCACCAAGCCACAGGTGAACGCCCGCAGCGATCACGCCGGCTCCTGCCGGAATGGGCATGCCGACAAAATATTTCCTGCCGGGACGTCCAGGATTCGAGGGCTGCGGATTTCTTGTGATGTTGAAGCGCGCCAGGCGGCTGGCGCCGGCCATGAGAAAAAGGAAACTGGCGACGGCTCCAAACTGGAGCAACTTGGTGCGCATCTCGCCTAGATCTTGCGGTAACTGGCGGAATCCCCACATCCAGGCAAGCATGGCAGGGGCAACGCCGAAAGTGATCACGTCGGCAAGTGAATCCAACTCGCGGCCGAAGTCGCTGCTAGTGTGGGTCATGCGCGCAATGCGGCCATCCAGGCCATCAAACAGCACAGCAAAGCCGATCGCTATCGCCGCAAAATCGAAATGCCACGGCTCGGCTACAGATCCGTGCGTCACCTGTAAAATGGCGTAATAACCGGCCGCGATATTCGCCGTGGTAAACAGGGAGGGCAGGATGTACATGCCTCGGTTAAGGCGGCGCCGAGGGTTATCTTCTTTTCGCCGTCTTGGGACTTCGGGCACTGCTGCATCCATCAGACCGCTCCTTGCCGAGTCTGGGCTGCGCCCACAGAAGCAAGCTGCTGAGGTTCCGGCGCCAGATAGGCCAGAACGCTGGCGCCTCCTTTCACCCGATCTCCGACCTTGACCTGTACCTTGGCGGAAGCGTTCAGCAGCACATCAACCCGCGAGCCGAACTTGATCATGCCCACACGCTCCCCGCGTTGGACGTGCTCTCCTACATTTTTTGTGAACACAATCCGCCGAGCCAACAATCCGGCGATTTGCTTGAAGATCAGGACTTGGCCGCCACCCTCGACCGTAACGATGTTCTGCTCATTCTGCTCGGCGGAATCCGAGCCCATTGCGTTGAGAAATTTCCCTTTTCGGTACACGACATCGCGAATGACCCCTTCCATCGGAGAGCGGTTTACGTGCACGTCAAACACGCTCAGGAAGACGCTGATGCGAGTGCGGCGGCTTCCGTCCGGGGAAGGAGCGACATCGGTGACTTTGCCGTCGGCTGGAGAGACTACTGCGCCTGCGGCGTCCGGGATCAAGCGATCCGGGTCACGGAAGAACCAAAAGAAGAATCCTGCCAGGACGAGCACAGGTATCCCCCACAGCGGGCTCGTCAGCCAGCCAATCAAAAGCGCAGCCCCGATCAGCGGCACGGCATAATAGTAAGCGTCAGATACCATCGGGAGCTATGGGAATTATAGTGTAGGGCTCACGTGCCCTGTGCGCCCTTCGCGTTAAATGCAAATAAAAAAAGGCGCTTACGAGCGCCATCACTTCGCGTGCACCACCCCTTCTGCGGCCAGCGCCGCACTGAGTTGGAGGTGGAGATTAAGCGACCTGGTTCTGCACTACATCTTGCCGGAACTGCCGCTCAATCGACTGCATCTGATCTTTCAGACGAAGCTTCAGCTTCTTCAGCCGCACTTCTTCCAGCTTCTCGTCTTCTGTGAGGTATCGTTTTTGGGTGAGTGATTCGAGGCGTTGTGCGTACTGCGTGTGCTCCTGAGCCAGTTTGCGGAACTCGTCGTGACTGGCCAGAAGCTGGTCCTTTGGAGTCATCCAGTAGACCCCCCTCTAAGATTTTCGATCTCCAAGCTACCACACAGCCTACACTGCTTCAATCCCGAAATTCATAGAAAATTCACATCCCGCGCCCATAAAAATATGCACCAAAGTTGGTGCAAACTACGGGAAATCAAGGCGGTAGAGGACGGCGTCCTCTACTGGGTCCGAATAGTAACTCTTGCGGTGACCGCTCTCGATGAAGGCGCATTTGACGTACAGAGAACGGGCAGCCCGGTTGGATTCCCGAACCTCAAGATACACAGATTTAGCGCCCTGCCGCCGTGCAAAGTCCAGAAACTCGCCCAGGAGGTGTGTTCCCAGGCCGCGCCTTCGGGCAGAAGATGCGACCGCAATGTTCTCAAGTTCCCATTCGTGATCTATTTCGCGGGCGACCGCAAAACCCTGCAGAACTGATCCTTCTTCGATGACCATTGCTACCCGCGTGAACCGTCCTGGGCCACGTTCGTGGCGCGATCTCGACGTAGGCGTTCCGCCTGCTGCGCCCGGACACTCCTCCTGCTTTGGTAGCGCAAGCATCTGCTCATATTGCGCCGCCGACCATTGCGGTGCAGTGGCACTGCTCTTGGCCAGCGCCACCATCGCGGGAATATCGGCTCTAGTTGCAGGACGCATTCGCAATCTCAATGTCTCCACTTCTCAGTTTCCACTTACACGTCAAAGAGTCAGCATCAGAACTAGCAAGCCATCTCATAAATCGGTTTTGAAAGGGCACGGCTTCAGCCGTGCCGCTCAGAGCCGCCAACAATGCGGGCTTCAGCCCCTGAGGGGTAGCTGATTTTACTTTCTTGGTTCATTATGAAATAGCTTCTAGTATCGCGTCCCAAAACTTCGCGCCACAAGTTAGAAACGATTTGAAAGGGCGCGGGTCTTCAGACGCGCCGTAAGTTCCGGCACAGGAGTAATGTGGCTTTAGAGTCTGTGTGAGAACTCAATTTCGGATTGCCCGGGTGGAATAAAACCGCCAGAATCCAGCCGCGAAGCGGCGACCGAAAAAAAGCCGAGGGCGCAAGAGGCTGTTACGAAACCCCGCCGCAATGCTGAGCGATGGGACAAGACCTGCGTCAGCCGAGAAGCGCGGCATAGGAAAGCCCGGCACATGAGTGCCGGGAAAGCGAAAGTGGGAAATCAGAGTCGGCTTTCAGCCGACGCCACAGGTTTCGTAACAGCCTCGCAAGCCCTGGGCGAAAGTGGAAAATGAGCCAGCCCCGTAGTGAGTGCCTGAGAACTAGAAGTTGCGGTTGACGGTGGAGCAAAATCCTCCAAACTCCAGCCGCGGAGCGGCGCGGAATACGTTAGCCGAGGACGTAAGCCCTGGGTAAAGTGGGAAACGAGCGCGAGTCCCGTTAGAGTCTGTGTGAGAACTCAATTTCGGATTGCCCGGGTGGAACAAAACCGCCAGAATCCAGCCGCGAAGCGGCGACCGAATGCAGCCCAGGGCGTAAGCCCTGGGCGAAAGTGGAAAATGAGCAAGCCCCGCAGGGGCGGAAGAAGCCCGCTTCGGGAAGGGCACAACTTCAGTCGTGCCAATAAGTCCTTTCCTTATGTTAGCCGGACCTATGATCTGCTCTTCGAGAAAATCTCAGCATCCGACCGGCGAATGTAGTTTGCGTCAAGCGCCTCGGGCGAGACTGTTTCTCCGGTCAATATCTTCTTCCAGCCCAGCCGAGCGATGGCATCGCTTCGAGGCCGCTCGATTTCGACAACTTTCAGGGCGACGTTGCGAGCGGCGTCGGAGACGACCTTGTCTGATGTAACTACGGTCTTCGCCAGTGCGGCATCTAGGAACTCCTGGCGGGTCAGCAGCCGCTCGCGGCGCATGGTTGCGTCTTTGACAACTTCGTATTCCCCAACATAAGTTTCGTTTCTGCCCGCGTCGAGTGCAGCGATCACTTCACCTTCGACTCCTCCCGCCACAGAAATGGCTTCCAGCAGCGAAACCGCCGCGATCGGCTTCGCCAGCACCTCAGCCAACGCCTTAATTGCCGCCAATCCCACCCGCAGCCCAGTAAACGACCCGGGGCCAGAAGCCACGGCGAATGCGTCAATTTGCTGCTTATTAACGTTGTGCTTCGCGAGCAAAGCCGCAATCTGCGGCACCAGTTGCGCCGAAAATGTTCCGCCCGCCAATGGAACGACTTCCAGTACCTCGCAAGCTCCATCCGGCTCACATCGCGCTAGCGCGATGCTGCCGTGCTTTCCTGAAGTGTCCGCAGCTAAGAGAAGCATGGTTGGTTCAGAGGTAGCTCGATTAAATGTAAATGGCGTGACCCAGCATTCCTTCAAGAACGAAAAGGAAATATCCCACTGCGTCCGAATACACAAGATTATAGGAACCCTCCACTACACCTGATTCCAGCTCTCGAGACTTGAAACGCAAATCTTTCGCGCTCGGTTCTGATCCCATTGACAAAGGATTGTTGCTGGCAACGTCTTTGGCGCCTGAAGGATACGTGATTGTTGCCGATCTTCGTCTACTCGGATCGTAGTTGAATGTGAGCCCGACTGCGCCTTCGTCGGCGAAATTCGCCGAACTTCGCCCCCCAAATGGTGAAGAGGGATCATAGTTTGCCTGGCTCTTGTCAAAATGCCGCACTCCCCAAAAGCGGGCATCGGTATCAACGTACTTCCATTCCGGTAAATTACTGGGCAACGCGCGTTGTCCATTCCTGCAGCCCTGTATCCTGTTCAAGACTTCTGTTATGTAATCGCGCTTCGTGGCGACAAGAACTATGTTCTTATTTGGAAAAGCCACGAAGGTCGTCCACAGATCGTTCTCCATCTTCTCCTGAAATACGGCCACCTTTACTCCTTCAATTTCCTCGACTCCCAACGCGACCTCGCGGGATGCATTGACGAAAGCATTGCCACTGCCGCCCAGGGCATCGGCAAATACAGCAATTCCACAGCCCTCAAAAGGCATTTCCCCGAGGCCAGACGGAGATCGGAAATGACGTGCCCCTTCGACAGCCAGCATAACTGGCCTGCTCTTCAGGTGCTTAGCCAGTAAGTCAGCCTTCAATCCAAATACAGCGAGTGGAAGACTTTCAAACATGTGATCCAGTTCCTGGCCGGATAGCTCTCGGTTTCGGATTGTCTCTTTTTCCGCCGGCCCATACGGAATCAGAAACGGTCCGCGAGCCACTGTTATTGTCTCGGTATCGAGTGGAAGCCAGGATAAGACCTGTTGAATATCTATTGAAGGCTGCCCGGTTTTCGAAGTGACAACGGTAGGTTGAGTGTTGCCTGGCCTTTTACAGCCGCCGCAAACTGCAATCATCAAAACCGCCAATAACGTTTTCGCGGATATCTCTCTCATTTAGGTTTCCCACTAAGGAAATTCATGACCCTCAGCGAAAATCCGTGGCTGCTTCGAATCAGCCCTTCGCCTCCACCAACTCAAGCAGCACCCCTCCCGCGCTCGATGGATGCACGAACACATACCGATGCCCGCCAGCACCAATCTTGATTTCCTCAGAAACCAGACGCACGCCGTCTTTCTTCAACCGCTGGACCGCCGCCTCCAGATCAGGTACACGGAGCGAAACATGATGCAATCCTTCACCGCGCTCCGCGATGAACTTGGCAATCGCCGAAGTTTCTGACGTCGCCTCCAGCAGCTCCAGACGGCTCTCTCCGACCGGAACCATTACCAGCCGCACCTGCTCGGCTTCGACCACCTCTTCCTGCGAGACGGTGAGCCCCAGCTTCTCATAGATTCCCTTCGCCGCCGCCAACGACTTCACCGCGATTCCGAGATGGTCAATGCTGAACATGCAAAACCCGCGCCCCGTCGACTCCGCGCCCCAGCAACAGACCTAGCAACGAACAGACATCGCAACGACCTCCGCCTCCGAGGAAGTTTGTGCCCGAGAAGTCCATCTTACGCCACGGGGAGCTCTATGCTTCTTTGTGGCGCGACATCCTTGTCCGCGCAATGCTGATCACTGTTTTTCTTGTCTTCTTGGAACGATATGCCAAGTGGAGCTTGGCTGCTTATCAGGAGGAGATAGTCCTCGTCAGAGGATGCCAACCGAGGTACTCCTGCGCACCCTGACTCTGGGTCGTTATCCTCACTTCACGGTGCTGTCGGGCTGACCGGTTCATCTCCCTTTGAGAGAATAAGCCCCGTCAGCACGCCCGCTACGCCAATACCGCCGTATAGCACGGGTCTCGAATCCAAAATGCTGCCGCCCGCAGCAGGAAGCGCGCCCGCTTTCTTTTTCTTCTGAGCTTTCTGCGATGACTCATCGCGCGTGGTCTGCTGCCCTTGCGAGAGAGTCGCCGTCCCCGTGTCATCGCTGACGCTCACGTCGCCTTTGCGGGCTACGATCTGCACCGTTCCATCTTTCTCTACCACCTCATACTGCGTCCAGGCATCGGAGGCTGGCGCTATGGCTACATCGCCTGCGTGTGTGCTCATCTTCTTCGAGGTCGCAACGCTCACGCCTCCGTGCTTCACCGAAAGCGCGTTGCCCTCAAATTTGACCAGAGAATCGGCAACGATGACCACATTCGATCCCACCGCGTTGATGTTGGCCACCGAATTGGTTTTGGTCTGAATCAGGTCGCCAGGAAAGATCGCTGAAGAACGCGGGACTGTGCCACCATTCAACCACGCCGTGCCCTTGGCATAGAGCATGGCGCCCCCGGAATCAATCGCGAGCGCAGACACAGGCAGAACCGCAATCATCATCAAACACAGCAGCTTGCACAGCATAGACGAACGCCTCCAACGAAAATTGGATCTCCAACTCAGCTTAGAGTCGGGGGACTCGACCGTCAATAACTGCCGTGGTGACGCAGGATGCCCCAGTTCGGGCCCCGGTTTTGGGGCAAACCGGGGGCATCAGGCTGGTACTGTTAAAAACTACCATTCGATCTTTGAAAGGGCTCGGCTTCAGCCGAGCCGCTAAGTCTTTCGTGATCCCGATCGTCCGTAGTCGCGCGTGCGCGGTGAGGACGACAAGGAATCTTCCTGTAATTTTCCGCGTCCCATCAGTTGTGCCAACAGGCCCCTGTCCGCGTTGTTCAAATCAGGACCAGCGCGCGAACCTGGGGCACAAGACTGCGCAAGTTTGGCACTTGCTGCGCTCAAATAAAAAAATCAAAGATGGCTGATGTCATCCTGAGAAAGCGGAGTCGTTCGCTTGCGAACGACTTCCAACGAAGGATCTATGCATTCGTCTTCCGGGTTGTCCGTGGCGCGGACTTTCCGCGCAGTTTACCAGAGACTACGCAACAAAGGTAATGCCAGCCTGCCGGGAATCGGTTGACCGTTATTTTGGCGCAGCCTGCCTCGTATTCCCATGTTGGGAAAAAATGGGTGAACGTCCCGTCTGTCCCCAGGTTTTGTCCCCAGGTTTTGTCCTCTGAAGCCGAGTCCCACGACGAACTTAGTCAATCGTGTTACGAAATCGAAACATTTTCAGCCGAACTTCCACCACAACTTGACAGTGGGTTTAGACTGGCAGGTTTGGGTTGCTGCTTTTCTCTGCGTACCTAAACCGAGCTTTAGGCCAGTTCCGGCGACTAAGACAAGCGAAACGGGCAATTTTGTGCTGATTTCGTAACGTTTTCAGATTCTTGTCCAGACGTAGCTCAATTGTGGTTTGCTCAAAGGGGTTAAGCTGGCAAGCGTTGGTCGGTAGCCTTTATTAAGAAAGATTCCCCACAACTTCTCTGTACCCAACAGTGCTGTACAGGGGTCTCTTTAGCTCTTACGCTCGCGTTCACGTATGTACCGGGCCACAGGATCTGTGCCGTTATCTGACTAACGCTTGGAGGAGGTTGGCTTGGTCACTCGTGTATTTGCAAAGATTGCGCTTGCGCTGGCCGCGGAAACGCTGTTGTGCCTAGCCGCACAGTCCCAGACCACGTACCACTTCCACAAAGAAGTAGCAAGCACCGGCTATAACCTACTGTCGACGGCTGGGCCCGATTCGTCTTCGACAATGTTGACTACCTCCGACCTGAAGCAGAAAACCGGCAGTACTTGGATAGCAAACTGGGCCACCGCGACAGGGGTTCCAAATTCTGCAGGAATGGTTCCTGCCAATTCGACATTTCAGCTTTCACTATGGATGAACAAGTCAGCAAGCTTCGGAACCATCTACCCAGTGGTCACGGTTGGAAAATTGGATGCCAGTCAAAACACGACAGCTTGGGCGACTGCGACTGCCAGCACTCCACTCACAACAACTCTTACAAAGATAACGTTCAGCTTTACTCTGCCCGCGGCTCAGACTATGGTCGCGACGGACCGGTGGTGGATAGAAAGTGGGGGCATACATACCGAGTGGGGGCAGTACCACTCACAGCGTTACCGCCAGTTTTGCCTTCGAAGGAACTCTAAACGGGAATTATGATTCCACCGCTGTCCTACCAGCCATTATCAGAGTGCCAGCCTCANNNNCCTACATCGCAATGGGCACCACGCAGCAGTTTACAGCCGTTGGAACCTACAACGATGGCAGCACTGCCGATCTCACGGCGACCGTCAGTTGGAGCTCCTCCTCGACGCAAGTTGCCACAATTACTTCAACAGGTCTGATGACCGCGCAGGCTGCTGGAACCAGCACAATTTCTGCTAGTTTCGCCGGCGTCACAAATTCGGCTCCAGTGACGGTTACTCAATCGAGATTGATTTCCATCTCGATCTCGCCCCCGAATCCTTCCCTGGCGCTTGGGCTGACAACGGAGTTGTCAGCCACCGGCAACTTTGCTGACGGCAGTACTCAGGACTTCACGAAAACGGTGAACTGGAGCTCATCGCAGCCCTCGGTGGCGACAATCACTTCCACAGGTTTGACGACTAGCCGAGCCCAAGGTACTACGACGATAACCGCCACCCTAGCTACATTGAATGGTTCTGCCAACCTCAGTGTGTCAGCGCCTGCATTGGTGAGTGCGATAATCCCACCTGGAAATGCATTCTTACCACCCAACAAGAGCCAGCAGTTGACGGTGCTGGGGAGCTATTCCGATGGCACTTCGCGAGATATTACCGCCAGCGCATCTTGGAGTTCTTCAGCATCGAACATAGCAACGGTCAGTTCGACTGGCGTGGTGACGGCAGTCAACCCTGGCATAGCGACAATCTCGGTCTCGGCCAGCGGCCTCACGTTTGTAGCCAACATCAACGTTACTGCTCCATATTGGTGAACCGGTTTGGCCGTCGAAGTCCGCCATTCCGCTACTTGGAGTCCACCCAACCAGAATGCCACCATAGAGATCCGGCCCCACGATTGCTGTGGACAATGGCCTCTGCCAGAGTTGCTGCCCGTCACTTGTCAGCGCTCGTAGGGCGTAGGTCTCTCCGTTGCCGTTGGAACCGCCTTCCCACCGTAACTCTGAGTATCGACGAAACGCCACCCGCTCTAACAGTCACTTCTCCTACGGACGGGCAGACCATTTCTACCTCCACGGTAAGCGCGATGGGAAGCGTGTCTGATGGACTATCGCAAGTTTCGGGTTTAACCTGCAATGGAACAGCCGTGACATTCAGCGGGAGCAGCTTTTCCTGTAACATCTCTCTTCAACCTGGCGTTAATTTGATCGCAATACGAGCTACAGATACCGCAGGCAATGTTGCGCTCGTAAAAATGCACGTGACCTACCCGGTCTATCCGGTTCCCGCTTCGATTACGATTACGCCTACAAACGTCAATCTTGCAGTCGGTCAGAGGCAGCAGTTTACTGCCACTGATGACCAAGGCCGGCCGCGTCCAGATGCGACCTGGAGTCTTCCCCGCCGCACTACGCTTGCAACGATTACTACGGGCAGCACGCCAGTCCTCACCGCTAATGCCGTCGGGCAAGTTACGCTGACCGCAACAGTGCAAGGCAAAACGGCACAAACCGCGGTGAACATCGTGACCACAATGGCATCGGGATCGTCCAATTGGACCGTGCCTCCCTTGCCCGGGCTCGCGGCGGGGAACACAGCTTTTGGACACTTTGTTCCAGCATCGCCCAGTAATAACGGCGCCGGTCTTTACTCAGTGGAAGGCGGTTCCAACGGCAACGGAGAGACCTACGCCCTACGAGCGCTGACAAGTGACGGGCAGCAACTCTGGCAGAGGCCATTGTCCACAGCAATCGTGGGGCCGGATCTCTATGGTGGCATTCTGGTTGGGTGGACTCCAAGTAGCGGAATGGCGGACTTCGACGGCCAAACCGGTTCACCAATATGGAGCAGTAACTTTGCAGGCTCCATCGTTGCGCTGCGGACGGACGGAAATGCTGTTGGCCTTGGGTGGGATGCACAACAGCTTCAGCAGCCACCGCCGCATCCACCAATTTCGGTTTTCGTGGTCAATGGAGCCACTGGTCAGACCACTCAAATCCCCATGCCAGAAAGGTACATATCTGCCACGACGTCTACAGGTAATTGCGGCTCCATCGGGATCCAAAACATTGCCTCCGATGCGTTTATCAGTAATACTGTGACGACGGATGCCGATGGGAATGCATACTTGGAATATGTTGCCAGAAATACCAACGCCACGGTCGTCAATCAAACAGCGCCTGACCTGAGGTGTGTCGAGACCGCGTTCTCCGAAACTGTCAAGGACCGGCTTGTGCTGATGACGATATTTGCCAACGGAAACACTTCAACCACGCAGTTAGCGAGCAGGATATACACTCAAGTCGGCGCAGGGGGAGCGCAATCTAGTTGGGGCGGATCCTCTTTATCGCCTGGCTCTGCAACTCCCGACGGGCAGGGTGGAGTGCTAGCTACGTGGTCCGAATTGTTTGTCGATACTATGGATATGGTCATCGCATTATGGGACAGGTCAATTCCGTGAACGATGACGCCTCCGCCGTCCTGTGCAAACATTTGGTCGACAAAAAATCCCGGCTGCACGGCCCAGGCTGGCTGGCCGGAATTTGTGTCGAAGGCGACAATCGTGCTCGAAACCGATCCCGCTGTGCCGGGGGCACTGGTTACAAATCCAAGTCCACCATCGTCGAGAACCACGGTTCCGGGCCAGCCATTATTGGGGTCCAGCCGGGGTCATGTTATCAAGAGCGACCAAACGAAGGTCACTTTGTCCGCTGGGCGAAATGTGGATCCCACCCACTGCCACAATGTCGGACAGCTATTCAACCTTGCCGCTTCCACGCAAGCCGCCAGCCTGACTGCTACTGGCTCTAATACAGTGGTGACGGAACGAATCTCGTCCGTTCAGGATTTTAATAATGGTCTTACTACAAATGGCACGATTAGTGGTGGCGTGAGTTATTTCGGCCACGGTGCCCAAATGCCACAAGCCGATGGTAGCTACTTGTCAGTGCTGGCACCTGGACAGGGGGCAGGCGTCGATACGAATGTCTCAGCATTAAATGTGAGCACGTTGTCTAACTCGCAGCTCGGCCAGAATGTCCGTATCACTCTCAATGCATGTAATGCCGGGCTGCCTCCCATTAGGGGCGGAGGTCATTCGATTGCTCAACTGATCGCGAACCAGCTGAATAGGCCTGTTCTGGCGTGGAAGGTCGGAACGTTTTTCGCCAACGATCTAACAACTCGCTTTCCAAAGAAGCTTAATCCTCAAAGCAACCTAATCTATATGGTTCCAACTGGGGGTAGCGATATTGCTCCATGCACCTTCACGCCCAATCAGCCAGAGCCCCAACATTGTGGCGGTGTGAAATGAAACAAAGGATCCGAGTTACATACAGCGGGATCAAGGTAGAGACCGGTTTTGGAATTCTCATTTTGGTCTGTATCGCGGCGACTGTAAGCCGGACTCAGGAGTCCTCGGCAACACCAAGCAGTCCCAAGGTGGTCGTCGAAGACTTCTGGAAGATGGAAACGGCCGGCGGCAGATTGACATCAGCGGGTTGGAATAGGGGCAGTATTTTCTTCATTCGATCTGGTACGCCGCCGCCCGCAGCTCAACTCATTCATGTCATTCGAAATAGTCAAAGCGACTCCTTTGAGGAGACAGCCCGGACCGCGAATTGGGCTGAAATCTCCGTGACCACGGACGAGGTTGGGCAGATTGATTCCAAGTTGCGGTTTAGGGAAGCGCCGAAGCATGGACATCAAGGGGTCCTATTCGTCAGAGGACCAGTGATTACGTTCAACCTTGTCCTAACTGAAAAACGCTGGCCGCTTAATCCCGACGGATCAAGAGGAACAGAAGTGGTGGGTTCTCCAGCATGGCTAATAACCTGCAGTGACCGCGGAACATGGATTGATGTTGGAGCCGCTGTTCGACATATGAGAGATTTGCGAACCAAGGCGACAGATCCAGCAATCAAAAAAAATGCAGACCGTACTCTTCAGCTTTTGGATCGCCCACGGTGAAACCTAAGCTCATTGCCTGCCGAATATCTTCTATTTGGTTGAGCGCTGACTGCTGACTCCTCTCCCCTGATAAAATTTCCCGATGCACTATCGCTCCGACAACCGCGCGCCTGACCAGATGCGGCCGAGGGAACCTGGGGAACCTGGGGGACGGAACCTGGGGGACGGGAACCTGGGGGACAGACGGGACGTTCCCCGATTCCCAGAGACTGCGCAACAAAGGGCAAGCCCAGCCTGCCAGGAATCCCTGGGATTCCCAAAACTTGGAGCACAAAAAAGCCGCCTCGCGGCGGCCTGTTCTTCTTTGTCATGGAACTAACTAATCCCCTGCCACGGGCTCCGCTACTTCCGGCATCGCCTCCGGCGTAGAACCTGCCCTGAGCGTAGTCGAAGGGTGCCCATTGCCATTGGCTTTCGCCAGCGCCCCCAGCGGAATGAATCCGTTCTCCGCCACCACCGGCTTCTCCTTCAGAACCACTTCGCGATACAGCGCCGCCATGCGCGCGTTGTACGCCGGATCGTTCTTCTGTTTCGCGTCGCGCGCCCGCAACTTCTCTTCCCGGGCATTCTTGGCGATGCCCAGCTTATCAAGATCGCGCTGCTCCTCCTGTGTAACGATCCCATCGCGCAGTACGAGTGTGTGCTCAGTCGACTCCATCTTTACATTCTTGCCGCCCGCAAAGATCTCGTGCCGCCCATGCTCCTCATACCATTTAGTGAGCGTAGCGGTCATATGCATCTTCTCGATGATGTTCCGCCAGCCCACGCCGGTGTTGTACGCGCAGAAGGAAATCTCGCCTTCCTGCGTGGCATAAGGAATGATGCACTGCTCCGTCCGCCGGAAATCGTAGTTGAACAGATCCTGGAACCACATGCCCGCTATAAACAAAAAGTTCCAGCGATCCTGCCGCCGCTTCATAACATCATCAATCGTCCGCTCCGGCCCGACCTTGCCGTAATTCCGTCCCGTCACGTTGTAGTTCTTATCGAACTTGCTCAGCAGGTCCATCAACTTAAAATGCGTCGGCGACTTAAACGGATCGTAATTCTTCATCAAGCACAGCGCCATCCCGAACCCAGTCAGAAACTTCCCCCGGGACGCATCATTCACCTTGGCAATATCCTTCGCCAACTGATCCCCATGCAGGAACGCCGTAACCGGCACCGCCTCCTTCGTCTCTTTATCGATCATCACCGCCATGCCGGTCCCACAATTCGGATGGCAGCCGCAGGAGAGCTGGCCCCAGTTGTTGTTGGCGTCGTTGACGTGCATCAGGTCGGCCCAGTCGCTGAACGTGGACATGAAGCTGATCGGAAACCAATCGCGGGCGGGTTCGCCAAGGCCGGTTTGCGATTTCACGTCGTGGGCGAGGTGAGAGAGGGTATAGCGTTGAGCTATACGGCGCTCGTCGGTGATGGCTTCGTCGCGGCCGGTAAAGCTTACTGGTTGGAAGCTTAGGAAGCCGATCTTCTTCGGATTATCCAAGGCGAACTGGATGATGCGTCCTACTTGTTCGTTATTGATGCCGTTGACGATGGTGACGACGGGGACGATCTCGACTCCGGCGCGGTGCAGGTTATCTATAGCTTTGAGCTTTACGTCGAACAGATTGCCGACTTTGCGGTGCGCGTTGGCAGCGTTGCCGATGCCATCGAACTGCAGGTACGCATAGCGCATCCCGGCTTCGGCGGCTTGCTGGGCGAACTCGAAGCTCTTGGCAAATTCAATTCCGTTGGTTGCGGCTTGCACCGAGTTATAGCCAACTTTGCGGGCGTAGCGAACGGCGTCTAAGAAGTACGGCGACAAGGTTGGCTCGCCGCCGGAGAACTGCACGCTCATCTGCCGTCTCGGCTTGATCGTGATGGCGTTGTCGAGCATTTTCTTAATTTCTTCCCACGTCAGTTCGTGGACGAAGCCGACCTGGTTGGCGTCCATAAAGCAGGGATCGCACATCATGTTGCAGCGGTTGGTAAGGTCTATGGTAAGCACCGAGCCGCGGCCATACTTCACAGTCGACGTGCCATGCTTGTGCAGCTTTTCGTCGTTGTGGGCGCGAATGTCACGGCCGGGGAAAACTTCTTCCAAGTGCCGAGAGAACTCGGTATCAACCGACATCACATCTTCAAAGAGGCCGTGCTTGGGGCACTGCTTCACCATCATGACCTTGCCTTCGCGCTCGATGATGGTGGCTTTGATCTCGCCGACTTTTTCGTTGAGCAGAACTTCGTAGGGGAGTTCGCCGTCGAGAATGCGCTTGCGAATTTCCGGGACACACTTCGGGCAGAGCGAGTCCGTGGCGCGCGGCCAACCGAGCGGGGGCTTCGATTTTTCGTAGGATTTGAGCAGCGGCTTGTCCGACCACTTGGGCGTGGGCGCAGGATTGGGCTTGATGCGGTTCAGGCGATCGAAAACCGCCCACACGCCCTTGGCGCCAATCGTGACTGCCTTCTCTACATATTTAATCGGCTTGTGCATTGCGCTCCTCGTTCTTAGCGTTAATCGCTGGTCGTTAGTCGTTAGCCAAGGCTCCACAGCCGCCGTCTTTGCTTGACGGCTGAAAGCTGATGGCTGACGGCTGTTTTTGCCCTTCACCTGGGAGCGCCGGTTAGCGTCTCCGCTGTATGGACTCTCTCGACGTTATGTTATTGAGGGGTGGCGAAATCTCCATGGAGATTCCGTTAAAAGGGGAAAAATTGGGGTTCAGCGGGGGATGGGCGCAGCAGGCGGAGCTAAGTGATTGAGGAGATTAGGGGTTGAATCGGGTGGCCATACGTGCCCGTGTGGCTCGAACATTCTTGTCCGAGCAGTCTTACCCGGCTCACACAAGCCTTGCTCCACCCATAGCCAGGGGTAATCTCCTGCCTTCTCAACCAGCCCTCTCCGGACGGGATTTTGCCGAATATACTCCAGTTTTTCTTTCAGACTCTCCTGTGATCGCAAAACATGATCAAACGACTCTTCCTGTCAAACTGGTCCTGAAGTCTTCAGAATCTTGTTCACCATCCGGCTAGACGCACCCTTGAGTGACTTCAATATTCCCGGCAAGCCATACGGCCAACCTTTTTCGTCACAGAGGAGTAAGCAGAAGGTGAACATGCTCCGGCATCACCACTGCCGCGTGCAGAGAAAATCGATAGTTATTCCCCTTCAAACAACACTGCAGGATCGCATCCCTAGCCTTGTCCGGAAAGGGATTCGCTCGAAAATGCTTGCAAAAACTTATGAACACTGCCTTGCCCGGTTTTTGATAATGCGGCAGCATCCGCCGATACTCGTACATTCTGCCGAGAGGTATCCGTTTGCTCTGCATGTGTGGCTCGGATATTCCTGTCCGAGTCCTGATTTTGCTTTTTTTTCAGTCTGTGAGTCTGTGAGGTGTGAACATCAGCCTTTTTGGGAATCCCCAGCCTTTTGGTCGGACAAGAATGTCCGACCCACACAGGTCCTGCTGGTGGTCAGATAAAATCGCAGTCATGCACCCGGCCGATCTCCTGAGAAAGGTAAAAACATGAGCAAAGCTACTTACCCTTTAAAGCTTCCTCTCTCTATCAAAAAAGGCTGCCCAGCGCCTGGCCAAAGAAGACGGAGTGTCTTTAAACTGAGCTGGAGAACTAGGGAAATAGCGGAGATGAATACTGAAGTGGGCTTGCTAACGCCTCACAAGCCAATAGGAAAATCGTACAAGCTCAAACACGAGCAACCCGAGCAGAAATAAAGCGAAGACAACCCGCGTCGAAGACGAACAAAACCGTTCAACCTTTTCAGCGAAGTCGACCTCACTGTTCCTCTTTGTCATTTCTAGACTACTCCCAAGAGTGAAGCACCCGCGGGCCGTTCGTGCGTATCGGAGGTTACCTAATGCACGCCTGCAGATGGCAAGACCCGCTTCTTCATGTCGCCGATCGCCTCCATCAGTTTCACTGTTTCTTCCATATCAAGCGTTTGTCCCTTGTACGAGAGAACAAGAAGTCCTTGAAGGTTTGACGGAAGCTTTACGCCCTCCTTCACCACTAGAACGAAACGTTCGCCAAATAGCGCCATCGCGGCGCCGATTTCGATAAGTACATTGTCATTCAGCACAACATGTTCTTTTCCATCGACATCTGAAAGATGTCGCTCGTCTTCAACGTGGATTATGGCCGCCCCGCATGAACGCATCTCTCCAATAACCTTACCCGGCACGGACTGGGACACCGTCTGTATCTGCACCGAAACAACTGCCTCGAGCTCGCTGAAAGCCAGCAGTTTCTTGATGGGATCAATCAATGCTCGATTTTTCCCGTGATAAATCGTAGGTCCGGTCCCGGTCACATCATCTTGATCCGAACCTCCCTGCCAGGCGAACAATTGTCTTTTTTGCAGATTGTACACGCGAGGAGAAATGCGGAAGACTCATTGCCGGAAGGCCGAGGGCTACAAAATCGAGGAAAAACGGGCATAAATCAGCGAATTTGGCGTGGTCGCTTGCCGCACAGCCGAAATCGGTCTTGGCAAGAGCCCGGGTGAGGGCGCAGCCGCCAGCCACCGAATCGCATCCCGAAGCAACTCTTCCCAAACGATCGTTCACGATCCACAACCTTGTTAAGATGAACGATACACCGCAGGCAAGCTTAACCTCCAACTCCCTCCACTCCGCAGGATGATTCGCTTCGCGAATCATCCTGCTCCGGGCGGAATGACAGGGGGTGAGGGGTGCATTTGGCAGGGCTGAAACGGTCCCCTTCCCGGTCGCGGTGATTTCACTGCCAAACTCTGCGCGAGGAGAACTCCTGGACACTCCGTGATGGCTTTAATCAAACGCGAGGTCCGTTCGACTCCGCGTGATCTTTCGCTAGCGAAAGATCACGCTGCGCTCAGGATGACAAAGGGTTAAGGTGGCGGATTCGGCACGGCTAAAAGAGGCTGCGGAAAAAGTCGGAGAAGCAGATTCCTCGGCGTCTGAAGCCGCGTCGGAATGACAAATCAAAACTTTATTGGCATGGGTGAACTCGTGCCCTTCCCAGCTCGCAATCGAGTTTTTCCGCGTGCTGTGAAGCCATGCCCTGAGCGAAGCCGGAGAGTCAGCCCGTCGCGTTCGAAATTCTGGACGGGCGAGGACGCCCGTCGCTACATCGAATAAGGAAGCTGGGACGAGCGGAGACAGCGGGCGGGGACGCCAGCGCTGCGTAGAAGCAAGATTCGCGGGCGGGGGCGCCCGCGCGCCACATGCATCCGCCCCACACACTCCAGCGGCTCGCGTCGGAGAGTGGTCCGGTTCGCGGGCACGCGGCGCTACATCAAAGGGGGCATTTCCCGAAATGGGAAAATGGTTGTCAAGGGGGTCAAAGCGAGGATTTGGCCGGAAGTTGCTGAAGGGAATGGAAAAGTAATTTGCGAAGTGATGTCCCATTTGCCCCTTCCGAATTGATATTCTGATAGTAAGGATTGAGGAGCGCAGGCCGGTTGCGGCTTGCGCTTTTTTGTTGGGGGCCGTTCTTGCGCCCCTTCGGGGCTTGCGCATGCCGCTTGCGGAACCCACGGCTTGCGCCCCTTCGACAAGCTCAGGGCAAGCTGTGGGCTGCAATCTTGCGCCGCTTCGCGGCTCGCGTTTTGGACATGGCTTTCGTTGGGGGGCTTTCGCCCAGCCGGGCTAGCGCATGCCGTTTGCGGAACCCACTTCTTACGCCCCTTCGACAAGCTCAGGGCAAGCTGTGGGCTGCAATCTTGCGCCGCTTCGCGGCTGGCGCTTTGGAATCGCTTTTGTTGGGGAACAATCCCAACTAATCACAGGCGAATCGTTTGGGGCTGATCCCAATTTAATCAGGCAAATCGTTTGGGGTATGAGCCCACCTTAATCGAAGGAAAACTGTTGGGGCATGATCCCAACTTAAGCGAAGAGAAATGGGACCGAACATGGGAGATGAAGCTGAAGATTTGGATATGGTGCGGGCGGCGGCGGAGCGCAGGCTGCGGAACACGAAGCGCAGGGGAGAACTCTCGGAAGCGGCGTTTCTGCTGAAGGCGTCATCGCTGGGATTTTGCGTGACGCGTCCGTGGGGAGACAGCGAGCGCTATGATTTTATTTTGGATAATGGCGAGCGGCTGTGGCGGGTGCAAGTGAAGTGCACGGAAGTGGTGCGGGCGCGCGGGTACGATGTGCAGTCGAGTTATGGAATCTATGGCAAACGAAAGATGGTTTACACGGCGCGGGATATTGATGCGCTGGTGGTGCATATACGTCCGCTGGATGTGTGGTACGTGCTTCCCATCGACGCGTTTGCGCCGTGCCGGAGTTTGAGATTTTATCCGCAGGGAGGATGCAGGCGTCCGCGGTTTGAGAAATACCGGGAGGCGTGGGATTTGATGAGAGGCGGTCCCATTTTCCTCCCATTACCCGCCGAATCGCGTTGACCGTAGCGGGCGGCGGAAATTACACTAGCCTCGCTTCCCAAATTTCCCATCAGGATTGCCGTGAAAACCTATCTCGCCCCACGCACGCTTCTCGCTGAAATCGAACATATGCTGGGCGGCAATAAGCCGTCGTTTCAGCATTCACCGTTGGAGGATGTCATCGAGCTGCTTTGCCGGGGGCGTCATTACACTTGGGCGGGAATCTACTTGGCGGTTGGCGAGAGCGGGTCGCAACAGCTTCTGGGGGCTGCAGCAGGCGTGGAGCCGGCACAGGTTGAACTGCCGGAGACGCGCTCGAAAATTTTGGTATCCATTAAGCTTGCCAGCCACGAACTGGGCGTCTTGGCGGTTGAGAGCGATCGCGAAAATGCCTTTGGCCCGGAGGATCGCGTGCTGCTCGAAACTGTGGCTGATGCGCTGGCGCGATTCTTGGCGGGAAATGGGAAGTATCTGGTGAGAAAAGCGCGGCAAGTTGCCTCTGAAAATTCGAATCCGAAACGCACTCCGCAGCCTGCTTCTACCCAGGCGCTCCGATCGGCTGCGGTCGGAGAAAAGTAAGCAAAATACCTGTCACGCCTGTGTGGCTCGTCCGACCCACACAGCTCTTGCTTCCTGCCGAATGCGATCCCAGGCTCGGCGGACGTGGCGCTCCTGGGTGTTGGTTTGTCCTACGCAAAAGCGCAGCGTGAGCCGATCGTTCAGCCGCGTATGCGTGAGGTAAAGATCGCCGCTGCGATTGAGGCGATCCATCAGGTCTTGATTAATCTGGTCTCCGCCTTTGTGCCGGAAGCAGACCAAGTTCAATGGCACTGGCGCGGCCAATTCAAATTCCGCGTCTTGCTTCAGCCACTCGGCGAATTGCTGCGCCAGGCGTACGTGCTCGCGTACGTGGTGCTGAAGGCCCTGCACTCCGTAATGGCGGATCACAAACCACAGTTTAAGCGAGCGGAAGCGCCGCCCCAGGGGAATCTGCCAGTCGCGGTAGTCGATTACGGCGCCGGTTTCGGTGGCCTTATTTTTTAAATATTCTGGCAGGACGCTCAAGGTCTGAATCAGCCCCTTGCGGTCGGCCACGTAAAAGCAATCGCAATCGAAATTCGTGAACATCCATTTATGCGGATTGAAGCAGTAGCTGTCGGCGAATTCGAGGCCGTTGTGGATGTGACGAAATTCGGGGCAGAGCGCGGCGGTTCCTGACATCGCTGCGTCCACATGCAGCCAGATATTTTGTCCACGGCAAATGCGCCCGATCTCGGGAACAGGATCGATGGCATTCGACGAAGTTGTGCCGACGGTCGCGCAAACAAAGCAGGGAATCAGCCCGTTTTGGCGATCCTCTTGGATGCGTTGCGCAAGCGCATCGGGCCGCATGGCGAAGTTTGCATGCACCTCAATCAGGCGGAGGCTGTCTCGCCCCAATCCGGCGATCTGTACGGCTTTTTCAATCGAGGAATGCGCTTGCGATGACGTATACGCCGCTAGTTTTCCATCGCAACCCCGCTTGTTGCTGGCGAAATTCGTGGCCCGCTCACGCGCGGCGAGCAGTGCGCAAAGCGAAGCGCTCGAAGCGGTGTCCTGAATTACGCCACCGCCGGTATCGGTTGAGAGAAATTTTGGCGGAAGATCGAGCATTTGCCCCAGCCAATCGAGCACGTGAGTTTCCAGCTCCGTGCAAGCAGGACTGGTGGCCCACAGCATCCCCTGCACTCCCAGGCCGGAGGAAAGCAAGTCACCGAGAATCGATGCGCCCGAGTTATTAGAAGGGAAGTACGCGAAGAAGTTCGGGGATTGCCAATGGGTGATGCCGGGCAGAATCAGCTTCTCGACATCTTGAAGCATGGCTTGGAACGGCTCACCTTGCGCAGGAGGCTCGAGAGGCAGCGAGGTGCGAATCTGTCCCGGCTCCGCGCGTGAAAGTACCGGGAAAGATTCAATGCGGGTAAAGTAATCCGCAAGCCAATCCACCACCTCGTGCCCATGCCGCCGGAAGTCCTCTGGAGTCATATGAAAACTTTTATCGGATGGCAAAAGCGCCTCCTTCTCGTTATGTTCGACATTAATGGAGCCGCACAACGGCTGCGGAACAACTGGGAAAAAAAATTCCTCGCGGGCGCAAGCCCGCTCGGGATAACAAAAGGGAAGCGTTTATCGGCACGACTGAAGTCGTGCCCTTCCCAAAACACGTTCGCAATCGAGTTGTCCGCAGCCTCTGAAGTCGTGCCCTTCCCAAAAACCGGCTTGATTTTTCGCGAGCAACTCTCCAGAACCGGTCCGAATGGGAGTTTTTCCCCATCATCCAGAGAGTCGCGCGGCAAAGCTTGTGCCCTAGAAACTCATGTAATACGCCCGTAATATATCTGTGCGTTGTAATCGAAGATTACACGTCCATTCACCTGATTGGTCTCGAAAATTCGCCGCAATTCCTGCAACATCGGCTCGTATTCGAGACTGCCGTTTTGTGGTGTATAGGAGGACGATAAGAGCCTGCCCTCCAGGCCTGCGTAGTCAAACTCCTGACGATTGTCGAAAACGCGCGTTTGAAATTCAGAAGACCCGAAGAATTTTCTAGCGGTCAGGTCCCCGCCTAAGCGCCGCACCTCGTGATAATCAGTGCCATAGTTGAGCAGCAGGTTTTCGTATTCACGCGAAAATTGCGAGGCATCGATACGGCGGTCATTCCAGAGCAGAACTAGCCAGCCGCTAGGTTTCAGAAGGCGGATGAATTCCTCACGCGCTTTGCCGGGATCGAACCAATGCGCCGCCTGTGCTGCTGTAATAACGTCCACGCCGTGATCTGCTAAGGTCGTCGCTTCCGCCGTTCCATTGACGCTGGTGAAACGCGAATATCCCGTCAAGAACTCTTCAGCGGCCCGGCGCATCTCCGGGTTGGGTTCGACTCCGAGGACGCGAGCGCCATTCTCCAGCAACATGCGGGTAAATATGCCGGTGCCGGATGCAATATCTGCTATCACCGACTGTGCTGTGAGACCGCACTCTGCCATCAAGAGCTGAATCACTTCCGGCGGATAGCCTGGGCGATAGCGGATATAATCTTCGACCCGCGACGAAAATCGCTTGGTTGCATCTCTTACAGGCATGGCACAAGTTTATAGCGGGAGAGGAGTACAATCATCGTTTTCGCAGCGTGAAATCAATCTACAAAATAAGGATGTGTCAGTGCTAGAACCTGGTCAGATAGCGCCGGATTTCGACTTGCCTGCGCTGATCGGCGGCGTGAAAAAGCGTCTTCACCTCGCCGAACGGATCGGCAAGCAACGATTGGTGCTTGCGTTTTATCCGCTCAATTGGGAGCCCGTCAGTGCCCGGCAGATGATCGATTATCAAGTTCAGCGGGAAAAGCTTGTGGCTAGCGACGCAGAAGTGATCGGCATCAGCGTTGATTCCATTATGAACACCACGGCCTGGGAGCGCGAGATCGGCCCGTTTGACTACCCTTTGTGCAGCGATTTCTGGCCACACGGCGAGGTCAGCCGCAAGTACGGTGTGCTGCGAGATGCAAATCCTTTCGCCGGGGCCAGTGAGCGGGCGATTTTTGTCGTCGGCAAGAACGGAGCAATCGAGTTCAGCAAGGCTTATTCAATAACCGAGGCGCCAGAGCTTGATGAAGTTCTCACGGCACTGTCCGGTACCGCAGGAACACGATGAAAAAATCTCCCGCAATCTTCGCAGTGGTTATGCTCCTATTTGTAACTGCTGGCGGAAGATCACAGTCATCTCCGGTTAGCGGCAATCCGATCTTTGGATTCCGCAATTCCGCAGAAGAGAGTGCCATCGAAGCGCGGTTTATGGCAGTTCCGGATCCAAAGCTTGCCGAAACGCACTTGAAGACCTTGACACAAGTGCCGCACATGGCAGGCACACCGGAAGATAAGACGACCGCAGACTATGTGGCGCAGAAGTTCCGCGAAGCTGGGCTGGAAACTGAAATAGTCGAATACAAAGTTTGGATGAATTATCCGTCGGAAATCAGTGTTGATTTGGTTGCCCCAGAGGGCATCACCATGCACGGCCCCACGCGCGAGCACGTGAACGGCGATCCGTATCAGGATGATCCGCGGGTGGTTATGCCCTTTAATGCCATGTCGCCATCCGGGGATGTGGAAGCTGAGGTGGTCTATGCGAACTATGGCTCGCCTGCCGATTTCAAGAAGCTGCAAGATTTGAAGGTTGACGTTCGCGGCAAGATCGTATTGGTTCGCTACGGAGAAAATTTTCGGGGCGTCAAGGCATTCGTTGCGCAAGAGCACGGTGCGGCAGGCGTCCTTATTTATTCCGACCCTGCAGATGATGGTTGGCGACGTGGCGATAAATATCCCCAAGGTCCGTGGCGACCGGACACGGGCGTGCAACGCGGCTCCATCGGCTACATGTTTCAGTTTCCTGGGGATCCCACCACTCCTGGAGTTGCATCGCTTCCTTCGCTTCCGGATTCGAAGCGTGTGCCGCCCGAGCAATCTGCACAATTGCCGAAGATTCCAACTACGCCAATTTCTTACGCGGATGCGTGGCCGATTTTGGAGCATCTCGGAGGTCCGGATTCGCCTCGCGATTGGCAGGGGTCGCTGCCGTTTACTTATCACGTTGGGCCGGGGCCTTCGAAGGTGAAGATGCACCTCAAACAGGATTATCAATACCGCACTATTTGGGACGTGGTCGGCAAAGTGCGCGGCGGCGAATTTCCTGACGAATGGGTGGTCGGGGGGAATCATCGCGATGCATGGGTGTATGGAGCGGTAGATCCCAACAGCGGCACTGCGGCGATGTTGGAAGCTGTACACGGCATTGGCGAGCTGCTGAAGTCAGGCTGGAAACCGAAACGTACCATTGTTTTCGGCAGTTGGGATGCGGAGGAAGAAGGCCTGATTGGCTCGACGGAATGGGGCGAGCAACACGCGTCTGACCTCGGGAATGCACCAGCTTATTTCAATATGGATGTCGCGGTTTCCGGCTCGAAGTTCGGCGCGTCGTCAGTGCCGAGCCTGAAGCAATTCTTGCGCGAAGTGACAAAGGTCGTGCCCAGCCCGAAAGGCGGCATGTTGTATGACGAGTGGAAGAAAGCCAATCAGCCCGGCGCTGAAAATGCGCAGGCGCCGACGGAGGCTATCGGCGACACGGGCCGAGTGCCGGCGGCACAGGCAAAGACTGATGTGCCAGTTGGAGACTTGGGCAGTGGCTCCGACTACACCGTTTTCCTTCAGCACCTTGGTGTGCCCTCATCGGATGTAAGCTCGACCGGTTCGTATGGCGTTTATCACTCGGTGTTCGACAACTTTAACTGGTTTAAGAAATTCGCCGATCCCGATTTCGCTTACGAGCAGGAAATGGCGCGCGTGTTTGGGATTGAGGCGATTCGCATGGCGGATGCCGACGTCCTTCCTTACGATTACGAGGAATACGCCAAAGAGATTACTGCCTACATCGAGGCTGCGAAAAAGAAAGCGGATAATGATTTCGGGGGCCAATCGCCGGATTTCAAGCAGGCCATGGACGCGGCGCATCACTTTGAACAGGCTGCGGCGAAGACGTTGGAGCGCGAAAAGAATTCATCGAGGAATCTTCCCAGCTTGAATCAGGCTCTACGCCAGGCTGAGCGCGCCCTGCTGATTCCCGATGGCCTGCCGAACCGTCCCTGGTTTCACCACGCTATTTATGCGCCGGGACAATACACCGGCTATGCAGCGGTGGTGATTCCGGGCGTGAACGAGGCTATCGACAAACACGATTTGGAGCGCACCCGAGAGCAAATCTCCGCACTGGCGGCCGCGCTGAACCGGGCGACGAAAGTGCTGGAGAGCTATCGTTAACTAAGACGCCCTAACAAAACCCCTATATCAGAGTCGTGAGCGAGA
>QIAB01000031.1:75524-84697 GCA_003225455.1 Acidobacteriota bacterium
CTCATTCAATAGCGACTCGGGTTATCCGCTGCAAGAGATCAATGCACTTCTATCGTCATCCGCATCCAGGGGTGAACACAGCATTCCCAATTGGTAGTGCCAACCGGAAGTTGGTCCGAGCCTGCTGTCGGTCCGGCCTCCGTAGCGCCGGCTTCAACGAATATATTTGTCGCGTTTGCCGGTTGCAGGCACTCAGGAGCCGGAACCGGATTTCCCGACAACTGATTGAGTGGCGGAATGAATCCTCCGCCGAAAGTCGCGACCTTGGTGAAGGTGTGGGTTTCGCCACCTGTGTTTTGAAGCGTGGTGGTCTGTCCCGAATCGAGGCTGACCGTCGCCCCAGTTAGTTGAAAAGTCCCAGCCGAAGCGTTCAGCAGCGGATTGAATCGCCAAGCGCCAGCGATGTGATCGGATTGGAGTTCCGCGATGAAAACTTGAACTTTGTGGTTCCATGCTGACCAGGCTTGCAAACACCCGGCCCAGCCGCCGCCGTAAATGTCCCTGGATCACAGGCATCACGCATGCCTATCGTAAATGGTGGGGCCTGCGCAAAGCCCGAAACGCAAAGCGGAACGAAGCAGGCAAGCAGCAAGACCGCTATACGCAGTGGAGTCATAGATCATCCTCCTTTAAGCTCATACGCCTGAGCGGGGTAATTCTATTCTCAAAATGGCTTGTGTCAAGGCAAATCGCCGGGCTGTACGCGCTAAAAGCCGCGTCAGACGGCGCTTTTGTGGCTACATGGATCACAGCCCATGCATTGACGATGGCACAATCCGCACCCTGGCCGGTGTTCTCACAGCGCGTTCTTGGGTTTTGTTAGGCGCTTTAAGGCTCATTGCGGATGCTCCTATGCGGTTACAGACTTTGATCGGAGAAAGCTCCTTAACCGCGGAGTTCGCAAAGGAAGGCACGCGAAGTCCGCAAGGGAAAAATCTCTTGTTGTGCAAAGATTTTCATCCGGCCAGGAATTCCAGTTCGACCGGATTTTGCTTCGGATTCATCCTGGAGGTTGAGGTAAACTGGAGTCTCTGCAAGCGCATCCAATCGCTTGTGGACAGGCGCGCAGCTTGACTTCTGCACCTGGCGCGCGTGTTCGAGGAGCCCCGTGCCGCTAGCACGCATCATCACTCGCTTTCCGGAAGAATCGCAGGAGCTGGCGGAAAATCTACGGTCACGCGGATTCGAAGTGCAAACTGAATCCCCCGGAAAAACCTCGGCGCAGCCCGTGGACCTGGAAATCACAATCGAAGAATGTGACGCCGAAGAAGCCCTGCAACGAGCAACTGCGGTCAAGGATGCATGCGCTTTTGTAATGCCGGGTGCGATCACTGGCGGATTGAGTCCGATCACCGCGATTCCGTTCATCCCGCAGACAGGCGTCGAAGAGAGCGAAGCAGTAGGCCCTGAGGCGCGCGCCATCAGCGCGGAAATCGCAAATCTTCCTCGCCGTGGGTTCCCTGCGGAGGCGGCACATGCTGAAGCGACCCAATTCGGCGCTACGCCCATCAGTGATCTGGAATCACAGCCATCATTAAACGAAGATACCGGTGCCATGACCTTTGAGCCTGAGCACGCAGCTGAGATGCAGCCCATCTTCCCCGAACGGCAGCCCGAAGAAAATTCTGCACCAGCGTCAGAGCCAGTGTGGTCGCAATCAGAAGCCGAGCCGCGCGCGCCGGAACCGGAGTTGGTTTCCGCTTTATCTGAGGTCGAAGAAGGTTCTCTCGAAGCTGCGGAAGACTTTTCCGATGTGTCCGCAGGTGCTGAGCCGGTGTTTGCTGAGGGTTTTCGGGCCGAAGAGTCGCGTGGGTTGGAACTCCAAGCGGACGAGCTCCAAGCTGAAATCGAAGAACCAGAGCTGGCTTTGCTTTCGGGAGATGTCCAAATGCAAACTGCGGCTGTGGAAGGGCAAGAGGTTGCGCCGCCTGAGCCGGTTTATGAATCCACCGACAATCCGGACCTGAGGGATGAATCCATCGCGGAGGTTGCTGCGGCTTCCGCATCAGAATCGCTGGCTGATAAACAAGCTGCCGCGGAACAGACCGTGTTTCAGCAAGCGCCTGCGGCGGAATCGCAGCCTGTTTCCGATTGGCCCATTTGGCACCCGATCTCCGCAGAAGAAGAAGCGCGTGAAACGGCGAGCCCTGCGGAGCAGCCGGTTGCTTGGAGTACCCGAAATCCAAGTTTAGCTCCGGCGTCTCTGGGGCCCCAAACGGTGCTGCCGCAGCCCGCAGTGCATTCACGGCTTGTTCGGCGTCCGATCCTCACGAATGAAAAAGTATTTTGGGCGACCGCCACGCTGGCGGGTGTGGTCGCATTAGTTTTGCTGCTCGGAATGTCGGCACACCGGCTTTCTCCGCTGCCCGCCGCTCTGCAACAGCGCTCGGTCGATCTGCAGCCTTCGCAAACCAAGCCCGCCGCAATTGTGCCCGCCGATCTCAAAACGGTTACCCGCCAGCCGCGCGCCAGAAGCAGGGCAACTCGCGCCACGAAACCAGCAGACTCACGGACGACTCCGCCAGCAACAACAGCCAGTAAAGTGAATCTCGCTTCCTCCAAGCAGCCTGTTATTAGAGCAGCAACTGGATCGGGGGAGAACGATACTGACATTGCACAGGACACGGTCGTGCGTTATGGCAACCGATCTGGTTCTGGTGCGGTGGCTCCGTTGCAACAAAAGCCTCCGGTCAAACGCAATTCGGACCTCAATTAGTTGCTCTGGTCTGAGGAGTTGAACGTCCCAAAGCTAGCTCCCCTCGCCGCGATTTAGTTTGTTGCAATGAGAGCGTCGAAGTCAGGAGTTATCGAGTGGCCGGAAAAAAGACAAAAAATACCACAGCACTGAATTCTTTCTGCCGTATGGCCCGCCTGCCTCGGTTGAACGAGCTGTTACTTAGCCCTTTTTCGGCCGACCACCCTTTTTCCCCCAACGAGAGAGCTTGCTGTAATGTCTCTTCGTTGTCGATCTCCCGCCCTTCTTACCGATACATCGAGGACAGACCAACCTGGTTGTGGGATGGATTGCACAGTAGGCCTGTTTTGGCACCGCGGAACATTGTTATCCCAAACTGCTGTTTGTCAAGTCATCTCCACGGCTTTTCTTGCCGCGGCCCCCTTTTCGTCCCCAATTAGAAAGATGATCCTTGTATTTGGTGGTGGTCTTCTGTCCTCCGCTGGAGGCGATGCACCTGGGGCAGATCAGCTTGGTTTGTGAGTGCTGAATGCAACGCGGATTAAATGACTTGATCGCCAAAACAATCTGATTAGCCGCTTGCTGCAAAAATTCGGCGTGGCGTTCGGAAAACTGGTTCTTGCGCCGGCTCAGCAGAGTGACCACGCCAATACTTTCCCCGCGCACAATCAGGGGAACGGCGCAATACGAATGAAGCCCCTCGGCTAGAGAGCGCTCCTCGACCGGGAACTGGCGTTCTGTTTCCACGTCGCGACGGATGATCTGGGCGCCATGCTCGATTGCCCAGCCATCGTGACACTCCTCGCGGCCGAGCAACACGCCCAACCGAAAGTAGCTGTTGGCAAATTTTCCCTGCCGCGCGATGAGCTTCAGGGCATCCTGCTCCGGGTCGTAGAGAGTTAAGCCGGCGCGATCGAACAGGATGAGCTGTTTAAGAGTGTCACACATACTTTCAAAGACCTTATCGGCCGTGGGCTGTGTAATCGCAGCTTTGTTCACCTCCAGCAGTGCGCGGTATCTTGCAGCCAGTGCGAGTGAAAGGTTCATTTCTCTTGGATTCTCCGGGAAATATTGTGCCATGATGCCGCCTCGCTTTTGTAAAGCTTACGGTTACTTTCTTAACTCTATTCCTGTTTTCGTAACAACCGCCATGCCTCGCCATTTCCAAAAGCGAGCGGCTGGCTTTTTCGGAATTCAGAACAGAATTATTTCAACAGCTACACGCGCAATCCGAAAGCTTATCTTGGCGGTGAAACATTTTCTCGCGGAGAGTATTCGAGAATGCCAAAGGGTCCGGGTATATCCAACCAAACAGCGACGAATTCCGCACCACAGGGGAAGAAAAAGTACAGCGCTCCGCAGTGTACGCGCCTAACTCCAAATGAAGCGAAAGCAAAGCTGAAAGCGGCAGAGCCCGATGATCCCGCCGCGAAACGATTGTTGGAATGGATTGCCCAACTAGAGGCTCGGAAGCGGGAGCAGGGATGAGCGAATCCGAACAAGACCGAACTGAGAACAACGCCGTTTCCAAATCGCCATGGAGATCTGCCGCAGTTGTGGTTCTGATCCTCGCCTCAATGGCGGTGCCTTGCGCAATCCTGCTGCAATTGAACGGCGGAAATGGGATATTTCGGATTCCGCCTCTGCTGTACGGGTTGTGGGCCGCATTCTCACTATGGGTTGCTCTCGACGCCGCGGCTTTTCTCCGAGCCCTGGGGTTACGAGTTGATGACGCTTTGGCCCCGGGGGCTCTCGCGTTATCTGGACTTGGAGTCGTCAATTTGATGAGCGTTTTCGGCGCGCTATTCATGATTCCCGTCCCTGAACTCCGCTGGATCGGGGTCTGCTGCATCAATCGTAATCGCTGCTAAAAAGAGCAGGAATTCGCATGGCGTCTGCGTCGGCTCAATGACTCAATATTAGAAGCCCGCGCCTCATGGTTAGGCGCCAGCGGGCGCGAGCTTCTCGGGGGAACGCTCATGCTGGAGCATCCCGAAAAATAATCTAACGCAACCTCGCGGATTGCCACGAGAGATTTGAGAGCTGTTTGGTTTTCCGAACAAGGTTGCTAGTCAGGGCTGGAGTTTCTATCGCCCTGAGTTAGTCGTCGCCGCCGTTCAAGATACCGTCAACGATCCCCGTGGGACCGCGCCATTTCAAGCTGACCCAAAGACAGAGTACAAGGAAGCCGACTCCATCAGATTACTTCCGAATTGCCGACAATTGGGGAGTCAAATCCCCGGGCTCTATTTGATTGGCCGCGAACCGCTGATGAGGATATCCACGAGTCTCTTCGCGCTTTGCTGCCAGTCAGGGCTTGATGCCACGTTGGAGACGCCGATGAGCGCACGAAGAAGATCGAATGGCTCGAGATCTTTACGAATGTCGCCGCTCCTGATTGCGCGCTTCACCAGCGAATCAATGGCTCCCTGGATCTGAGTGCGGGAACTTTCATACAGCTTCGAAGCCCCTCCGACGAATGTATTCAGTGCCGGGGCGATGATCTGCTTTGCCGCGATATAATCAATGAACAACAACATCCAGGCTCGCAATGCCTCGATAGGAGGTAGGCTCTCGGTAAACTCCTTCTCCGCCGCAGCAAGCTTTTCCACCTCAGTCCGATAGACCGCCTCGATCAGTGCGTCCCGTGTAGGAAAGTGCCGATACAGAGTTCCGGCTCCGACGCCGGCCTCTTTGGCAATGTCGTCCAGGCTGGCGTTCGCGCCAGACCGGGTAAACGCCTCCTTCGCCACATCCAAAATGCGCTCGCGGTTCCGCAGCGCATCGGTGCGCGGCTTCCGTGGGGCCGGTTTTGAACGCTTTGTCGGCATGTAAAAAACTTTGCAACCGGAGATAGTCTCCGATTATCTTATATATTGATTCGGAGACACTCTCCGTTTTAGCCGGAACGCGGCGGACTGTCAATAGCGGTTTCCGGTTTTTCCGGCTTCGAGAGGTGAGGAATATGAATCCAGTCGCTCCTTATAAATCATTGAAGAATTCCAATCCTCGTTGCGCCAACCTCATGACAATGGCAGAGCAAGAATTGTCAGCATTCTTCACCGCCGTCACCCAGTTGTTCGGGTCAGAACAGGCCGAGCTCTCGGCAGAAGACTGGCTGCGCGAGTTGATCGAGATCGATGGCCTGCCTGCTTCCACCCGCGAATGGAGATTGATCACTGCCAAGGTTTCGACTCGACTCGCAAGTCGAGTGAACGCTTCGTCCGTATCGACCGAATTCACAACTCCTTAGGAGGAAAAGAATATGCGTGTTTTTGTCACCGGGCCTACAGGCTTCATCGGTTCCGCAGTCGTCCAAGAATTGATTGGCGCTGGTCATCAGGTGCTCGGCCTTGCTCGTTCGGAGAAGGCAGCCAGATCGCTCATCGCGGCGGGAGCCGAGGTACATCATGGTTCACTCGAAGATCTCGAAAGCCTTCGCAGCGGAGCAGCGGCTGCCGATGGAGTGATCCACACGGCTTTTATCCACGATTTCTCAAATTATGGGCCTGCTGCTGAAGCGGATCGGCGCGCCATCGAGACGCTCGGCGCGGCGCTCGCCGGCTCGGATCGGCCTTTGATCGTCACTTCGGGGACCCTGCTTGCTCAACCGCAAGGCCGACTCGCAACAGAAGAAGATGCGCCCAATCCCAATTTCCCGCGGAAGTCCGAAGATGCGTCACTTGCGCTGGCGGCAAGTGGAGTCCGCGTCGCCGTGCTAAGGCTTTCTCCCTCGGTACACGGAGAAGGCGATCATGGCTTCGTGCCGCGCCTGATCAGCATTGCGCGCGAGAAGCGCGTCTCTGCGTATATAGAGGACGGCCACAACCGCTGGCCTGCAGTGCATCGGCTGGATGCGGCTCATCTCTACAGGCTCGTGCTTGAGAAGAGCAATGCTGCAGGCCGGTATCATGGCGTGGCCGACGAGGGTGTACCGGCTCGAGACATCGCTCAGGTGATCGGCAGACACTTAAACGTTCCGGTCGTGAGCAAGTCTCGTGCGGAAGCAGCCGATCATTTTGGCTGGATCGCTCCCCTCTTTGGTATGGACGGTCCGGCTTCCAGCGCGCAAACACAGGAACGGCTGGGATGGCGACCGGTTCAGCCTGGGCTGATTGCCGATCTGGACGCGGAACACTATTTCGAACACGCCGCGGCCGCCGCCTAGCAGAGCTAGGTTACGCGATAGATAAACGGTCAATCGAACATATCGGTACAAGGAGGCAGAGAATGACGAACGTACTTGAGACAACCTCATTTGGAGCAACATCGACCACAGATGACGTTTTGTCGGGCGTGAATCTGAGCGGCAAACGGATCCTCGTAACGGGTGTCTCGGCTGGACTCGGCGTGGAAACGGCGCGGTCCCTGGTCGCCAACGGCGGTCAGGTTGTAGGCGCGGCACGCGATTTGAACAAGGCCAAGACTGCAACCGAGCAGGTGAGAAAGGACGCTGCGGCTAATGGCGGAAGCTTCGACCTGGTTGAACTCGATCTTGGCAATCTAAAGAGCGTGCGTGCCTGCGCCGACTCTCTGCTGGCAAAAGGGCACCCGTTCGAGGTGGTCATCGCCAATGCAGGAGTGATGGCCACACCTTTCGGCCACACAGCCGACGGCTTCGAGACGCAGTTCGGGACGAATCACCTCGGCCACTTTGTCCTGGTCAACCGGATTGCGTCGCTTATCCGGGATGGCGGGCGGCTGATCAACTTGTCTTCTGCCGGTCATCGCTATTCGAATGTGAACCTGGACGATCCCAACTTTGAGCGCACGCCCTATGAACCTTTCGTCGCTTATGGCAGATCGAAGACGGCGAACATCCTCTTCGCGGTGGCTTTCGACAAACGTCACCGGGATCGTGGTGTGCGCGCTGCGGCCGTCCACCCGGGTGGCATACGAACCGAGTTGGGTCGTTACGCGGATCCCGGCCGGATTGAAAAGGTGGTGAGCGAGATCAATCAGCAGCTCGCCGCGCAGGGTAAGGGACCTTTCCAATGGAAGACCGTTCCCCAAGGAGCTGCAACTTCGGTCTGGGCGGCTGTGGTCGCACCAGGGGAGGAGATCGGCGGGCAATATTGCGAGAATTGCCACGTGGGCCATATCGTGCCGGACGATGCGCCGATCACCGCCGTCAGCGAAGGGGTGCGCGGATATGCACTCGACCCGAACAATGCTGAGGCACTCTGGAAGAAGAGCGAAGAAATGGTCGGAGAGTCGTTTTAGCGATCGGATTTGGGAGTCGTCGATGAGGACGAAAGGCTAACGCGCATAAAACGGGAACTGACATGGAGCGGCTCAATCCTTTTCCATCAGCGCGGCAGCGCGCTTGCCGACTTTCTTGAGCTTTACTTCAAGGCCACGAAGCTCCTCCGGGCTTAGTTCCGAGAACACTCTCTTCATCTGCCCGGAATGCTTCCGAAAGGCGGAAACAATAAGATCCTTGCCGCGTGGGGTGAGGGCAACGATCCGTACGCGTCGGTCTTCGGCGCTCTCGACGCGGCTGACCAGGCCTTTCGCGACGAGGCGATCGACAGCAATGCTGATCGAGCCTGGGGTGAGGTCGACGATTGGGCCTATCGTATTGACGGGCAAAGGCCCTTTGTGCAGCAGGAGTTCCAGCACGCCGAAATCCGAGAGGCCGAGCCCGGTGTCTTCAATGCCAGCGGCTGCGTACCTTGTCAGGGCGCGCATCGCCTTCATCATTACTAGCCAGACCTTGTCCGTCCCCTGAAATCCTTGGGTCATAAAAAAACCGAATCTTCTAGAAGCATACAGCATCAATTATATTTATATCAATATATATGACGTCAATACAATGGCGTCGCTTCCAACAGGAGGTTCGGTTATGAGAATCGCATTTGTAATCGCCCGATATCTGGCGGGCGTGATCTTTCTTGTTATGGGGCTGAACGGCTTCCTGAACTTCATTCACTTTCCACCACCGGCGGGTCTTGCTGCACAGTTCATGGGCGCCCTCTATGTCTCGCATTACCTGTGGGTGATCTTCGCGTTTCAGGTCATCGCAGGTGCGCTTCTGCTGGCCAACCGTTACGTACCGTTGGCGGTGGCAGTGCTGGCGCCAGTGATTGTCAACATCCTTACTTTCCACGCTTTAATGGCCCCGAGCGGGCTTCCGCTCGCCCTTTTCGTGGCCGTACTCTGGACGCTGATCTTCGTCGATGTGCGACCGGCCTTTTCGGGGTTGTTCCAGTCGCGCTTGCAGCTTGAGAAGGTCAAGCAAAGCGCGGTTAGAGCTTGATGGCCGACACACGATCTGAGGAGGTTTCAGCTATGACGGACGATCGAACGATTCTCATCACCGGAGTGACGGGCAATCAGGGTGGCGCGGTCGCGCGGTCGCTCGAGGGCAGGGGGTTCCGTCTACGCGGACTGACGCGCAAGCCGGACAGCGAGCGGGCGGTGGCACTGGCGCGCCACGTCGACATCGTCAAGGGCGATCTCGATGACGAGGCGACGC
>QIAB01000031.1:84867-99851 GCA_003225455.1 Acidobacteriota bacterium
CTCCGCTTCCCCTCGCATGTGATCCTGCGTCCGGTGTTCTTCATGGAGAACCTGCTGGCGCCTTTCAGTCTCCAGGGCTCCACGCTGGCCTGGGCGCTCGGGCAAGGCACGAAGCTACAAATGATTGCGGTGGACGACATCGGCTGGTTCGGCGCGCGCGCGTTCACCCAGGCCACCGCCTTGAACCGCCGCGACATCAATCTTGCCGGTGACGTGGGAACGATGGCAGATGCAGCGGAGATCCTGACGAAGGCGCTGGGTCGACCGATTGCGTTCACGCAGACGCCGATCGAACAGATCCGGCAGTACAGCAAGGAAATGGCGTTGATGTTTGAATGGTTCGAGCGCGTCGGCTACAGCCCCGATATCGCTGGCCTGGAACGCGAGTTCGGCCGTCCGCTCACGAAGCTCCCCGACTGGGTACGTCGCCACGCCGCCGCCAAAGGGAGTCGACAAGTTGTCTCTGACTGAACTAGAGAAGCACACAAAAAGGCGGTCATCCACGAAACAATCACAAGGAGGGATTCTCCAATGACCTACGACAACGAGACAATCGTCCGAAACGCTTACCACACGGCTGAGGGGAACGTTCTGGATATCCCCGGATGGATCGGCAGCTTCACCGAGGATGGAGTGTTTAACAACGTCACCGGCGAAGAGTCATATCGAGGCTAGCATCTGAAAGACGTCGTAATCGCCTTTGGACAAATGTTTCCCGACGTTCACCGCGAACTTCACCGGGTCAATGTCATGGGCGACGTCGTCGCCATTGAACTGTCCATTCAAGGAACCTTTCGGGGCCCGATGGAAACGCCCGCCGGTGTGATCCAGCCCACAGGAGCAAAAGTCAACATTCCATGCGCGGACTTCTTCTACATGAGGAACGGCAAGATCGAGCGATTCGACTGCTACCCTGCGCTCAACATTATGCTCAAGCAAATGGGTGCGCCGCCTGACTTCGCTTCCGCCGTCAAGCGTACGACCCAACGCTGACACCGTTTAGTGTAGACCGGGCCGGAATCAAGGAAGCGACACATGTATCGATATGGATCGAACGATACGCTCAAGGAGAGGTCGCATGAAAGCTGTCAGAGTGTTGGAATATGGTGGGCAGTTGGTGCTCGGCGATGTACCGACGCCGACGATCGCGCGCGACGAGATCCTGGTGAAGATCAGGAGCACCGCCGTCAATCATCTGGATCTTGTTAAAGCTTCCGGAACGGCAAGACAGATCCTCCCGATCGACCTGCCGTGGATACCTGGGTCATGAGTTTTCAGGGGTCGTCGAACAGATTGGCAACGACGTTGCGGCATATGCTCCAGGTGATGCCGTGTTCGCTGCCAACGAGACGGGCGGCGCGTACGCGGAGTATCTGGCGGTCAAGCCGGCGGCTGTCGCGAGGAAACCTGCCAACCTCTCCTTTGAGGAGGCAGCATCCGTGCCGGTGGCCTCGCAGACTGCGTGGCAGGGAATCTTCACCCACGGCCACCTGGAGAAGGGACAAACGATCCTGATCCACGGCGGAGCCGGCGCTGTCGGCGCGTATGCGGTGCAGTTGGCATCGCATGCCGGCGCCACCGTCATTGCCACGGCAAGCGGCGACGATGAGGCGTACGTCAAGTCCATTGGAGCCGGCCGGGTCAGCGATCATCGGAAAGAGCAGTTTGAGAAGGTTGTGCGAGAGAAAGTCGATGTAGTCTTCGACTTGGTCGGTGGCGATACACAGCAGCGGTCGTTCCTCGTCCTGAAGGAAGGCGGCCATCTCGTCTCTGCCGTCCAGCCGGTATCGCAGGAAGAGGCCGCGAGGCACCGCGTGTCGGGCGAGATGATGAGGCTCGCGCCGTCAGGAGACGTGCTCGCCAAAATCGCGCGACTGCTGGAAGAAGGGACGATACGGCCAGACGTCGCGACCGTGTACGCGCTGCAGGACGCGGCCCAGGCCTGGAAGGACATCGCCACAAAGCTGCCAAGGGTTCATGGGATGTCGCCCAGTGGTCCGGCAGCAAAACACGGCAAGATCGTGCTTCGTGTGGCCTAAGTTTCCAACGAAGTGAGTGAGTTCGCGAAAGGAAGTCTGTCAATGCATCGCTCACAGCAGTGGCTGCAAGTCTCGATAGCGACTCTTGTGTTCGCCGTCGCCGCGTTTGCGCAGAACGAACATGCTCCGAATCGCCTGGGCTTAAGCGTTGAGGCAGACCAGAGGAGACAAGCTATGTCCGTTAGTGTATCGACTTTGCTGACTCGCAATCTTTATGACGTCTTCGGTGAAAACGATGCGGCGCGCCGGCGCGCGGCCATCGCCGAGATCTTCACCGAAGATTGCGTCTTCTACGAGCCCAGCGGGCGCGTCTACCACGGCCGCGATGAGATCGATCGCATCGCGGGCACGCTCCGGGCCATGCACCCTGACTTTCGGTATCAGCCGATCGCCGAGCCCGAAGAATTGGGCAATGGTGGGCGGGTCAAATGGGTAGAGGGCCGCCCTGGTGAAGCGCCGGCGGTCGCCGGGACTGATTTCATCGTTGCCCGGGACGGCCGCATCGCCGCAATATATCTGTTTTTCGACAAGGTACCGTGAGCTGGATGCTCCACTGGTAGGCGGCACGCTTCGCACACAGAAGGAGATTGAGTCATGGTCGGTATCGTAGTCGTAACACGCGCGGCCCTGTTGATCGCTCGGCGCGCCTCCTCCTGGATGATCGACAAACACTTGGACGGACTATCGCCCGAATGTGTCGCGGTCGACCTGGGCAGCCCGGCTCAAGTGTACTGCGGAACTGCGCGTGACGGTCTCTTCCGAAGCCGCGACGGCGGCCGGAATTGGGAACCAGTCGGACCGGGTATCGACCACCCGATGGTCACCGCGGTTGCTGTCGGTCACGCACAACAAGCTGACGGGTTCGGTATCCTCTATGCCGGCACCGAACCAAGTGCGGTTTTTCGCTCCGACAATGGTGGCGATAGCTGGGTGGACCTCGCCGGATTGCGCGCGCTCCCTTCTGCTGACACCTGGAGTTTTCCTCCACGGCCCCACACGCATCATGTTCGTTGGATCGACGCCGATGTGAGCGTCGCGGGTCGCGTGTTCGTCGCGATCGAGGCTGGCGCGCTCGTGCGCACGCTCAACGGCGGGAGAACCTGGCGTGATCGCGTTCGCGGCGGTCCGTACGACACGCACACGGCGGTGACGCACCCCCTTGCACGTGGGCGGATCTACTCGGCAGCCGGCGACGGGTACTTTGAAAGCACCGATGCAGGGGACTCGTGGAGATCGCCCGGGGATGGATTGAAGCACCTCTACCTCGTGGGGGTTGCCGTGGATCCGGCGGATCCAGATACCGTGATCGTGTCCGCAGCAGACGGACCCGGCTCCGCCTATTCGCCGCGAGGGGCCGAGGCGTACGTTTATAGGAAGACTGGGGTTCAGAGATGGGAGCAGTCAATGAGCGGCCTGCCCGGGGCGGAGGGCACGACGGTGAGCCGTTTTGCCACTCATGCGGGCGAACCAGGCGTCATCTATGCCGCCAACAACCGCGGCCTCTTCAGATCAGATGATGCAGGACGGAGCTGGAGGGCTCTGGACCTCCCTTGGCCAGAGCCCGGGCTTGCAGATGGCGTGGAGGCGCTTGCCTGTCTTCCGGAGTGATATGGAAAGACGTTCTGCTGTCGTGTCCCTATGACGGGCAAACCGTAAGTCACGCCGAGGCGAGAAGACCGGATGGAGTCGATTTATAGGTTCTACGCTTTAAGCGCCCGCCGACAGCTTGTGATGGCTCTTGGCCTGCGCGATGCCGTATTGCCGGATCTTGTACAAGAGGGCCTTGTAGCTGATCTGCAGCAGCGCCGCCGCTTGCTTGCGATTCCAGTTGGTTTCTTCGAGAGCCTTGGCGATGGCTTCCGCTTCAGCTTCATCCTTGGCGCTGCGGGCCAGAGATTTCAATCCGCCCCCAGGATCGCTACCGTTGCGCGGGGAGACATCGGCGCGGGGGCCGCTTCCGTCGGTTTTCGGATGCAACTCTTGCACAGCCAACTTTTCATCGCCCAGCACCAGATAGCGCTTAATGAAGTTGCTCAGTTCGCGCAGATTGCCGGGCCATAAATACTCCTGGCAGGCTTGCAGCAGCGCCGGGGAAAGCGGAAGCGGAGAACGCGCATACTGCTCCGACATGCGCGACATGAAATGTTTCAACAGAATGGGAATCTCTTCTTTGCGTTCGCGTAATGGAGGCAATTGCAAGGTGAACGCATTCAAACGGTAATAAAGATCCTCGCGGAGGCGTTTGTTGGCCAAGGCCTCGGGAATATTAATATTGGTCGCGGCCAGAATGCGCACATCCACTTTGACCACGGAACGGCTGCCCAAACGTGAAAACTGCTGGTCCTGGAGAACGTGGAGCAACTTGGCCTGAAGCAGTGGCGGCATTTCTCCGATTTCATCCAGCAGAATGGTGCCCTTGTTGCACAGCTCAAATTTGCCCGGCTTGGGATGCGTGGCGCCGGTAAACGCGCCAGCTTCGTAACCGAACAGCTCGCTTTCCAGCAGATCAGCCGGCACGGCAGCACAGTTCACTTTCAAGAAAGTCCGGTGTGCGCGCGGCGACAATTTGTGGATAAGCCTGGCAACAACTTCCTTTCCCGTTCCGCTTTCTCCCAGGAGGAGAACTGGAATATCAACATTCGCTACCAGCGCAGATTGGGATCGGATCTTCCGCATCGCCGGACTGGCGGCTACGAAGAACACGTCGTCACAAAGCTCTTCCACCTCGCCAACGTAGTTCTGCTGATTGATGCCAAGGCATTGATCGATGACGGCGTCGAGTTCGGCCTTCTGAAAGGGCTTGGTCAAATAATCATGCGCGCCCAGACGAATCGCCTGCACGACTTTGCGGGTGTCGCTGACGCAGGAAAGCATCACGACTTTCACTCCGGGCCGCATCTCGCGCAGTTGCTCGAGCGTCTGCAGGCCATCAATCCCGGGCATCAACAGGTCCAGCAACACCAAGTCGGGCTGCAGGCCCTTCTGCACACGCTCCAGAGCTTCTTCACCCGTGCTCGCAGTCTCAACTTTGTGATCGTCCACTTCAAGCAGAGTGCGGATATACCGCAGCATTCCCGGTTCATCATCGACCAGTAAAATTTTGGCCGCATCGCTCATTTGCTTTTCCCTTTGCTGGCGCCCGTTACAGGTTTCAGCGGAATGATGAAAGAAAACTTACATCCCGCGCCGGGTTCGCTCTCCACCCAAATCTTGCCACCCATACCGTTTACCAATCGCCGCGCGATCGCCAGACCCAATCCCATACCATCAGTCTGATTCTCGTTCTGCGGCAGCCGGAAGAAATCGTCAAATACCTCAATGTGATATTCGGCAGGAATGCCGGGTCCTGTATCCGAAACACTCACCTTTACGGAATTGGGAAGCGGATCATTCTGAGTTCGCCGTTCGCTCGGCACAACGGGATTGTTCGCGGCGCGCCGCTCCCACATGTAAGGCTCGCCGTGCAACCAGACAGTTCCTCCTGCAGGAGTGAACTTAGATGCGTTCTCCAGCAAATTCGATATGACTCGTTGTACCTTGGCGGAGTCAAAGGCAAACCTGCGCACTTTGTCATTGCCTAAGAAATACAGCGCCAAGCCTCGCTCCTGAAAACGATGAGACCACAGCCGGCAAACCTCAGATAAGCAGGCGTTCATGTCGCCCACTTCGTAACGCATCTTCATTTCGCCGGTTTCGAGAACGCTGAAGCTCAGGAAGTCTTGTATGAACTGCTGCAAGCGCTGGCCGTTGGAGCGCATATCGCGAAGCACGTCGCGTTGACGATTATTGAGCGTGCCCAGTTTCTCGCTCTGCAGCAACTCGACATATCCGTTCAGAATCGCAAGGGGAGTCTTGAGATCGTGGGCCGCCGATCCCAAGGCGTTGGTGGTGCGCAGAAACCGTTCGCGAAGCTGCGAATATTCCTGCAGCAGCTCGTCGTAGCTCAGGGAGTCCGTTGCTTGTGGCTTACTGGCAGGGTTCTCCGCATCCGCCGCGGCGCGCGATACGGCGTCGTCAGAAACACACGTATTTTCTGGAGATAGTCCCATGCAGGAATCTCATGGTTTGGCGGACGAAGGGAAGGACGATAATTGCTAGTTACTTCACTCTTATACCCAAATCGTATGACAGAGTTTTCCCTCTGTCAACGGGAAATGCAAACAGTCGGACACACAAGAGAAAATTATTGCAACGAAGGCAGCTTTAGTGAGGTTGCCGAATTCGCACCAGGAGAATACGAACAAACAGCGAATATAGCGTGGCCACTTTGCCGGAGCACTAGGGTTGTTTCAGAGAATCGCCCGGAATTTGACTGGTTTTGGGGGTAACCACCCGTAACCAACAACTCGATTGGCACACGAGATGCGGTAAAAGCAGGAAGTTTCTCAAATCCAAGGGGCTGGGTTGAATCGTAAGAGACCTGAAATAGAGCGCCGCAAATGGCCGCGCCTGCCGCTGGCAATTCCGGTTTTTGTTCGCAGTAGGGAAGAGAAGGGCAAAGAGTTCCTCGAATTTGCCACAGCCCTTAACGTCTCCGCCGGAGGTGCGCTGGTGGCGGTCCGCCGCCTGTTGCCGCTGGCCGCGCAGGTTTTGCTGGAAATACCCAGCGCGCCGGTTGCTGCGACTACGGCTCTACCCAAGGCGTCACGCACTTTGCGTGCTCGCGCGCTGCGCATAAACCATGCGGAAGGCTACTACCTGGTCGCAATGAAGTTCTCTCATCCCCTCGTGAACCAGGCCCTCCCTCGCAGCGCTAGTCGAAGGAAAGTTGATTCTCCTTTGTGAAAAAGTTTTCCCACCCGGTCAGTCCGACGCACGCCGGATTTCTTTCTCGTTTTGCGACAGCAAGTAGCTCTGCGGAATTCTTGTAAGCTTTGAAAAGATAAAGAGTTACTGCCGAAATACTTACGCTTCCCGCGCATTCTTTTGGTTTGGCTCTAGGGGTGCAACCTCCCATCATGTACCGAGTAACTATCGGCATACGTTCATGACAACCATCAGCTCAGTCAGTTCCTTGATTAGTTCACTAGGTGAGATACCGCCGGAGACGGTGGTCTTCGGCCACTCAGAAACCATGCAGTCTTTGCGCGAACGCATGGACAAAGTCGCCAGCGCCAACGTGCCTGTCCTAATACAGGGCGAAAGCGGCACCGGCAAGGACATCATCGCACGCATGATCCACGCGCGCTCGCCATGGCGAACCGGCCCTTACGTCAAAGTCAATTGCCCCGCCATCCCAGGCACTCTACTGGAAAGCGAACTGTTCGGATATGAAAAAGGCGCCTTCACCGGCGCCTATGGCACCAAGCCCGGCCGCGTCGAAATGGCTCACCGCGGCACGCTTTTTCTCGATGAGATCTCTGAACTCGATCTTAGCCTGCAATCCAAGCTCTTGCAGCTGCTTCAGGATGGCCAGTTCTGCCGCATCGGCGCTCAGGAAGATAAGAAAGTTGAGGTGCGGGTGGTGTGCGCGACTAATCGCCGCCTGGAAGAAGAAATCGAAACTGGCACTTTTCGCCAGGACCTTTTCTACCGCATCAATGTGGTGAACCTGCACATGCCTCCACTCCGCGAGCGGCGTGGGGACATCGAAGAGCTTGCTGCCTATTTTCTCGAGTATTACAACCGCAAATACAACTGCCGGGCTCGGGCGCTTTCGGCCGACTTGATGTCCGCACTGCAGAAGTATCACTGGCCAGGAAATATCCGCGAACTCGAGAACCTGATCAAGCGTTACGTAATTCTCGGCAACGAGGAAGTCATCAGCAGCGATCTCGTGGGGCGGGAGCAAGAATACTTCAACCCTGACATCAATCTGGATGGTCCCATTTCCCTGAAGAAGCTCACCCGGCAGGCAACGCGTGAACTGGAGCGCAAAGTGATCTTGAGAGTTCTGCAAGCTCACCACTGGAACCGCAAGCAGGCCGCCCGTGCGTTGAGCATCAGCTACCGCGCGCTGCTATACAAGATTCGCGACGCCGGCCTGCCCCCCAACCGCTCCAAGCGTCGCACCGAAGCTGTCGCGGGGCAGAGTGCCGCCGCGGACTGAGGCGGCCAATCGAAGCGGAAAAAGCTGATTAAGTTCCAAAGAAGCTATCTCGTAATGAACCAAGAAAGTAAAATCAGCTGCCCCTCAGGGGCTGAAGCCCGCATTTTTGGCGGCCCTGAGCGGCACGGCTGAAGTGTGTGCCCTTTCAAAACCGATTTATGAGATGGCTTCAAAATATCCCCGGGTGACACACCGCCGGGGACAACCCGGATATTTCTGAACCATCATTCCTGACATTGTGTAGGTTGTTCCCCGCCCTGGCGCGATAAACTAACTGTCAACTTGCGGCAAGCGTAGATGCGGATTCGCGTCTTATTCTTCGGAATGTTGAAGGATCTGGCTGGGTACTCCAGTGACTCAATCGACTTGCCGGAGCATGCTCGCGTGGCTGATGTGCTGAGGCATTATGAGGAGCGAATCCCTCGCATGCGGGAGTTGGTCACTTCCATGGCAATGTCGGTAAATCAGGAATACGCGGGTGTGGATGTGCAGCTAAAGCCGGGTGACGAAGTGGCCTTATTGCCTCCCGTTAGCGGTGGCGCCGACTCAGCGGACGAGACGTCCCCTGTACAGCCGGCCAGAGGCCGGCGCTACGCAGCTATTGTCCGTGAGCGCATCGATACACAGGGTCTACTCGATAAGAGCAAGCAGCCGGAAGACGGCGCTGCGGTGGCCTTCGAAGGAGTTGTACGAAATAACAGCCGAGGGCGACGCACGCTTTATCTCGACTACGAAGCCTATGAGGCTATGGCTCTGAAGCAGATGGAGCAACTGGCGCTACAGGCGCTATCGAATTTCAGGATTCGCGATGTCTCGATTGTGCACCGCCTGGGGCGCTTGGAAATTGGCGAGACCAGCGTCGCTATCGTTGTCGCGTCTGCGCATCGCGCGGCGGCATTCGAGGCTTGTCACTGGATTATCGATACATTAAAGCGTACCGTGCCCATCTGGAAGAAGGAATATTTCGAAGATGGGGCCGTCTGGGCGGATGGCGAAGCGTTTCCGGATGAGGTTGCCGGTGCTCAGGGCACTTATTCTGGAAAGACAGCATCCTAATAGTAGGTTTTTATAGGTCTCTGCGATTTACGATTTCAACCGCAAAAGCGCGCAGAGGTTTCGCAAAGTTCGCAAAGACACATTCAGCTCTCACCATGAAGCAAGCTGCTACTGCTGCGCTGGTGTTTTGCCTCTCGCTCGCCTGCATTGCGCAGGACTCCGACACCGCTTTCAAAGTCAATGTAAGACTGGTGAACGTGTTCGTGACGGTGACCGACCAGCACGGCGCGCCAATTGCCGATCTGAAGAAAGATAATTTTCAGTTGCGAGAAGATGGCAAGGAACAAAAGATTTCGGTATTCGATAAGGAATCGGCGCTGCCGGTGTCGATTGTCCTGGCCATCGACACCAGCCTCAGCACGCGCAAAGATCTTCCACTGGAGTTGGCATCGGCGCGGCGGTTCGTGCATGCGATCCTGCGCCCGGTGGATGCTCTTTCTTTGTACCAATTCAGCGAAATCGTGAGCGAGGTCACCTCCTTCACCTCCGATCTGCGGCGCATTGACCACGCCATTGACCGCATCCATGTCGGTTCGGCGACCGCTCTTTATGACGCGCTCTATCTTGGCGCAGAGGCGCTCGAGCCGCGCCAGGGAAGGAAAGTTATGGTCGTGATCACCGACGGTGGCGACACTATGAGCAAAGTAGATTACAAGGAAGCGGTGCGCGCGGCCCAGCAAGCCGAAGCTATTCTGTACAGCATCATCGTAGTGCCAATCGAAGCCAGCGCGGGCCGCGACACTGGCGGCGAGCACGCTTTAATCCAGCTTTCGGAAGATACTGGTGGAAAATATTTCTACGCGAGTTCGATGCCGCAGTTGGACTCGGCATTTCGCCAAATCAGCGATGAACTGCGTACGCAATATTTGCTGGCATATTACCCGTCGCAAAAATTGTCGGATTCCGATTTCCGGCGCATTGAAGTCAGTGTGAACGCAGCGCCGGCAGCGGGAAACCTCAAGGTGAGGCATCGCACGGGGTATTACACGTCGAAGTCGCATTGAAGACATCGCGTTCAGACAAATTTTCGCATCTGAGTGTGAAGCACCGTTGACGAGACAAATTCGCATGTGAAAGTCTTGTACGGTTAATCTCAGCTTCTCCTGTACAAAGTTCATTTGCAGGCCAAGTCCGTTTGCGGACAGGATGTTGCGCCACCCAAGGTGTCGAATTCTTTGCAAGGAAGGTAAGCCCAAACGAATGCTGCGCCACGCCGGTTGTGCTCGCCCCGCCATGCTGCGGTTTATTTTACTGGCGGCAGCGGTCGCCATCGTTTTGACGATTCCGCTTTCAGTCCTTGGTCAGGAGTCTTCTACCGGCAATATCTCCGGGACCGTTACCGGTCCGCGAGGCGCTTCCGTGAGCGGCGCCGATGTTGCGATCACGAATAAGCTTACTGGTCAGGCCACTCGTACCGCGACAAGCCCTGCTGGAACTTACACCGTCCGCGACCTGGCCCCGGGCGATTATGTCATCCACGTGGAGGCAAAGGGGTTTCAACCCGCGGAACTTTTGGTGCGAATTCAAGGTGGGTCCAATGTCAGCGGAGATGTCCGCCTGCAACGGTTGGCCGCGCCTTCAGTTTCGCTTGTGGATACTGCGACTCCCGCTGTGCGCGGTTCGGAAGCTTCAGTGCAGATGGAGCAGTTGCCGACGAACCGTAATTTCCTTGAACTTGCAAACTTGCAACCTGGGGTTCAGGTTCTCGACGGGATAGCGCTAGCGCCTTCGAAGAGCGCGGTCACTTCCGGTTCAGTTGTCGGTCGCAGTGGACGTACCACCCGCGTACAAGCCGACGGAACCGACATTACAGATGAGACCGCGGGTGCGACAACGCAGAACATCCCGGTCAGCGGTGTTCAGGAGCTGCAGATTTCTCAATCCAGCGTGCTTCCGGCTTCAGCGCTCGGCGCCGCCGGCGTGGTCAACGTCATCACGAAATCCGGTGCAAACGATTTTCACGGACAGCTATTCGGGAATTTCCGCGACAAAGGCGCGGGCATTGCTAAATTTCCGGGTGGACAGGCCAATCCATACTCCCGAGAAGTGTATGGTGGCAATGTGGGTGGTCCGGTATCGAAAGATAAGTTCTTTTTCTTTCTCGGCGGCGAATATTTCAAGCAAGATTTGGTCACTCCCGTAGTATTCAATGCACCCTTCACGGCACTAGATGGAAGCTATCATTCTCCGTTTCGCGACACCGAACTCGATGGACGGCTCGATTACAAGCTCTCGGCGTCGGCTCGTCTGTTTTATCGTTTCAATTATGACAATCTCAGCTCGGTGAATTCTTTCGGAGGGAGCAATTTCCAGCTTTTCAAGACGCGCGATCACGCTCCCACGCACACGGTCGGCCTCGACTTCGGGAACGGAGGTTCCACACACAGCATTCGCTTCGGCTACATGCGATTTTCAAATGGCGTCGCTGATGCAGTGAATGGTTCAGGAATCCCCGACCCAGCTCCCGGAATCAGCCTGGATTTCAGTGGCGGATCAGGGTTTGCCAGCGGACCAAGCGCACTTGCGCCGCGGCTGACGATCCAGGGGAATAAAGAGGTCCGTTATGACGGCAGCCATACCTGGCAATCGCACGCTTTTCGCTATGGTTTCGAGTTAAATAAGATCGACGCATTGGTGCTGGCGAATTTCTTCGGTCTTGCGCCGCAGGTCGGCTTGGATACGAGCGCTCAATCGTTGCTTTTGGCGGCGAGCCAACCCGGTGGTACGGGGAATCCGCTCAACTATCGCGTGAACAGCGTTGTTCTGGGGGACGGCATCAGTTGTGTCACAGAATAATCAGCTTTCAGCTCTCCATGCGGTGGCGTCAGCGACACACGCATTCACCTTTACGTGCAGGATAGCTGGAAGGCTCGCTCCAATCTCACACTCACCTACGGATTGCAATACGTTCGCGACACTGGGCGTTCCAATTCTGATTTGCCGGGTGTAAGCGTGCTGAATACCGTCGGCAATATCCCCGGCCTGGGCGGCCGCGAGCGTCAGCCAAATTTGAATTTTGCGCCGCAAGTCGGCGCAGCTTGGGATCCAGGCAAGAACGGGAGAACCGTGTTTCGCGGGGGGATCGGTCTCTATTACGACAATACGGTCTTCAGCAATGTTCTGTACGATCGCGTTGCTCGCCTAGCGAACGGGCGATTCAATGCGCAATCAAATGATCCGTGTGCGACCCACGGCCTCGTGGTGGTGCCGGGCACGCCCCCAGCGAACACGCTCGACGCAACAAATATTTGCGGCAATCCGGTAGGGAGTGTCGCTCCCGCGATTGTCAATCTGCAACAACAATTTCAAGCCGCCTACGCCGCGCTGAGCCCGAGTTCGCCGAATCCTAATTCTGTCTCGCAAATACTCAGCACCCAACAGGGGCTGCTCGCGCCCAACTTTCAGACTCCGCGATCGGTGCAGATGAATCTCGGTTTCCAAAAGCAAATTCGCCAAAGTACGGTTTTCACCGTCGACTATGTCCGAAATGTAGGAACCCATTATTTGCTGGGATGGGATACAAATCACGTTGGCGACGCAGCACAGTTCCAAACCAATTGCATGCCTATAGCTCCCACCCCGGTGCCAGTAAATTGCTTAGCTGTGCTGAACGCCATCAACAGCACAATCGCTGCGAACAGTCTGACCAACGGCATATGTCCACAGGCGACGAGCGCCGGATCGAGTTCGCAGACTGCTGTGACGTGCTATCTGGCGAATGTGCCCGGGGCGAGCATGGTGGATTTCGCCACTCATGGCCTGGATTCGGGCGCACAGTTTCTCGGCGGATATCCCGCATCGTTGCTCGGCCTCACACCGCAGACAGGCGCAGCCTTCCTTGGTGTGAACCCTGCTGCGGGGCGCACCACGGTTTTCTTTCCCGCCGGACGCTCCGTCTACAGCGGATTGGAGCTTTCCCTGCGTGGGCAGGTTGGCGGCGCGTTTCGCGGCGCCGGAAGCACGAATCTTCAAGTTTCCTACACGCATGCCAGCTTCCGTAGCAACGTCCCGGCTGGTCAGGACCTGCTGCCGTTGGCAGCCGACTTCAATCGTCCGACTGCGTTCTTTGGTCCATCGGAACAAGATCGTAAACACCAGGTCTCTCTGGCTGCCATTATGGACTTGCCGCACCGACTGCGGCTCGGCTTCATCGGACGATTCGCATCGCCGCTGCCGCAGACGCTCTATATTCCATCCTCGAATTTGCCGGGAGAGATTTTCCGCTCAGATGTCTCCGGCGATGGTGCATTCGGCGGGCAGAGCCTAATCGGCAACAATTCCTACGGCGACATTCTGCCAGGAAGCAATATCGGCTCGTTCGGACGGGGGATCAAGGCCAGCGATTTGAACAGCTCAATTCAGACTTTCAATAGTAACTTCGCCGGTCGACTAACCCCCGCTGGAAGTGATTTAGTCGCGGCGAATTTGCTTACGACCTCGCAATTGCAGGCTCTGGGCGCGACCATTCCCAACATTGCGGCTCCGCCTCCGGGCAACGTCGGCTTAAGCTGGCTGCGCAGCTTCGATCTCACTCTGGCGTGGCCGCTCAAACTGGGTGAGCGCTTCACATTCGAGCCTACGGTTTCGGCATTCAATCTTTTCAATCTCGCCAATTTCGACGCGACCGGGAGTCGGCTCGGCGGAATCCTGAATGGCAACCCGGGTGAAGCCAATGGGGCGACGGCGACGAATCGCTTCGCGACACGAGTTGGCCCGGGATCAGGCGTGTTCACGCTGGGAGCGCCTAGGCAGGTTGAGTTCGGGGTGAAGGTTAGCTTTTAGGGTTGGCTGCTGACGTCGAAGCGCAAGCCAGCGTGTGCGTTTTGCGAATCCAGCTCATTTCGTTTTCCGTAGCAAGATTCCAGCTTTTGTAGCATCGCAAGCCCAGAATGTTATGTCCGCAGGTGACAATTCCCGCTAAGTTGTTGAATTCTATTGCTCACACTTGTTGATTGTTTCCTGGCCAACAGTTTGCATGGGTGTATGAGTTTGTGGGCAATATCTCGGGTCCGCAAGGCCAGTCGAAGGCCGTTAGTCATTCTCACCGGACGGCCGGTCGCAAGCTACCGCTTCTAATCGTTGACCTGTTTTTCGTAATTATTCCGCGTGTGAAAGGAAGGAACACAATGGTCTCCAATCTGGGCTCTTCGTCTAATTCCACTTGGCGATTTACTCTCGTATCCCTTGCGCTGGGACTACTGTTTCTCTCCGCCGCCCTTCACGCCCAGACGGGCGTTTCGACGGGGACTATTCTCGGAACGGTCACAGACCCCAGCGGTGCCGTGGTGCCTAACGCCAAAGTTAGCATTACGAACAAGGCGACGGGTCAGGTGATTACCACCGCCACCAGCTCCTCAGGCACGGTTAAGGTTGAAGCAAAGGGTTTCAAGGGCACGGTGCTGCCTCTGACGGTGCAAGTAGCAGGTGCGGCTACTGGAGATGTAAAGCTTGAGGTGGGCCAGGAGAGCCAGATTGTCGAAGTACAGGGTACGGCAGTGAACGTGAACACGGAACAGGCCACCGTTCAAGGGGTAGTGACGACGCAGCAGATTGAGCAGTTGCCAATGAGTCGTAATTTCCTTGACTTAGCGCAACTCGAGCCGGGAATTCAAATTGAGGACGGTGCAACGTTTGATCCAACTAAGAACGGGTTTTCGTCGATCTCTATCGGTGGACGAGCGGGACGCACAGCACGCATTGAAGTCGATGGACTGGACATCAGCGACGAGAACGTGGGCACGACGACCCAGAACATCACCACGAGTTCGATCCAGGAGTTCCAGATCGGCCAGTCAAGCCTCGACTTATCTTCAGAGCTCACGTCGTCTGGGACAGTCAAC
>QIAB01000031.1:99914-114714 GCA_003225455.1 Acidobacteriota bacterium
CCGGAGGTGCCAACTTCCCTGCTGGCCAGGATCTTCCCTTTCAGCGCAGTGACTACGGAGGCACCTTCGGTGGTCCGGTTGTGAAGAATCGCTTATTTTTCTTTCTCGCGGCCGAGCACTTCAAACAGGACTTGTTCGCGCCAGTGGCCCTAAGCGCGCCGTTTAGCGCGCTTTCTGGAGGGTACAGTTCACCATATCGCGAGACGGAATTAAACGGGCGACTGGATTATCAGTTCCCCTGGAATTCTGCCCGACTATTTTACAAATTCACCTATGATAACAATAGCGTCGTTGCCGGGTTTGGTGGAAGTAACTTCTCGCCGTTCAAGAATCGCGACAATACTCCTGCACATGCCGTGGGCTTCGACTTCAATACAGGTACGTTTACACACAGTATTCGTTTTGCGTACAACTACTTCCACAATGCGATTAGCGATGCTGTAACAGGCACAAGCATTTTCAACCCGGCTCCGGCCATTCAGATGTACTTCAATAACGGTGCTGGCTTTGTGAGCGGGCCGAACTTCCTGGCGCCACAAACCACCATCCAGAGCAACAAAGAGCTCAAGTATGACGGCAGCAAGACATTTCGTTCACATGTTATCCGGTACGGCTTCGGCCTGAATAAGATTAACGGCTTTGCGTTTGCCAGCTTTTTCGGGCTGGCACCCCAGATCGGACTGGATACTGGTACGAACTCGACAGCAATTGCTGCCACCGGACCGTTTCCGGGGGGAGTAAACAATCCGCTGAATTATCCTGTCGATTCGATCCTCATCGGAAATGGCTTCGGTTGCTTTACGGAGAAATCGGCATTCGGTTCGCCGTGTGGGGGCTTGGGCGACAACCGCATCCAATTCTACGTTGGCGATAACTGGAAGGTTCGTCCGAATTTGGGCATCAACTTTGGCTTGCGCTATGTGCGCGACACGGGGCGACAGGATTCGGACTTGGCGCCTATTCCGTGTTCGGCAACAACTTTGATAACCTGCACCGGGAATCTGCTCGATCAGTTCGGAAATACTCCTGGTCTTGGTAATCGTATACGGCAACCCAATCTGAACTTCGCACCGCAACTTGGGATCGCCTGGGATCCGATAGGTAATGGGAAGACCGTGATCCGGGCAGGAGCTGGACTCTACTACGACAACACGGTCTTCAACAATATTCTGTTTGACCGCGTGGTTCGTTTGGCCAAGGGCCAGTTCAACGCCCAGCCAGGTGATCCCTGTTCTAGCGGTGGTCAGCTAGTTTTTCCCGACGGCTCAGTGGTCACATCTGTTGACGGCCTGGATATCGGAAGTCAGATCTGCGGCAAGCCTGTCGGCGGCGCCGTTCAGACAGCCTTGGGTGACTTGCAGAAACAGTTCCAGGCGAATGCTGCTTCTTTGGGCGCCAATTCAACCAATCCCTTCTTTCTAGGCCAGTTGCTGGATGGCCTGGGCAGTTTGTTTGCTCCGAATTTCATGACTCCACGATCGGTCCAGATGAACGTGGGAGTGCAGCGTGAACTGCACCGAAGCACCGTGCTCAGCGCAGACTATGTTCGTAACGTGGCGACTCACTTCCTGCTGGGATACGACACAAACCACATCGGCGACCCGCGTTTTCTCAACATGAATGCGGCACTGAATGCCCTTAATACGACGGTAGGGAGCGCCGGTTGTGCTCCCGCTACCGGCGCTGGCGCGAGTTCACAAGCAGCTATCGACTGTTATATCGCGGCAGTGCCTGGCGCGAGTATTACCGATTTTGCTGATAACGGCTTGGATTCGGGTGGTCAGTACCTCGCTGGATTCCCCGCGGTACTCTTTGGTTTGACTCCCGACACAGGCGCGGCTTTCCCTGGAATCAATCCTAACGTAGGCCGCAACACCATGTACTTCCCGGCAGGCAGGTCTGTCTACAACGGTCTGCAGATGTCCTTGAAGAGCCAGATCAGCAATCCCACGCGTGGGATCAAGGGGTTGAATTTGCAAGTGTCGTACGCGCTTTCAAGTTTCAAAAGCAACGTCCCATACGGCGGCGGTATTGGTGATCAGGATTTCCTGCCGTTAGCCGGGGACTTCAACAACCACACCAAGTTCTTCGGCCCGGCCTCACAGGACCGCAGGCATCAGATTTCGTTCGGGACGATTCTGGAGATGCCCTTAGGGGCGCGGTTGGGCTTCATTGGACATTTTAACTCTCCCTTCGCTCAGTCTCTATGGTTGCCTTCAGGTGCAGGCGTCGGAGGTGAAATCTTCCGCACCGACGTCACCGGAGATGGAGCCTTTGGAGGCGCGAGCCAAACCAGCAATAATGGCTATGGAGATATCTTGCCGGGCACGCAAGTCGGTGCCTTGGGTCGCGATGTCAGCGCGAGCGGACTTAACAATGTCATCAATTCATACTTGAGCGGCCCTGCAGGGAAGCTGACACCCGCTGGACAAACTCTGGTGACAGCTGGATTATTTACGCAGTCGCAGTTGGTTAGCCTGGGAGCCGTCACCCCTGGTTCTTGCAACGCGGATGGCACACCCGTGGCCTTGAATCAGCCTTCTTGTGTTGCCACCGCCCCTCCAGGAAATGTTGGTTTGGCATGGCTGCGTACGTTTGATCTGACCTTTGCGTGGCCGATCAAAATCAAGGAGCGGGTTACCATCGAGCCCAGCGTCTCGGCCTTCAACGTGTTTAACTTCGCCAATTTTGATGGTCCTACTAACAAGCTCGGTGGGATCCTCAACGGCGCAGCGGATTTCGCAAACGGCACCACAGCAGCCAATCGCTCGTCGACCCGCATTGGGGCGGGATCAGGAGTGTTTGCTCTCGGTGCGCCGCGCCAGATGGAGTTTGGGCTGAAGTTCACGTTTTAATTGAGGTTCATGCTGGACGTGTTTCGGGCCGCCGATCGTGAGGTTGGCGGCCTTCTTATTTCTGTTCGCTGTTACATCATGGCGAGATTTGACCGCGGAGTTGCTTGGAGAGTTTTTCGATTCGTTTGAGTTTTTCCACCACGTCCTTGGGCAGCATGCCCTGACGCAAGCGCTCGACATCGGGACGCACGGACTGCGCGAGCCTGACAAGCTCTTCCGCTTCCCGCTCAAGTTGTGCCTCGTCTATTCGCGCCGTATGAACTTGGGGAGGTTCGTCCGGATGCATGGCCTCATAGCGCTGCAATTCACGCCGGGCAGGAGGCATGGGCTTGCTTTGAGCCTGCGAGGCAGCACCTAAGGTAAGTATCAGCAAAAGGCAGACAATCGAGGTCTTCACGGCGGACCTCCTGAGGTAGGTTCTAGCCGCATTGTACGCGAGGACGCAGCTACTGCGAAAGCTCTCCTCGCAGCCGTTTCGATAGCTTCTCGATCCGTTTGAGTTTGTCGATGGTGTCCTTCGGCAAAAGGCCGTGGTTCAGCGATTCCATGTCGGGCTGGAGAGACTGCGATAATTCCAACAACTCTTTGGCTTCGCGCTGCAGTTCCAGAGGATCGGACCCGGAGCGCACCGGCGACGCCTTGGGCTTCGCGGGTGCCGGAACTTGACTGGCAGACTGTGGCGGGTGCGGCCAGTTGTTTCGCGCTTGCGGGTTAGCGTCGGAGCAGAGCAGCACGAGTAAGCAACATGAGAGAAGAAGTTTCACGGGCACACCCTCGCAAAAATTACTGAGATTTTACTGCTACCTGACCTTGTCAAGGGCCGCGTTTGAGGCTGGTACGAAACGTGTGCCGTCGGCTGAAAGCCGACTCTGATTTCCGAGTTTCGCTTTCCCGGCACTCACGTGCGGGGCTTTCTTATGCCGCCGCTGCGCGGCTGGTGCACGTCTTGTCCCACCGCTCAGCATTGCGGCAGAGTTTCGCAACAGCTGCGTTTGTAAAGTCTTTTGGAGTGAGCCAGCCGTTCCCATCCAAAACGCCCGTGTACAATGCCATTTATGCCATTCCATGGAAAAGGACCAGGCCAGAAGGGAAGAATTCCGCCTCCGGCGGAGACTTCGGAAGAGGCGGCCTATTTGAAGGCTCTGGGCGAAAAGCAGAAGCCGGTCAGCATCAAGCTGGCGGATGGAGAAGTGGTGCGCGGCTGGATTGAGTATTACGACAAGAACATGGTCCGGCTCACGCGCGAGGGGCAGCCCAATCTTTTTATCTTCAAACACGAAATCATGTACATCGCGGAGGACGCGGGTCGAAGGAAGTAAGACTTCTTGGCGGCCTCAGCGGATTTTCTCTACGAACTCTGCGGTTAGAAGCTTTTTTGCTGCACACCAAGCAAGATCTCTAACCGCAAAGTTCGCAAAGAACTTCCGCTAAGATCGCAAAGAAAACCAAAGAGGATCCGCTAAGGTCGCAAAGAAAAGCAAAGATCGCCGAGAAGGTTGCCAAGCCTCGCAAAGCCAGCGCCATGGCCCAAACTGACCACAACGATATTGTTCCTGCAATCGCCGAGATTGCCCGCGAAGCTGGCTCGCTCCTCATGGAGTATTTTCGCCGGCGCGTGTTGATTGAATACAAGGGCGAGGCCGACCTGGTCACGGAGGCGGACCGCAAATCCGAAATTCTAATTCGCGAGCGAATTCGCGCGCTCTGGCCCGGGCACGACATTCTGGGCGAGGAGCAAGGCTTCGTTGACACGGGGAGCGAATATCGCTGGTACGTTGATCCGCTAGATGGGACGACAAATTTTGCGCACGGCTTCCCGGTTTTTTGCGTATCGATGGCGCTGGAGCGCAAGGGGCAGATGGTTGCGGGAGTGATCTACGATCCCACGCGCGACGAGCTTTTTGCCGCGGAGAAGGGAAGTGGCGCGTATTTGAACCAGCAGCGGATTCACGTTTCCAAGACGGACAACTTGGCAGAATGCCTGGTGGCAACCGGTTTCCCCAGCCATAAGCGACACAAAAATCCGAACATTTTCTTCTATCATCAGATTACGTTGCGGACGCACGGCGTTCGGCGAGCCGGATCAGCCGCGCTTGATTTGTGCTGCGTGGCTTGCGGGCGTTTCGATGGATTCTGGGAATTCAATCTCAATCCCTGGGATACCGCCGCCGGCGTGCTAATTGTTGAGGAAGCTGGGGGCAAGGTCACGGATATGGGCGGCGGTCCGTTTCAGCTCAATAGCCGGGAAACTCTGGCTTCGAACGGACTCATGCACGCATCGCTGGTGGATGAGTTCCGGAAAATCTTCTCCGGTCATGGACTGGAGCCCTTGCCGGAGATCGCGAAGTAGGAACAGTCGCAACCTCGCCCTACGGCAGAACAATCACGTGAAGCAATTGTTGAGTCGTGGGTCAGTTTGAGGGTGATGATGAAAGGCCGGGGGACACGAAAGACATCTTTGCGTGCTTTGCGAGTCCTTTGTGAACTTTGCGGTTAGAGCTCTTAACCGCAAAGACCGCGGAGTGTGCGCCAAGGGCGCAAAGTAACCCACTACCCCAGAAATCCCGCCGTCTCCGCCAACAAGGCGGCGTGTTAATCTAGTGTTTCCGTCGCAGCCAAGCAGGCGCTCGAAGTCTATCCAGGGCGCCTCTGTCCAAGTTACGCTAGAGCTGCAACCCAGAGTGGATTAGGAGCAGGCAATGAGAGTCGGCATCTTGACCGGCGGAGGCGATTGTCCAGGCCTGAATGCTGTCATCCGAGCCGTGGTGCGCAAAGGCAGCTTCCATTACGAAGACGAATTTGTGGGATTCCTGGAGGGCTGGCGTGGCCTTCTCGAGAACAAGGCCATGCCGCTCGATCTCTCAAACGTTGCCGGCATTCTGCCCCGCGGCGGCACCATTCTGCGCACCTCGCGCACCAATCCTTTAAAGAGACCCGACGGAGTCGACAAAATTATCTCCACCCTTTCCCAGCACAAAGTAGACGCGCTGGTCGCAATCGGCGGCGACGACACATTATCTGTGGCCGCCAAGCTGCACGAGCGCAACGTCAAAGTCATCGGCGTTCCCAAAACCATTGACAATGATTTATCTGGCACCGATTACTGCTTCGGATTCGATACCGCGGTGAACGTGGTGACGGAGGCCATTGATCGTGTCCACACCACTGCAGAAGCCCACAACCGTGTGATGGTGGTCGAGGTCATGGGACGCGATTCAGGATGGATTGCCATCCACAGCGGAGTGGCCGGCGGCGCGGATGTAATCCTGATCCCGGAGATTCCGTTCGATATCGAGAAAGTCGCAGAGAAGATCCGTCTGCGGCACGCCCGTGGGCGCTACTTTAGCATTGTGGTCGTGGCCGAGGGGGCAAAGTTCTCCGCGGACGTCAACCCGGAGCACGGCGCTCCCATCGTGCAAGATATGGGTAAAGACGAATTCGGGCACGCGCGCCTCGGCGGAATCGGCAACATCCTCGCGCGCGAAATCGAGCATCGCACTGGCTTCGAAACTCGCACCGTGGTTCTGGGTCATGTCCAACGTGGAGGCTCACCCAGCGCCTTCGATCGTATGCTGGCCACCCGTTACGGCTTGGGCGCAATTGACATGGTGCATCGTGGCGAGTTCGGCTGCATGGTCGCTTTACGGGCAAATAAGATCGTCTCCATACCTCTCTCTGATGCAGTCTCCAAGAGCCGCACAGTAGATCAGGAAACAATTGACGTAGCTACCGGCATACTCGACAAGCTCACGACGGAAAAGGAAGCCGTCGAAGGATAGCAGTCGAAACGGGGGTCGAACGGATATGATGAGCAGCGCCGATGCTCACTCGACCCGCTGGCTGGCTGACGGCAAAGCGCGTCCGTATACACGGGCTGCTGCTCGCCGTTTGTCTTTGGACAACCTATGCCGTCGACGTCTCGACCCCGGGTCTGCGCGACCGCTATGGCTTGATTAAAGGCACCGATTTTCTGCATTTCTACAACTTGGGAACCCTCGCTCTGCGCGGCCGTGGCGATCTCCTCTATGACATGCGGGCGCAGGCAGAGGTTGCACACGAGCGCGTACCAGAGGCCGCCGGCGTCTTCTACCTTCCTCTCTACGGTCCGCAAGTTTCCTTGTTCTTTGCTCCCTTTGCGCGATTGCCCTACGGATGGGCGCTGACCGCATGGCTCTCTCTTAATCTTGTGATCTATGCTCTGTGTTGCTATGCGGTTTGGAAACGCTGCGTCAATTTGCAATCCGATCGTTGGACGGTTCTTATCCTGGCGATCGCCTTTCCCGGATTTTTTCACCTCATCGTGTGGGGACAGACCTCGGGCCTGGCGTTGCTCTGCTTCACTCTCGGATTTCTGGCAATAAATTCTGAGCAACACTTTCTTGCCGGCCTGGCGATTGGATCGCTAATCTTTAAACCCCAATTGGGATTGGCGTCGGCTGTGATCTTTCTTTTTTTCCGCGAATCGAAATTGATTCTCGGCGCGATTGTTACTGGCGTGGCGCAACTTGCGCTAGCCTGGGCACACTATGGAACCCTGGTGATGCGCAGCTATATTCAGGCGTTGAGCGGCATTGGCAAGGTCTCTCTCTTGCTCGAACCACGTCTCTATCAGACGCATTCTCTGCGCTCCTTCTGGTCGATGCTGCTGCCTTGGCCGGATATTGCCTTGGCTTTCTACGTGGTCTGCGCAGTCGCGGTGCTTGTGATCGCAGCCCGCTGCTGGCGAAGTCGCGCGCCGCTCAGGTTGCGCTACTCCGTCCTGCTGCTCGCGACCGTGCTCGTTGCTCCACATCTAACGGTCTACGATCTGGTGATCCTTGCCCCGGCATTTCTGTTACTCAGCGATTGGGCATTACAACGCACTGAACATCGGTTCGCGCGAGCCGTGCAGATCCTTCTTTATCTCAGCTATCTCTTGTTCCTGCTAGGACCGCTCTCGCGCTTCACTCACGTGCAGCTATCGGTGCTCGTGATGACCGCGCTGGTTTGGATCTGCCGGCAGGAAATTTTCAAGCCACCTTCGGCCAGCCCTGCATAGGGTGGCCGCCCTCGGCTCTCCCGCCTGACCTCAGCGTAAATCTCTCAATATCGGGTTACAATCTAAATACGCGAAAGTGGCGGAATTGGCAGACGCACCAGACTTAGGATCTGGCGGGGAAACCCATGGGGGTTCGACTCCCCCCTTTCGCACCAGGCATTCCAAGAACCTCACCGTTCTCGCTTCTCTTTTGTGCCCCCGTGCCGCATATCTTAGGGCAACCTTGCTGGAGATCGCCGTTTACCAATCCGTTAATGTACTTCCTATTTTGACTTCCCTCCCAAAGAGGAGCTAGGGTAAGCAGCCGCAGCTTCGCCGCTTTGACTTGTTCATAGGAAGTGTTCAGATGAAAACGCATTTATCCGAACAACCAGTCGTAGTCCATCCGCCCAAAAACGCTGAGCAAAATTCGAATAATTCTTTTCGCAGCCGGCGCAACTTCATCAGCAGCGCCGCGTGCGCCGCAGGCGCCATTGGATTGTCGCCGCTGCTGGGTTCCAGCGGGACCAAGGCCGAGGCGGCGACTGCATTCGGCCAGACACGGGCAGTTCAGGCGCTTGACATCAGGCGAAATGCTGCTCTTGCCGAGTTTCAGGTACCACCGGCCTCACACACTAATAATGGGGACGAACAGCGATACAGCAACAAGATTGGCAACTACTCAAAGGGCCTTCCACACAACAGTCTTGGGGAAGTTGATTTGGCCGCCTACAACACCTACCTGAATGCGATTCGAAGCGGTCAGCCTTCTGACTTCGAGAACATTGCCCTGGGTGGCACGACCCGGCTGACTAACCCACAGGCCGGCCTGGCGTTCGGTCTGGAGGGCGCTGATTCCGGAAACTTATCTGAGCCGCCATCCCCCGCGGTTGCCAGCCAGGAGCGGGCGGATGAAGCGGTGGAAAACTACTGGATGGCGCTCCTGCGCGACGTGCCGTTCACCGACTATGCCACCGATTCCATGGCTACCCAGGCATGCTCTGAACTCAGCAACCTTTCGGCATTCACAGGGCCTCGCATGAATGGTCAGGTTACGCCACAGACCCTGTTTCGAGGTTTCACGGCCGGGGATGTAATTGGCCCTTATATCTCCCAATTCCTGCTGCAAGACGTTTCTTTCGGAGCCCTGCCGCTTCGTCAGCAATACACGACGTATTTGCCTGGTATCGATTACATGACTGATTTTTCGTCCTGGCTGGCGGTACAGAACGGACAGGGTCCGTTCGGCCCCAACCCGATAGACCGGGAGCAGTTACGTTATCTGCGCAATGGCCGTGATGTCAGCTCCTGGGTCCACGTGGATCTCCTGTACCAGGCTTATTTCATGGCTATGTTGTGGTTGCTTCGGTATGCGGGCTCTAATGCGGCGGGCTTTAATGCGAGTAACCCGTATAACAGCTCACGTACCCAGGTCGGTTTTGGCACGTTCGGAGCTCCACATATCTGTGCACTCATGACAGAGGTCTCCGCATACGCGCTGCGGGCGCAGTGGTTCCAGAAATGGTGGGTGCATCGCGCCCTGCGGCCGGAAGCTTACGGCGGTCTCGTGCATAACGTGAAAACCGGCACGGCGCAGTATCCGTTGCACGCGGATGTTCTGAACTCGCAAGCGGTAGCCACTGTCTTCGCGAAGAAAGGCAGCTACCTTCTGCCTATGGCTTTTCCGGAAGGCTCGCCAACCCACCCCAGCTACGGCTCCGGACACGCCACTGTCGCAGGCGCCTGCGTAACCGCGTTGAAAGCATTCTTCAACACGGATAACGTTGTTTTTCCCGGCCCGGTGGTTCCTGCTGCAGATGGCCTGGCGACGCCGCAGCCCTACACAGGCGCAGATGCAGCGCAGATCACACTCACCGGCGAACTGAATAAGCTCGCCAGCAACATTGCTCAGGCGCGAAACATCGCGGGAGTGCATTGGCGTTCCGATGCGACGCAGTCCATGCTGTTAGGGGAAGCCGTGGCCATCAGTATCCTGCGGGATCAAAAACGCTGCTACAACGAATCTTTCGGCGGCTTCAAGTTTACAAAATTCGACGGGACTGAAATCACTGTCTAGGAAAACTAGGGCCAGTCAAGGATAAAGGAACAGGACCTTGAGTTTTTTGAAAGCCAATTGGCAGCCATCCTGACTATGTTGACCTTTGCATTCCGCCTCATCCGAAGCATGATCCAAAGAAGGTGACCCCCGGACCATGCTGTTGATTACTGCTGTGAGCCTGGGTGTTACACTCGTCGCCCGACGGCGCATTACTAGGCACCAAGCCTAGCCGATTGAGAAGGTCACGTCGCAGGACTTCATCGGTCTTCAACCGCGCCGTTCAGATGCAAGCACGTTGGTTACGGAAGCTCTTTCGCCATCACTCGCGCAAACGCCTCGCGGTCGACATTCCCCCCGGACAAAACCACTCCGACTCGCTTTCCGCTCCAAGCCTGTCGGTCTTTCAGCAGCGCGGCAACGGCAGCTGCACCGGCCCCTTCGGCGACGTTGTGCGTGTCGGTGAAGATCGCGCGCATCGCGTCTTCGATTTCGTCATCGGTCACCTGAACCACGCGTTCGAGTTCGCGACGCAGGATCTCGAGGGAGACTTCATGTGCGTGCGAGATGGCAATGCCATCGGCAATGCGCGTCGCAGCCTTCTGCTCCACCACGCGTCCGGCTGCGAACGATAACGCATAAGTCGGCGCGCTTGCTGAGACCACGCCGATAATCCTGGTTTTCAGCCCAAGCGCGTTTCGGGCAGCGGCGAGACCAACCGCGCCCGATCCCCAGCCCACGGGGACGAACACCGAATCGAGTGGCGGCGCGTCACGGAAGAACTCCAGTGCGTAACTTGCCACGCCGCGTACCAGCAACAGATCGAACGACGGCATCCGAAACAACGCGCGTTCGCGGGCGAGCTCATCGGCGTGATGGTCGGCGGCATGGAAGTCGTCGCCATACTCCACCAGTTCCGCACCCAGTGCCCGCATGGCCGCGTTCTTTTCGCGACTGTTGCCGAGCGGCACCACCACAACGGCACCCAGGCCGAAGTGCCGCGCAGCAAAGGCCTGGGACTGTCCGTGGTTCCCGCGTGTCGCTGAGATCACGCCCTTTGCTTCCGGGTGGGTACGCCGCAGCCAGTCCATGTACACGATCCCCCCACGTATCTTGAAGGCGCCTACTGGCGTGTGGTTCTCGTGCTTCGTCCACACTTCGCATCCGGCGCGCTGGTTAAGCAGCGGCCACGAGTACTGCGGCGTCGGTGGGACGAATCGGTGAACGAGCTGGGCGGCGGATTCGAGCTCGGCGAAAGAGGGTAGCGTCGGAATGGTGACAACAGGCATATGCGTCAGATGTATGGTGGGGCCAAATAGTCACATTTTCGGAGACCGCCTTCCGGATGCGCCAGAGGTCGCCGTTAGGGGCACCGATGCTCCCGTATTTTGTCCAGCAGAACAGGAAATCTACTTAGAGCCTGTAACAGAAACCTCCCTAAAGATTCGTAGGGACGCCATCGTGTGCTGGTTGAAGACGCGACAAAGTGATCCAGCGGCCTGACATTCGCTAAAGATGCTTACTCCCGGCTGCCTGTATTCAGAGCCGGGCAGGTTGGGATGGAGGTTTATGGCGCGGCAGCCGAAGTGCGTACTGAAATCTCCCCGCTTTGAAAGCTGCTGGGAATCAGCCTACATGGTTTACCTGATTGACGCAGCTTAGAATCGCGAGTGCGGATTGAGGCTATTGCTTACATGAGGGGGATGCGGGCCTCTCCGTATCCATCTACTCAAGTACGTCGTCGGATCAATCAACTCAGCCCAGCGATGCGTGAAGCGGTTTTCGTTTCGTCCCTAAACCAACGAAAGGAGTAAGCATGTTCACACCGTAGTAGAACCGCATTGGAAGATCCATGTTGCTCGACACCCATGAATGGCGGTTTGTGAGAATTGCTGAATGGTCCGACGCGGCTTTCATCCAGCACAAACGAAGCATGCTGTCACAAAATCCCACTCAGTTCTGCCTTAGCGAGTACAAGAGACCCATAGCCCTAAAATGCGTCGGTCAATCATGAAAGGAGAATTATGAAACACGAGGCGATCGCTCCATCACCTAATTCGGGCATAAACACTTCCACGGGCGAGGGGGTCGAAGTGTCGACCCTCAGTGAGCACAAGGCAGCGCAGGTCGAACGTGCAAACGCCTCGGGCGCCACACCCGTTGTTTTCGTTCACGGGCTCTGGCTGCTTCCCCTCGAGCTGGGACCGCTGGGTGACGCTGTTCGAGGAGGCCGGTTACGTGGGGTTGACACCGGGCTGGCCTGGCGGGAGGTCGCCGAGAAGGCGCTCAAGTTCGTCGGGCGATTCACAACGATCACAGCAAGAACAGCGTGAAGCAGAGGTGAACTCCGATGAATAGTGAAACGGTCAGGTACAAGCAGGGGACGGTTGTGCCAGAGAGGACGTTCGTCAATCGGGACGCGTCGCAGACTCGACTGATTGCAGGCGTCAGCGTACCCGATGGTCCACTCATCACGGCCGTGATTGAGTATGCGGAACGACTCTCCGAACCGTATCTATTCAATCACGCGATGCGTTCGTGGCTGTTCGCTGAAGCGATTGGCCGCATAAAGAGAATCGACTACGACCGCGAAGTCGTGGCTATTGGCACGATACTCCACGACATCGGTCTGACTGCCAGTGTCTCAGGGCCCAATCGCTTCGAAGTGAATGGTGCCGATGCCGCACTGTCGTTCATCAAAGGCAAGGGCCTATCGGATCGCCGAGCACAACTGATCTGGGACACGGTTGCGCTTAACTCGACGCCATCGCTGGCTCTTCACAAGGAACCGGAAGTGGCGGTCGCCACCATGGGCATCGGACTCGACTACGGTGGTTTCGGCGTTGAAGCACTTCCGACAGCCGATGTCGAGCGCATACTCAGCGCTTTCCCCCGACCGAGGATGAAGCAACGATTTGCCGAAACGTGCTGTCGGCTTGTCACAGCGAAGCCGGAGACGAGCCACGACAACTTCCTGCGCGACTTCGGCGAGCGATTCGTGCCTGGCTACAAAGCTGTGTCAACGGTCGACTTGTTGATGAACGCTCCGTTCGATGAATAGCGACGAACCTTTTGCGACGGAATATGGTGTCACAAAACGCCGGGATCTTCTGTCTTGGCGAATACAAGAGAGCGATGGCTTCGAAAAGCACTTTGCTCTGTCATAAAGGAGATAGTTATGAAAATCGTAGTGATCGGCGGTACTGGGCTCATTGGGTCAAAGCTCGTCAACAAGCTTCGTGAACACGGGCATGAAGCAGTAGCGGCAGCACCCAACACCGGGGTCAACACTCTCACGGGCGAAGGACTGGCCGAAGTGCTGAAAGGCGCCTCGGTTGTCGTGGACGTATCAAACTCCCCTTCGTGGGAAGACACAGCAGTGCTGAAGTTCTTCGAAACATCCACACGTAACCTCCTCACCTATGAAGCGGCCGCAGGCGTCGGACATCACGTTGCGTTGTCGGTAGTAGGAACCGACCAGCTGTCTGAAAGCGGCTACTTCCGCGCCAAGATCGCTCAGGAGAAGCTGATCAAAGAATCTCCCATCCCCTACACCATCATTCACGCGACGCAATTCTTTGAGTTCATCAAGGGTATTGCTGACACTTCCGTCGTTGGCGGCAAGGTGCATTTGCCTCCTGTGCTTTTCCAGCCAATGGCTGCGGACGATGTTGCGACTGCAGTGGGCAAGATCGCAGTAGGCGCGCCGGTAAATGGCATCGTCGAAATTGGAGGCCCAGAACAGTTCCGCTTGGATGAACTCGTTCGGCGGCGTTTGGGAATGCTCAAAGATCCCCGCGAAGTCATCACCGACCCAAACGCGCTCTACTCTGGCGCGAAAATCAGTGAGAGAACACTGGTTCCGGGCAATGACGCACGCCTCGGCGAGACTCGTTTCGAAACCTGGCTCACTCAGTCCGCCGGAACCACCCGAGCCGCGTAAACAAGAACAGAAAGAAATAGCAGGAGATAGCAGAGGTCACGCATCACTCCAGCGAAAGGAAAATCGTATGACGCTCACCAAAATCTCCCTCGGTCACGTACTGGTCAGAGTCGTATAGTGACGCTAGCCGCCGATAGGGCTCTAGGAGGCGCTGATCTCTCGTGTGCTGGATACGATCTTTTTGCAAAAGTTTGTAGCATATTTCCAGCAGCAGCAGATATTCCCAAAATGCTGTCACTGTGTGCTCAAGTGCGCCTGGTCCCAGATAATTTAGGACCATTTCTTTAAACTTGAGCAGTTGGTACCCGTCGGGACGAAGGTCCGCCACTATATTTTGGCGTAGTTGACGTGTGCGATCCCGAACCTGCGCAAATATCGCAGTCTTTCCTGATCCTTTACGTCCCACTACAAGGCGGACCTCGCCTCGTAGCGCCCGCTGAAACTGATCCGTCTCCAGGTAGTAACCAGATAACTCGCGAAATTCATTTTCGGCTGCGGATGCGCCGAATGTCAGTCTTTCAAGAAGAGTCTGCTCTTTGTCGATTTCGAAATAGCGAGTTTCTTGTAGAGCTTCAGTCACCCTTGTGGCGAAGTCGGCTATCGCATCGTCAATCTGAGAAGGATGCATAAACACTTCGACGAGGTCGCGGTAGTCTAGTGGGACTGGTTCTTCTCCGTCTTGTAAAAGAAGCAACGCCTTCCCGAAACCTTCTGCTAGCCCGGCCAGAAAGGCCGCGCGAATATTGTGGATCGGTGAATCGGAAATATGATGAGGCACGAGATGGAGAAGAACACCATACGATTGGGCGACCTGCTCGAAGGCTTCACTTGCAGAGAGACGAGGAGATTCTTGCGGATCAAAACTTCTGAAGAAAAGTCTAGCCTTCTTGATTCGAGAGATAATTCTTGTAACTGGGTCAGTACGGAAC
>QIAB01000046.1:0-8925 GCA_003225455.1 Acidobacteriota bacterium
AGCTCAGAACATGGTGGCAGTGGAATCAGGTTGCGGCCTTTGCAGTTATGCTATGCGTATTGGGCACAGCCATTTTCGTAGGGTCGTCAGAGACCCAGGAGCAATCTCCCCTAAGGAAGGTAGCGGATATTCCCTTGCCGGGAAAGCCCGTCCGCTTCGACTACCAAAGCCTGGACGTATCGCACGGAAGGCTATACATCGCGCACATGAACGCGGATCAACTTGTGGTCTTTGACACGAAGAAGCGGGAAGTTGTGGCGAACCTCGACGGGTTTGCTAGTGTGCACGGGGTCTTGGCTGTTCCGGAGTTGGGGAGGGTTTATGCATCGGCCACCGGTGAGCACAAAGTGGCGGTGGTTGACATGCAGAGCTTGAAGATCATTGCCAAGGCAGGACCGGTGCAATATCCGGACGGCATCGCATACGCACCGAGCCCGAAGCGCGTGTTGGTCTCCGATGAACACGGGGATGCCGACGCTGTGATAGACGCAACGACCAACGCACTTCTCACTGCAATCCCTCTGGGTGGGGGCGCAGGTAACACGGTTTACGACTCGGGGTCGGGCCACATCCTGGTAGCGGTCCACGAGACGAATGAGCTCGTGGCAATAAGATTGTCGGACGCTATCCCGTGCCGGGGATTGAGAGCCCACATGGTGTAGCTCTCGACCAGAGTGCGCGACTGGCATTTGTTGCCGGGGAAGAAAACCACAAGCTAGCGCTGGTCGACTTGACGAACATGAAAGTTTTGGCCACTTATCCGGTGGGAAAAGATCCGGATGTTCTGGGTTTTGATCCTGGGTTAAAGCTGCTGTATGTGTCGGCAGAATCCGGAAACGTGACCGTTTTTCGCGAGAAGGGAAAAACCCTGGTCAACGAAGGCAGCCTTTTTATGCCGCATGCCCACACGGTGAGCGTGGATCCGGAGACGCACCTCGTTTATTTCCCGCTGCAGAATATGGATGGTCATCCCTTGTTGCGGATCATGGAGCCGACCCCTACGAATTAGTCGCCCGTAGAGAACAGCCTGGCTAGGTGTTCGTAGCTATACAGCTGGTAAAAGATGAGTGCAGAACCGAAGCAACAAACCCTGATGGTGGAGGACGCCTCAACTGTCTCGTCTACTCTCCGAGATCTGCTCGTCTATTTCCTGCGCCTCGGTACTCTTGGTTTTGGCGGCCCGATCGCGCTCGCAGGCCACATGCAGAAAGACCTGGTGGAAGAACGCCATTGGGTCTCAAAGCAGGACTACCTGGAAGGGTTAGCTTTCTCACAGCTCTCCCCCGGGCCACTGGCGGCGCAGTTAGCCATGTATCTCGGCTGGCTGCGCGCGGGTACGCTGGGAGCGACCCTCGTTGGGATCGCGTTTATCCTACCTTCTTTCCTGATGGTGCTTGTCCTGGCTGCGCTTTATGTTCACTTCGGCAGCCTGCCGTGGATTCAGGGCATGTTCTACGGAATTGGCGCGGCAGTCATCGCGATCATTGTGCGCAGCGCGATCAAGCTTGTACGTGGAACAGTTGGAAGGGACTGGCTCCTCTGGACCATCTTTGGCCTTCTAGCAATAACCACGGCCTGGACCAAATCTGAAATCATCTGGCTTTTCATTTTGTGCGGCATTATCGCGATGCTGGTTAAGGCGTCTCCTCCTCTGCACGCACGAGCAACTCCCATGATGTTTCTTGGCGGCTTGGGTCCTCTCCTGAGTGGAATTCACGGCGTGGCATCATCAGCAACAGTGGTTGTGCTGTTTCTGTTTTTCTTGAAAGCAGGCGCCTTCGTATTCGGCAGTGGGTTAGCGATTGTTCCCTTCTTGTACGGTGGGGTTGTAGCAAAGTTCCATTGGCTGACTGAACGCCAGTTCGTTGACGCGGTTGCGGTCGCAATGATCACTCCAGGCCCCGTTGTCATAACGGCTGCATTCATCGGATACGTGGTAGCGGGGCCAGTGGGCGCGCTGGTTGCAGCGTGGGCGGTTTTTGCGCCGCCTTATTTCATTGTTCTGTTTGGAGCACCCTACTACCGCCGGTTCGCTCAGAACCGGCAGGTCAAAGCTTTTGTTCAGGGCGTTACCGCGGCAGCCGTGGGTGCGATCGCCGGAGCGGCATACATCCTCGCCCGACGATCTCTCGTTGACGTGTCGACCCTGCTCATCGGGCTTGTCACTCTGGCGCTCCTAATGTTCACGAAGAAGATCCCTGAACCCATCGTGATTCTTGCTGCCGGAGCTGTTGGAGTTCTCCTACACGGAACAATGGGATGAGGGCCACGTTTGCTGGGCGATCGCAGATCAGTACCTGTGTGTTCTTTCTGGGTCTGCTGTTGCCTCCATCCTTACTTCTGCACGCACAATCTCAGGCGAGTCCCCAAACCAAGGAACGGCAAATTGGTGCTCAGGAACCTCTACGAACCGCGAAGGCAAGCCGCGTCGACCGGGCACCCAAATTAGACGGAACGCTCGACGATCCCATCTGGCAACAGGCCACTCCGATTGACAACTTTCTGCAACGCGAACCCTTTGAGGGGCAAGCCTCCACTGAAAAAACTGAAGTCCGCGTTCTCTACAGCAAGCATGAAGTCTATTTCGGCATTACATGCTTCGACTCTGATCCTAATAGGATTGTCGCAACCGAACTGCGGCGAGATGTCAGTCAGGAGTTGGATGACTATTTCGAAATCATCATTGACTCTGCCCACGACCGACGCAATGCGTACGTGTTTCAAGTCAATCCGCTGGGCACGCAACGCGATGCTCTGATTACCGAAGAGCAGCGCACCGACAGCAGCACGGGGGATGGGGATCCCGGCTGGGACGGCGTGTGGACATCCGGAGCCCGTGTCACAAAGCAGGGTTGGACAGCCACGGTCGCTATTCCGTTTTCGACCCTGAACTTCATGCAGTCGCGGGATGTCATTTGGGGCATTAACTTCAAACGATTTATCCGCCGGAAGAACGAAGAAGATCTTTGGTCGGGTTGGCGGCGCACATTTGGAGCTGCCAGGATCAGCCAGGCCGGTGAACTGCACGGCATCTCTGAGATTGGCAGCGGCCGGCTGTTCATAATCAAGCCGTACGGGTTGGTGGGCTTCAGTCATTTCCCCTCGAGTGCAGCAGGAACGGGACTGACGCCAGGAACCAGCGCGCTGCACACCGGCGGCGTCGACGTCAAACTCGGCCTGCGCTCGAACCTCGTAGCAAATTTCACTGCGAACACCGATTTCGCCGATGCTGACGTAGACAGGCAGACGTTCAATCTCACACCCTACAAGCTCTTCTTTCCCGAAAAGCGGCAGTTCTTCTTGGAAAATGCCGGGGTGTTCAACTTTCCCCTCGGCGGCGATAGCGGCGACCTGCTCTTCTTCAGTCGCCAGATCGGAATTGATCCGATCACCGGCGAAGAAGTCCCGATCAACGGCGGTGCCAAGGTTACAGGATCGATCGGCAACTTTGAGCTCGGCGTAATGGACGTGGACACCCGGAGTTCTGGGCCCAATCCTTTTGCCAACTACGCCGTCGCGCGGGTGAAGCGCTCCTTGTGGGGAGGTTCCTATATCGGCGTAATGGGAATCGACAAACGCTCCGGGAATCCATTCGACAGTTTCAACCAGACCAGCGGCGCAGACACTCGCCTGGTCTTCTACAAGAATCTGGTGGTGAATGGATATGCCACGCAAACGAGAACGCCTGGCTTCTCCTCCGGGCAGACGAATGTGGGCGCGGGGTTCAACTACCAGACCAACTGGCTCGAAGTGTTCGCCCAACACCGCAAGGTTGGCCCCAACTTCAATCCCGAGGTGGGTTTCCTGGAACGAACGGATTGCATCTGCAACTATCTCGACGTGACCTTCAAGCCGCGGCCGAAACTTCGGGGCGTAAGGGAGTTAAACTTCGAAGGCTTCGTCTTCCATGCACCGGATACTCGCCATGTTCTACAGACCCAGGAATGGCAGAACACCTTTCGAATCGAATTCAACAATGGTTCCTACAGTGACGATGACATCGTGGACGTTTTTACCCAACGCTTGATCACACCCTTCAACATCTACAAGAATATTTTCATTCCAGTCGGCGAATACCACTGGACGCGGCATCAGTTCACTTACGGATCGCCCCAGGACCGTAGGCTGATGGTGAGCTTCTTCGAGCGCTTCGGGAGCTATTACAACGGTCACCTGAATGAGGCGCGGGTTCGCGCCACCTATCGCGCGAATGAACGCCTCTCCTTCAACTTTGCCGAGCAGTGGAATCGCTTCAGGCTGGGTTTTGTGACTGGCCCTGGAGGAGCCGTACTGCCAGCCGCGGCGGGTGCCTTCTCGGTTGTGTTCGGCAGCTTTCAAACCAATTACTCATTTTCCCGTTTCCTGACGCTCTCCACGTTGCTCCAGATGGACACCGCCAACAATCAAGCGGCGAGCGCAAACATTCGTCTGCGCTGGAATTATCGGCCGGATAGTGATCTCTACGTGATCTACACCGCCGGCCAGCGCTTCGCCAGCCTGGTTGCCACAAACCCGCCACAATTCTACGAAAATCGCTTTGCCATCAAATTCACATATTCCTGGCGACCGTGAGGTGAACATGAAGTGGATTACACGGAAAGACATCAAAGTTGATCGCGTGGCCTGTCCGTGGCTGATTAAGCGGTTCGTCGATCCGCAAGCCGGATTCTTGTTCGTTGAGGAAAAGGACTTGCTGGAGCAGGCAAAACAACAAGGGGCGATTCCTTTCGACGCGCCAAAAATCGAAGCCATCAAGCTCAACCATCGTGGCCCGCGGTGCACCTTCGAAGCCATTATTGAAGACTATGCAATTTCTGATCCAGCCCTGCAGAAATTAGCGCTCATCGTCCGCGCAGCTGACGTCAAGGGACAGGAGAACGTGGCCGCCGAGGGCGTTGGGTTGCGCTCCATCGCTCAAGGATTCGCCGCTATAGGCCTTTCGGATGAGGACCGACTCGCAAGACAGTTTCCCATCTATGATGCCTTGTACGCATACGTGCAAAGCAAGGAAAAGTGACCCCGAATCCGCATCGAGATCTGGCCTTAATCAACACCGCAGGCTTCCTGCGTTCATTCGGTGTGGGCTTGATGGGCGTGGTGTTGGGAATCTACCTGTTTCGCCTTGGCCTGTCGTCCTTAGAAATAGGCTTCGTCATCGCCGCAGGATTGGCCGGTTCAGCTCTGGCAACTGTGATCGTGAGCTTCGCAGCCGATCGGGTTGGGCGCAGGCGCTTCCTTGTGCTTCTCTCCTTACTAAGTGCTGTTGGCGGCATCGCTTTGGCTCGATCGCCGAGTCTACCAGTGCTTGTGTTGATGGCTTTCGTCGGAATGCTGAATGGTACCGGCACGGATCGTTCGGCTGCCTTCGCCCTCGATCAGGCTGTTGTGCCGGGACTCGTTTCAGATGCTAAAAGAACCTGGAGCTTGGCTTGGTACAACGTTCTTCTGGATGGCGGAGGATCGCTGGGAGCGCTAGGCGCCGGTCTCCCGATTCTTCTGCAACATCAGCTCGCGTTTTCCGTGCTCAGTTCCTACAGAGTCGTTTTCTTCGGCTATTCAGCGCTTTGCCTGATCGTCGCCGTCCTATACTCTGTCCTTTCAGCAGCCGCTGAGGTCACAAATCCGCTCGCACCTGCGCAGACCAGAGCCAGGATCGCGCCCGAAAACAAGAGGGTCGTCGCGAAACTCACAGCTCTATTTTCGCTGGACGCATTCGGCGGGGGCTTTCTGACCGACGCCTTAGTTGCCTATTGGTTCTTCCGCCGATTCGGAGTCGCTGAACACGATCTCGGTCTGGTCTTTTTCGCGGTGCATATCCTGAACGCCTGTTCCCATGTCGGGGCGGCGTGGCTCGCTCGCCGCATCGGACTCGTGAACACCATGGTGTTCACTCATCTTCCATCCAGTCTTTTCCTTATGGCCGTGCCGTTAGCCCCTTCCTTCAAGTGGGCAGTTGTGCTTTTTTTGTGTCGCGAGGCCCTGGTCGAGATGGATGTTCCCACGCGCCAGTCCTACGTGGCTGCGCTGGTGAAGCCGAGCGAGCGAACTTTCGCCAGTGGAATTACAAACCTCGCCCGCAATTTGTTTTGGGCCATCGGCTCAGGAGTGGGCGGTGTAATGATGCAAATCCTTACTTTCTCAGCGCCGTTGCTAGTCGGCGGCGGGGTAAAAGTAGCATACGATTTGCTTCTGTACAGATCATTCCGATCGCTAAAGCCCCCCGAAGAAGCTGGAGCAGCCACCCCCACGAAAGACATGGCGCCAACAAAAAGGGCGTCATAGTCCGCGATCTTGAGCCGCTTGATCGGTTTAGAATTCTCGACCAGCTCTACGTGTTCGAGAGACGAGAGAAATCCGAGAGAGATCAGGTCGTGTGCGGAGTACTTGCTTTCGTGCCGGGGATGGCTCCAGTTGTCAGCCGCGAGCTTGCCTCCGTCCGGATTATAGATGTCCACCTCATAGCCGTGCTCTGCGAATTCCCAATAAGGATGAGCCAATTCGCTCCACCAAAACCCGATTGGCCAACCGGTCTATTTCGACACCGAAGGAGAAGGCCTTGAATTCTGGACTTGACCGAAACCCCTTCAGATGTCCTTGTTCGGAGTCCCATTCGATTCGCAAGATGTAGTGTTCTGGGTTCTCAGTACAGTGCGGCTTCGGTGTTGAAGAAGAAGATTCAACCGGCGTTCAAGAAGATCGGATCACCGGCGTGGCTTGGCACACGATTCGGCCCACGGTGGGCTGGCAGAAATGGGCGAACATCAACTCATGATCCAGGATTACTTGCGCCACGCCAATCTGCACGTAACCAACAAGTATCTTCAGGCAACGACAACCAGCAAGCGCCTCGCGCAGAGGAAGCTCGTGGACGCCATCTGCCGGGGGTGTGCTGACAGGAAGCGAATCTAATAGGCACAAACGCTTATTGGACCCAAATGGACCCGGATTTCGTTTGTGGGCACTCTGTAAGCCATTCAAAAGAATGGCGGGGACGACGGGACTCGAACCCGCGGCCTCTGCCGTGACAGGGCAGCGTTCTAACCAACTGAACTACGTCCCCGGTTTTCGACCGGAACCGATCTGGTGGGCAGTGCAGGACTCGAACCTGCGACCTCCTGCTTGTAAGGCAGGCGCTCTAACCAGCTGAGCTAACCGCCCCTCGCTCCCCAATGCCGATCTTTGCAGGAGCTTCGTGAAAGATGAGCGGCATCGCAATTTTGAGTATACGTGAGCGCTGAAATGGCGGTCAAACCAAAGGGCCGCCTCGAAGAGTCTACTCACATCGTATCCCCTTATTGATGTTGAAATGTCCAGGTGAGCGTGCGCAGCAGGCTGCCGGCTGTGGGTTCGTTCCGTATGAAGGGGTGTTGTTGTCATTTTCCCCTGTTAGACTGGCGCGGTGCGTCGGCTGATTATCAACGCCGATGATTTCGGCCTGACGTCGGGCGTGAATCGTGGCATCGTTGAATGCCATGAGCATGGCATTGTGACGTCCGCGACATTGATGGCCAACGCAGATGGTTTTGCCGATGCCATGCGATTGTCCCAATGTACGCCGCAACTGAGCGTTGGCTGCCATGTTGTGCTGGTAGACGGATCTCCCCTTCTTGCTCCGGCACACATTTCCACTCTGTTGGCCAAGAGCGATGGTCGCTTCCGGGAGGGGATCTCCGGGTTCGGCTTGCGAGCCTTACGCGGCCGGTTAAGCCCGCACGAGATCGAAGCTGAAGCCACGGCGCAGATCAGTAAGCTACAATCGGCGGGAATTGCTGTCACTCATCTTGATAGCCATAAGCATACGCACATCTTTCCGCAGGTTTTGGAATCTGTAATCCGCGCAGCTAAGAGCTGTGGCATTCGAGCGATGCGGAATCCGTTTGGTCCCTTGGGGATGCTGCAAGTGGTGGATCGGCCGGCACTGTGGATGCGATGGTTCAAGATTGCCGCGTTGCAGGGACTGGCAGCAAAATTCCGGGCGCTCATCAAGAAGGAGGGCATGATTACGCCAGATGGGACTGTCGGCATCGTCTCCACTGGGGCGCTGGATGAACGGTTGTTTCGCTTCATTATCGAGCGGCTGCCGGAAGGAACCTGGGAGTTTGTTTGTCATCCTGGATACAATGACGCTGATCTGCGGGGGATTCGAACCCGGCTGCGGGACTCCCGTGAGCGCGAACTTAGGCTTTTAACCTCCGACGCCAGTCGCAACTTGCTCACGGGCCGCGGCGTTGAGCTTATCTCCTACCGAGACCTGGCGAATGTATCGCGATAACCATTCTCGGCGCACAAGCGCAGCTACCTTGGTAATACATAGCGCGGGTCACCCGCGGGTATCATAATGCGAGATTTTCGCAAGGATAAAGTCGCATGGAACATCAGACAGAGCCCAGCGTAAAGCTCGACCTGCTGGTTCGAATCTGGGGGATGGCCGAGGGCCGTCCATTTTTTCAAAATGTCCACACCCAGGAGATCAGCAAAGGCGGGGCGAAGATTTCTGGAATTGAGCATCGTCTGAGTGTCGGTGATGTGATCGGGGTTCAGCTGGGAGATAAGAAGGCGCGCGTCAAAGTAATGTGGGTGATTGACGCAGGGCAAACTCAGAAGAGCGATGCTGGGGTAGAAATGCTCGAAGGGCAACCGTGCCCCTGGCAGCAGGAGTTGGCCAAGCTGGAGAAACCTGCGCCGGTGGCGCAGCCGGCTCCGCACGCTGATGATATGCGGCGATTCCGCCGCCACAGAATACCCTTTCCGATCGAGATTCTTGAACAGCGCGGCGGCGCCCTTATGCGAACCCAGGCGACTGACATAAGCGGCCGTGGATGTTATGTGGAGACGCTAATGCCGCTAGCCAAGGGAACCGAATTAAGTATCATCTTCTGGATCGAATCAGAGAAGGTCACCACGCCCGCGATCGTGCGAGCCAGT
>QIAB01000046.1:8990-9742 GCA_003225455.1 Acidobacteriota bacterium
CAGCAGGTGGTGAAAAAAAAGGATCAGCAATCCGGTCCCGCCTCCAACGCAAAGGTCGCTTGTTAGCTAACTTGTCGGTCTGCGGTCTTTCCCACATTCCCGGCAAAATCTGAATCCAAGGCTGTCGCCTGCCATCGAATATGAAGCGTCACGCGCGCCAGCGACCATGAAGATCGGCATCACCTGCTATCCAACTTACGGCGGCAGTGGAGTCGTCGCGACTGAACTGGGGCTGGAATTGGCCGAGCGCAGCCACGAAATTCATTTCATTTCCTATGCCCAGCCGATCCGGCTCACGACGCCGCACCCGAACATTCACTATCACGAAGTAGAAGTTTCAAGATATCCCTTGTTCGATTATCCCCCGTACGATCTGGCACTCGCCACACGCATGGCCGAGGTTTCAGAACTCTATGATCTCGACCTTCTGCACGTTCACTATGCGATTCCGCACTCGGTAAGCGCGCTGCTCGCGCGGCAAATGCTCGCCGCGAAACCCAGAGGGCGCAGGCTTCCTTTCGTTACGACCTTGCACGGCACGGACATCACCCTCATCGGCCTTGACCGTTCTTATCTTCCGATCACGCGCTTTTCCATCGAGCAGAGCGATGGAGTAACTGCGGTATCGCAATATTTGAAGGAACGTACCCTGCGCGAGTTGGACGTCAGAAACAATATCCAGGTGATTTATAACTTTGTGAATTGCGACGTCTATTGCCGAGGCGAAAAGACTTCGCAGCTTCGTCATGAGT
>QIAB01000046.1:9828-87681 GCA_003225455.1 Acidobacteriota bacterium
AGTTCCTTCCAAGCTGCTGTTGATTGGGGACGGACCAGACCGCTCGCGCGCGGAATGGCTGGCAGTGCAGAAAGGACTGCATCAGGACGTGCTCTTCCTGGGCAAGCAGGAAGAGATTCGCGAGAAGCTCGCGCTCGCCGACATTATGCTGATGCCAAGTGAACTGGAATCATTTGGACTGGCGGCACTCGAGGCAATGGCCTGCGAGGTAGTGCCGATCGCGACGCGCGTGGGCGGAGTACCCGAAGTGATTGAACATGGCAAGAGCGGCTATCTCGCTGACGTAGGCGATGTGGCAACGATGGCCCGTTACGCAGTTGAATTACTCACCGACGAAGGCCGGCTTCAGGAGATGGCGAAGGCCGCGCGGGCTGTCGCTCAGTCCAGATTCTGCTCCAGCAAAATCATTCCCCAGTACGAAGATTTTTATCGACGCGTGCTGGAGCGCTCTTCATAGACTACGGCAGGAGTGGCGTAGTCACTCTGCAAAACCGGAACCCGCAGACGCACCAAGGTTCCCTTACCCTCGTGGCTGTCAATCGTCATTCGCGCTGTCTCTCCGTAGAGCACCTTGAGCCGCTCAGCAACATTGGCAATGCCAATGCCGGTTCCACCCAGTCCGGTTGGCTGCTCCAGCAAATTCGCTGCGCCCATGCCTACGCCGTCATCCTCAATTTCCATGATCAGATGGGAATTGGTGAGGCGGCTTCGCAGGTAGATGCTGCCGCCGTCAATCTTCGATGACAACCCATGCTTAATGGAATTCTCCACCAACAGTTGAAGGAGCATGCTGGGGATCATGGTATCGAGCGACGAGGTGTCCAGCTCTTTTATAACTCGCAGCTTGTCACGTCCGAAGCGGACGACTTCGATATCCAGATAATTATCGATAAACTCCAGCTCTTCGCGCAGCGGCACGAAGGCATCACTGCTGTTCAGCAATCGGCGGAGGATGCTGGCCAGCTTGATGATGAGTTCGCGCGCCGTGTCCGGGGCGAAGCGTACGAGCGATGAAACAGAGTTGAGCGTGTTGAAGAGAAAGTGGGGATTGATCTGGTTTTGCAGTGCTTCCATGCGGGCATGAAGCAGAAGGCGCTCCTGCTCTTCTAATTTGATCTGGATGCGGACGCTGTTCCAGATCTTCAGTTCGATCACGATAACCAGAACTGAGCTCGCATAGATTAGAGCCTCCACCCAGATGTTTCGACTTTCCAGGCCATAGGTGGCTCCAGGAACGAGTTTGGAGAACTCGGTGTGCGCGAAACGAAGGACCAGAATAGTCAGCAAGAAAATGATTTGCCAATCAAATGGCCGTGGTTTGGGGAACTGACGGCGAAACCAGCGGTATATGCTGAAATAATTAAACGGTGAAAACGACCAGATCTCGTGACTGGGCACCATGCTGTGCAACTGCCCCGCAACGAAACCGATCAGGACGTTCAGCGGCAGGGCGGCCCACTGTCCTTGCCACGCGGCGGGCAACGCAAGAAGAGCTCCGCAAAGTATGCCGGTGAAGCGGCCAGCGATCACCCCCAGCAGCAAGATCGTTTCAAAAGATAAATCGCCGGCAAAGGAACTTTCAGCGCCGATACGGATCCATACACCTAGTGCGAGATGGATACCGATCCATGCCGAAACAGCGAACCAGAGAACCAGGTAAATGCGTTGCTTTAGTGTGCGCTCTTCGCGGAATAACAGAGACTTGAACTCCACCGAGCGCACCAGTGCGCTTGCCAGGGCGGCGGCGAGCCCGAGCTTTACGAGCAGATTGATGAGAATAAGGCGCTGTTCCATGAGATCCGCTGAGAGAAATGTAGCACGGTCTTGAATCCGGCGCGGAGACTCTCGATTTGCTCAATACGGCCCGATAATGCCGCCGATCTGGCGTGAAGCCGGCGGCGCCAAGCGTTCCTTCTTTCCCTCAATCACATCCGGATACTTCAATCCGGACCCTGTGTTGAAGAGGACCACATCATCCTTTGGTCCAAAGAACCCATTGGCGCACAGTTTTCTGTAAGCTGCTAGCGATGCCGCTCCTTCTGGTGCGGCAAAAATTCCTTCTACACGCGCCCAGTTCCGCAGCGCGTCCATGATTTCGTCATCGGTCACCGCAACGGCAATGCCGCCGCTCTTCTTAACGATGTCGAGAATCAAATAGTCCCCATAGGCCTTGGGCACGCGGAGGCCAGCGGCGAGGGTTGAAGCACGCGGCCAGAAGTCTGCAGACGGCTTTTGCTCATCCCACGCTTTAACAATTGACGCACATCCTGCTGATTGCACGACCACCATCTTAGGGCGCTCTGCACCTACCCAGCCCAGCGTCTGCATCTCTTCAAACGCCTTCCACATACCAATTAGCCCAACACCGCCACCAGTGGGATAGATAATCCCGTGCGGCAACCGCCAGCCAAGCTGCTCGGCCACCTCGTATCCCATCGTCTTCTTCCCTTCCACGCGGAATGGTTCCTTCAAAGTGGAAACATCAAACCAGTCCTCCTGCTCTTTTCGCTCGGCGACCATTCGAGCGCAGTCGCTAATCAACCCGTCCACCAGTGTGATCCGTGCGCCATACGTCTCGCATTCCACGCGGTTCGCCAACGGCACGTCCTTCGGCATAAAAATGTGTGCCTCGAGACCAGCCTTGGCTGCGTAGGCCGCCAGTGCGCTAGCGGCGTTTCCGGCAGAAGGAATCGCAAGCTTCTTCAGGCCGTAATATTTCGCCATCGTAACCGCGGCGGAAAGGCCGCGAGCCTTGAACGAACCGGTAGGATTCAGGCCTTCATCCTTGATAAGAACATTAGGGAACTCGCGACTGGGCAGCATGGGAGTGAAGCCTTCGCCTAATGAAGCGGGTTCGGCTTCCGGCAGAACTTCCGCATATCGCCACATGGTTGCCGGACGCCCCGCCAGAGCTTCACGCTTAAAGTGATGCTTTAAGTATTCAAGATCGTAGCGCACGTAGAGCACGCCACCATCTTTAGGACAAACCGTCTGGGGCTCCTTGGCGCTGATGTGCGTGCCACACCCGGTGCACTCCAGATAGGTGATCGGGGCCATCGTGGCTAGAGTCTAACAGGGCTGCGCAGTAGCTCTGATTCCGAGAAATAATTCGACCGTTGCTTATTTGTGCTGCGTAGCGCGCCATGTTCCAACTGTTTGCCTCTTAGGTCCCAGTTTTCATGCCGATTCTATCAATTTAGACGTTTCAGTAGACTGCTCGCTTTACGGAACCATGGCCGCTCGCGTCGGCGCAGATATCCTGGCATAGTCGGCTTTTTCGCCAGGATTCGCTGCGCCCACTCTCTTGCTTCTTCATTGCGATTATGTGCAGCGAGAAACGAGGCGTAGTTGTAATAGGTTTCAGAAATTGTGGAAATCCGAGTGGCCTGCTGGAAGAGCGATTCTGCCTTGTCTAGTTGGCCGATGTTGGCGTAGGCGTGGGCCAACAGTCCTTTGGTGCGCGATGAAAGTCGTACTTTCCGTCTTTCGATACCACGTGCTCGAGGTCGGGTACGGCCGCGGCGAAATCCCCCAATTCAATCTCAGCAATGGCCCGTCTGTAGAAAGGATCCGGAGAATCGGTGCGCGATGAAATCGCTTTGTCGTAGCACAGACGCGCGCGAGCGAACTTCTTTTCCCCCGAATACAGATCGGCCAGTTCTTCGTAGTTTCCGGCGGAGGGATTATCCAGAATGGCCGCTTCCAATTCGCGTATCCGCTTGCGGCGGGGAAATACCTTGAATGATTGGCGAAGCAGTCCGGCGTCGGGCAACACTTCCATTGCGATGTAAACCAGCGCACCCAGACCGCCGCCAAACATGATGATCCACAGCCAATAGGTATCCGGGCGCCGCCGAATGAAATGCACAATGGCCACCGCCTGCAGGATCAGGCCCCAGGGATAAAACAAATAAAAAAGTGCGGACATGTTTTAGCGGTGCGAAAATATAGCACGGGTTCCCGCTATCGTCCGAATTCCTGTGGTAACCTGCATCACGAGCGTTCGCGATCTACAGGTAGCCAAGACCGAGAACTGAGAACCAGCAACTGAAGACCTTCCGACTCCCGCGATAATCGCAAGTCCGCGAATGCTAGAATCTACTATGGTGAGAGTCCCCATCCGCCTGATCGCCGTCGATATTGACGGCACCCTGCTGAATCCTCAGTTTTCGATCTCCGATGCAGATCTCCGCGCGCTGCGCCGCGCCCACGCAGAAGGGATAGAAATTATCGTTGTTACTGGCAGGCGGCACACGTTCGCCCTGCCTATCGTGCAGCAACTCGGCTTCGACCTGTGGGTTATCAGCTCCAATGGTGCGGTTACGCGTTCATTAAGTGGACAGACTTTTCATCGCGATATGTTGCCGGCGCAGACCTGCCGGGAACTCTGCAGTTCCATGCGGGAGTTCCGAGGGAACACTGTCCTGACGTTCGACAAAGAAACCAAGGGCGCACTGGTGCTGGAACATATGAATGAACTGAATGGAAGCATTCAGCGCTGGCTGGAAAAGAATCTTGAGTATATCGAGTTCGTCATTCCCATTGAAGATGCGCTTACCGCAGACCCGATACAAGCGATGTTCTGCGGCCCGATCGCGCGCATGAGTCAGGCGCTGGAAGTTCTCGCCGCCACCAAACTGGACGTGACCATTTTGCGAACCGAATACCCGGTGCGTGATCTCTCCATCGTTGACGTTCTCAACCGTAACTGTTCGAAAGGCCATGCGCTCGAGCGCTGGGCCGATTACCGGGGCATGGCGCGCGAACAGGTCATGGCCATCGGTGACAACTATAACGATATAGAAATGCTTGCCTTTGCTGGACTCCCGTTTATCATGGGAAACGCATCAGAGGAGCTGCGTCGCAATGGCTGGCCGGTCACTCTGGCAAACGATCAGAACGGCGTAGCAGCAGCGATTGAACAGGTGCTGGGAGGGGAGAGCGTACTTTCGTAGATCATGTTTACGGTCGCAAAATTCGTCTCAGGTGTTGCATTCCTTCTCGCTGCGGTGTCACTGTCCGCATCTGATGTGGCAATTTTGCGCAACGGCTTCTCTATCCATCATGAGCGGCGTGAGGTGCTGGGCGCCGTCACGCGCCTCTACGTGGTGGCGGACGGCAGCAGTTACGTCGACGTCTCCACCGATCAGATCGATCATTTCGAGAAAGATTTTTCGCTCCCGCCCTCGGCCACCAAACACGTCATCAATACGATCAGCGATCGCCACCATCTCGATCCCGATCTGATCAATAGCGTGATTCACGCGGAAAGCGCGTTCAATCCACGTGCAGTGTCCCCGAAGGGCGCACAAGGACTGATGCAATTGATGCCCGGCACCGCATCGCAACTGGGGGTGCGCAACGCCTTCGATCCGCATGACAATGTGGAGGGTGGCACGGCCTATCTCCGGCAACTTCTCGAACAGTACAATTTCGATCTCATCAAAGCCCTCGCGGCCTACAATGCCGGGCCGCATCGGGTGCAACGATATCGCGGCATCCCGCCGTACTACGAAACCCGTGCCTACGTTGCCCGCATTGTTCGCGACTTCAACCGCAAGAAGCTCGCGGAGAAGACCTCTTCCGCTACGAAAAGAAACAAGACCCGGACGCATCCAGGCACAACTGTAAAGCAGGCTTCAGTCTCGGGAACTTCCCAAGTGGCGAGTCGTTAACGTCTTTCCGGAAGAAGCTTGCCTGCGTTGACCCTCTCGCTCGCGTCATTTACCTTGGCATGAGGAGTAATGTGTAGCCTCTGCGGGATTGAGTTTCGCGGTTTGGGGCGTCTCGGGTAAATGACAAAGAAAAGAATTCTGGCCACCGCCATCGTGCTGGCAATCCTGTGCGCCCTGGTCTACCTCCAGGTGCGGCACTGGCGATCCTTCGATTGGGCCAAGTTCCGCCACGCGAGCCACGTGCACCCGCTGCAGATCGCCAGCGCCGTGGGGCTGATTTATATCACCTACGTTCTGCGCGCGCTCCGTTGGAAGGTGTTCCTGGAACCGGCCCGCAACACGCGAACCTCACGCCTGATGGCACCGACTTTCATTGGGTTCACCGGGCTGGCGCTGCTGGGCCGCCCCGGCGAGTTCATCCGTCCTTACCTGATCGCAAGAAAAGAGCAACTGTCAGTTTCCTCCCAGATTGGCGTCTGGACGGTGGAACGCATCTTCGACATTGGCGCGTTCACGGTGTTGATGACTATCGACGTCTTCTCTTCGTCCGCGATCCGAGGGAATCCCTATCTGGGGAACTTTCGGCAGGCTGCGATCGCATTATGCCTACTGGTTGCCTTTATGACGTTGTGCGCGATTATGATCCGCAAGCGTGGTCACCTGGTCGCGGCTTTCCTGCATCGTCTCACCTCAGGCATCTCGGGGAATCTAGCCCGCCATGTTGACCAGAAGGTGCGTGCCTTCGGCGAAGGCCTAAATACCATTGCGAGCGGAAAATCGTTTTTGAAGTTGGTGGCCATCTCGCTTGTTATGTGGTTCATGATTGCCTTGGCCTATCGGCAGGTGGCCCACTCCTATCCGCCAGAGCCCGCCGCGGGAACTGGCCAGGAAGAAGGTCCGCCGGCGGTGGATGTGGAAACGGCGAGATTGGCCGAGATGCCGGAACAGGCAGGCCAACCACTCACTCCCGATACCGTGGATGTGTTGAACAGTACGCTGCACCCGAAGGGTTACGACATCAAGGAACATCGCGGTGATATGTGGCTGTTCCGTCGCGGCAAGCGGATCAAGAAAGTCGGCGACCGGCCGCATCTGAGTAACATGGATGTTTCTCACGTCCTGCTGTTAATGGGCTTCAGCATGATCGGCTCGGTGGTGCAGTTGCCCGCGGTCGGTGGCGGCAGCCAATTTGCCGTGATCAGCGCGTTGCAGGTGGTTTACGGCATCCCACCTGAACTGGCGGTTAGTTGCGGAATTCTCCTTTGGCTCGTCACGTTCATGGCCTGCATTCCCGTGGGCCTGGGCCTCGCGCACCGCGAACACCTTTCCCTGCGCAAGCTTTCTGAAGAGAGCCAAAAAGCGGATGAATCCGACAGCGTAACGCCTTCGTCGGTCCCATAATTTAACTGTCAGCTCCAGAGTTGCATCTCCAATTGGGGTAGCACTTGGGAGGACCCCTACGCGCCTGCCAACTTTCTGCCCCTGTTACAATTGCACCAGTTCCCAGCGCCATGAAGTGTCCTTTCTGTGGTTTTGAAAATGACAAGGTGGTGGACTCGCGCGAAAGCAAGGAAGCCGATTCCATCCGCCGGCGCCGCGAGTGTCTGAAGTGCAGCAAGCGCTTCACTACTTACGAGCGCATCGACGAAATTCCCTACATGGTGGTCAAGAAAGATGGCCGGCGGGAGAAGTTTGATCGCCAGAAGGTGCTGAACGGATTGCTGCGCGCTTGCGAAAAGCGTCCCGTACCGATCGGCAAGCTGGAGCAGATTGTGAATGAGGCGGAGGGATTCGTAATTGAATCGCCGGAACGCGAGCGCAAGACCAGCGAGCTGGGCGAATTGATCATGAATCGATTGCGGCGCTACGACAAAGTGGCGTATGTGCGATTTGCCTCGGTTTATCTGGATTTTAAAGATGTGCAGGAGTTCATGGCGGAGCTGAAAGATCTCCTTAAAACAAAAGAGCCTCCGGAGCCGCGCAGCAAAGGCGTGGGAAGAACGACGTAGGGGGGCGCCATAAGTGCACCGGCGAGCTAGGCTCGCCCGCCCGGACGAGGGCGTCCGGGCCTACGCAAGCCGATATGGCATACAAAATCACGTTAATTCCTGGCGACGGCATTGGCCCGGAGGTCACGCGGGCGGCAGTGCGCATCCTGGAAGCCGCCGGAGTCAAGTTCGAATGGGAGACTTTCGAGGCCGGCGCTGATGCTTACGAGAAATATCACGAATACATTCCCCGCGAGCTGAGTGAATCGATCGAGCGAACCAGGGTTGGACTCAAAGGTCCCGTCACTACACCCATCGGTGGCGGTTTTGCGAGCATTAATGTCGAATTACGCAAGCGCTTTGAGCTTTACGCAAACTTTCGTCCCATTCGTAATTTGCCGCATATTCCGACCCGCTATCCCGACGTTGATCTGATCATCGTGCGGGAGAATACTGAAGGACTTTACTCAGGGCTGGAGCACGAAGTCGTGCCTGGCGTTGTCGAAAGCCTGAAGGTTATCACTGAGAAGGCCTCCACTCGCATTGCGCGGTTTGCTTTCGAATATGCGCGAAAGAATCAGCGCAAGAAGATCCACGCGATCCACAAAGCCAACATCATGAAGCTGTCGGATGGGTTGTTTTTGCGTTGCGCGCGCAATGTGGCGAAAGAATATCCCGAGATCACCTACGGCGAGCACATCGTTGATAACACGTGCATGCAACTGGTCATGAATCCTTATCAGTACGACATGCTGGTGATGGAAAATCTCTACGGCGATATTATTTCCGATTTATGCGCCGCCTTCGTGGGCGGCCTCGGACTTGTGCCCAGTGCGAATCTCGGCGATCGTTGCGCGATTTTTGAAGCCGTTCACGGCTCAGCGCCGGATATCGCGGGCAAAAATATCGCCAATCCTACCGCCGTGATTCGCTGCGCTTTGCTTATGCTGCGCCACATCGGAGAGTTCGATGCAGCGCTGAAGATCCGCAATGCGCTGGAAAAAGTTTATCGCGATCGCGATAAACTCACGCGTGACGTGGGCGGCAAGGCGGAAACATCTGAATTCGCCGACTCAATCATTGAAGCGATGCAAGTCTCCTCTGCGGTCTCCCACGCCCCGCAATTCTCGTGAGTCTCCCGCTTCTCAGTTACACAAATCGCCTGTGATCAGCAACTACCGATGACTACCGTAACCTTCTGGCCGCGTCGTGCTGAAAAGTACCATTGAAGTCATGCGCGTTTTTCGATGCCTAGCTATTGCGGGTCTGACACTGTTCGTCGCTAGTGGGTCTACTCAGCAAATTAGATGTAGCAACACGGAGGCGCGGCGTGCAGAAGCTCAGGCTGAAACCCTTCGCAGCTGGGACGATCTATACAAGTCATACACGTTCTACCGGCAATGTGATGACGCTGCCATAGCGGAGGGTACAGCGAATCTGTTGCGCGTATTCTTGTCGATCACTGGATCACTCTGCCGCGACTGGCTCAACTTGCCCGCAACGACAACGAATTTCGACATTTCGTAATAAAACACGTAGATGAAACCCTCAACGGGGATGACGTAGATACGATCCGGTCAAATGCTAAGAATGTATGCCCAATCGGTTTACACCACCTGTGCGATGACCTCATCAAAAAAAGTCCCCGTCAATGGTCAATGAGCGATAACGCTGTTCACAACAGCTATAACCACGACGACAATTTAGGACACAGGCAGCTGGCGTAAAATTCCTTCTATCTGTGTTACATCTTCAATTGCAAATGCGAATGCTTCGAATGCCGGCGCTTCTGATCGTCATGCAATTGATCACTCTAGCTCTGGCCCAAAAATCTACGAACGCGTCACCGAATCGCCTAGCCCAAGAGACGCATTCCAAGAAACCCGTGCTGACGGAAACGAAGCCGCGGATCTGCAGCCTGATATGCGCGCTTACATCGAGTGGCAGGCCTCGATGGGCTACCAGAAGTTTGATCTCAAAAAATCCAACGCGCTGCTGGAAAGCGCCTTCACCGCGACCGGCGAGCTGAGCAGCACCGGCACTTGGAAAACTTGCTGGACTCAACACGATGAGGCGTGCCGGGTGAAGCACTGGCTCGAAGACAAGATCCTCGAGGAGATGGAAAAGCGCTCCCCGGACCGGGCGCTGGAGTTAAGTTCGGGACTGGAGCCAGGTTTCCAAACCGCGGTTGAAACGAGGTTGCTGGGCTATTACCTGCAGCAGAAAAATGTGGGCAAAGCCAAGGAAATGCTTGAACGCATGGCGGGTGACGACGGCTATCCCTACGGCGCAGCGGCTGAGCTGATGCAGGCCATCCCCAAGTCGCGTGCCGCGGAAAGGACAGCTATCTTTTCCCAGGCTCTCGCTAACTATAGCCAGTTGAACACCGATCTTATGGTGGACGAAGGCGACTTTGGCGGCATGCTGCTGCGCTGCTGGCGCGACCTGCCCCCGGAGATGGCGCTCGACGCGGTGGATGCGATCCTGGAAAAATCGAAAATCGATTCCGCTGAAAACAAAGAGCCGCTGACCATCAATACCCGGCACCACGGCTCCATCCGTTTCACTTCGAATTACCAGGTGCGCATCTTCGAGGTATTGCCCTTGCTTCGCGAGCTGGACAGCGCTCGCGCGGATGCCCTGCTGCGCGAGCAGATCGGCCTTCAGGATCTGGTAAAGCAATATACCGACGGAATGTTTTCGATTGAGCGTGATTTCGGCAAGAACGAACCGTACACCGAGGGGTCACATCGGGAAATTTTGGATATAGAACCGGGCGTTGATGATGCCGCCGACGATTCCCTGCAGCAGCGATACGCGCACATGCAGGAGACGGTTAAGCGGGAGCCGAAAGACGCGTTAGCTATGGCGCTGGCGATGCCGGAGTTCCCAACGGGCGAGGGACCCTTTCATCCGCGGCCGCGCGCGCTGATGGAGGTTGCGCAAGGAACCGTCAAGAAAAGCCCGGAGATTTGCCGCTCCGCGCTGTGGGAAATGCACAAACTGGTAGGCAGCGATCAGACGCCGGAAATCACGAACCTGCTACTGCAAGCCGCCGATCTTTACCATCAGATGGGCGACACGGACAACGCAAAAACAACTTTGAAGCAGGCAGCGCGCAGCATTGACCAGCACTACAAGAAAGATTCCGATCTCGGGGATCCCAACAAGGCTTTCAAGGGAAATTGGCCGTCTACGCAACTTTGGGGAAAATGCCTGCACCTCTCCACCCGGATCGCTCCAGAACTGCAGCAGCCGATCATGGCCGATATTCCGGATCCGGAGATCCAGACCTTTCTCAAGGTGATGATCGCCAACGCGCTGCTAGGGGCCGAACATCCCAAAATCATCGTGGCCGAGGAACACAATGATGGTAAGCGCCACTATTTCCATGAAATGCGATAGGAAGCTGCATTGATGTGAGCGGGGGCGTAGCCCATCTTCGGCGTGCACTACAACGAACTTCAAGCGGGCTGGCTGGCGTCGAAACACTCGATGACTGTCGAAATATCGCCATAGCACTCACCATGGGGTCAATGAGTGCTAACGCCGGATTTCGACAGTTCTTGTCTAAAATCTTTGGCACCAGGCCTTCTCACAGTAAACTCGGTACTGAAACGTGGAGTTTGAATGGGTGACCTCTTCGATCGTACCGGCCATCTTATTTCGCTTCTTCTTGCCAAGCGTTCGGGGCACTTCGTTTCTTCAGCACCTCATTCATAGTCTCTATTGTGACCGGCGATGCGTAAGTCTTCGGAAAACAAATTCCTGAAAAATACCGCCAAGCGAACCTTGACCGATCCTGATCAACGCGTTTTGGAACACTAATCCGGCTCCATTGCGATCGTGTGCGGGAACGTAAAGATTCGAGATACCACCTACCGCAATACTGCCGCCGATGAATGAGTAATTCGGCTGCCAGCGCTTATTATCGCCTTTGCAAATGACGGGGCTCGCGAGCGCGTACATGATCCGCGATCGTGTCGTGCCGGTTCCCTTGTAGAAATACCGCGGGTCTTGTTTCAGAAGCGATGGCAATATCGCGTTTCCGATGAAAATACCTGCCAACGCATCACCGTAGCCAGCGGCGTAGCGCTTCGCGTACCCTTGCACTCCTTGCCCGTATTCCGGATAACGATTTCCAGCTTGTTCAAATCCCGCATAGACGCCCGCCCCAATAAAGGTGACAGGATCCACAGCTACTTTCCACGCAAGTTCGAATTTCTGCTTCGCGTTGAGCGGGGCTGGGTCAGGATCGTACGTGACATAAAAGTTTGGAATGAACCCGAAGACACGTTGTTTCTCTTCTTCCTTAATCTGTTCTTGCGCTACTTCAACCGGAGAGAGTGCGACATTCACTTCAGTTCCACCGCCCGAAACCGCGAGCGCAATCAGCGGGACAATATAAAATCCTCCCGGTTGCAGCACTCCGGAAACTTCCCGGGTGTTGAACCCTTGCGAGGTAATTGTCAGATGAAACGGCCCGGGAGGGACGCGAGTAAAGGAGAATTGCCCGTTGTTACCCGACAGAAGCTCTTGTGCATCGGATTGGCCATCGCGGTTAAGTCGTACACGGGCCCCCACACTGACCGCTCCCGATTGATCTTCAACGGTTCCAACGATGGTACCTGGTGATTGCTGATCGGAACCTTGTTGCACCTGGGCCAGCAGCGATGCTGGATACCCAAAAAGCAGTAGACACAGGGATACCCGGGTCAAACCACCAGCGCAAGAGAGGAACCGACGCTGGAACTTTTCCGTCCAGCCACTCCTAACAAAGTGATTTTTCGCCATGACACACTTGTACCTCCTCCGTCTCCGTTTTTCTTTTGTTTCGCCATGGCGATATACGGGATGAGATGTTTGGTGGGCTGATTGGGATTCAGTTTGGCGCAATGATATTTGTGTGATCAGTCATCTTTAAACCCCAGCGAGTTTGAGGATTCGGATGCGAGCCTTGCGGGGAGCGTCTTCGGCTACCTAATCGGTGGTTATGTCGTCCATCATCACGCTGCACAAATCGCTGGTTTAGAATTGCCCCTGCTCCCCGTGCCCGATATGTCGACGCACACTTTCGCGTCCGTGACTTTCCAGCGCGCCTTGCCCGTTCTCCCGCGCTCGCGCCTTTTCGACAGGTAGGTTCCACAACGAACAGATGAAACAATACCTCCTCCTTTATTCTTCAACTTATGGCAGGTTCTTTGCATCACATTAATATGCGTCGATTAGTCCTTAGTTTTCTGTTTATTTCTTTATCTCTTGGGATGGGTGTCGCTCAGGCCCAAGCTCCCCAAGTCGCTATCTCCGCCGGACATTCGCCTTACGGCGAGAAACTCCTTATCGCGGGTGTTCCTAACGCCGGCCGAATCACGGATCAGCTTTACCGCGGTGGTCAGCCGCGCATTGCGAGCATCGCACAATTGAAAGAGCTTGGCATTACCACGATCGTTGATCTTCGCGGCGAGGATGTCGGGATGCGCGATCAGGAAAGGAAAGAAGCCGAGTCCCTAGGCATTCATTTTGTCAGTATTCCCATCGGCGGCTGGTCTCCTCCAACGAGCGATCAGGTAACGCAGTTCCTTTCGCTCTTGGGCGGGCGCTCCAACGAACGCGTTTTCGTCCATTGCCGGCGTGGTGTAGACCGTACTGGCGTTTTCGTCGCAACCTACCGTATGGCGGCTCAGAAATGGACCATCGAGCAAGCGATGAACGAAATGTACTTTTTTGGCTTCAACGGATTTTGGCATCGCGCCATGAGCTCGTACATCCGGAATTTCCCTGCTCTCCTTTCCTCTTCCTCCGCATTTGCCAAGTTGAGCAATTCGAATTCGTCGGCTTCTGCTCCAGTGCCGCTCGGCGAATATACGAGCAGGTAGCGAGTTATTTTTAAATACAGTCGATGGTGCGTACATCTGCGAGACTTCGAGCCCCGCAAGCTGCGGGGCTGAGACGCGTGCATTGTTGTTGATATATCGCTTTACGATAACGACGCGGGGGATTTTGAGCGCTATCGGCTTTTAACAACAACCATTCTGCTATCGTTCCAAAAAGGGTCTCGCGGGCCGGATCATCTGGGTCCCGCGCTCGTTCGATCAACGGCATGTGGAACTGAGCAGTTCGTCCTGGATTCTTTCTTATCCTCTACTAATTTTCGTTTTTCCAATTCTTTTAGCCATCTCTGAAAGGGCTTTAGGTCCTTTTGGTAGGGTCTACGCTCCTCGGAATTCTTAAACGCAAACTTTTGCACCTCGTGTTCTCGGGGAACGATCACAGAAAGCATGTCCATGCTCTCCAAGTTGCCGGTAACGAAGCCGCCGAGAGTCTTGTATGTATTCTCAGGTATCACGATTGGCCCCGTATGGATCGCTTGAAACTTGGGGTCGAGAAGGACGGTTCGCAATTGCTTCATGCTTTCCTCTGGCAGCATGTCGGAATACACCCAGGCTCCCCCAGTTCCTCTAGTGGAGTGGTATTTTTCCAAACGATAGTGACCGTCTGGAAGAACGATAACGCAGACATTGCTCCCGCCATTGGCAGGGTCGGAAACTATAGTTTCTGCACGCAGCAAGTACGTTGGTTCGGTCAGGCTTTGTGCGCTTGCGAGGTAGAAGCAAAGAGGAAAAACGAGGTGCACCCAAGAGTTCTTCATGCCGTGAATTAAAACACGAGGTTCACGGCAGCACGAGCACCAAATTTCTTCGAAACGGGTCCACTGGGTCAATTGTTGAAATCGCCTGATAGCGTCAACTATCCAGCATTGTGAATGATTCTCCTTCGCAACTTATTGGAATCAGAGATGATGCGAGATGATCTACGTTTTATCTTCTTTTTAGGTTGTGCGTATTGCCATGTTCGTAGAACTGCGCCAACCTGTGGTGGACGTGCAGCCAGCACGTCTCGTCTGGAGAACGCCTGGTGAAACCCAGCCTGATGCTTGTCTCGTTTTTGCTTTTTGCAGAGATGTCAATCTGTTCGGCACAGGATTTCTCGGTTCGCCTCGTTGACGTACGTAACGGGCGTCCCTTCCCAAACCAAACAGTCACGATTCAGTATAGGAAGATTGCGGGAGGATTACTGGACTTCGAGACTTTCACAATCAAGGCGGATGCGAACGGAAGCGCAGCCTTTAAGTTGCCCAGCCCCACACCCCCGAAAGTTTCCATAACCGCGTACGACTTGTACCCGTGCTACGACTTGCAGCCAACCGATACTCAGCAATTGAGGGAATTTGGCCTCGCCACACATTGCTCGAAGCCGTCTCAGGGTTGCCGCTGCAAATTCAGCAAGCAAGCCAGCCAAACTAAGGCAAGACCGGGGGAGGTCGTACTCCTTGCGCGACCTGTAACCCGTTGGGAAAAATTTCTGCAGCACATTTGGGAGTAGCCGCTACAACTGTTGTTAAATCGCCTTTGCACTCACTGGGCTAGTGCGTCTTCTTCTGGGCGTTCTGGGCGGGGAGTTCTCCCAAGAATGCTTCCAGAGCCTCTGATGGATCGCCTGATTCCTCAATCTTGTCGTAAAGGTCCCTGAATTTCAGACGCACGCCAGCCAGCATCTCTTTATCGGATAGGAGATGCTCGACCAACTTCTGCCAGTTCGGGACGGCACGATGTTCGAGCACCAGTTTAAGAGCAATGTTTTCGACGAATAGGTATTCCGTGCGCGGAGGACCGCGGACAGGCGTTTCTTCTCTGCTTTGGTCACGGATGGGATTCGGGAGGCAAACAGTGTAGCGCAAGCGAGGACGAACTCGTGTGTCGCCCCGCAAAACTCCGGTTGAGCATTACTGTTGCAAAATCGCTGGTTACAATAGCTGGCGAACATGGAGTGAGTTGTGCGCAGATCCTTTTTTGTTCGGCATTCAGCCGTTACCGAGCACGATCGCGGCGTCCCCTCTTGGAGATTCGCGGCGCTCGTTTTCGGGATATCGTGCAAAAGCGAAAAAGCTTGCGTTCTACGGCGAAGGGTAGCAAAATGACCGTCCCGAGTTGCTCGCGGGGGGGTAAATATGCTGAATGCCGCTTCCAGAGCCGCTTTTGCGGCTACTACAATAGCCTTCCTCTATTTCTTCTTTCCAGCTACCGTTGCCTCACAGGCGGTGCAACGCAATCCCGTCCAGGTTTCACCGTCACATTTTGATATTTCGCCACCCGTGCGGGAAATGGCCCCCGGCGAGCGGCCGGGGCCGCCGGCGTTCGTCAACCCGCCGAGAGCATTGCCGCGCCCACGGCACGCTCTGGTGGTGGACCCCGTAGTTCAGAGCACGCCCTCGACATCGGTGATACCTGCGACCAGCAACAATTTTCCTGGGCTGGGGAATGGATTTTCGGGTTTTTCGGTAACTGGCGCACCATCAGATGACAACCTGGCGGTCGGTCCTAACGACGTTGTGCAGGCAGTTAATACATCGTATGCCGTGTTCAGCAAGAGCGGGACCCTGATCTCAGGGCCGATATCATTCGCGACCCTGTTCAACGGGAATAGCGACTGCACTCGCACTTACTACAGCGACCCCATCGCCCTCTACGATCGTCAGGCAGACCGGTGGGTGCTTTCGATTCTTGGATTCGACAGCACAAGTTCTGGGCCCTACTATCACTGCATTGCGGTTTCGACGAGTGGCGATCCGACGGGCAGTTATGCGCGCTATTCCTTTAAATCGTCAACCAATCTGCCGGATTACCCGAAGATGGGCGTATGGCCCGACGCCTACTACGTGACTTACAACATGTTCAGCGGGAACACGCTCCTGGGCGCCCAGGTTTGCGCTCACAATCGCAGTGCCATGCTGGCCGGTCAATCGGAGACTGCGCAGTGTTTCACGACAACTTCCTCGAACGCCGGCTTGCTGCCCGGCGATGTTGACGGGCAGACAGCCCCTCCGGCAAGCTCGCCGAACTATTTGCTGAGCCTGGCGTCAGTTGCCAATACTCTCAGCCTCTGGACCTTCCACGTGGACTGGGCCACCCCAGCCAATTCAACCCTCACGGGCCCGACCAATTTGGCCGTCGCAGCATTTAATGAAGCTTGCTCGAATGGTGGAACCTGCATCCCGCAATCCGGCACGTCCACCAAGTTGGACTCGCTCGGCGACCGTTTGATGTACCGCCTTACGTACCGCAACTTCGGAGACCACGAATCGCTGGTAGCTAACCACTCCGTCAACGCCGGTACGCAGACGGGCGTGCGCTGGTATGAAATCCGCAGTCCAGGCTCGAGCCCGGTTGTGTACCAGCAGGGCACGTATGCCCCCGACGCGAATCACCGCTGGATGGCGAGCGTCGCGATGGACTCGGCAGGCGACATTGGTGTGGGCTTCAGCGTTTCCAGCAGCACGATTCATCCGGAAATCCACTACACCGGCCGTTTGAGCAGCGACCAACTCGGAACCTTGCCACAAGGTGAGGCATCGATTATCGACGGCGCCGGTTCTCAGACTACCTACACCGGTTTCTGTTTTCCCTCCTTTCAATGCCCTCTGACGCGCTGGGGCGATTACACCGCAATGCAAGTTGACCCCAGCGACGACTGCACATTCTGGTACACCAATCAATACATCCCGTCTAACGGCTCGTTCAACTGGAGCACGCGCCTTGCGACGTTCAAGTTTTCAAACTGCGGCGCAAATCTGGTTGCTAGCACTACCACATTGTCGGCGAATCCTGCCGGCTCGTCGACCTACGGAACGGCCGTTCAGTTGACGGCGAATGTTAGCGGGAGCGGCGGCACGCCGACCGGATCGGTTACGTTTAGCGACAGCACCTCCACCCTGGGAACGGCGGCACTCAATAGCGGGACAGCGGTGCTCTCGACCTCGGCAATGGCTGCGGGTTCTCATTCGATCACTGCGTCCTACGGTGGAGATTCCAGCTACGCCGGAAGCACCTCGTCAGCGCTCTCATACCTGGTAAACCAGGCAGGGACATCCGCCTCAGTGTCGTCGAGTTCACCAACGTCGAACCAGGGACAGTCGGTCACCTTCACGGCAACCGTTACCCCAAATACTTCCTTCGCCGACAGCACGACCAACCTGGGGACCGCCAGCCTGAGCAATGGCCAGGCGAAGTTGTCTACCTCGACACTTTCCGCCGGGAATCACACCATTACTGCACAGTACGGCGGGGATTCCAATTTCACCGGCAGTACCTCGGCGGGCATTTCGCAGGTGGTTAACGCCGTACCGGCAGACTTCACCATTTCTGCGTCTCCAAGCAGTGTATCTGTGAAGCACGCCAAGACCGCCAGCTACACCGTAACCATCACGCCGAGCGGCGGCTTTACAGGGACCGTGCAATTGAGCGGAAGCTGGGCAGGACCGAATCCAACGTTCTCGCCTGCATCGGTCGCGGGCTCGGGTTCTTCGACGATGAAAGTTTCTACGACCGGTGTAGCGACTGGCACATACACCGTTACGATTACCGGGACGAGCGGTAGCCTCGTGCATTCGACCCAGGTCACGTTACAGATTCGCTAGCGGAGGGTCAGGCAGTTTACATCAGATAGTTCTGGAAAAGCACGACGGTCGTCGGCCGAATCTCCTCGCCTACCGCAATCTGTCCGTGGTTTTTTTTCTGGACTGGGCTATCGCGCGAAGGCTTACAGCCAGCGCGATTGTTGTGAAATCGCGATTACGCTCATTTGCCCTGGATCACGTTTGGATTGGCCCCCGATCCGAGTTCCATGAGACTCGACCAGTCTTCGCGCTTGATGTCCCACGTTTCAGTCACGCGCCATGTTTTTCCCGTCTCCAACGCGGCATACCACGGCCAGTATGAGTCACCTACTGAAACGTAGGCCATTACCGCGCCTCGCCCAGTCGCCTTAGAATCACCGCTGTACCAGACCAGGGTCGCCCGTGGTTCATCAGCAGCAGCCTTACGGCGCAGAGCAAGCCTGCTCGGGATGCGTTTGTGGATAGGCTCGCCACAGTCGATTTCTTCGTAGGAGGGAGCGGCAAATCTCCTTTGTGACACAACCCTGTTAGGTACGAAGGGGGGAATCCTGATGTCGTCTGCGGGCTTATCGTAGGGTTTGTTCCAAGAACCCAAGGCTCCCATGAACTTGCCGGAAAAGCCCAGCCATTTCGAACCAAAAAAGTTATCGATCTTGATCAAGAAAATAGCTTCAGGTGCATGGCGGCGAATAATCCCGTTCACCGCCTGCTCGACCTTTGTGACGAAATCCGAGGCGTCATCGAACTCAGGCGTGATCTTCATCCCTACCAAGTATATTCACTGATTTAAGGTAACTATTGAAATATCGCGATTGCGCTCATTTCCCCTTTATGAAATGAGTTGCAGGCTCTTCCACACCGCTCGCGCGTTTGACGAAGTCTCGCGGTTTTAAGTAACATCGTTTTTCTTCAAGGACCCCAGGGGATGGTGAAGCCAACACGGCGAGTGGGTGTAGTACTCTTCCAGCTCGGCGGGCCCGATACGCTGGAAGCGATTGAACCTTTTCTCTTTAATCTATTCTGCGATCCTGACATTATTGATTTTCCCTTCGCCCGGATCGGCCGCAAACCGCTCGCCAAGCTGATTTCCACGACCCGCGCCAAGAAAGTTCAGCATCATTATTCTGTGCTGGGCGGAGGATCGCCGATCCGGCGCTTCACCGAGCAGCAGGCCAGAGCTTTGCAACTGAAGCTCACAGGTTTGGGAATAGATGCGCGATGTTTTGTGGCGATGCGCTACTGGCATCCGTTTACCGCCGAGGCAATTGAACAATTGCATGCCGCAGACTGTGACGAAGTGGTTCTGCTTCCGCTTTATCCCCAATATTCCAGTACGACAACCGGCAGCAGCCTGAACGAGTGGCGGCGGCTGTTTCACGATGATGTGCCTGTCTATTGCATCGACAGCTTTTATCGCAACGGACTTTACCAGGAAGCTCTGGTAGAGAAAATTGATGACGCGCTCGCGCGTTTTGACGATCCATACAAGCCTGAGTTGATTTTTAGCGCGCACAGTGTACCTGTAGCGACTGTCGAGAGGGGCGATCCCTATCAGCAGCAGATCGAGGAAACCGTCGAACTCGCGATGCAGCGCGGCCGATGGAGGAATCGCTACCGGCTCTGCTATCAGAGCAAAGTTGGCGCAAGCAAATGGCTACAGCCCACATTGCGTAGCACCTTGCGCGACTTGGCAGCGCAAGATGTGAAAGAGGTATGTGTAATCCCGATCTCGTTCGTGTCCGATCACGTGGAAACTCTGGGCGAGATTGATCATGGAGCGCGTGAGCAAGCGAAGGCGTTGGGGATCGAACGATTTGAAATGGCTGCGGGTCTGAACGATTCGCCAAGATTCATTGCAGCGCTGGCGGATTTGGTGATCGGTGCGTTCTCTGAATCTGTGAGCGACGAAACGGATCAGTTGGTTGCCGTAGATTGAGTATCGAATCACGCAGAGCGGATGCACGCTGCCCGGTGAGCTTCGCGGGCAGATGAGAACTAGGGGATAAGGACGGATGGCAGACGAATCTAAAGGCATCCTCGGGCACCTTCCGCCGTTACCGCGGAAGGCGCTCAACAATTCGGTAATTGGGATGGAACAGGCTTATCGTCAGCGCAAGGGTCTGCCGCTGCTTAGCGATGCTGATATTGAAGCTTTGAAAGCTGGCGAGCCTATGCCATGGGAGCGCGGCGATGGTGCTGGCGCGAGCGCCGCGCCTACAGCACCGGCGGCGGTTTCTGCTCCGGTTGCGGCTGCGGCACCACTGCCTCCACCCACAGCAAGTGGCGTAATCAGCGAAGAAGTTGCGAAGTGGGTTGCAGACGGAAAGAAGTGGAGCAAGTCGGCGATCGCCGCGGAGCAGGCGCGCCGTGGACGTAAAGGACTCCCCGCGCTAACAGATGCAGAAGTTACTGTCCTGCTTGGGGAGCCTGCCGCGCCGGCAACAGCAGCTTCTACCCCAGCGCCTGCCGCTAAGCCTGCCGCAACTCCGACGGCTCGTCCCGTTGCAGCCGCAGCATCAGCGGCATCTTCAGTGGCACATGCGGGCGAATCGACAAGATACGTCGGTACGCCCGCCGTAGGAACTTCCAAAGCCGCGGCCGCGGGCGGCTTGGCCGCAGTCGGTCCTGAAGATAGCGAAATCAATCGGGGTCGCCGACGCTTCGCCTGGACAGCGGTGGCGGCATTTCTTACAGCCTGGTTTCTCGCCTTCTTCCGCTTCTTCCTGCCACGAACGTTGTTCGAACCGGCGACAAGTTTCAAAGTCGGGTACGCCGCTGACTACGGGCTGGGGGTAGATACCAAATGGCAGCAAAAATATCGTATTTGGGTTGACCGCACGCCTGATCGTCTGTTCGTTATTTACGCGCGATGCACACATCTCGGCTGCACGCCCGACTGGAAGCCGAGCGAAAACAAGTTTAAGTGTCCGTGCCACGGCAGCGGGTATGACAGCGAGGGAGTGAACTTCGAAGGGCCAGCGCCAAGGCCAATGGATCGCGCGCATGTCGAGATCGCACCGGATGGGCAGATTCTAGTGGATGTTTCCAAGCTCTATCAGTGGCCGAAGGGTCAGCCAAGTCAGTTTAATGATGATGGAGCGTTTCTGCCGGTGTAGCGGAACTTTCGAGCTTCGCTCGACCTGGCGGGTGAGGACACCCGCCGCTACGTGAGCTGAGAAGAGGGTCAACATGCCTGAAGAAAATGGAAATGGGAAAAACGGAAACCGCGTAGGGCTGCTCGAGCGGGTGAAGGCGGGCGTCAAGGAAGATGTCCACTCACTCAAGACGGACATGCCCGCCAAGGCGAAAGAGCAGATAGATCTGCTCAAAGACCCGACCAAGACCCAGGTTTACACCTCGATCTTCCGCCACAAGCACGATGACACACCGCGCAATCGCGCGCTGGGCGTGCTGTCGAATGTGTTCCTGCATCTCCATCCGGCGAAGATCAATCGAGATGCCGTGCGCTACAGCTACACGTGGGGAATGGGCGGAATTACCTTCTACTTGTTTATTGTGCTTACGCTGACTGGCGTGCTGCTGATGTTTTATTACCATCCCAGCAAGGTTCAGGCATTTCGGGATGTGCTCTACCTTGAGCACGATGTGCCCTTCGGTAAGTTGCTGCGCAACATGCATCGCTGGGCCGCGCACCTGATGGTGATTGCCGTATGGCTGCACATGTTCCGCGTTTTCCTGACCGGATCCTACAAGAAGCCCCGTGAGTTCAATTGGAACATTGGAGTGCTGCTGCTCGTATTCACGCTGTTGCTTTCGTTTACCGGCTATCTATTGCCGGATGATCAGCTTGGATTCTGGGCGGTGACCGTGGGCACAAATATGGCTCGTGCCACACCGGGCCTGGGGCATGAAGGACCGTTCGGTAAGCAGTTAGGTATGACGCCATACAACGACGTCCGCTTCGGATTGCTGGGCGGCTCGATCGTGGACGCAAACGCCCTGTTGCGATCTTATATTTGGCACTGTATCGGGATTCCGATCGTCGCGTCAGTGCTGATGATTGTGCATTTCTGGCGAGTGCGAAAGGACGGTGGCATCTCCGGACCGGCGCCAGTGATGCTGGCGTCGGAAGTGAAAGAGCCAAGGAAGTAGCGTAGCTCCGAGGGCAGGATGCCCTCGCGACAGTTGGCAGGATGCCGGCGCTGCCGTCGAGCTGCGCTCGACCGGACGGGCGAGGGCGCCCGTCCCCACGTGAGTCTCGGAGAGATTTTATGGATTGGCGACAACTTTGGGATATTGCTTCGGCGCCTGACAACGTTCCAATTGTCGGCATGATTCCACTGCTGGCTTTCTTTATTTATCTCGCGTGGAAGCAGGCGCGCGCCAACGACCGGCTCATCGGCGAACTTGAGACGAATCCGGCGATGGCAAAGACTCACCATCGCAAAACCTGGCCCTTCCGCCCCGGCTGGCAAAAAGAAGTACACGTGTGGCCGTTTCTTCTGCGCATCGAATTCCTCGCCGCAATCATTGTCACGATTATTTTGATGGTCTGGTCTATCACGCTCTATGCTCCGTTAGAAGAGCCGTCAAACCCCAATCTGACGATGAATCCCGCGAAAGCACCGTGGTACTTTCTCGGTTTGCAGGAGATGCTGGTTTACTTCGATCCGTGGATCGCGGGCGTAGTTATGCCGACGCTGATCATCATCGGGCTGATGGTGATTCCTTACATTGATACCAATCCGCTCGGCGGTGGTTACTACACCTGGAAGCAGCGCAAATTTTCGATCGGGACGTTTCTGTTCGGTTTTATCGTTCTGTGGGTCTCGATGATCATCATCGGAACCTTCATTCGCGGACCGGGATGGCAGTGGTTCTGGCCGGGGCAGACGTGGGATCACAATCGCCTGATTTACGAAGTGAACCGCGATTTGCCGGATATCTTTGGAATCACTTCGAATTTAGCTAAAGGAATCTTCGGCGCAATTGTGGTTGGCGGCTATTTCGCCATCGGCGGATTCGTGCTGCACGCGCTGTTCCGCCGCTACAATCCTAACGATTATCGGCGGATGAGCCTGTTGCAGTATTCCATCATGCAGTTCTTTCTGCTGACCATGGTGGCCTTGCCGATCAAGATGCTGTTGCGACTCATGTTTCACATTAAGTATGTGTGGATTACGCCGTGGTTCAACGTGTGAGCCGGCAATAAATGCGTAGGGGCGGGTGCCCTCACCCGCCCGCCCGGACGAGGACGTCCGGGCCTACGTGAGCAGTGGAAATCAGTTGGGAGGATTTGGTGCCCGAGCAACCTGTCCCCGAGCAAGACCCGATTGTCACGAAGTCCTACGCGGCGCATTACGTGATCGCCATGATCATTCTCATGGCGACACTGTTCTGGGCTTTGTGGGACGAAGCCTTTGGACAGCGCCCCTGGAAGGCGTTCCAGAGTGAATGGAAGGATCGCTACACCGCGTTTCTGAAGACGGCGAAGTCGAAGTCTGCGCAATCCGAGAAGCAAGTCGAGCAGAATTCTGAGTACCAGCAGCTGCAGCAGGCCGCCGATCAGGCCTATAAAGCTGCGCAACCGCGCCGCGATGAGTTGCAGAAGCAAATCACAGATCTAAACGCAAAAATAATCGCGGTTCAAAATGTATTTACCGATCGACGTGCTTATGCGAATGCCCTAAACTACGAAATTGAAACCGAGACCAGCACATCGAGCAAGAAAAGCAAGCAGGACGATCTCGCCAAATACAAAGCGAAGAAATCCACAGTTGAGTATCCGGACGGGCATAGAGAGCAATACAACTTCCCGCAACTCGAAGAAAAATACAACTCACTCAAAGAGGAACGCACCAAACTGAGCGCCGAACTGGGCGATGTGCTTAAGCCGGTCACTGAAGCCAGCACGAAAGCCTCGCAGTACATCTCCGATCACATGGTCGATCTCACGCCCACGCAGATCGACGGCTTGCGCAAGAAGACGGCTGAATGGGATCCGAAAATTGAGCAGATCAACGTTGCCGAAGCAAACATCGTCGATCGCTGCGAATCCTGCCACATGGGCGCGCGAGAGCCGGTGAGGATCACCGCCGCGCTAATGACTCCGAAGGGTCAGAAGAAGCCGGATGAGTATGCGCAGGCGTTTGTAAGTCATCCTGAGCCTGAGCTGCTGAAAGTTCATGATCCGGATAAGTTCGGTTGCTCGCCATGTCATCAGGGCAATGGCCGCGCCACGACTAGCGTAGAGAAGGCTCACGGAAACTACGAGCATTGGCTCTGGCCGCTGTTTCCCAAGCAGAATGTCGAAGCGGGATGCCAGACCTGTCACGCAGCCGACATGATTACCACCATCGGAGATGTTGGAGGCCACATTGATAATGGCCGGTTTCTCTTCCGCCAGCGTGGCTGCAACGGGTGTCATCGCTATGAGGGGTACGACAAGGAGCCTGAGGATCTGAATTCCATTAGCCAGCAGCTCAAGCAGATGGAGACCGACAAGAAAGACAACGCAAAGCAGGCTGCTGACGTGATGAAGCAGGCTGATGCAGCGCAAAGCAACGAAGAAGCCAACCGGCTGAATGACAAAGCAGTGGCGCTGCGCGTGTCCAATAGCAAGATTGATGGGCGTATCCAGCAGCTCGATTTTCAGTCGCACAGCTTGATGCAGGACATGAAGAAGATCGGGCCGAATTTGAAAGATGTCCGGCTGAAGCTGAACAAAAATTGGATTCCGGTTTGGCTGAAAAAGCCGACTGACTTCCGTCCGACCACGAAGATGCCAAACTTCCGGTTGAATGAGGAACAAATACAGGCGATTTCTGCATACATTTGGCAGTCAGGGCTGAACGATCCATTACCCAAGCAAAAGCCGGGCAATGCAGCGCATGGAAAAGAACTCTTCGAATCACGCGGGTGCCTGGCGTGCCATTCCATGGGTGAAGGCGATCAACAACAGGGCGGAACGTTCGCGGCGAATCTGACGCGGGTGGGAGAAAAGGCGAACTACGATTATCTTGTCCGCTGGATTCATAACGCGCGCGAGCGCACCCGGCCGTATTGTCCGTATGAGAAAAAAGACATCGGTCCGGAGGATTACGCCAAGAAAGGTCTTCCCTACCAGTTTGATTTGCAACACAGCCAGTGCCCGAACGACGGCCATGAACTGCAAGTCCAGAACATGACCGTGATGCCCAGTTTGCGGCTGAGCGTTGAAGATGCGCAGGACATTGCGAGCTACCTGATCACGCAGAAGAAACAGGAGCCGTCGTCCTATACCGAAGCCGCTTTTATGGAAGATCCCAAATTAAAAGATGCAGGCAAGAAATGGATTCGTCACTTCGGCTGCGCGGGTTGCCATGAGATTTCCGGGTTTGAAGATGAAGGACGGATCGGGACCGACCTGACGGTGGAAGGAAGCAAGCCGATTGAGCGGCTCGATTTTGCCTTATTCACCGAAACCGCGCAGCGGGGCGGGAAAGAGCCGATCACCGACCCTGAAGACTTGCAGCGGCTGCCAGAAGGGCCGGCGAAGCATTCTTGGTACGACCACAAGGGTTTCTTCGAGCACAAACTTGCCGAGCCGAACGTTTACGACAAAGGCAAGATAAAAGCGGAAGAAGAAAAGCTGCGGATGCCGAACGTGCATCTCGCGAAAGATGAAATTCGCGACCTCACCACGTTCCTGCTCGGCAGCCAGGAGACTTCCCTTCCCGCCAGTTATCAGTACAAGCCGCCGGATGCGCGACGGGATGTTCAGGAAGGCTGGTGGATCATCACAAAATATAACTGCATGGGATGCCACCAGCTCATGCCCGGGCAGAAGACTGTGCTGATGGGATTGCAGCGCTACCAGGAAGCGCAAGAACAGTTGCCGCCAAAGTTGCTCACCGAAGGCGCGCGCGTCGATCCCGAGTGGCTGCGGCGTTTCTTATCGAATCCGGCGCTCAACTCTACCGACACAAATCGCAATGGTGTGCGGCCCTATCTGCAAGTACGCATGCCGACCTTTTCATTCTCGGATAACGAACTGCGCAAGTTGGTGCGCTTTTTCCAGGCGCTCTCGCAGCAACCCATGCCATATATTCCGGAGCAGTTGCCGACGCTCACGGCGAAGGAAACCGATATGGCGCGCAGTCTGTTTTCGTCCGCTGCAGCGCCTTGCCTGAAGTGCCACGCCACGGGCGATCCGCAGCATGACAAGATCGCCACCGCACCCAACTTCCTGCTTGCCAAAGAGCGGCTCAAGCCAGATTGGGTTGAGCGTTGGATTACCGATCCGCAGAACATCAGCCCGGGAACCTCGATGCCCTCCGGCTTGTTCAAGCAACAGGAGAATGGGCAATGGGTTTTCGCCGGCCCGACGCCGCCATCGTTTCAGGGATACGACAAGGATCATCGCAAGCTGCTGACGGATTACATTTTCCAGCTCACTCCCGAGGAACAACGTCGGGTTGCGGCAGCTACGGGACGCAGTACCGCATCTACTCCTGCGCGAACCAAACAGAAACAAGCCGCGGCCGGCGTTGGGTCAATCAGCGGCGGATCGCGGTAAAATATAAGGTTGCGAATGGGGCATAACACTTACAAGAAAGGTGACGTCATGACTACGAAAAAATGGGCAGCGATGCGCGGACTGCTCAGCTTTTTGGCGTTAGCGCTGCTCTTAGGTTGTAGCAAAAAGGAGAATACCAGTGAGGAACAAGCCACCTCGCCGGCGAAGGAGGCGAAAACCGCTTCCGCTCCCATTGATCCTGCGACCGCGGCCACCGTGAGCGGTACGGTAACCTTCGGCGGTGCGGTTCCCAAGCCGCAGAAGATCGATATGAGCCAGGATCAGGCGTGCAAGGGCAATAACGTGTCAGAGACGATCGTGGCGGATAGCGGCAAATTGGCAAACGTCTTCGTCTACGTGAAAGATGGCTTGGGAGATCGCACATTTGATGTTCCCAAAGAACCCGTCACACTCGATCAGAAAGGATGCCAGTATCACCCCCATGTTCTGGGCGTGATGACGGGACAGAACATCGAAATTAAAAACGATGATCCGACTACGCACAACATTCATCCCACGCCGAAAGATAACCGCGAGTGGAACGAGTCGCAGCCTCCAAAGGCTGCAGCGCTGGAGAAGAGTTTCGCCCGCGAAGAAATCATGCTGCCAGTAAAGTGTAACCAGCATCCGTGGATGAAGATGTACATGAGTGTGGTGAAAAGCCCGTTTTTTGCGGTTACCGGAGCGGATGGTAAATACGAAATCAAGGGCTTGCCTCCGGGCGACTATACTCTGGCATTTGTTCAAGAGAAACTTGGTGCGCAAGAGCAGAAAGTCACGCTGGCTGCAAAAGACAGCAAGACAGTAGACATAGCATTCAAGCAGTAGAATGCGGGGCGGGCGCCCTCGCCCGCCTGAGTTTCTAACTGTTCATAACGCGCTACCAGTTCATTTCGGCGGGCGGGGGACGCCCGCCGAACAGCCGCCGGGACGGCGGCGCTACAGGAAGACCTACGAGGGGTATCTTTGAAGTCTCTTTCCACTCCTTATAACTCTGCGCATCACAAGTTCGCGGTGTTCACGGCATGCTCGACGTTTGTTCTCATAATCGCCGGGGCATTGGTCACCAGCAACGATGCGGGTCTTTCCGTTCCTGACTGGCCAACTTCGTTCGGATCCATCTACAAAATTCCGCACCTGGTCGGCGGGGTGAAGTTTGAGCACACGCACCGGATGATTGCGCAGTTTGTAGGACTACTGACCATCATCATCGCGATCTGGACCTGGCGCACCGAGCGGCGGCGCTGGATGAAATACCTGGGCATAGCCGCCTTGGGGACGGTAATTGCCCAGGGGATTCTGGGTGGTCTGACGGTGCTGTTTTATCTTCCGCCGCCAATTTCTTCCGCCCACGCTGCGCTGGCACAGACATTCTTTTGCATAGCTGTTTGTATCGCCCTCTTTACGGGACCGCGGTGGGTGGAAGAGGTTCCGCGGGTTGAGGCTGATGCTGGCAAGCCTAGCCTGATTACGCTGACTTTGCTTTCAATTTTCGTACTCTACGTGCAATTGATAGTCGGCGCGATGTTCCGCCACCATGGGATGAGCTGGTGGCCGCATGTAGTGAATGCGCCAATGGTGGCGGTGGTTCTGACCTGGACCTCCATTCGCGCCTTGTTTTTGTATTCGAGGATCGAAGCGATTCGCCGCCCTGCAGTGATCATGCTGGCCCTGCTGATCGCGCAGCTATGCCTTGGATTCCTCGCTTTTGTCACTCGCGTTGCCTGGGGGCATGATGCGGTTCAGCCCGAACTACCGATGGTGATCTCGACGGTAGCGCACGTCGCAGTCGGCGCGCTGCTGCTGGCAACTGCTGTTGTGCTGGCGATTCAAGTGTGGCGCCATGTGCCGATCGCATTTGAAGAGAGCATTCCGGTCAGGTCACGAGACCCGGTAACTGCATGAGTGGCAGATCACGTTCAAGCCGAGGACGCTGGCTGCTGTAGAATATCGTGTGGCTTCCAAGGCTCCGACCTACACTCTGGACGCAATTGAAAAAGAGATAGCCCGTCCCACCTCTGCGGTCATTTCTGTTCAGGACCTGGTGCACCGTTACGAGGACCGCGTTGCGCTGAACGGAGTCTCCTTCGATGTGTGTCCCGCAGAGCTCTTCGGATTGCTGGGGCCAAACGGCAGCGGCAAGACCACACTCTTTCGTATTCTCTCCACCTTAATGATCCCAAGTGGCGGACGCGCTTTGATAATGGGTCACGATGCCGCCAGAGATCCCAACGGTTTGCGGCGCCGGATCGGCGTTGTATTTCAGGCGCAGAGCATCGACCTGAAGCTAACTGCGGCGGAGAATCTGCGGCACCAAGGCCATCTATATGGGCTGCGCGGAGCAGCTTTGAAATCGCGCATTGCGGAAATGCTGGCGCGAGTGGGGTTGGCAGATCGCGCACGGGAAAAAGCCGAGACGTTTTCCGGCGGAATGCAGCGTCGGCTGGAACTGGCCAAGGGGTTACTTCATCATCCGTCTGTGTTGCTGCTGGATGAGCCTACAACCGGGCTCGATCCCGGCGCGAGGCGCGATCTTTGGCAGTATCTTCAGATTCTTCGTGACGAAGAACGAGTCACAGTGATCGTCACTACGCATTTGATGGAGGAAGCCGAACGTTGCGATCGGCTCGCAATTCTCAATGAAGGAAAGCTGGTGGCGCTCGGCACCCCTGCCGATCTGAAGCAGGAGATTGGCGGCGATGTCATTTGGATTGAGGCCACGCGTGATGCGCAGGAACTAGCGGCGCGCATCGCTAGTCGTTTTCGCGTGAACGCGACTGCGCTCGGGAACGAAGATCGCGGCAGCAAGATTCGCGTAGAACGGGAGAACGGACATCGCTTCATTGCAGAACTGGCGGAGGCTTTTCCCGGCGAGATTCAATCCATGTCGGTGAGCAAGCCCACCCTGGAGGACGTATTTATCCATCGCACGGGGCATAGGTTTTGGACGGAGGAGGATAACGCGAAGTAGGTTCCCTCTGCCGCTGAAAGCTCTTAACCGCAAGGGTCGCGAAGGATCCGCTAAGATCGCTAAGAAGCAGCAGAGAAAAAGGTTTTCTCCGCGCACTTTGCGGTACCTTGGCGCTCTCTGCGCTTAAAAAGCTCTCAACCGCTAAGGCCGCGAAGGATCCGCTAAGATCGCAAAGAAGAACAACAGAAAAAGGCTTTCTCCGCGCACTTCGCGTATCTTGGCGCTCTTTGCGGTTAAAAAGCTCTTAGCGCGGAGATGCAAACGATGCATTAAGATCCCAAGAAAGTACAAACCGCAATGGCAACACAAACAGCAACCTTGGTCGCGCAATCTTCGCCTCTCACCGGAGTTTCACTTCCCGCCTTCACGCTATGGTGGCGGGAAGTGGTGCGCTTCTATCGACAGCGCACGCGAGTAGTGGGCGTCATCGCTTCGCCTGTCGTATTCTGGCTGGTCATCGGATCGGGATTTGGCAGTTCGTTCCGCTCGGGCGATGCAGCCGGGCAGCAGCATTATCTCGATTACTTCTATCCCGGCGCGCTGATCATGATCGTGCTGTTCACTTCGATCTTCACCATGATGTCGGTGATCGAAGATCGCAAAGAAGGATTTCTGCTCTCGGTGCTGGTTGCCCCCGTGCCACGCTCCGCGATAGTCCTTGGCAAAGTGCTGGGCGGAACCACTCTATCCGCGATTCAGGGCTTGATTTTTTTAGCCTTCGCTCCCTTGGTCGGAGTTCACGTAAGCCTTGGAGATTTTCTTCTGGTCGCGCTCACGGTCTTTCTGGTTTCCTTCGCGCTTACCGCTCTTGGCTTCGCAATCGCGTGGCCTATGGATTCGACGCAAGGCTTTCACGCGGTTATCAATTTATTTCTGATTCCTATCTGGCTACTCTCAGGCGCGCTCTTTCCGCTCGCGGGAGCTTCGGGATGGATTCGGCTTCTGATGCGCATCAATCCGCTGACTTATGGGGTTGAGGCACTGCGCAGTTTGCTCTATCCAGCGACCTCGGAGGCATTCCCGCTGGCGTCGTCTCTGGCGACGCTCATACTTTTCGCAGGCGCGATGTTTGGACTGTCCTTTCTGATGGTAAATCGCCGCACCACCAAGCCCGCCGCATGATTCAGGTCCCTCCTCAATATGCGATTTTCCCAGTGATCAATGCTTCTTTGAACGGGACGAGCGCTGTGCTGCTGCTCACAGGCCATAACCTCATCAGGCGCGGACGGATGGCCGCCCACCGCGCGGTGATGATTACGGCGGTAATTACTTCTTCCCTGTTTCTGATTTCCTATCTCTACTATCACGCCCACGTGGGTTCGGTTCGATTTCAAGGACACGGCTGGTCCCGCCCGCTATACTTCACGATCTTGATTTCGCACACGATTTTGGCGGCAGCAATTGTGCCGCTGGTGATCATCACTTTAAGCCGTGCGCTGCGCGAGCGCTTCGATCGCCATCGCGCAATTGCCCGCTGGACCTATCCATTGTGGCTGTATGTTTCAGTGACCGGGGTTGTGATTTACGTGATGCTCTATCACCTGTTTGCTGCATGAGTTGTGGGATCCCTTCGTGTACCTTCGTGTTCTTTGTAGTACTAGCTCTTGACGACGAAGGAGCCAACGCGATGGCGACGGTGAAGTTGAAAATCGATGTTTCCGGCACGGTAGGCGACGAAGCCTGGCGCAAGCTTCGGCAGTTCGATGAAATCCAGAGCGCCGATTTTGGTCCTCAGTTCGGCAGCGGCGGACGCTGCAACCACGCGCTCGATGCGCCGCACGGTAAAGGCGAATGGATCGGCGCCGAAATCCGGCTCCAGACGCCACTTTTGGCGCAATACGCAGTTTCGCATTATTTAGAGCAGGATCGGGTGCTCGATGCGGATGTCGTCGAGTGAGCTCAAAAGAATTTAGCTGCAAGTTCGCTGAACCCCGCGGCCAACGCGGAGAAAATATCCCCCTCGCCGCGCCTTCGGGTCTTGTGCGCTTAAAGGATTTCGCGGCCCTGCCTCCATTCGATCAGACCTCTTATTATTCCTCGTAGTTGGAATCTGAACTAACTATTTTGCCCTTCCTCATGATGCTGCTCTAGCATCCTGCTCAATCGGTTAACAATTTCTCACAACGTTGCAAAGCGCACTAAGAAATCCAGTTTCCTTTGCGCCGCCGCTTCGTACAAATCAGCCTTGGGGAGGATCCAGCCGTGCGATTTCGAATCTTTTTGTTGGCCTTCATTACACTTCTCATCTTCAACATTCTCGCTGCTACTGCGACGGCGCAGTCAGACAATCGTTACTGCGGCGTTGGTAGTGTGCCCAAGTTCGGAGCCACGCAAGACGGCCCTGCGCAGCTTCCTAAATCGTGCCTTTATACCGCGATTTCAGGCACTCCCTCGCCTGGACAGGTTCATCAAGTATTGGCTGGACAAAACTTGCAGACCGCTCTCAACAGCGCGCAATGCGGGGACACAGTTGTGTTGCAAGCCGGCGCAACCTTCAGCGGTTCATTCACGCTGCCAGCGAAGGCCTGTGACAACCAGCACTGGATTACCATCCGCAGCAGCGCCCTTGGCAGCCTGCCGCCTGAGGGCACACGCGTCACGCCGTGCTACGCCGGCGTTAGCTCGCTTCCAGGGAGACCGTCGTTTCATTGTTCGAGCACGCAGCGAGTTCTGCCTAAGATCATTTATCCCTATTCCTATGCCGCCGCCTCTGGACCTATCAGCTTGGCTCCTGGCGCAAATCATTACCGCCTTATCGGCCTGGAGATCACGAGGGCGGCAAGAACAGCGAGTATGACGGCTCTAGTCATCGTGCGTTCGCAGGGCATAGCGAATCACATCGTTATCGACCGTTCATGGCTGCATGGAACAAGCCAGGATGAGACTGCGACCGGAGTCACGCTCTCCGGGACCACCTACTTTGGGATCGTTGATTCTTTTTTCACTGACTTTCATTGTGTATCCGTGACTGGGATTTGCACCGACGCGCACGCCATCAGCGGCGGGAGCGGCAGTTCCGTGAATGGACCATTTAAGATCGTCAACAATTTCCTGGAGGGCGCAGCGGAGGTAGTCCTGTTCGGGGGGTCTGCATCGACGACCACGCCAGCAGACATCGAAATCCGGCGCAATTACATGTTCAAGCCGATGATCTGGAAATTAGGCTCGCCTGGATATGTGGGCGGAACATCGGGGAATCCTTTTATCGTAAAGAATCATTTCGAGCTCAAGAATGCGCAGCGTGTGCTGTTTGAGGGAAATGTACTGGAAAATAATTGGGGCGGCTTCAGTCAAAACGGATTTTCCATTGTTCTGACCCCAAAAAATCAATTTCTTGGCAACGCGAATGTCTGCCCGTTATGCCAAGTCACGGACGTGACAATTCGCTACACCAAGATCACTAATACGGGTGCCGGAATTTCGATGGCGAATGTCCTTTCGGATGGCGGCGGAATGGCGTCAGCAGGAGAGCGGTACAGCATCCACGACGTGACTCTGGATGGCGTCGACGCCAAGCAACTGAACGGGAGCGGCACATTGATTTCCATCCTGAATGACTGGCCCACAAATGTCCTTAACAGTATTCGCATAAACCACATCACGGGTTTTCCTGACCCGGGAAAGCACCTGCTTACGGTCGAGGACAAAGTAAGCAATCCGAAAATGTGGGGCCTCCAGTTCACTAATAACGTGGTGCTCGCGGGCGAGTTCCCGGTGTGGTCCGCTGCTGGAGTGGACGACTGCGCTCATGCTGATATTCCAATCACTAGTCTCTCCACGTGCTTCAGCAGCTACACTTTTGTTAAGAATGCCATTATTGCCAGCCCATCTGCTTATCCGCCTTCAAAATGGCCTGCGGGAAATTATTTTCCAATCGACGCGGGCGCGGTTGAATTCGTGAGTTTCAGCGATGCAAGCGGAGGCAATTATCAGCTTCTTGCCTCAAGTCCGTTCGATAACGTGGGCTCGGATGGCAAAAATCTGGGCGCAGACATGAATGCTTTGAACGGCGCTATTGCTGGAGTTGAATGAATCCTGCGCGTTATCAGCTGGTCTTTCTCAACGGATTGGCGACACAGCTGATAGCGGGAAACTTTCAGGCAAATTGGAAACGGAGGAGGACGCTCTTCTGCCCTCCCCGTTTGTCTTTCACTTCCCGCGGGTGCGGGAGGTAAAGTTATTATCACTTACGTTATCACCTGTCTGTCAAGTCAGGGAACCGGCGTTGCGGAGCTCGTACAGGATTTCCTGTATTCAAGCCGAGCGGAATTGCCACACCATAGTGTCTCTTCGTCTCTCCTTCTGGGAATGCATCATAAGACGATAGCGCGGAGGAGGACACCTAGGTTTGGCGCAGGCTGAGGTCAAAGGCGAGAAAGCAAAACAGAATGCATTGCTCCCGCGGGCGGTGGGGAGCAAGCCAAAGCGGCTGAGCATCCGGCAGCTTTTGAGCCCCCATGTGGGCGCCCTGAGTCTCGGACTCATTGCGGTAATGGGCGAGGGCGCGGCCAATCTCCTGGAGCCTTGGCCTCTAAAGGTCGTTCTTGACGATGTCTTTAAGACCAGGCAAGTACATGGATGGCTGAACCGCATCATTTATTCGACCATCGGCTATGACAAAATTGCCATTCTCAAGTTCGCCTGCATCGCAGTCTTGGCGATTGCCGTACTGGATGCGATCTGTTCCTATGCCGAGAAATACTTAACCACCAGCGTCGGTCAATGGGTTACTCACGATTTGCGTCGCGTGCTGTATTCGCATATCCAACGTCTGTCTCTCGCCTATCACGATCACAAGCAGACTGGCGATCTAATCAGCCGCGTGACCAGCGACATTGATGCCATCCAGAGTTTTATCACTAGCGGGCTTCTCAGCACGCTGATCAACGTCATCACTCTGCTCGGCATGGTCACGGTGATGTTCTACATCAATTGGCGCTTCACCTTGATTGCACTCTCGGTGGCTCCCTTTCTGTTCATGATTGGATCAAGAAAGCTTCGCGCGCGGTGCGCAAGAAAGAAGGAGAAATTGTCTCGGTTATCGAGGAAGTTCTCGGTTCGATTCGCGTGGTGAAAGCCTTCGCCCGCGAGGACTACGAGCTGCGGCGGTTGGAGGAGGAAAGCCTGGAAAGCGTAGAGATGAGCCTGCGTGCGCGGGGACTGAAGGCAAAATTGACACCCATCGTACAAATCATTGTTGCGGTTGGAACGGCTCTGGTTTTGTGGTTCGGTACCCGTATGGTGCTCAACACTACCCTTTCCGCCGGTTCGCTGATCGTCTTTATTTTGTATCTCGGAAAAATGTATAAGCCGATGCAGGAACTTTCCAAGATGACGGATGCATATTCGAAAGCTGCCGTCGGCTACGAACGGATTCAGGAGGTTTTGCAAACCGACAAAGAAGTAAAGGATCTTCCCCGCGCGCGGCCAGCTCCACGTTTCAGAGGACAGATCGAGTTCGAGCACGTGGATTTCTATTACACCGATGACACCCCGATTCTGAAAGATGTGAGCCTGAAGATGGAAGCGGGACAGCTAGCCGCGCTCGTCGGTCCCACCGGTGCCGGGAAAACTACCATCATCAGCCTGATCCCTCGTTTTTATGACCCTATCTCCGGAACTGTCAAAATCGACGGCACCGATGTGAAGCAGTTCCGGCAGAAATCGCTGCGCCACCAGATCAGCTTTGTTCTTCAAGAAACTGTCCTCTTCCATGCTCCGGTGTGGCAGAACATCGCATACGGGAAGCCAGAGGCGACGCGAGCGGAAATTCTGCGTGCGGCTGAATTGGCGAACGCGACTGAATTCATCGATAAATTGCCGGATGGTTACAATACAGTCCTGGGCGAAGGCGGTATGACACTCTCGGGCGGCCAACGGCAGCGAATCGCCATTGCCCGCGCCATTATCCGTAACACTCCGATTCTGATTCTCGACGAGCCTACGTCCGATCTCGATGCGGCCTCGGAGAAGCTGGTATTCGATGCCCTCGATCGCTTAATGGAAGGCAAGACCACCATCGTAATTGCCCACCGGTTATCAACTGTTCGGAAGGCAGATGTAATCTTCGTGGTTAAGGACGGCGATATTGTTGAAACCGGCACGCACGATGAACTGTTGCAGCGTGGCGGAGTGTACTCCGAACTGTACAAGCTCCAGTATGGCGAGCAATCGGAGGTAGAGGCTCCCGCGAGCCATTGAATTGCGCCCAGCTCAGAGCTTGTTCAGTTCGGCAATTCTTCCTTGGATCACTTCTGCGTAAGCTTCTGTTTCCTGCGGTGAGTATCCGGCGGAGCGAAAGGCGTCGCGAATCTGCTCGGGCGAAAGCCGCGCGAGAATTTCTCCCATCCATTTTGCGTCTGCACGGGGAATGTGTTTGCCGATCCAATGGGTATGCACTATCGTGAAGAACCAACCCAAATTGAAGAAGTACAGCAACGGAGGGCGCTTGGGGACGCTGAAATCCACGTAATCTGGTGCAATCTTGGTGATGAACTTGGAATGCCTGTAAGCCTTCAGGTTGTCCTTCGACATCGTGCTATTCCAGCTATAGCCGGTTTTGCCGAAAGAAGAGCCTAGATCGCTAACCAAATAGCGCTTCTCTGGAGGATCCGATTCCTGGTAGATCGAGTTATTTTCGTCGATGAGATCCCAATTATTGATGAGGGCCATCATGACGCGCAGGCCGTTGAGCTCGCGGGTGCCTCGAAACGGATTTTGTTTCCACTTCCACCTGCCAATTTTCTTCTCACCTTGAATGCGTCGCTTGAGGCGAACGTTTGGGATGATGCCATTGGATCCGAGGAGATTCTGGCCCCGCTTTAGGTGCGACGGCATGTTCTCCACGGTAAGGCTGAAAACAAAATAATCTTCGTCCGTAAAATATCCGACGGCCCAGAGCAAGTGAGCTGCGGCAGTTTCAGGGCGGGCTTCGACGCCTAGCTTTGCCCTCCACTTCGTGCCGTCCTCGTCTCGAACATCGAATTTTGGGTTTGTGCCTCCTTTGTCTTCTTTGAGAAAAGTCATGATGCCGTGCGGCTGATCACGCTCGCCGCCAGCTCCATAGAAAAGATTGCGAGATGTAATATCACGGGGATCGCTCCACAGCACAGTTTGAGCATCCGCGGAATTATCTTTTCTTACCCTGGTTTCTGCCCCTGCGACAGAAGTCGCGAGCAGGAGAAACACAGTGAAACTAGCCGTCTTTCGGCGCATTCTCTCTCTCCACGAAGCAGGGGTTAGATGCCAGTGTTTCGCACGAGAGTATTCAGCACGGTGACCTTGCCGCAGGCGCACGGGCATCTCTAACAAACGCTGCGCATCTTACATTCGAGTTTCCCAGGAGATCCCATGCACAGTGTTGTCGGAATCTTTGCTTCGTGCGCAGCCGCCGAGCAGGCCGTCAGAGAAATGCTGGAAAGAGGAATTCCGCCGCAGTCGCTGATTTTCCTGACCCCTGAACAGGTTCAACCGCCGGTCGACCGAGTCCCAACAACTGATACAGAGCCTCATGGAATGGGCAAGGCTATCGGCTCATTCGTGGGCGGAGTCGTCGGCGCGAGTGCCGGAGCAGGGCTTGGCAGTGCAGTCGCCAGCTTGGTTGTACCGGGGGTAGGACCGATTCTCGCGGCCGGGATTGGGGCCGCGTCGTTACTCGGCCTTGGTGGCGCAGTCGCAGGAGAAAAGATCGGCGATCGGTCCGAGAATGCTTTGGATGAAGGCGTGCCTCGAGACGATGTGCTTCTCTATCGCGAGTTGCTTAAGCGGCGGCGGACACTCGTAATCGCAAACCTGCATGCGGATGATTTGGCCGAAACAGCGCGTGTCGTCATGCAGCAGAATGGGTCGCAGGATATTGACGAAGCGCGAAGGGAAATTCGAAAGGCAGCGTGAAGGATCATCCAGGCAGCGAGGTTTTCAGCACGCTACTAGATCGATTTCACTGGAATCGCGAGCAAATCGTCCACCAGACCAACTTCTTTTTGCAAGAATGGCTCGGCGTAGGTTACGCCAGCTAACATCCCGTAGTAGCGTGCCATGGCTTCAACACGCGATCGAATCTCCGCCTCGGCCGGGAAAATCGCTTTGCCCGCTTCCTGATCCGCGAATTGCGATTTATACGCCATTAGTGATTGCAAGCGGGTTTCGAACTGCTCGGTGATGTCCACGACGAAGGTTGGGCGGATGTCGTAATAAAGCATCGCGTAGATAATCTTGAATGGGCGGTGCGGCGCGAGATTAGTAGCGCCGGCATCTTGCCGGCTGTCCTGAGGGCGTCCCGCCCTCAGTGGCGCGGACGAGCCGCCAGCCGCCGGGACGGCGGCGCTAAAGTCCAGCTTGGCCAATCCTGCAAGGAAACATGCTTCATAACCAAGCACTGAAGCGGTGTAGTGATCCGGATGGCGTCCCTTCCAATAAGGCAGAATCACGACTCGCGGTCGCTGCTGGCGAATGACTCGGGCGACCTTCAGCCGATTTTCCCATGTGTTTTCGACGCGTCCATCGGGAATGTCGAGCGCCTCGCGCCAGGAAACGCACAGAATTTTTGCGCCCTCCGCGGCTTCGCGGGCGCGGTCTTCTGCAGTCCCGCGCGTTCCCATTTCACCTTGAGTTAAATCGAGAATGCCGGTGCGCCGGCCGCGCTGAGCCATTTTGAGTAGCGTGCCACCGCAAGTTTGTTCTACGTCGTCGCGGTGAGCGGCGACGGCAAGGATGTCGAGGGGAGTAGGCATATTGGTCGAAGAAGAATAGCGGCCTGCCGCCAGAAATGGCAACCTTCGGATGCGGGCCCTGCCACGTAGTGCTTTTCTACTATTTCCTATCCAATACACGTCCTGTAAAGTCCAGCGGACTTTCGACTTTCAATGATGGTGCGATTAGGAGGGTTTTGGTGTCCGTCCAAACTTCAGCCTTGAACATGGATTTGCCCCTCGCGCAGAGTGGCCGGTGGCGCAGCCGCACGCTCACGATTACGCTGATGGCTGCAATCGCTATGATCTTCTGGATGGATTCGCGCTATCCCGCGCTGCTAAAGAGGTACCACGCGGGGACCCAGATCAAAGCTACGGGAGCTCTCACCTTTGGCACCGCGTATAAAGTGGATCGGTCGATGCCCTACCCGGCGCGGGTTTGGCGAACTACTATCAACTGGCTCGACGCTAATCGCGTTGGGATGACGTTTTCGTTTCTCTTTGGCCCAGCCGCGCTGGTATTTCTTTCAACGCTTCGCACCCGGCGCACGAAATCTCGTTATTTGAATTCTCTGCTTGGAACCGCGGCGGGAGTGCCTTTGGGAGTATGCAGTAATTGCATTGCTCCCATCGCGCGAGGATTCTATGCCTCGTGAATGAGCACGGAATCGGTGCTGGCCTCGATGTTCGCTTCGCCCGCGCTCAATGTAGTTGTACTCGCCATGACTTTTACGCTGTTTCCGCTCCCGCTGGCGGTATTGAAGTTGGCAACTGTTCTGTTTCTGATTCTCGTATTCGCACCGGCGATATCGGCCCGGCAAACCGAATCCAGCCCGATGCTCAATGTTGCGATTGATTTTCCAATCCGAGAAACCTGGTCGCAAACGCTGGTTACAATTGGGCGCGCTTACGCCAAGAGTTTCTGGACCGTGTTCCGGGTTGCGTTTCCGCTGATGATTCTGGCGGCGGTGCTGGGCGCGTTTGTCGTCGAGCTCATTCCGCCGCAGGCGCTGATTACGCACGTCAGCTTTTTAGGAATTGTGGCGGTGGCGGCAATTTCAGCTTTCTTGCCCGTGCCGATGGCCTTTGATGTAGCCATTGCGTACATTGTTATGACGCATGGCGTGCCGCTTGCCTATGTCGCGACAATTCTCTGCACCCTGGGAATCATCAGCGTCTATTCGCTTTCCGTCGTGGGAAAGACAATCTCCTGGAAGATAGCGGGGGCCACTTACGCGACGGTGGTTTTTTTTGGCATCATCGCTGGCTTGGCCGCACGTAGTCCTGGATGATGGCGTCTTAGTCCAAGCTTCCCTGCTCCAGCACCACGTTCTCCCTCGCGATCAGGCGGTGTGCAGCCATCTCTTTTAAAGTAGGCATGACGCGGGCGACGTGCTCGTCTGTATCCACAAAGATGATGACGACTGGCAGGTTGCCGCCGGCGTCGACAAGGTGGGTGGTCGCGACGCGCTGGCGGCCTAAGAATCCGGCGACAGCATGCAAGGCGGTAGCGGCGTAGACATTCTCGCGGCGCAGGTAGTTCAGAATTTCGACATGCAGCGGCCGACTGTGCCATTTGTCGGCTTCATTGAGGTAAATCGTGACCTGGACGGCCATTTCGTTTGGCATTTTACAGCACCCGCGCCAGCGCGATTCCTGCGAGCGCCGCGCCCAGACACAGCAGATTGTTGCTGACAAGGTTGGCGACGAGCAGCGCCCACTGGCCCTGCTCGAAATAGACCATCGTCTCGAAGGCGTAGCTGGAGAAAGTCGTAAACGCGCCACAGAATCCGACCACGATCAGCAGTCGCCATCTCGGATCGGCGAGGACGCGTTCCGTGGTCCAGGTGATGAAAAATCCTACGATTAGGCTGCCGGCGATGTTGATGATGAGGGTGCCATAAGGAAATACCGGGCCGAGAAATTTTGCCGCGTAGCGGCTGACGATCCAGCGAAGGTTGGCGCCGGCAACCGCGCCGATGGAGACGACCACAAAGTCGAGCACGATGGAGTTCTCCTGTTCGAGTAGGAGTTATCAGCCAGGGCATTTGCCAGGCGGTTGCGGCGAACTCCATCGCCGTCTTATTTTTTAACACAGAAAGCACGGAGGAGCACAGAGAATCTGCGCTATTGCTTGCGCTCGACAAGAAAGCGTGCCAGCATTCTCAGCTTTTCACCACGTGATCCGAAAGTATCGAGCGAGGATAGCGCGGTCTGCACGAGCGTGTCTGCTTTTCTGAGTGATTCATCAACGCCGAATAGCGCTGGATAGGTTGCTTTCTGGGCGGCTGTGTCTTTTCCTGCGGTTTTACCCAACTGCTCGGATGTCTGGGTCACATCTAAGACGTCATCGACAATTTGAAACGCTAAGCCGATTGACTGACCAAATGATCTCAGTTTAGCGACCGCGGCTTCATCGGCCCCTGCATACAATCCTCCGCTCACAACGCTCGCAGTGATGAGCGCAGCGGTCTTGGCGCGGTGGATGTACTCGAGCATTTTGAGGTCGGGCTTGGTGTGCTCGGCCTCAAGGTCTACGACCTGGCCACCGATCATCCCGTTGACGGTGCTCGTTCCGCAAGCGACTTCTTCAATGATGCGCACCCGCGCTTCAGACGGACAATCCAGCCGCGAGAGAACTTCGTATGCCTGAGTCTGTAAGGCGTCTCCGGCCAAGATCGCGATGGCTTCTCCGAAAACTTTGTGGCAAGTGGGACGTCCGCGACGCAAGTCGTCGTTGTCGAGCGCGGGGAGATCGTCATGGATCAGCGAATACGTGTGCAGCATCTCCAAGGCGGCGCCGAGTTCTTCAATTCCGGCCGGAATCGAACCGGTAATCATGCGGCCAGCCTCGATGCACAGAGTCGGGCGCAACCGCTTGCCGCCGGCGAATACGCTGTGGCGCATCGCTTTATGAATGGAAACGGGATGCTGTGTTTCGGGCGGCAGCAGGCGATCTAACGCGGAATCCGTCAGGGCTTGCCCCTGCTCCATAATCTCTTTGAGCATGAGGGTTGAGTATAGCAAGTGAGGAAATGGCAAATCCGACGAGCAGATCGGGCCGCCGAAGCCGAAACTCGAGAGTTCTTAATTAGAAAATAAAAAAGGACGCCGCGAGGGGCGTCCTTCACGTTGTAATAACAAGTCGTCAGGCTGCTGCAGAATGAATCATGCCCGCGCTGCGCACGGCTGCGGTGAGAATGCCGCGTGTATCGTTGGACGGACAAATGTCGGCCGCGCCAGCGTTCAGCGCTTCAGTCCACATGTCTTCGTCCGCGAGCCGATGCGTGCACACAATCGACACGCCGGGAAATTCACTGGAGAGGCTGTGTACATCGGGGATAGAGGCGCTCTCCATATCGATAATCGCTACATCGGACCGGTGTTTGGCGACGCTTGAACGCAACTCGTCCAGCGACGATGCCATGTGCACCGAACGGAACGAATTGCACAGAGAAGCGATCAAGGACCGCGCCAGGACTGGATCACTCTGGAGGAGGACAACATTTGAGAGCTGCATATTTCCCTCTGAAATTTCACCGTCGTCTGCGGTGTACCGGGCTGCATCCGCTTCAGGGGGGTGATAACGGTGCAGACGTTAAAAATTACGAGTGACGACGTAAGGCGCGAGCACTACCCGCGTGTTGGCGTCTTTTCAGTCAGGGACTCGAACGGCTCGACCTGGAGTTTCCCATTCTGTTTCAGCAGAATTTCTACCTTGCCTTCGGCTTCCTCCAGCTCCTTACGGCACGACGAGGAAAGCTGCATACCTTCCTCGAAGAGCGTCAGAGACTTTTCCAGAGGCACTTCGCCCTTTTCCAGTTCCTGAACAATTTTCTCCAGGCGCTGGAGGCAATCTTCAAATTTGGGCAAGGAGAAGCTCCTACGCTATTGTATCCCAGATTTGCCCTCCGAATATCGGGTAAAAACTGTATGCGACATTGACCACAAAAGAGGACGTAACCAGGTTCTTACGCTCGCGCAGGCTCACGCGCATTCCACCAGAATCCCTTTTAACGCTAAGGAACCGCAAAGTACGCTAAGAAGACCTCGCGAAGGGCGCCCGAGAACTACACCGACGCCGCTGGCCGGGCGGTTCCCAGGGCTTCAAGAACGTCGACCGCCGAAGCGTATCGCCCCAATGGCGCGCTGATCTGTGCTCCCTGTACCATGTCTCGCACAGATGCCAGCATTTCTCGCGCGATCGCGATTCCCTCTTCGCGAGCCGCCTCGAGATTCCTGGCTTTGGCCATGCGCTCGAGGATGGAATCTGGCACCGAGACCCGCAACTCGTTCTTCATGAACTCGGCATTGCGCACGCTCACTAGAGGCCAGATGCCGGCCACCACCGGGATGCGGCAATGCTCAATTCGGCGAAGGAAATTTTCCAGCAGCGACAGATCGAATACCGGTTGGGTAACCGCGTACTCGCCGCCGGCTTCGACCTTGTATTCAAACCGCCGGATTTCCTCATCGAGATTCGGCACGCCGGGGTTCGCTCCCACGCCAATCACAAACGCTGTCCCTGCGCCGATGGGGTTTCCGCCAATGTCGAGACCGCGGTTCAGGTTGTGGACAATGTTGACTAATCCAATCGCGTCCACATCGAAAACCGCTGTTGCGTCTGGATAGTTGCCCATTTTCGGCGGGTCCCCGGTAATACAGATCAGGTTGCGTATACCCGTTGCCGCTGCTCCCAGCAGATCGGATTGGATGCACAACACATTGCGATCACGGCAGGTGTAATGCAGGATGGCCTCGATCCCGGCTTCCTGCTGGACCAGCACCGAAAGAGCCTGATTGCTCATACGGGCGGAAGCTCGCGGACTGTCAGGGATGTTGATCCCATCTACTCCCACGGACTTCAAAAAACGGGCACCCTCGAGTTCCTTGTGAATGTCGGTGCCTTTGGGGGGAACAATCTCCACCATCGTGACGAAGTCGCCTTTGGCCAACTTCTGTCCCAGCCGGGAACGCTGTTCAATGGGAACGGCAGAAATGGCCGCCGGTTCCACACTGCTCTTGACCTGGGTAACGGCTGTTTTGGACCGGGCTTCACCGGCCCGGAGCGCAGATTTCATCACCCGAATGTGATCGGGGGTAGTTCCGCAGCATCCACCTACGAGCCGAACGCCTGCAGCCACAAATTTCCGGGCGTAGCTGGCCATATATTCCGGCGAGCACAAGTAGATGTTTCTGCCCTCCACGGAGCGCGGGACACCGGCATTCGGTTGCGCCGCCAGAGGTAGCGACGTTACAGCCCGGACGCGCTCAATCGCATCCAGCATCGCCACTGGACCCACGCTGCAATTGCAGCCAATCACGTCTGCGCCCCATTCGGTGAGACGAGGGCCGAACGTCTCCGGCGTCGAACCATCGAGGCAATTGCCATCTTCGTCGATTGTGACCTGCGCGACGACGGGTAGGTTCGCCCTCACGTCGCGCGCCGCTAACAGTGCCTGGTGCAATTCTTCGATATAGCCGAAGGTCTCTAGAATGATGAGATCGACCCCGCCCTCAGCCAGCGCGGCGATCTGTTGGCGGAAAGCGGCGCGGGCCTCATCGAAAGAGGTCTTGCCGAGCGGTTCGATACGGATTCCTAACGGGCCTACAGAGCCTCCGACCCAGACGTCAAAGCTCTTGGCGGCTTCGTGAGCGATGCGTGCCCCGGCGAGATTGATGTCGTGCACGCGGTCGGCCATGCTGTGCCGTGCGAGACGGAAGGAATTCCCACCGAAAGTGTTGGTTTCAATGATCTCCGCACCAGCCTGCAAATATTCACGATGTACGCCGCGGATAAAGTCCGGCTGCGACAGGTTCAACTCGTCATAGCAGCGATTGATAAAGATCCCTTTTGCGTAAAGCAGGGTTCCCATCGCCCCGTCGCACAGAACAGGCGCCTTTTTTATTCGGTCTATGAAATCACCGGCCATTTACATTGAGAATACAGGATGAAGGATGGTTTTGCATAAATGAAGCTGTTCGCGGAGGTTGAGTTACGCACAGTATCCTCGCCCATGCCCCTTGTGTCCGGTGCTGCCAGGCGCCACGAGCGGCGCGCCGGACTTGCAATCGCACACTGCCATGGTGTCGCTGAGTCTAATGACGGCAATTTCTGCTCTGTTATAATCCACCTCTTTGCATCTAACTCTCCATCCCTCATGCTTTTCAGAGTCCCCAGCTTGAGAAGAATTAGCCTTGGTGTCCTGATCGTAGCGAACGCCTTTCTGGTTTCCTGCGGAAGCTCCACCAACCCCAGCTCAAGCACACCGAACACCACGAGACTGAAGCTGCGCGCCTTTGTCACCAATCCTTTGGCATCGACGAGTTTCGGCACAGCGCCAGTCATCGATGTCATTGATGCTCTCAAAGATGAGCTCTCTGGGGCGGTCTCGCTGTCCACTGCTCAGCCCGGAATGATGGCGGTGTTTCCAAATAAGCGCTTCACGCTGGTCTATGGCGGAGGCGGCAACTCCATTAGCATCATCGACAATGCCCAGGAGGCAGTCGTGGGATCAACTCTTACGTTGCCTGGGCCAACTGAAAGCATGGTGGTGTCGGCAGACAACGTCACCGGCTATGTGGCGGTTCCGACTGCGACCGTGGCAGGACAAGACCCGGGTGTCGTCGAAGTGTTGAACCTAACGAATAACGCGATCACGGCCACGATTCCCGTTCCGGGCGCGCGTTTCCTGGCGGTGAGCCATAACGGCAACCGCGTCCTGGTATTCGGCAGCCAGCCGGACCGGATAACTATCATTACTCCGAGCCTTATTGGAACCAGCACAGACCCTCGCACGGTGCTGAATCCGAGTGGGTGCTCGTCGTCTACTTGCCCTTTTGACCATCCAGTATGGGGTCTCTTTTCCAGCGACGACAACACCGCCTACATTCTGAATTGCGGGCCAGAGTGCGGAGGAACGACCGCAAGCGTCGCCGCGCTGGAAGTGAACACAAATCTGCCTGGATCGCCGCTTCTGGTTAACGCCGCCACCATCGGGATGTTGTCGGGCAGCACTTTGTACGTCGCCGGATCGCCTCCATCGTGTCCGGCAGGCGCGACTGCGCCAGCCTGCGGCACGCTAAGCGTCATCGACACCGCTTCCATGGCGGTGACGAACCCGAATCCAATCTTTATCACTGACGGTTACCACAATCGCATGGAGATGGGGGCCGATGGACAGCTTTTCATCGGTGCACGGGCGTGCAGCAACGGCTGTCTCTCCATTTTCGATACTAACCCCAACGGCAAAGTTACTCTTCCGTCTGACACCGGCGACGTAACCGGGATTCAGCCTATCACCACGCGCCATGTTGTCTACGTATGTGAGGACGGCGAGCTGCGCATTTACGAGACAACCACCGATAAGCTGCAAGCCAACCAGATCGACATTATCGGCCAGGCTGTGGATGTGAAGTTGGTGGATTAGTGGTGGACTCGGAAATTCTACGGCTGCAACGTCAGGTCATGCAGCCCCGCTTTTTCCACCGCCTGCTTCGAGAACGGAAACGGGAACGTATAGCCTTCATACCACGCTTTCCACTGGTCCATGTAATAGGGACTGAGAAAGTTTCCTGATTGCCCGGTCACGGTATTCAGCGTGGAGCGGTCGAGATCGGCGAGATCAACGGTCATCCGCTCTGAGGGTCCGGCATGCTTGGTTACCGCCTTCACTGTGAAGCCGCTGCCGGATTGCGGCTGTAAACCGGGGGCGGTCCAACGCCCCAGTTGGGGAATTTGGCCGAAGATCGGATGCTTAATCTCAAGAGGGTGATACGCTCCCCACTTCCACGTGTTCAGGTCTTTCGGAGCATCCTTTCCGGTGACTGCATCCTCGACAGCGGCAGTGAGCAGTTCGTCGTAATTGGAGAATTTTTCTGGAAGCCATCGCTTGGGCTGATGTAACAGAACATTTTCCAGCCAAACGGACTCCATGCCCCATTTGTAAGTCTTCCAGCTAAGAACCCCGCCCTGGGTGCTTGAATCCTTAGGCGCGGCGCCAAGTTTTGGTTCAAGCAACAGGTGCATGAGTTCGTAGCGAGAGCGAGAGGCAATGATTGGCGCTGCCGAATCGGCGCTCATGCGGCCGTCCCAATTTCGCATAATGTCCGCGGCCTGCCTACTGCGAGCAGATGAATTTCTGGCGTGATCAACAGCGTATACAAACCGTTCAGCCGAATAGCGCTCGAACTCAGAATAAATATCGGTTTGTAATTGCAGCATGTCCGCGGCCGAGAATTTCTTCCCGGATTCAAGCACGCGATAGATGCGCGCTGTCCGCCAGGGCGCTTCCCATCCCGCGCTGATCGAATAGGGATACTTGTCCGGTGTAATTCGGCCATTTGCCGTAGCGATGATCCCTGAAGCTGGATTGAAAATGCTGGGCAGTTTGTCGAACGGAATGTAACCCGTCCATTCATGCGTATCATCGCTGCCATTTTCCGGAAGGCTGCCATCGCCGGAAGCACGAATGGGAATTTTTCCTGTGGCCTGATATCCAATGTTTCCGTCGACGTCGGCATAGACCACGTTTTGGCCGGGCGCGTCGAACTTTGAAAGCGCGGCGCGGAACTCTTGCCAATTTTGCGCCGAATCCAGATCAAAGAATGGGCTGCGCGCCCCTTCGTATGCCGTCCAACGCAGCGCGAGCTTCCGCGTCTCGCCTTTGATGAGTTCAGTAATGATAGGGCCATGGCGGGTGACAACGACATCCACCGCGAGGTCGGGCTTGCCTTTTACATGGATGATTTCCTTTCGATGCTCCGGCTGTTTCCAGCCCCGTGGCGTGAGATATTGCCCGTTATTGTCGAAGGTCTCTACATAAAGGTCTTCGACGGTTGGTCCGATGTTGGTAAATCCCCACGCGATGCGCTGGTTGTGCCCGAGAATTACGGTTGGCATGCCCGGAAGCGCGACCCCGGCGACATCTAGCTTCCCAGAGCGCAAATGAACCTCGTACCAAAGGTTGGGCATCTGGTGTCCGAGATGCGGATCATTCGACAGCAGCGGCTTGCCCGATACAGTGTGCGCCCCGGATACGACCCAATTGTTGGAGCCCATTACGAGACTGGGATCTGAATCGAATGCTGGAGAAGTTATGGCCGGGCTCGTGCTATAGGTCACGGAACTTCCCTTCCCCGTCTCGATCTCCTCCTCCTGGTCATTCTTCGGATTTCGGAGTCTGGGTCGCGACATCGTTGGCGGCCGGTCGTGCCAGGAGGTGTTCACAAACAGTTCGGCAGTGAGCTCCGGGCCCAGCTTGGCGAGAATTTTCTCGCGCGCCAATGCGTCCTTGTAGGGATAGTGATTGAGATCCTCGATCATCTGCGCCGAGATCAACATGCAATCTACCGCTGTCCACGGGTGCGGAGAATAGCGAAGAATGCGGAATTCCAGCGGCAAGCGGTCGCGATGAGACTCGATGTAAGCTGTCACGCCGCGCGCGTAGGCTTCGAAATACGACCGCTCCTCTGGCGAAATGGCCTCCAGCGCCCTTCGGGCTGCGACTCTGAGACCGAGAATTCTCTGCTGCCTATCGTGCTCGATTAGCGCGCTGCCCAACACTTCGGCCAGCTCCCCTGCGGCGAATCGGCGCATTGCGTCCATCTGCCAGAGCCGATCCTGCGCGATGACATATCCCTGAGCAAAATAGAGGTCGCTGAGATTTGCCGCTTCGATGGTCGGAGCGCCGTGATTATCGCGGATCACGCGAACCGGAGCTGAAAGCCCTGGAACTTTGATAGTGCCATCGAGCTGCGGCAAGGCAGAGTGAGCTACCGAATAAAACCAGGCCAGAGCGCCCAAAAAGAGGAGCAAAAAAATGATCAGCAGAAATCCGGCCATCCGCCGGAAGGTTTGGATTTTTCGAATCTCAGAGACAGGAGTTGTCGTGGTTGCCATGGCGCATTTCTTATTTTACAGGCTGTGATTTATACGAGCGGGAGTTGCCATTTACTAGTGGACACTTAAGAGAAGCTTGTGTCCCCGGAGTGTCGCCGAAACTTCAATTGAGCAGCCCAACTGGCACGAATCTATGTTGCGTGCTCCTTGATTTCGGGTGCGGCTGGCTTGAGAGCGGCAATATCGTGTTGCACCGGAATTGTCGGTAGGCGAATTTCAACCAACAGGCCACCTTCGGGACGATTCATGGCCCGGACTGTTCCACCGTGCAGGCTGACAACTCGATCAGTAATTGCAAGTCCGAGACCGACGCCGCCGGTTTGGCGGCCGCGGGCGTCGTCGATGCGATAGAAGGGACGGAAAATTTTGTCGAGGGATTCTTGCGGTACGCCGGGGCCAGAATCGGCGACTCGGATGATGGCTTCGGGTTGCGCAGGGGATGCGCTTTTTTCCAGGCTAACTTCGACGATCGTGCCCTCCCGCGTGTAGCGGGTTCCGTTTCGCACCACGTTTTCGATAGCGCTATGTAGAAGCGTGGGAGAACCCATTATCATCGCGTCCTCATGGATCACGCAGTTCACGTGGCAGTTTCGGCCTTGCGCTTCGAAGTCGGCATCGTCACAGATTTGCTGGATCATCTCCGCCAAGTGAATCGGTGAAGTGTGCCGCGAATCGTCTCCACTTTCCAAGCGGGCGATGGTCAACAGCTCTCCAATGAGATCATTGAGGCGATTGGCTTCCAAGTCCATGCGGTCGAGCGCACTTTCGGCTTCCGGTCCGGTACGCTGGCGTGCCAGGGCAAGCGCGACGTTGAGACGCGCGAGTGGCGAACGCAATTCGTGAGAAATGTCGTTTAGCAAGCGGCCCTGAGCCTTAACCGAGGTTTCCAGGCGCTCGGCCATGACGTCGAAGTCGCGAACCAACTCGGCAATTTCATCGCCGCCGCGTGATCCGGGTTTGCCGGCGCGAGCACTCAAATCGCCGGCTGCCAATTTCTGTGTGGCACCGCGCAAGCGGATGATGGGCGAGGTCAAATACCGGGCAAGCAGGTAGCACACCAGACCTGAGGACACGATTCCGATAAGAATGCCCATGCCGGGGATGCCACCTGGACCAATCGGACCTGGTGGCAACATCACGACCATGATGTAGTGGCGTCCGCTAGAAGCGGTCAGCGTTCGTCGCTGAAACGGGCTGGGAGCGAACCATTGCCAGAGATCATGCGGACGCGGCGCAACCCCTCGCGCCACAGACTCAGCCCAGTGCGGTACTGGACGTCCGGAGAGTTCCTGGCCTTGTTCGTTGAAGAGAAAAGCACGAACGTGCTGCGAATCGCGGACCTCCTCGAGATAGCGGCGTAATTCGGCCTGACCAGCCCGCTCGTAAGTCTGCACAGCTTCGCCGAGAACCGCATTTTGCCGCGCCTCCCACGCGGCGAATTCGCCACGCTGACGAAGGGTAATGGTGACAATAATGGCGAGAACGAGAAACAGCGCCTGCGCCACCCAGTAAGAAAGAAAAATCTTGAGGAACAAGCTTCTCATGAGCGGCTGCTCCGGAGTTTTTCCGGGGGAGCGGATTGCTCTGGCGGACGGGCGAAGATATAGCCTACGCCGCGCACCGTCTTGATGTGATCGTTGGCGCCTTCTGAATCGCCGAGCTTTTTGCGGATTTTGCTCACGTGCATGTCGATACTGCGATCAAAGGGAGAAAATTTTCGGCTTAACACAACGTCAACCAGGCGCTCACGCGGGACTACGTGACCTGCTTCGCGAAGCAGCGCGTGTAGCAGGTTGAATTCAACCGAGGTCAGCTCGACCGGCTTGCCATTCTGGCGAACGCTGCGCGTGGCTGGGTCAAGCTCGACATCGCCCACGCGAACTGGCTGTTGCGGCTCCAACGCGCCTTTTCCTTCTCGGGTACGGCGCAGGATGGCGCGAATGCGCGCAACCAGCTCGCGGGGATTGAAGGGTTTGGGAAGGTAATCGTCAGCGCCGATTTCCAGTCCGACAATGCGATCCACATCCTGGCCGCGCGCCGTAAGGAGAAGCACCGGCACGCGGGATTTCAGGCGAATACGGCGCAGGACGTCGAAGCCATTCATCCCCGGAAGCATCACGTCAAGCACAACCAGAAGGTGCTCGCCGCCGAGCGCGGCGTCGAGCCCGCGCTTCCCCTCATGAACGCACTCTACGAAGAAGCCTTCCGGCCCAAGGTATTCGCCAACTAACGTGCAAAGTTCAACGTCGTCGTCGATGACGAGGATGTGATCCACACTATCCATTTTAGTTCCGTGACCCGAGCGTCTGCGACCAGGAACAGTGGATTTACAAAACTTTACTTCGCTTGACCGACTCTTTACTGCGTTTGGATGGGGAATGGGTTTCTAATAAGTAAAGCAGGAGGTGTTATGAAATCCAAAAGTGTTTTGCTGATAGCGGTGGCGCTTGTGCTCGCCTTGACGGCGGCGGTGGGAATCTCACAAACCGTGAGACGCGCGCACATGCATGGTGGGATGTACGGCGGCGGAATGTTCGAAGGACACATGCTGCACTTCTTCACCGATTATCTTGACCTCACAGACGCGCAGCAGGCGCAGGTAAAAGACATTCTCGCGAAGGAAAAACCGGCGATGAAGCCGTTGATGCAGCAAATGGCGCAAGGCCATCAGCAGCTTCGTGAGCTGACGATGGCGGGAGCCTTTGATGAAGCCAAGGTGCGTGCTATGGCAACTCAGCAATCTCAGACCATGACCGAAATGATCGTTCAAAAAGCGCGGATTGAATCAGAGATGATCCAGCTGCTCACGCCGGAGCAGAAGACCAAGCTCAACGAATTCATGGCGAAGCATGAGCAGCGAATGATGAAGCACATGCAGGAACCTCCACCAAGCCAATAGGAGCGGAAGCCAGTGGCGAGTAATGTCATTAGCAGAGACCTGATCACTGTCATCGCGCAGGAGTTGTCCTGCGCGGTGGACAGATCAGTCGAATACTGGATGGCGCAATTGGACGAAGTACTGGCCGACACGCGCCTGACTACATTAGGCCGGCTCAATTCAGTTGCAGCGATTGTCGCCCGCTACAAGCATTTCACCGGGAAGTCGCAACTGCGCTCGCGCCCAGTCGACGATCGTACTTAGGAGCATCCGATGGACGCGGTTTCCTGGTATGTGTTGAGCTCCAGTTGGGTCTTCCTGGTGGGCTGGGTCGTCATGCTACTGGTCGCTGGCGCGGCCGGCATAGACAACGCCAGTATAACGCAGGGAAGACTTCCCTACCCTTTCGTTGCCTCTCGACGCTCCGGCGGTGTTGTCACTCGCTGCGCTGCTTGAGAATCCGCTCAACGTCTCGCCGACCGTGAAGGATCGCCACAATCTGTAGAGGCGTAGTCTCAGGACGATACACGATCAGATAAGAGTAAATCGGAAAGAATTTTACGGTTTGCCTGGTAAGGTCATGGCGCCAATGCCCGGCGCCAGGATTCCCAGCCAGGAAAACGAACCGGTCCTGGATGACAGACTGAACATGGTGGGCTATTTCGAAGCTGCTCTGTTTCTTGATGTAGCGCCAGATTTCGACCAGATCGCCCGCCGCCTCGGGCGCGAGAACGTAGCCAGACTTCATTCAGGTTTGGATTTCAGTTCTTTCAAGTACGCATCCACTTGGTCTTGCGGAATTCCCTCGCCCCGGTCGAGCTGGGCGATGCCACGTCGAATCTTTGCGTTGATAGCTTCTTTGTTTTCCTGAAGCCAGCGGTCCTGCTCTTCCTGGGTTTCAAGCAAGCGCAACAGCACTTCCTCCACACTAGCTGACCCGGTCGCTTCCAGTTGTTTCTGAAGACGAGCTTGCAACGCTCTGTCGCGGATCTCAATATTCATGGCCGGTTCCTGACGGCTTGGTGGGCACCTTTCTGTCTCAATCGTAGCCGAGGAGTTTGGAATGTCAAGCTTGGGACCGTGCTTTAGAGGCTGGTTGGGCACTGGTCGGGGCGTCCTAAGCTGGCTTTTTCACCGCTGGAGCGGGCGTGTGCTCGAATGGCTGTTTCGAGTAATGAACCTTGTCAATCTCGATCACCAGGGCGACCGGCACTTCTTCGCGGTAGGGCCAAGCCTTGCCCACGTACTTGCGCGAGATGGCGTCAATGTATTTGAAATCGGAGTCGCGGCGGCGCTCCGTCACCCGGCCACGTAGCCGGGCCTCGTTGTAGGGATCGTCCATATCAACGATGGAGATGGCCACCCGCGGATCGCGCCGCGTGTTTCTGCCTTTGACTGAATCCTCATCGGTGCAGATGATGATGCAGTCGCCTTCGCGTCCCACCCACACCGGCGCGCTGTGGGGAGAGCCGTCACTCATGAGGGTGGCCAGGTGGGCGAAGTTGCGGGCGTCGAGTAAACGCGTGACCGCGTCGGGGAGCGGGATTGCCATGGCGGTCCTCCTCTCGTCTTGCGCGGCTGATTTTGTCACAAGCGAAGGCTAGGTTCAATGGAGTGACGAGAGGTTGGAGTGGGCCGCGTTCTTTCGCAGTAGTTGAAGCTGTAAAAAAAAACACCGACTAAGTCAATTGACAGAGTCGGAAAGGCGGGTGAGTTCGCGGCGCACATCATCGGTTGCGCCTGAAACGCTATACGGGCAACGAACCATACTCTTTGCCATATCTATTCAATGTTGAATCGCCGCTTCTTTGTGCCCGAAGTCTAAGCCGAAGTGCGGGGCTGACTTGGTGCCAGTCACTTTTACGGGAACTTCTGTCCCCGCGCCATGTTTGCTGAAAAACGGGTCAACCGGTTTCAGGAGTACAGATTTCCAGCCCGTCACCATATGGGACAGCTTGGCTTCCATGCGCGCTTTTCCGTGAAAATCAAATTGATTTCCATCCAGGCTGTACTTGCCGGTCATGTCCACTTTCGTTCCAGGCACCTGAAAGTGTAGCTGGGAGAAAGAAAGCAGGCCATTGGACAACTTGAAAGTACCTGTCATTTCAGACAGCACGTTGTCTGGGATGTCGTCCTTAGCTTCCTTTGGTCTGCCTTGGCTCCGCAAGCTCAACGCATCCACCTTGGACTGAACTTTCTCATTAGTGAAATGCGCCCTGGAAATGTGGAAAAGTCCAGCTAGTCGAAGGCGATTACTCAGGTCTGCATCTCCTGGGGAAAGGTCCAATTTCGTTTTCAACTCCGCTGCACCAGTCATGACTGGAGGGTCAGTCCGGACTCCGAGCTTGAGGAGGTCGTCGATCCTTGCGCCATCTACTGCAACATCAAGAACAACTCTATGGCCATTCGGATTTCTCACTCGCAATACTGACCCCTTCGCGACAAGCGGAGAATGCAGGATCATGGCCTTGACCGGCTCAAGATATGTGTCTCCGCTGGTTCCATCGACAATGGCGTGGAATTCGGTATGCAGGGGGACAGGGTGGCCGCTGATCGCAATTCGGAAATCGGGAGTATCCGTCGTCCCATCGACAACAATATTTCCGAGAGTGCCGGCATATTCGCCGGTCGAAGAAAGGATTCCGGCAATGCCTTTGATCGTACTGAGGTCAGCATTGCTGAACGAATACTTGCCTCGCACCGGTGAGCTGCGGGGATCATCTGCCTCCCAGGGTCCGAACAATCCGCTGGAGTGAATTGTTCCGACGGGCTTGGGATTCACGAGCATGGCATCAAAAAAGAGGGGCTGTCCCGGGCCAATCTCTTTCATTTGCAGCTGGCTGATGTCGAACTCCAGAGGCAGCTTATCTGGTCTGAGTGTGTTGATTACGAGTCGCGCCTCCTCACAGACGAACTCGTCCACATAAATCTTGATCTTTCCTCCCTTGACATTGATACCCGCCCGTCTTTGTTCTTTTGGTGGAATATTCAGCTCCAAGCCTTTCAGATATACACGATGAACTCGCATCGGCGTATGCAGCAGATTGAGGACGCTCGCGGCGAATCGGAATTCATCAATCGCAATCAGCGGTTGAGTTCCCGGCTTTTGAATGTTTACATCGCTTGTACCGAAGATCTTCAGTCCCTCACCTGAGACATGCACTCCATGCGCGACGGAAACATGGAATCCGGCGAGTTCCACTCGACTGTGAAAACGCGCGGAAAGCGTCTCGATGATCCTGCCTCGCAGAATGGGTTCAGCGTGGTAAATCGCGATCGCAACCGCTACTCCGACGACAACTAAGAAAGCCAGTGCTATTGTCCGAATCGACCACCAACGAGACCCCCGAGTGTGCTTCCGATTACGAGCTCCTGTTTCTTCCGACATGTCTAATCAAAAGCCTCAACTCAGATTTAGCAGGCACTCCCCTGGGGACGCGGTGGCGTGAGCCACCCGCGCACGTCTCCTGCAAATGGCAGGAGCAGACACAGGAGGAGCACATGGTTTAACAGTCGAATCGCGAGATCGGTTCTCACTTTTGTTCGTCCTTTCAAGCTTGTGCTTCATATACCGGACCTGAGCTGTGTGATGTCCTCCTAAGGTTGGGGCGGAGTTGGAACCGTGCTGGATGTGCCACCAATTTTCGTACCGATCACCTCTCCAGATACAACTAACTCAACTCTGCGATTCTGTTGACGACCGGAGGCTGTGGCATTCGAGGCGACGGGCTGAGTCTTGCCGAATCCCTGGACAGTGACCGACGCAATCGGGATACGCTGCTGTGCCAAGTAGTCGCGAACCGATGCGGCTCGTTTTTCTGAGAGCTGTTGATTGTAGGCGTCGCTGCCTACACTGTCGGTGTGTCCATCTACCTCAAGCCGCAGGTCGGGATAAGCGAGCAGGATGCCGGCAACTTTTGCGAGACTCTCGCGGGCAGCAGGTCGCAAAGCGTATTGATTGGTCTCGAAGAGAACGTCGGGCATGGTCGCGATCAACCCTCGCGCGGTATCACGAGTGACTAAAACGGCATTCAGCTGTTGCAGTAAACGGGCTCGCATTTCGGCTTTTTCCGATTCAGCCTTCTGTCGTCCGCGCTCGGACTCTTCCGCCTGTGACCGGGCTTTTTCGTTCTCAGCCTGCAGCGCCTGCTGTTGAGCCAGAGCTGCGGCTTGTGCCGCCTGTGCTTCTTGCTTCTCCTGGGCAGCTTTTTGTGCGGCTAGATCTGATTCTTGTCTGGCGCGCTCGGCCTCAGCCTTTGCCTGCTCCGCACTAGCACGTTCGGTTTCGGCCTGAACGCGGCGTTGCGCTTGGGCTTCAGCATCTGCCTTAGCCTGTGCTTCGCGGGCGGCGGCTGCTTCTCTTTCGTTTGCGATTCGCTCCTCCTCTTGGCGCTTGAGCGACATCACTCTGGCTTCTTCTGCAGTCTGGATCGCCTCACGCGCTACTGTGCCAATCGGCGTCCTGCCTTGCTTCCGGCGGTAGTAGTCCTCTGCCTGCTTCAAGTCCGCTTCCGCTTTTGCAAAACTGCTGGAGGCGTATTGGTCGGCCTTGGCGGCCCGCGCGATCCTTATCGCGTTTCGCGCTTCAAACAAATCGAGGGGAGCTTTACTGTCGATGCCGTACACAACATCCCGCAACGGCTCCACCTGGGACGCGTACAGCCCCTTCGGCAACAGCTCGTATTTGACATTAATCGCCTCTTCTCGTCCTTTTGTATCTCGACGGACGATGTTTTCGGCAACCACGAGATCACTTGGCTGGGTGACGGCAAAATAGGGCTCAGCGGTCACGATCAGTCCGAAGGCCTGTAAATCCGTGGTGGCGTGCATTTCACTCTTTCCGTTGTCCAGGACCACCTCTCCCAGATTGTTCGCGCGTCCTTCTGGTGTGATCGCCCACAGGACATAGGTCAGGTACTCGAGCCCAAACTTGTTCGCGGGCTCCATGCCGCTCAGTTTCGCGTCGATTTCGAGCCGCCCCGTCTTGCTTTCCACCTTCGCCTCGCCTGCTGCTTGCGGCATAAGCTCCGTACCGCGGAGATCGACTCTTGTCGATCCGCCTCGGTGCCTGTAGTCCACTGCTTTGGTGGTGCGCGAGACCACGTTCGCTCGAAAGACCGGAGTCTTCTCCATCGGCTCCACTTGGTCCTGCTGAGCGACGCGGACCACGTTGAGGCTCGACAATAGGAGAAGGATAGAGGGGAGGAATATCATTTCGTGGCGCATAGCTTGAACCTCCTGGTGCATGAAACCAAATGTCCATCGGAGCGACGTCCCCTGATGAAGAAATCGCTTTCCAGGCTGTGTTAAAAGCACAAGCCGTGCCAACTGATCAAGCCGCTGAGAAAAGAAGGGATCGGCCAAAAGGATACGCTGCTCCGATGTAATTTCTACCCAGCCAGTTGCTACACTTGATCCGGATATGAATAGTTGAAGGGTACTATCGGAAACCGAATTCAGAGCTGGTGAGATCTGGATTCAAGGGGCGGGTGTGTGCAGCGTCACAGAACTTGCCCTTGTAGATGCGTTACCATCCCCCGCGTGCCTCAAGGTCTGAAGCGATAGTACGGCGCTGGGTATCTGCACTTCATCACCTGCAGTTGTTATCAGCGGCGGGCCTGGCTCGGGACGACGCGGCGCCGCGATCTTTTCCTGCGACTCTTGGAAGAAACGCGGCAGAAGTATGGCTTTGTAGTGTTGGGATACGTGATCATGCCGGAGCACGTTCACCGGCTCATCAGAGCGGTAATGCATAGATCCTTCGTTGGGAGTCCTTCGCGGAGCGAAGGACTCCGGTCCTCAGGATGACATCGGTGGTGGTTGCGCCCGATGGGCGCGGGGCGGCAGGGTGCGTTCGTAGCGGTACGCCTGAAGGCGAACCCTGATACGAATCCTGAGTTTTTCAGCATCCTGGGAAGCGATGCGTTCTTCAACGCGCACGAGCGAGACGCTCGCGCCTACATCGAAAAAGCGGATTCCTCACCGCTGAAAACGGATTCGGAATGACAATGTGGCTGAAGCCATACCGTGAGACGAATCCTGGTTTTTCAGCATCCTGGAAAACGATGCGTTCTTCAACGCGCACGAGCGCGGACGCTCGCGCCTACATCGAAAAACGGATTCGGAATGACAAGGTTGGAGGCCATGCGAGGGCAAGATGCCCTCGCCACAGCCGGCGGGACGCCGGCGCTACAATCTGCCCGGCGTTGTTTGGCTGGACAGCACGAGCGAGGACGCTCGCGCCTACGCGGGCGAGGTCTCGACTCCGTTCGGGATGACGCTTACAAGGGCAAGTGGCCGGGATTCAAACTGCGGCGTTGACCACGAAGAGTTCTTTATTGCCCTTCTTTCGTATCGCGGGTTATGATTCGGAGTACATTTCTGCTCCCCCACATCCCTGTAATCAGCTCAGAGCAGTTCGCTGGGGCAATGAGTGTGCGCCGTCGCCTGTCCGGGGCGGGAACGTGGAAACGGTTGCGTTATTTATGTCTTGCGGAGTTGGCGTTTGAAGAAGGCAAGAACTGCGGTCATCGTCGGCGCCCAATGGGGAGACGAAGGCAAGGGTAAGATCGTCGATGTCCTGTCGGAGAATTTCTCCGTAGTGGCTCGCTATGCCGGCGGACACAATGCCGGCCATACCGTCATCATCAATGGCAAGAAATTCATCTTGCAATTGGTTCCCTGTGGCGTGTTGCGTGCCGGCTGCCGCAGCGTGATCGGGAACGGCGTCGTACTCGATCCCATAGCATTTCTCAAGGAAGTTGCCGCATTGCGGGCTAACGGCGTGCAGGTGGATGGCAGCCTATTCGTCAGCAATCGGGCTCATGTGATTCTGCCCTACCACCGCATGATCGAGTTGGCCTCAGAGAATGCTCCCGGGCGGGTGAAGATTGGAACGACTTCGCGTGGGATTGGCCCCGCCTACGAAGACAAGATGGGCCGGCGCGGGCTACGGGTTGCCGATCTGCTTGATCTCAAGCTGTTGAAGATTCACATCGAAAACGCCTGCCGCGAAAAGAACATGATCGCGCATGCGCTCTTCAACTCTGAGCCGCTCGATCCCGACAAGATGTATCAGGAGTATGCGGAAGCCTCGGCAAAGATTGCTCCCTTTGTCTGCGACACGGCTGCGCTGCTGAACCGGGCGCTGGCTGAGGGTGAATCAATCGCCTTCGAGGGCGCGCAAGGAACGATGTTAGACATTGACCACGGTACCTATCCGTTCGTGACTTCTTCGAGCGCAACGTCTGGGGGTGCTGTGACCGGAACCGGCGTTGCGCCTACCGCGATTGATACCGTAATTGGCGTAACCAAAGCTTATTGCACGCGGGTTGGCGGCGGTCCATTTCCCAGTGAAATTCTTGACGCTATTGGTGATTTGCTGCGCGCGCGCGGCAATGAATACGGCGCTGTCACGGGACGTCCCCGGCGCACTGGCTGGATCGATCTGCCGTTGTTGCGCTACGCGGTCGCCATCAACGGAATTTCATGGCTGGTTGTCACCAAGCTCGATGTGCTCGATGAGATGGCGGAAATTCCGGTCTGCGTGAGCTACAAAATCGATGGCAAGACAACCGATGATATTCCTGCCCACGCCAGCGGCTATGATCGCATTGAATGCGTTTACCATCGGGTTCCGGGATGGCAAACTTCTACCCAGGGAATCACGCAAATGGGCAAGTTGCCGAAAGCTGCGCGCGAGTATCTCGCGTTTTTGGAGAAAGAGAGTGGCGCCCGAATTGGAATGGTCTCCACCGGTCCGGATCGCGACCAAACGATTTTTGTGGATGAATTCGTGGCAGAATTGCGGACGTTAACCGGCCAAAAAGGCCGGGCGTTGGCGGAGCATTAGGAACGGGAGCAACTATGGTCGTGCTGGCAGTCACGTGGATAGCAAAAAATGGCCGTGAATCTGAAGTCGCGGCCCTATTTGCAAGACTCACCGAGGAGTCGCGCAAAGAACCGGGCTGCGCGATGTACCAGGTTCACCGCCACAAGACCGAGCCACGCCGTTTCTTCATCTACGAGCAATACAGAGATGATGCCGCACTGGAGGCGCACCGCGCTGCGCCGCACTTTCTGCAATACGCGAGGAAGGAATTGCCCAAACTGGCCGAGCGCGTGGAAGGCCAGCTTTACGAGCCGCTAGGCTAGCGGCCCGCGAACTCATTTGCCCTTGTCAGCCATCAGCACGCCGCCGGAAGCATAACTTTCTTTCGATACTTCGTTGAAAGTAACTACGATTGCCTCGCGGCGAGCCCCGGCCTCTTCCACCATCGCGTCAGTGATGCGCTGCGCCAGCTTGCGTTTTTGCTCGGCAGTGCGCCCGGTCAGCATGGTTACTTGGACGATTGGCATGGATTTCGGTTCTCAGGCGGCTAATTCGTATCCCGCGAAGAAAAAGCTCAACTCGAAGCGGGCGGTGTCCTCCGCATCGGAGCCGTGAATTGCGTTGTGCTCGATGCTGCTGGCCCACTTCTTGCGAATCGTGCCTTCCTCGGCGTTCGCCGGATTGGTCGCGCCCATCAGCTTGCGTAAATCAGCAATCGCATTCTCTTTCTCCAGGGCCAGCACCACAATAGGCCCGCTCGACATGAAGTCCGTAAGCGAATGAAAGAAAGATCTGCTGGCGTGGACAGCATAGAACTGCTCCGCTTGATGCTTGGAAATTTCCAGCATCTTCATCGAGAGAATACGAAATCCATTCTTCTCGAATTGCTCAATGATGTCGCCGATTGCGTTCTTGCGGACGGCATCGGGCTTAACGATGGTCAGAGTGCGTTGCAGGGTCTTCATGTGCAATTAGTCCTGGGGCTCGAAACCCGGTGAGAAGCAGATTCCTCGCGGCAATAGCGGCCGCTCGGGATAGCAAACGGGGAAAACTTATCGGCACGACAGTCGTGCCCTTTCACAACCGCTCTGAAGAGGCTATTACGAAACCTGTGTCGTCGGCTAACAGCCGACTCTGATTTCCCCGTTTCGCTTTCCCGGCACTCACGAGTGAGTGAGAACTATTCTTTCGCCCCTACAGGGCTTGCTCATTTTCCACTTCACCCAGGGCTTGCGCCCTGGGCTGCATTCTGTCGCCGCTTCGCGGCTGGAGAGCTGGTGATCGAACCGGTTCTCACACCTTAACACCCAAAGCTGCATTCACTGTTTCGCCAATGACCGCGGGAGACTTTGCCACACGAATGCCAGCGTCTTCCATTGCCTTGATTTTTTCTGCTGCCGTGCCTTTGCCGCCGGAGATAATTGCCCCCGCGTGCCCCATACGCCGCCCCGGAGGCGCAGTCTGTCCCGCAATGAAACCGATCACAGGCTTTTTCATGTGTATTTTTACGTACTCCGACGCAGTTTCTTCTGCGTTCCCGCCGATCTCGCCGATCATCACCACGGCTTCTGTCCTCGGATCGCGATTGAACAACTCCAATGCGTCCACGAAATGCGTGCCGATAATCGGATCGCCGCCGATGCCTATTGCGGTCGACTGACCAATATTCCGCTGCGTAAGCTGATACACCGCTTCGTAAGTAAGCGTGCCAGAGCGAGAAACAATCCCAACCGGCCCTTGCTTGTGAATGCGCGCGGGCATGATTCCAATCTTGCAATGGCCCGGCGAAATAATCCCTGGACAATTTGGTCCAATCAACCTGGCGCGGCGATTCTGCAAGAACTCCCATGCCCGAACCATGTCAAGCGTCGGAATCCCTTCTGTGATGCAGACAATCAGTTCAACCTCTGCATCGGCGGCTTCCATGATGGCGTCCGCTGCATAAGGTGGAGGTACGAAGATCAGCGAGCAATCGGCGCCAGTTCTATCCACCGTTTCCTGGACGCTGTTGAAGACCGGCCAGCCTTCATGTGTGGTTCCTCCCTTGCCCGGGGTCACGCCGCCGACGATTTGTGTTCCGTACTCCGCGCAGGCTTTGGCGTGGAATGTGCCCTCGCGTTGACTTGTCTACAAGAATGCTCATTTCTTCTTTCGTAGCGCCGGCATCTTGCCGGCGGTTCTGAGGGCGTCCTCGCCCTCAGCGGCGCTATGATTTCGCCGCTGCCACCACCTTCTCCGCCGCATCTTTCATCGTTTCTGCCACAATGAAGTTCAATCCCGACTGCTGCAGAATCTCCCGTCCTTGCTCAACGTTCGTTCCCTCGAGCCGCAGCACGATCGGTAACTGAATATGTGTTTTCTGCGCTGCCTCGACCACGCCCGTCGCTAATGTGTCCACACGCAAAATTCCACCGAAGATATTAATCAGCACTGCCTTCACGCTCTTATCGCTGAGCAAAATCTCAAAGGCGTGCGTCACTTGCTCTGCATTCGCGCCGCCGCCAACATCCAGAAAATTCGCCGGCATGCCGCCTGCGTATTTGATGATGTCCATCGTCGCCATCGCCAGCCCAGCGCCGTTTACCATGCAACCGACGTTTCCATCCAGCTTGATGTAGTTCAGGCTGTGCTTCGACGCCTCCACCTCCAGTGGATCCTCTTCTGTGAAATCACGTAACTCGCGCAGATCGGGATGGCGGAACATGGCATTGTCATCAAAGTTGATTTTGGCGTCGAGCGCGAACAGCCGGCCGTCGGTGCAAGAGATGAATGGATTGATTTCCATCAGCGAGGAATCCGTCTCCTGAAATGCGCGATACAGTCCGGTCATAAAGCGTACGGCTTCATTGATTTGCTGCGGTTTCAACCCAAGCGCGAATGCCAGCTTGCGCGCCTGGAAAGCTTCGAGGCCCATGCCCGGATCGATGTACTCTTTCAAAATCGCAGCCGGATTCTCGGCTGCAACCTGCTCGATCTCGACTCCGCCGGAAGCCGACGCCATAAACACCGGCCGCGCTTCGGCGCGATCAATCACGATTCCAAGATAAAGTTCCTTCTCAATCGGCAAAGTTTCTTCAATCAAGAGCCGCTGAACGATGCGCCCTTCAGGCCCGGTTTGGTGCGTAACCAGCTTCATGCCCAACATTCGTGCCGCAATCTCACCTACTTCATCCACCGACTTTGCGATCTTTACCCCGCCGCCTTTGCCGCGTCCGCCGGCGTGAATCTGAGCCTTGACGACGGCTCCGGTAGCTCCAGTTCCAAACAGGTTCTTGGCAGCGGCTTCGGCTTCTTCCCGCGATTCCGCCATTTCCCCACGCGGCACTGTCACCCCATACTTCTTCAGGATGCCCTTGGCCTGGTATTCATGGATTTTCATAGTGATTCCTGATTATGTTTTATCGGCAGGAAATTGCTTGCGGCTTAGCGCTGCGAGCAGCAAAGTCTAGATTTTATAGAAGGCTAGCGTGATTCGGCAAACACGGAATGCGCCTCAAATTGCGGCAAGCTCCTCTAATATGCAAAGAGTTGCGTAATTGCATTGACTCGCCTCTCGTAAACCCAAATCAGCCATGCAACTTTTGGCAGCGTGCGTGCTTATTGTGAACGTGGAATATGCATGGGAGGAACAATCCCTCGGTCCTCCGGATACGGAGATCAGCGCGATGAAGACCACATTGTTTGTCCTGTGTTTGCTATGCGCCACCGGCGCGTTTGCCCAAGGTGGGCTGCAGGGATCAGTCCTGAGCAGTGAACCGTCCGTATTCCGGACGCCGTCGCATGTCGAGCATGCATCTCAGCAGACTATGACGCAAGGTCAGAGCCTGCTCGAAGCTTCTGGCTCCTCGTATGCCCACGGGGAAAGGCCGCTGTGGGAGTTTGCGCCGCAAACCACGCCCGCTCCTCTTGGCGATTCAGCACGCGCGCTGCGCAGACAGCACGCTGAGGCGAAGAAAGCCGCGATCGTTTGGAACAATTAGTCCGGACGGCGACGCCGCTTCGACGGCTTGATGTACTTTACCTGAATCAGCCTTTTTCAGCCGACGTGCACAAGCTCACCGCGCTGGATAGAACCAATCACTTTAAGAATTTCTCGAGCGTGAGGCTGCAAATCAGCTAGTCGGCTTGATCTCGCGCGAATCACTACCACCGCGACTCCAAGCTGCGTAAGATTTTGTTCGTACTCAATTCCGCGATCGAGAGTCAGGAACGCATCAAAACCGGTTTTCTGGGCGAAAAGCAAGAGTTCTCCATTCTTTTTGCCCGCTAAACCCGCCTCAGGCACTGTGACACAATCGTGCCCCTGTAGATGATCCTTGAATTTTCGGGGAATACACTCGTCCAACAGCAGTTTCATCACAACTGGTTGACGACAAGCGATTTCGCGTGTTCAAGTGCATGGACCGCGGCCTCGCGGGTTACGGTGGGAAAATCGTCCAGAAACTCGTCCAGAGTTTGTCCACCTTCAAGGTAATCCAAAAGAGCCTGGAACGGAACACGGGTCCCGCGGAAAACAGGCGTGCCCCCGAGCACCTCGGGGTTTCTCGTGATCACACTTTCAGGCGAACCCATGAAAACTGGCTCCTTCAACACTTGCAAGTTTACTCCGTGGGTCAGATGAAAACCAAACCTAAGGCGCTAAACTGAAGTCTCGATATGACGGTGGTCATCTCCATGCTCCGTGGCATCAATGTTGGGAGCCACAACCGGATTACGATGGATGCGCTCAGTGCGTTGTATAGGTCGCTGGAATTGCGAGAACCAGAAACCTATGTGCAGAGTGGCAATGTCGTTTTTACGACTGGAGAGCGGAACCTCGTCAAGCTCGGAAAAGTCATCGAGACCGGGATTGAGCGCAGGTTCGGTTTTCGCCCCCAAGTCATTCTTCGCACCACTTCTGATCTGAGAGACGTAGTTGCCAGAAATCCATTTGCGAAACGGCGTGACATTGAGTCTGGCAAACTGCTCGTCACCTTTCTGGCTACCGATCCCGGCCCCGAAACTTGTGACCAGATTCTTAGGATCAAGCCCGATCCCGAGGAAGTGCGGCTCCATGGCCGCGAACTCTACATCTATTTTCCCAATGGCATGGGGCGCTCGAAATTGCCAGCATTGCTGGAGAAAATACTGAAAAAATCCGGCACGGCCAGAAATTGGAACACAGTCAGCAAGCTGCTCGAGATTGCGGAAAGGCTGGAAAGCTCCGACTGATAGCAAGGTACAACAGCGCACGCGATGGTGAGAGCGTTCGTAACAACGGCTGAATATCGTGAACTACAACTATTCCGCCGAATCTGCTCGTGAATGCTAACCTTATAGACTGCGGAAAAACTCGGGAAAGCAGATTCCTCGGCGGCTGAAGCCGCGTCGGAATGACAAGATTAGAGGATTTATTGGCACGAAGAGGTTGCGGAAAAACTCAGGAAAGCAGATCCCCTCGCCGGCTGAAGGCCGCTCGGGATGACAAAAGGAAAGACTTATCGGCACGACTAAAGTCGTGCCCTTCCCAAACCGTCCTGAATTTGAGTTTTTCCGCAGCCCCTTGAACTCGTGCCCTTCCCAAAACACGCTCGCAATCGAGTTTTTTCCGCAGCCCGTATAGTCGTGCCATGATCGTTGAAGCTCTCCATCGCGTTGCCGACTGTCGTGAATCGCTTTCGCGCGAAGAAGCGCGTGCGGTCACGAGCGAGATTCTCTCCGGCAAATGCACGGATGCGCAGATCGCGGCCCTGCTGGTCGCGCTGCACATGAAAGGCGAAACGGTGGAGGAGATCGTCGGCTTTGCAGAAGCTATCCGCGCCGTGGCGACCCCTCTAAATCTGCATCGCAATTCGACTGTCGACGTCAGCGGCACCGGCCGCGAGGCGCTGGTCGATACCTGCGGCACCGGCGGCTCAGCCAGCGCGACTTTCAACATTTCTACTGCAACGGCGTTCGTGGTCGCGGGAGCGGGTGTACGCGTGGCTAAGCACGGCAATCGCAGCATCAGCTCTAAAAAAGGCTCGGCGGATGTGATGGAAGCCCTCGGCGTGAACATTCAGCTTTCACCCGACCGCATCGCGGCGTGTCTGGAAGAAGTTGGGATCGCGTTTCTCTTTGCTCCGGCTATGCACTCGGCCATGAAATACGTGCAGCCGGCGCGCCGCGAGCTGAAAATCCGAACCATATTCAATCTTCTCGGCCCGCTCACCAATCCGGCAAATGCATCCGGACAAGTGGTCGGCGTTTATGCTCTTGATCTGGTCGAGAAGCTCGCCGAAGCGCTGAGCATGTTGGGATTGCACCGTGGGCTTGTGGTGCACGGTCTCGATGGGCTTGACGAAATCACTCTGACCGATGCCACACGCATTGCCGAGATTCGCGACGGAACGGTGCGTACTTACGAGGTCACTCCAGAAGAATTCGGCATGCCTCGGGCCACGCTCGACGAAATTTCCGGCGGCGATTCCGCCGCGAACGCGGCGTTGATTCGAAAAGTGCTCGATGGTTACAAATCACCTCGCCGTGACGTCGTCTTGCTCAACGCAGCCGCTCACATTGGGGACGCTATCCCTTCAGCTACGCAGTCTCTCGATTCCGGCGCCGCCGCGCGCAAGCTCGAAGCTCTCGTCCAGTTCACGGCTGGAGGCTAGGAGCCGGCGAGAAGCCCGGATGCTAGAATCCCCGCAATGTCCAAACTCCGCGCCAAAAAAATAAAACTCCTCCTGTTCGACGTTGACGGCGTTCTGACCGATGGCAAGCTGTTTATCTTTCCCGCCCCGCCCCAGGCGCAACAGAGCATTCAGCAAGACGCCGCCAAGCATGGCGGCGAAGGCGGATTCGGCCTCCACAGCCAAACTTACATCGAGGCCAAGGGATTCCACGCCCACGACGGCATCGGGATCTCCTTGGCTCGTCTCGGAGGAATCAAGACCGGGCTGATCACCAAGCGAATCTCAGAAACCGTGGCTCTCCGTGCCCGCGATCTGAAACTCGAACACGTTCACCAGGGCATTCAGGACAAGCTCACCGTCTTTCGCGAAATCATCGCTCAGGAAGGAATCAAGCCTGCGGAAGCCGCATTCGTGGGTGATGATGTGATTGATCTACCGGTGATGTGGAATTGTGGCCTCGCAATCGCGGTAGCCAACGCGCGCGCGGAGGTCAAACGCGATGCTCACTATGTAACGCCCCATGCTGGTGGCGACGGCGCCCTACGCGATGCCATTGAGTACATCCTGAAAGCCCAAGGAAAATGGAAGCGGGTGGTTAAGAGCTACGTTGTGGAGAGGGGTGGCCACTAGCTGTCAGCCATCAACTTTTTGGCTTTCAGCTCTCAACTCCCCTTAGATTCTTTGGGCTTGGAAGATTCGCGGCTTCAGTAGAGTGGATCCCTAGGAAAATAGCAAGCTGCGGAAAAGTCGGGAAAGCAGATTCCTCGCGGGCTGAAGCCCGCTCGGAATGAGAAAAGGAAAGGACTCATCGGCACGACTGAAGTCGTGCCCTTCCCAAAACACGTTCGCAATCGAGTTTTTCCGCAGCCTATGAACTCGTGCCCGTGCCAAAACGTCCAGAATTGGAGTCTTTCCGGGGCCTGTTAGGAGCCGATAGCTGAGAGCTAAAACAAAAACCCACCGGCCGTCTGCTTGGGGCGTGCTCGGGTCGACGACCGATGGGCTACCGTTTCTCCTTACTCACCCTGTTGTTTTCAGGAGTATTTACACAGTCTAAACCCAATTCCGGAGAAAAGTTCCGTTCCAGCGGTAAAGTTTTGTAATTGCACTGGCCCGGCCGCGGAGCGATTGCCCTACTCGGAAACGTCTCCACAGGCCTATTCAGGAATGGCTTGCGGCCGAGCTGCCATCAATTCAGTGAACCGCGGGTCTTTGCGTAATCCCGCAAACTCCGCATCTTTGTAGACTTCGTTGATTCCCTTGTACCCCTCTTCCAGCGCTTTGCGGAGATACTGCAGCGACCGGTCGCTATTTCCCTCCTTGGCGAACAGCTTTGCCATGACGTAGTTGAAGTGCGCCCGGTTTTCCGGAGACGACATCTGCGCCTGCACGCCAGTATGGGATGTTCGCTCAAAAATATCGGGATCCAACCGCATGGCTTCGGTATATGCGGCTATTGCCTTTTCCAGTTCTTTTTTCGAAAAATACGCCGCTCCCAGGTTGCTGAAATACGAGGCCGCATCCTGCCGCAGCTTGATCGCTTTTTCGTACTGCTTGATGGCTTTTCCATACTTCTTCTCAAGGTAATAAATCACACCGAGGTTGTTATACGCGTCGGCGTAGTCGCGGTCATTTTTGATCGCTCGCTCGAAGCTCTTGCTGGCTTCGTGAAAGCGCTGCAACTCCAGTTGCGTGATGCCGATCTTGTTCAGAAGCGGAGGACTAGGTTGTTTCTTGAGGGCAGTTCCGTAGTAGTCGAGCGCGTACAAGTATGACTTTTCCGCGCGCAGTTCATCGCCACGCTGCTCCAATTCTTGTGGAGTAGCGCTCGCCAGGGGCGTTTGCGTGTGGCGGAGCGGAGGACCTACTTGAACTTGTTCGGAAGGGGAAGCTTGAGCTGCAGCCGAAACACTAGCAGCCACAAACACTGCGAGCACGTAAAGCAAAACTTGCCGACGCATAAGCCTACCTCCTGCCTGGCGTCTGGCTCCGCTGTCCGCTCCCAGCCGGGGCTACTGAGGCTTGCTGCCGTTGTCGGCTGGTTTGGGCGGCGGGTTGTTAGACGATTTGTCCTCTTTAAAGATACCCGCAATTTTGCCAAAAAATCCTTTTTTCTTTTTGGGGTCGTCGGTTGAGGTATTTACAACTCCCGCCTGGGCGCCTGCAGGCGGCGGTGGAAGCGCCTTTTCGCCTCCCAAGCCGAATATCCGGGAGAAGAACCCACGCACCCCAGTTCCCTGATCGCAGGTCTGGCTGGGCTCCGTTCCGGCGATGAATGCTGAACTGTAAGTCTCTGGGCAGGCGGGGGTTGCCAGCAGATTGGTTTGTTTATCCAGTTGCACGTCGACGACGCCGGCGGGCTGTGTAAACGGCTTCACGTCTGAGTATTGGGGCAGCGCCACCGCCTTCTTCATGAACTCTGTCCAGATGGGGGCCGCTGTCTGCGCTCCGCTCAGGCGCAGATCGCTGTAGTCGTCGTATCCCACCCAGACGATACACAGCAGATTGCTGGTATACCCCGCGAACCAACCGTCATGTGAGCTTCCTGTCTTACCGGCGGCCGGAGCCGAGAAGCCGCGCCCGCGCACAGCGCTCACAGCCAGGCCATTGTTAATGACGCTCTCCATCATGTTCGTGGTCACGAATGCAACCCGGGGATCGAGCACCTGCCGCTTCTCAGAGTTGAAGTCGATGACCACATCGCCCTTGGTGTTGCGCATCGAGTTGACCAGAACTGGTGAAAGATGAATGCCGCCATTGGCAAAAACTGTGTACGCCGATGTCATATCCAATGGTGTTGCTTCGTACGCACCAAGAGCCATCGCGGGAGTCGCCTTCACTGAAGTGATTCCCGCCGCTTTGGCCAGATCGGCCACTTTGTCGTAACCCACTTGTTCGGCGAGTTTCACCGTGGCGTTATTCAGCGACATCGCCAGCGCATATCGCATGGTCACTTCGCCGTGGTATTCCTCTTTGTAATTTCGCGGTTCGTAAATTTGATCGCCGTAGGCGAACGTGCTCGGCTGATCCTCCACCATAGAAGCCGGAGTCAAAACCGGATTGCCCCCATCCAGTCCGGTGTTGACCGCCGCCGCATACACAAATGGCTTGAAGATGGAGCCCGTAGGCCGCTTGGCCGAGGAGGCATGATTCAATTGGCTGAATCCATAGTTTCTTCCGCCGACCAGCGCCAGAACTTCGCCGGTGTGCGGATCCATGGCGATGAGCGCAACCTGAGCCTGAGGTCCTTCTTGAACCTTGGTTTCGTATTTATTTTTTCCAACCTTGATGCGTTTCGTTCGCTGCTTCTTTACTTGCTCATCAACCAGCTTCATTCCGGCTTCTACCGCCTGCGCTGCCGCCTTCTGAAGCTCCGGATCAAGCGTGGTATAGATCCGGTAGGACTGATCGTTCATCTGCCGCTCGTCAAGCTTGCTGATCAGGGTCTCGCGTACCAGATCGATGAAGTACGGCGCATCACTGGCCTCAACGTTTGGTGGCGCCAGCTTCAAAGGCGCGGCTTTGGCCTTCTCTGCATCAGCCTTGCTGATAGCGTGGGTCTCGACCATGCTGTCGAGCACCAGATTTCTGCGCTCGAGCGCCCGCTCCGGGTGCCGGTACGGTGACAAAAAGCTCGGCGCTTGAATCAGCCCAGCTATCAAGGCTGCTTCAGGAAGAGATATATCCTTCAAGTCTTTGTTGAAGTATGCCCGCGACGCCTCAGCGAAGCCGCTGATGGTGAAGGAGCCGCGCTGTCCAAGATCCACACGGTTGGCATAAAACTCGAAGATCTGCTGCTTGGAGAATTTCTGTTCCATCTCCATCGCGATCAGCATTTCCGATAATTTCCGCTTCACCGTCTTCTGCGGCGTCAGGAAAAATGCGCGTGAAAGCTGCATGGTGATAGTCGAACCACCCTGCTCGTGGCGCTGATGGGTCAGATCAATCCACGTCGCCTCAGCGAGACGAATAAAGTTCACGCCGCCGTGCTGGAAGAAGCGCCGGTCCTCGATGGCTAATACAGCATCGACCAGTATTTTCGGAATTTCCTCGTACTTAACAAGCTGCCGTTTCGATCGCTGCTCCGCGTCAAAAAGCGAGGTGATCATTTGCGGCTCAAGCTCGTAGGCTTCCAGATCGCCGGTCTTGCTGCTAATGGCCTCCACCTTCCCTGCGCGAACGCGGATGGTGGCCGGCTCCGGGCTGTGGTATGAATCCGGGCCCGGATCAATCTCGATGCCACCGGAGAGCAGCCGGTAGCTGCCCATCAGTGACTGTCCGTCTTTATCGGTATATCCGGCGTGGCGCAGTTCAGATGCGATTTGCTTCGGCTCAATCTTCTCGCCCACACGTACCGAGCGCGGGATGGCATAAATTTTTGCTGAGTTGCTGAATACCGCCCCTTTGAACCGCTGCTCGATAACGCGATCAAACTTAATGTAGTAATAAGTAAAGGCAGTCCCGGATACGGTCACCAGCAGCACGAAGATCAGCAGCGCCAGTCGCAGCACGGGATCGCGGCCGAGAAATTTGCCGGCTCTCGTACTCTTCGGAATTTTGAGCTTGATTGCCACGTTAGGAAGCAAACCTATATCGATTTAGATGCTGGCGTTCCAGACGATGGGGCGCATTTTTCAGAAGGTTCAAGCTCGCCGACGCAATGCCCAAATCTACTTTCGCGGCGTGGACATCGCGATAATCTGCTGCATGTATTCTAAACCACAGACAGACGAACGCAGGGACAGGCAGTCCACATCTGGGTTCCTCTGCTCAGCTGCGAAATTTGGACTGCCGCCCATCTACTGCACGTTTGCGATTACCAAATTGCTGGCCGTAAAGAACTGCGCCTGGCCCGTGGGCGGCGTTAAGACGCCCGTTGTCGGGTCGATTGCATAAACGTTGATCGAATTGCCGATGTGAACGTAAAGCTGCGGTCCCGCTGGGTTGGGCACCAGGTCGGAAACCGAAGCGCCGGGGAATGGCGAGCCATTTATCAGCGCCAGCGCCCCAGTTGTACCATTAACCGTGAATCCCGCAATGCCGTTGTTCCCCGTGTCGGCAACGTACAAGAATGTTCCGGAGGCATCCAGCGTCAGCAGGAGGGGCGCAATTTGCAAGGAGGAAGTGTTAAACGGCGAGTTGGGAGCATAGCTCAAAGCTCCAGTGGTTGAATCGATGACGTAAGCAGCCACGCTGCCCCGGTTGGCAGTAAACAGGAATTTTCCATTCGGATGAGCTTCGATAAATAGGGGGGCGTCAGTCCCCGGGACTGCTCCAGTTGGGACGGTGAACGGGACTTTCAGCGTCATGTTCCCAGTGCTGTCGATGCTGAAGATATTAATAAGCGCGTTTTGAGAGTCTGGTACGTATACGAAGTTCCCCGACGGTTCTACGACAAGATGGATGGGCGAGCTCGCGTGCACCGGCGAATTTGGAGCTATTGTCAGTGCGCCAGTGGTCGGGTCAACCTGGAACACGTCGATCTGGCTCGCATTGAAGTTAGTGATGAACAGAAAGCGGCCCAAAGGATCGGCTTCGATTCGGGGAAAATTCCCGCTACTGGTGAATGTGTCAGGGATAGGGAACGCTGATCCCGCAACCGCAGTCAGTGCTCCGCTGTTGCCATGAGCGATGGTGAAGGCCGCAATCTTCGCGGTGTTCGAGTCAAAGGCGTATAAGAATTTGTTCCCGATGAGTGCCAGTTGTCCGATATTCGCTGAAGCATTGCCGCACATGAGAGCCAGGGCGCCATTGCCATCGACCGCGAAGGGCAGAATGTTAGCGACATTGCTCGTGTCGGTTGGAATATCGAATGAGTAAAGCACTTCATTTGGGCTCAAATGCCCACTGCATTGCCCGTTGATTCCGCTACCGCTTCCGTTTCCGTTTGATGTCCCGCAGACATTGCTGGTGCCCTTCGTGCCGCCCGAACCTCCGGATGAACTGCTCCCAGTTCGGTTTACGGTGGGGCAGCCTCCACCACCGCATCCCATCAGAACCAGCAAGAGCTCGAAGACCAGCACCATTGAACAGAAGACACTGCGCTGCACTCTCACTACATCCTCCATCGGTCGCACCGGTTGTGGTCTTCCTCATTCGACCTCTGTCACTCTTTGCTGAAGCGACAGAAATTGTATACAAAGCAGGCCACAGGCACTGCCAAGCGGCGGGCCTGATTGAGTTTTTCCCGATGTTAGGCGGTTACCGGAATGGGAACAAGGTTACTTATGTAAGCTGGATTTACTTGATAGGTTCACTTTTCAGCCAGCCCTCCGGTCACTTGCCAGAGCCTCAGGAGGCTGGGGAAAAACTCGGGAAAGCAGATTCCTCGCGGGCTGAAGCCCGCTCGGAATGACAAAAGGAAAAGGACTTATCGGTACCCTTCGGCCTCCCCTTCGCTTTGCTTAGGGCTTCGGCAAGAGAGGGCAGGCTGAAGTCATGCCCTTCCCAAAACCGTGGAGTTGTTCCGCCGCCTGTTAGAAAACACCTTTGTTGCGGCTGGATGGAGTGAAGTGCAAGTCGACCGGATATCCCGGCAAGTCGACGTGCACGCTGTAGTCAGCTTCGATACTGAGTGTGCCATTGCCCTGTCCGCTGCCCGAGCGTTGCACCTTGATCTGGTCCCGACTGAGGGGAATCTCCAGGTCTCTTGCCTTTTTGAAAACCGTCTCGCGGATGTCTTCCTCGTTCCTGTTGCTGTACGTGCTGTGGAGGGCTTCTTCTTTGATGGCGTCTTCGAACTCGTAATTGGAAAAGTATGGGGGAATCAGCTCCGCACCACCATATATGACGGCAACGATGGCACCCAACCCGAACAGGAGTTTGATCTTGCCCATAATGCAGCTCCGATTCGCCGGCTCCGGATATCTCCGCCGAGCGCAGGCATGTACGATTCTCGAGATTGTGTCGATGCTAGCATCGGAAGATTGGAGAGTCGATATGAGAACTGCGCTTGCTAGTGTCTTCGGTAACTGCTTACGTTAGTGGGGTAAAGGAGACTGTCCCAATGCCACGAAGACGGTGTTTAATTCACGGCCCTTTGAACATGGTTCGCGATCAGACTAAAACGAGCGAATGGCTACATCATCTCGGTTCCCCACAGATCATGCAGGTGAACGATCCCTTCTAATTTGCCATCATGGTTCACGACCACTAACGAAGTAATTTTCTTCTCTTCCATCATGGCCAGCGCCGTTGCCGCAAACTCGTAGCTGGAAATGGTTCGCGGACTTCCCGTCATGCACTGGCCCGCCGTCAAATCAAGCGCATCTTTGCCGCGCTTTTCCAGGAGTCGCCGCAGGTCACCATCGCTGATCACGCCCACCAGCTTCTCCCCGTCAACTACCGTGGTCACACCCAATTTCTTGCGCGACATTTCGTAGATAACATCGGGCATCCTGGTTTGCGGCGTGACACGCGGCACGGTATCGCCAGTGTGCATCAGCGCCTCCACCCGCGCCAGCCGTTTCCCCAGCTTGCCTCCAGGATGCAGATTGGCGAAGTCCTCTTCCTTGAATCCGCGCTTTTCCGCTAAAGTCATCGCCAGCGCATCTCCCAGCGCGAGCATAGTTGTTGTGGAGGCGGTCGGCGCCAAGCCAAGACCGCACGCCTCGCGCGCCACCGAACAGTCGAGCGCAACATCAGCAGCACCAGCGAGCGTGGAAATGTCTCGCGCCGCGGAAAGTGACTCGCGGGCTCGTTTCGCGGGCAGGAGTGCCCGCGCCACAATTTCATCACACGTCATCGCGATCAGCGGAACCTGCAGGCGTTTTATCGTCGCAAGCAGCTGTAGGATCTCCTCGGTCTCGCCGCTTGCCGAGAGCGCCAGCACAACATCACCACGCACGACCATCCCGAGATCGCCGTGCACTGCTTCCACAGGATGCATAAAAAGCGCCGGCGTTCCGGTAGAGCTCAAGGTCGCCGCGATTTTCCGCGCAATAATTCCGCTCTTACCCATTCCGGTGACGACCACGCGACCCGCGCAGTCATACATCAACTCGACGGCGCGCTTGAACGCCTCGGCCATTGGCCCGCCAATGCGATCCGCCAGCGCGCGTAAGGCATCCGCCTCAATGCGCACAACGTTTTCACCAATGTGATTCATGCGTGCAGCGATGTTAGCAGAAAGCATTTGGCATTCACTCAGCGCTGAAGTCAGTGTCATGGCGACGCTCTCTGGTTGAATGCGGAGATCTAAGTGTCCCACTAAAAATGCTCGTCCATCCGCTGTATCCGCTCCAAACCTCTTGCTTGTATCAGCCGGTCCCATGGCCCACCTTGCCAATTATCTTTCTTTTTTTCGGTGTGAATCCACGGTGGCAAGTTGATGAACAGACGACGCGCCAGCGCGATCGCGTAAGGCTCGTACAACGAGCGCAGATTGGTCAGTTTCTCTTCAGCTTCCACGCCGTCCTTCAGGCGCAGGTCTTCTTCCCCCAAGGCTGTCCGCAGCCGATTCAACTCTGCTGGCGGTAAGCGATCCTCGGCATGCGAATCGTATCGGGCGCGCATGACCTGGGCCAGGTCCACCACGGCATGCCGGGCCATGGCAAACGTCAAGCGCGCCTGCTCATCTCGAATTCCATCTACGCCGGCCATCAGCAGTGCGCTGGCATCCAGAATCGTCGTCAGCGCTCCCAACCATGATTGGTTGTTGTGCTGCGAACGGAAATAGCTAAGCACTGGATACGAAAGATGACTCTCCAGAACCTGCGCCGCCCAGTGCTCCCAGTCGCGCAGAATTTCGTCGAGCACGGTCTGCTGCGGGCAGTTACCGAATCGAGTAAGCAGCTCAGCTGCGGTCGGGGGAGATCCGGCGCGCGCATCGAGCAAGGAGATCTCGATCTCCCGCCGCGAGAATGCGGAATAAATCGTTGGCAAGTACCCGATCACTACCCCCAAAAAACCGAATCCCATTCCCGCTTCGAAAACCGCGAGCGCGCGGGCTACACCTGAAACGGGAGTGATATCGCCGTATCCTAAGGTGAAGAACGTTTCGCCGCTGTGGTAGAGCAAGACACCAAAGTTGACCGGTTCATTGCTCAACTGCAGGTGCTCGCCGGCTCCGTATTGCAGCAAGGCGAACCCGAAGATTAGGCCGAAAGCCCAGAGCATTAACAGCAAAATCAGCGACGACGGACCAAAATATCCGAGAACCGCTTCACGCCGCGCCGGCGATTGGATGCGCCGCGCTGCCCGCGCCCATGGAAGCCACGTATAGCGGTAAAACCAGGCAGTTAGGCGATGAGTCCGCGTCACTCGGCGCGGCAGAACCACGGTTTCAAACGCATCCAGCAGAATTCCCGCAATGATGGCGATGCCGGCTATGAGGCCGATAATATGCATGTTCTGAACGCCGAGCGAGAAGATTGCGGCCTAGCGTCGGAACTAGGCGCGTGAAGTCCGAAGCCGGAGGCCGACATTCCGAGGCCCTACTTTACTTCTACCTTTTGCATCCATTGCGCGACCTGTACATTCCAACCCAGCTCTTTGCTCATGATATCCCTCAGTTGCGACGAAGCTGCTGGTTCGCCATGAACCAGATAGGTTGCACCGGGCTTTTGCGGGAATGTGCGCAGCCATTGCAGCAGCTCCGGAGGATCGGCATGATCGCTGAACTGCTCGAACGCGGCGACTTGCGCGCGGATGGGCACTATCTCGCCATAAATTTTTACTTCGGGAGCGCCACTTTTGATGGTGAAGCCTCGCGTGCCCGGCGCCTGGAATCCGATGAAGATAACTGTATTCTTGGGATCCGGCAAGCGTTGCACCAGATGATGCTGAATGCGGCCCCCAGTCACCATGCCGCTCGAAGAAATAATGATGCAAGGAAAATGGCTGTCGTTGATCTTCTTTGATTCTTCCGGCGTCGAGGCAAAAGTAAATCCCGGCCACGCCAGCGGAGATCCATATTGACTCACCAGCCTGCGAGTTTCCTCGCTGTATTCTTCCGTGTGTTTCAGAAAAATTTCCACGGCCTTGATGGCCATCGGGCTGTCGCAAAAGACAGGAATTCTTGGAATCTTGTCCGACTCCATCAGCTCTTTGAGTATGAAGACGAATTTCTGCGTGCGTTCGACTGCAAATGCAGGAATCACGATGCTGCCGCCGCGCTCGACCGTTTTGTGAATCAAAGCTGCCAATGCCGGGCGCGGATCATCGCTCGGGTGCTGGCGATTCCCATAGGTAGATTCCATGACGAGCAAGTCTGCGGTCTCGCCCTCAGCGGGTCCGGAATGGACGACCTTGCCAGGCGCAATCTCGCGGTCACGCATGCGGCCGATGTCGCCGGTAAAGAGCAAATGGCGCGCCTGGCCATTTATCTTTAAGGAGATCTCGGCCATAGATGAGCCAAGGATGTGCGCCGCGCGAACAAAGCGGAATGAAATCTCGTCCGATAACTGTTTGATAGTTTCGACTTGCAGTGGGCGGAAGTACTGCAAGCACGCCTGCGCTTCTTCCTCTGTGTAGAGCGGCAGCGCGGGGTCGTGCTTCGACTTTTTATATTTGTTGTAGAACTCTGCGTCTTCTTCCTGCAGATGCCCGGAGTCGGGCAGGATGATTCCGCATAAATCGATGGTCGCCGGCGTCGCGTAGATCTGGCCACGGAATCCTTCTTTCACCAGGCGAGGAATCCATCCGCAGTGATCGAGGTGAGCGTGAGTGAGAATGACCGCGTCGATCTCACGCGCAGGAACCGGCATATCCTGCCAATTGCGTTCACGCCATTCTTTCTGGCCTTGAAAGAGTCCGCAATCAACCAGGACTTGAAAGCCATCTTTGCCGCCAGGATCTGCGCTGGTGTTAATCAGGTGCTTGGAGCCGGTCACGGTCCCCGCCGCGCCAAGAAATTGGATGTAGGGCAAGCGAGTCTCCTATGATTTATTCAAGATTTCTGTGCTGATTTGGTGAATTGTCAATTAAAAACCGGAAATCTGAAAGCTTAAATAAATTTACTTCTTAATTGTGAATCTGTTGTTGCTCATATTACTTTCCGGCACGCTGCCATCGTTGACGATGACCTCTTGGGGCGCCGAAGCGGCTTCGATGCGAACCGTGCCAGTGGAGTTCGCGGGAACCTGAACACGTTTTGTGGCCTCTCCGCCTTCCATTCGCAGAGTAACCGGCACTTCAGCGGCGGCATTTCCAAGATTCTCAATGGTGACGGTGACAACGAAACCGCCCCCGACAATAGGGCGAGGGTACACCGATTGCACATGGAAATCGGGGAGCCCGCGATCGCGGTACACCCAATCGTCGAAGAACCACTCCAGATCGCGCTTGGCTTGGGTTTCCATGACGTGCTGCATGTAGGAAGGCTCTTTGTCCTGCTCGGGATGATACGCCGCGAGCGCTTTCTTCAGCGCCGTTTCGCCAATCATGTCGCGCAGCATCCACCAGACGTACGCCGCCTTGCTGCGATAGAACTCTTCCCTGCTGGTGTTGATGAGCGATTCGCCCCCTGCAGTATTCTGACTATGTTCGGACACCAGCGCCCTTTCCGCATCTGCTACGGCTGTGCGATGCAGTCCCATGAAGTCTAGCGCAGCCTGGCGGCCGTTCTCCTGCTCCTTGTAAGCCGCTTGCATGAAGTGCGCGATACCTTCGTAAATCCAAGGCCGAGGCGAGTAGAACGCCGCATGGGTGAGTTGATGAACGGCGGTAAGCCGGGCCAGAGCGGAGTCGGTCCTGCCAAGGGGCATCAACAGCAGCCTGCCGCTCTCAAACGGTGCGGCTCCCGGGTCAGGCAACTCCACTACCTCCGCTTTCATTGTCTCTGGTCTCTCTCGCGGCATCTCAAACCATTGTGTGACGAAGGGAAGCGCGAGATCACCTGCCAAAAGATAATCTTCAGCAGCCGCCTTATGATCGGGCAGGTACAAGACGTTAAGCGCTGGCCGATCCAAGCCGTCGTAGTTACCGATCACAAACAGAGGCAACGTCGTCCACAGCTCGTCGAATGAGCATCTAGTGCTGACCCCATATGCTCTGCTTATTTGTTCCTCGGACCGCTGTGCGCCTCTGCCATTGCACACCAGGATTGAGGGAGCATCTTCTCCGGAGTGAAGAAACATGACATTAAGTGTCGAAGAGCGCTCTCGAGCTTTCCAGCGTCCGATCGCTTCGAACACGCTGTTTCCCTCCGAGAGATTCGCGGCCTCGGTCGCCACCGGATACCACACCACGTAACCAATTCCTCTGACCGCAGTGAACGATTTTCCGATCTGATCCCAGTCGCTGTGCTTGGCCAGTTCCTCCGGGACACCGATTCGCGCCAGTCGTGTGGCATCGA
>QIAB01000046.1:87744-93734 GCA_003225455.1 Acidobacteriota bacterium
TATCTGATGTGTAGGGCTGCGAAACGAATTGCACCGGTTTACCGGCGAGCTGAATCGAGCGCCAATCCAGGGTGGAAGAAATTTGCAAAGACAAATTTTTCTGCGCGCTGGCTGAGTCATTGCGAAGTGTCAGTTTGCCGCGTACTGCAAGCCGCTGCTGCTCCGGTTCGACGCGGACATCGAGATCGTAGTTTGTGAAGGTGAAGGCCTCGCGGTCCAGAGCGAACCCTTGGAAACCACAGAGCACGCAGAGGACGCAGAGGAACTTCATTTTAAGTTCGATGCCGCTTTCCGCTGGCGCACGATTTCGTAGAGCACCACGCCTGCCGCCACTGAGACATTTAACGACGGCACTTTTCCGAGCATGGGAATGGAGACAACAAAATCGCAGCGCTTGCGCACGAGATCGTGCAGACCTTTGCCTTCCGCGCCCAAAGCGATGGCGCAGTCCATCTTATAGTCCACGGAGTCGTAGGTCTGCGTGCCGTGCTCGTCGAGGCCAACAATCCAAAGATTTTTGGATTTCAAATCCTGCAAGGCTCGGGCGATGTTCGTTACTTTCGCAATGGGCAGGTGCTCGCTCGCTCCGGCGGAAACTTTCGCCACAGTTCCAGTCACGCCCGCCGCGCGGCGTTCGGGAATGACGACTCCATCAGCGCCCGCCGCATCTGCCGTGCGAAGAATTGCACCCAGGTTATGCGGGTCTTCTAAGCCGTCGAGCACGATCACAAGCGAGTATTGGCCGCGCTTGGCGGCGAGCACATCGTCGAGATCGCTGTACTGCTTGGCTGAGGTGACCGCAACCACTCCCTGATGCGCATTGTTCCCCGCCATGCGATCGAGTTCGGCGCGAGGAACGAAGCGCACAGCAATGCCGTTCCTGCGGGATTCATCGATGACGCGCTGCAAGCGGAGGTCGTGGCGGTCCTTGGCCACTCCGACCCATTCAAAAGAGCGCCCGCGCGCCTTAAGGGCCTCAGCGACGGCATTGATGCCGTAAATAAAATGCATGTGAAGCCAGTGTAATGCAGGGGTGAAGCGATCTGCAGGCCCAAAGGATTTGTCAATTCGAGGAGTGAACACGAAGAGGAATCTGCATTTTGCCGCCGTCTACCGGGAATGCGCCAGAGCCCAAATGCTAGACTAAAAGTTTCGGAGGTCCAGATTGCAGGACGTGTATATCCTCTCGGCGGTGCGCACGCCGATCGGCAGATTTGGCGGCTCGCTCGCCTCCATGACTGCCGCTGATATGGGCGTGGTTGCGGCTAAAGCGGCCATGGAACGCGCAAGGGTGCATCCCAAGCAGGTGGAAGAAACGATTTTTGGCAATGCTCGCCAGGCTGGGGGAGGACCGAATCCGGCGCGTCAGATCTCCATTCGCAGCGGAGTTCCACAAGAGATTCCGGCTTACACGGTCAATAAGGCGTGCGCGTCAGGACTGAAGTCGATTGCGCTCGGATTCCAGGAGATCACCACGGGCAATCTTGATTGCGTGCTTGCGGGCGGCACCGAATCGATGTCGCGGCTGCCTTACTATCTCGATGGCGCACGCTGGGGATACCGGCTGGGCAATCAGGATCTCGTCGACGGAATGTATCGCGACGGATTTTTTTGCCCGATGGCGAAGATGGTCATGGGGGAAACGGCCGAAGTGCTCGCCGAGCAGTACAAAATCTCGCGCGAGGAGCAGGATCAGTTCGCGCTGTGCTCGCAGATGCGGGCGGCGCGGGCGATTGGATCAGGACGTTTCAATGAAGAAATAGTTCCGGTAACGATCGAAGGAAAGAAAGGTCCACAGATTTTCAGCCGGGATGAGCATCCGTTCACTGGTGCGACGACTTTAGAAAAAATGGCGAAGCTCGCTCCAGTTTTTTCAAAGACTGGAACCGTCACCGCGGGAAATTCTTCTGGCATAACGGATGGGGCGGCGGTCGTTATCTTGGCGAGCAAAGATTTCGTGACGAGCAACAATCTCACGCCACTGGCTCGGATTCTGGCCGTGACATCAGCAGGTGTTGATCCGCGCATTATGGGGATTGGACCGGTCCCGGCACTGCGTAAGCTTGAACAGAAATATCAACTGCGGCTCGCCGATTTCGATTTGATTGAATTAAACGAAGCCTTTGCGGCACAGGTATTGGCTTGCGACCGCGAGCTGAATTTCGATCACGACAAGTTGAACGTGAATGGCGGCGCGATTGCGTTGGGGCATCCTATCGGCTGCACAGGAAGTCGCATTACCGTGACGCTGCTGCACGAAATGCTGAAGCGCAAGGCCAAGTGCGGTGTCGCCACTCTCTGCGTCAGCGGCGGCATGGGAATGGCGCTGGCGGTGGAGAACGTGATGTGAACGAACGCCTCGCAATTGCGACACGGCTGATTGCCCTCAACAAGAGCGGTCGGTATACTCAATCCAAACTGTCACAAATGGAGCAGCAATGCCGCTATCGGCTGTAATCGTGGACGATGAGCAATTGGCACGGGATGAATTAGCCTATCTGCTCAAGAATGTTGACGACGTGGACGTCGTCGCCCAAGGAAAGAATGGCGTCGAGGCCATTAATCTTATCCGCGAACACAATCCTGATCTGGTTTTTCTTGATGTGCAAATGCCGGGGCTTGACGGCTTCGGCGTAATCAAGAAGCTGATTGATAAGAAAGTTCCTCTGCCGAAAATTGTCTTTGCTACAGCTTTTGATCAATATGCGGTGAAGGCTTTTGAAGTAAACGCGGTCGACTACCTGCTCAAACCTTTTGATAAGAGCCGCGTCGCGCAATCAATACAAAAAGCTAAGACAAAGCTAGAGACCAACAGCATGCCATCGGAAAAGCTGGAGACACTGGTGCGCATGTTGGAATCGCAGAGACCGCACTCTAAGATTCTCCTCAAAGCAGGCGGACGCCTATTTTTGGTCAATCAGAAAGATATCTGTTTCGCCTCCATAGACGATGGAGTTATCTCGGTGGTGACGAGCGGCATGAGTGGAATGGAAGGACAATCGAATTGCCGCACGCTTGAGGAACTGCTTGACAGCCTCGACCCTAATCTTTTCTGGCGCGCCCATCGTTCTTTTCTGGTGAACATAAATCGCATAAAGGAAGTCGTCCCCTGGTTCAAAAGCTCCTACCAGCTTCGCATGGATGACAAGAAGCAAACAGAAATCCCAGTGAGCCGCGCCCAAACCAAACGGTTGCGCGAATTGTTCGGACTGTAGTCTGTCACTGACGAATCTTATGCCGGCTGCTCGCGGCGCCTATTCGTGCGTAAGCCGCGCGGCTTGGAGCGGCTGGACCTCCATGAGTCTGAGTTGTGCATCTTACTGTTTTAGGCAAGAACGGATCGTCTTTTCCGTACAATTTTGTCAGGATTGTGCATCGCATCCCCCGTAATGTCACGAGAGCGCTGTGTCTACATCCGCCCTCCACCTTCCTTCTAGCCGTAACTCCTGCAAAAACGAATGCCTCTAAATCGACGTTTTTCATCTCACGGAGGATGAAATGTTCACTTCCTGCGCTCGGATGTCGAGGAGTTCCCAAATGAGAGATTTGGGATTGCTAGTGGCTGTCTCGCTAATCCTGGCTATGCCGGCATATCCGCAGCAGAGTGGCACCTTGAAGGCGGCATCGGGACAGCCGGACAACGCTGCGCTCCTGCAGAAGATTCGCGACCTGGAGGACCGGCTCATTGCTCTGGAGGGGCAGGTCCGCTTGTTGAAGAGTCAGGCGGCGCCTGCACCGTCACCCGCGACACCGCCCGCTACTACAACGGAGACAGGCGCGCAGGCGGCGGTTGCGCCGGCTGAGCAGCCCCAGGTACAGGCAGCACCAGCCGCGGCTGCGCCTCTTTCACAGGCGCAAGCGATCTCTCTCGGAGGAGCTGGAGGCAGTGCAGCCAAGGCATTGAATCCCGACATCAGTGCGATCGGGGACTTCATCGGCGTGGCGGGGCGCAATCCAGTACAACCTTCGCCATCGCTGGAGATGCACGAGTCGGAGTTGGGCTTCCAGGCGATCATCGATCCTTATGCGCGAGGGGATTTCTTTCTGTCGTTTGGCGAAGAAGGAGTAAACCTGGAGGAGGGATACATCACCTTCACCGCGCTGCCCGCGGGCTTCGTCGCGAAGGTAGGCAAGATGCGTTCGGCATTTGGAAAAGTCAATACCATGCACAACCACGTGCTGCCCTGGGTGGACCGGCCACTGGTGACGAACAATCTGGTGGGCGGCGAGGACGGTCTTGACGATGCGGGTGTGTCAATCGAGCGCATCATTCCAGCGCCCAAGGGAATTTTCGTGGAAGCAACTGGGCAGCTTTTCCGCGGCGATTCCGGCGACGCACAACATCCGTTGTTCAAAGCTTCCACTAAGAACGATGTGAGTGCGGTTGCACATCTGCGCACCTATAAAGACATTACCGAGTCGACCAACTTGGATATCGGATTATCGTATGGGCGCGGGCACAACGACCTGGGCAGCAATTTCCTCACGGAGCTTTACGGGATTGATGCCACGCTGCGCTGGAAGCCGCTGCGCCGCTCGATCTACCATTCTTTCGTTGGGCGGGGCGAGTTCATCTGGAGCCAGCGCCAGCAGTTGCCTTTCGAGCAACGCGCTTTTGGCTTTTATACATCGGGTGATTACCAGCTAGGGCGACGCTGGTTCCTGGGCGGCCGTTACGATCATTCTGATCGCAGTGAGTTTGCCAATCTGACCGACCAGGGCGCTTCCGCCGTGCTTACCTATTGGCCGAGCGAATTTAGCCAAGTGCGCGGGCAGTACCGCTTCATGCGTTATGCGGGTAACATCGATACACATGAATTATTGATGCAAGTACAGTTTTCGCTCGGGGCCCACGGGGCGCATCCGTTCTAGGAGAGGCATGAAAGCGGCACAAAATCGTCCCTTACTTCCAGCCATCCTTCTGGGACTCACGCTATGGGCGGTGCTTTTGCCCGTGGCGGCGGAAGGCAAGAAGCTCAACGTAGTCACTTCCACCACGGATATGGCAGCCTTGACCCAAGAGGTTGGCGGCGATAAGGTCAACGTCGAGTCAATAGCTAAGGGCTATCAGGATCCACACTTCGTCGAAGCCAAGCCGAGTTTTCTGCTGAAGCTGCGCCAGGCGGACTTGCTCATTAGCGTGGGGCTACAGCTTGAGATTGGTTGGCTGCCGCCGCTCATCACGCAGTGTGGCAATCCTAAAATACAAGTCGGCGCGCCGGGATATCTGGATGCCTCGCAATTTGCCGAAATCCTGGAAATCCCTACGGGCACGGTTACGCGCGCTATGGGTGATGTTCACCCCCTCGGCAATCCGCACTACTGGCTTGATCCCGACAACGGCCGGCGCATTGCTCGCGGCATTTCCGAAAAGCTCGGCGAGATGGATCCCGGGGACTCCGGTTATTTCCAGCAGCAATTTCAGGATTTTGACAAGCGGCTGACTGCAGCCGAGCAGAAATGGGATCAGGAGATGCAGCCGTACCACGGCCGCAAGGTGGTCACCTATCATCGCTCCTTTCCCAATTTTGCTAAGCACTTTAATCTGGACGTGATTGGCTATGTGGAGCCCCGGCCCGGTATTCCGCCCACACCGAGCCACACGCTGGAACTCATCCAATTAATGAAGCGAGAGAACTGCAAGGTCGTGCTCGTGGAACCTTATTTCGACCTTAAGACCCCGCAATCGATAGGGCAGGCCACCGGGGCGCAAGTCATTGTGTATCTACCGTCAGTAGGCGGAGAGAAACAGGTGACGAATTATTTTCAGCTGTTCGACTACGATATTGCTCTGTTAATCAAAGCATTTAACGCGACTAAATAAGGAACACCATGGAAATATTGCCATTCCTGCTGGCGCCTTTTTTGGCCAGCTTGATTCTGACCGGCATTCACGCCTATCTCGGCGTGCACGTGGTGGAACGCGGCGTTATTTTCGTGGACCTGGCGCTGGCACAGATTGCCGCATTGGGCGCTACCACCGCCATCCT
>QIAB01000046.1:93739-94170 GCA_003225455.1 Acidobacteriota bacterium
GATGGATCCGCATGGAGGCGGCGCTTACTGGCTGAGCCTGGGATTCACATTTGTGGGCGCAGGTACCTTTGCGCTTGCCCGCACTCGCCGCGGCCACATTCCGCAGGAAGCTTTCATCGGTATTACCTATGCGGTCGCGTCAGCAGCCGCCATCCTCGCCATGAGCAAGGCTACCGGCGAAACCGAGCATCTCAAGGACATGCTGGTAGGAAATATTCTGGCGGTGTCGATGCATGACGTCGCTAAGACAGCGATTCTCTACGGCGCAATTGGCCTCTTCCACTACATCTTCCGTAAGAATTTTCTGCTGATTTCAACCAACCCAGCCGCTGCGGAGGCTAGAGGCCTCAACATTCGCCTGTGGGATTTTTTGTTTTACGCGTCATTTGGTTTCGTAGTTACTTCTTCCGTCGCCATCGCGGGAGTGTTGT
>QIAB01000046.1:94182-102966 GCA_003225455.1 Acidobacteriota bacterium
TGTTCGCCGACCACATCGGCAAACGATTGGCCATTGGCTGGACCATGGGAACACTGGTTTCGGCGCTGGGTGTGTATTTTTCTGTAGCCCTTGACTTGCCCACTGGCGCAACGATTGTCTGTACGTTTGGCGCGGTGTTGATAGCGATGTTCTTCGTCCACGTGATCCTTCACCGTCGGACTGCCCAATCCTTGGAGGAAGGAGTATCGGTCGAGAGACAGCGAGAGCGCGTACTGGACTGATGCGCAGGATACAAGAAGCGGCTTGAAGCAGCAAAGGTTTTGAGGCCAACCATGGTCCGATCTCCCTTGGACCCTCAGGAAACTCCCAGGTCGTGGTGACCACAATCTCGCACGCAAATACAGTGAAGCTCGAAAGCGAGCAGCACGGGAACCGGATCGACTTACGCTCGGTTGCCACTCCGAACATTTCCGGGGGGAGCTTGGTCGAATATACGGTCCTGGTGCCGCTCGAAGCGTTTGTCAGGCTGGAATCGATGAATGGGGTAATTCATGCGCGAGGATTGCGCGGCGATATTGTTATGGAGACCGCTAGCGGATCAATCGAGGTTAGCGACATGATGGATGCCCATCTCCACGTGAAGACTCTCAAGGGTCCGGTCACCTTGAGTTCCATTCAAAATTGTCATCTGGATGTGACTTCTGTCACCGGAGACGTCAGCCTGCGCAACGTGGCGGAATCGTCGGTCGTGGTGAACTCGGGAGGAGGCCGAATCACGTATGACGGCGATCCGGGCACGATGGGAGACTATAGGCTAACCAGTCACTCTGGAGACCTTACGATCACGATTCCCGCCAATGCCCCGGTTGAAATCACCGAGCGCGCCAGGAATGCTGAGTCACTAATAAAATCTCCTTATACTGGCACGGAACCCACGGCGACAGGAAAGAAGTCGTTGTTAAAGCCCGGCATTTCAAACGCATCGCGATTTGTACTGCGCTCGTTTCGCGGGAAAATTCAATTGAGGCGTCCTTAGGGGCTCCGATTTCTGCAGCAGAAAAACATATCATTTAGTTGTTGTGCTTTGACCGGCCAGCATCGCGGCCTGCTTGGACTCCCCGTGCCATTATGGGCACGTGCTGGCGAAGGGCAGTTGTGTCGCTTCGCTGTTCGGTGTAGATTCAGATCATAGAAACTCATTGCAATTGGATTGGTCCGATGCGCTCGAAGTCAAGACCATTGGCGTTTCTTTGCGTATTGCTGATGCTTTGGTCAGCAATCGCAGTGGTTGCTCATCACCATTCCAGTAAGGCCGAATCGGTAGGATGCACGGTTTGCGTCAGCGCGCACTCAGCAGCGCCGCGTCCTGTCTTAAATAGACCAGCCCTAACTTTCGTTCGTATCTCCGCAGTTCGTCTCACGTCAACCTGTATCTCACACCGCATCATTGCCTTTGCCCTCAGCGTTCGTCCTCCTCCTGCGGTTTAGGGTTCCAGAAGAGTCGTCCATTTCAACATTCGGATTCATTCGCAGTCCTAATTCTCTCGGGAGGAATTCATGCTGGCTTCTTATCTGAAGTCGCTACGCGCGGCTTTTGTGGTGGTTCTCTATTTGGCGTTGGGTCTCAGCGCCGCTGCTCAGGCAGGGGGAAACTCAACTTCAGTCACAGGTACTGTGGTGGATCCTACGGGCGCGGTCGTGCCCGGTGCCACTGTTGAAATTCGGAATCCAGTCAGCGCCTTTGACCGGAGCGCGGTTACCGACAGCTCAGGAAGATTTACCATTCCCAATGTTCCTTTCAACCCTTATCACCTGACCGTCACAGGCCAGGGATTTGCTCCTTACGTTCAAGACATTGAAGTTCGCTCTGTAGTTCCTGTAAGTCTCAGTATCAGCTTGCAAGTGAAAGGCTCAAGCGAAAGCGTAACGGTTGAGGCGGCTGCGGAAGATCTGCTGGAAAACGATCCTACATTTCACACCGACATCGATAAGAACTTGTTTGACAAACTACCCCTCGAGAGTGCTTCGTCGTCGGTTAGTTCGCTCGTGACCCTCGCTTCTCCTGGGGTGGCTGCAGACTCCAATGGGCTGTTTCACGGCCTGGGAGACCATGCGGAGAACTCGTTCTCCGTGGACAATCAACCAATCACAGACCAGTTTAGTAAGCCGTTTTCCAACCAAATTCCTATTGATTCGATTCAGTCTTTGGAGGTCATCTCCGGGGCACCGCCCGCCGAATACGGCGACAAGACGAGTATCGTAATCAACGTGACGACGCGTTCTGGCCAGGGCGAGACGACGCCTCATGGCAGCCTGACTGCTTCCTACGGCAGCTTCGGGACTTCCAACGCAGGCTTCAATCTGGGCTTTGGCGGAGCAAAGTGGGGCAACTTCATCTCGGTTACTGGGCTGAACACGGGCAGATTCCTGGATCCGCCGGAATTCGTGGTCATACACTCGAAGGGTAACCAGGAGAACTTGTTCGACCGTGTAGATTATCAATTTTCGAGCGCAGACTCCGTTCACCTGAACTTTAACGTCACGCGTTCCTGGTTCCAGAACCCGAATTCGTTCGATGCCCAGGAGGCGACCTCGTGGAAAGGCCTGGTAGATCCCAACTTCAGCAACGGCCTTGGCCCTGATGGCTTGCCCGTCGGCCCTACCGATCAGCGCTCGCAGATTAAGACCTATAACATCGCGCCATCGTGGACCCATCTTTTCAGCAGCACAACGGTGTTCACTCTCGGAACGTTCGTCCGTCACGATCAATATAACTATTATCCCAGTGGGAATCCTTTTGCTGACCTTGCGCCAGGCGGCCTGCAGGCGGAAACGGTCGGGCAGGACCGTACCCTCACGAATGCAGGAATTCGCCCAGAGATTTCTTATGTGAAAGGCATTCACAACTTGAAGGTGGGAGGCGTTTACCAACAGACGCTGCTGAACGAAAACGATAACTTGGGGATCGTCGACCCTACGTTCCTCCCATCGCAGACCGATGGCAGTGGGAATCCCTGCTTTGACACAGTCACCAACAAGCCAATCGATTCTCCCTGTACTGATCTTTTTCCTTTCGACCTAACTCGTGGCGGCGGCCTATTTACATTCCGTGGTCACACCGACGTGAAAGAACTCGCACTGTATGTACGCGACATCATCACCAAAGGAAATTGGTCTTTTAATCTCGGTCTCCGTGGAGATTTTTATAACGGTTTGGTAACTCATCGCGAGGGCGAGCCCCGCCTTGGCATCGCCTACCACGTCAAGCCAAGCAATACGATACTTCGCGTTTCCTATGCCCGGGTGCTGGAGACTCCATTTAATGAGAACCTCGTGCTCTCCAGCGTGGGATGTGACAATGCCGTCTTGAATCCCCTTCTGGGTTGTTCTGCTCCTAATCCAACTCCGCTCGCCCCCGGCTGGCGTAACGAATTTCACGCTGGTCTGGAGCAAGCGTTTGGCAAGTATCTCGTCTTCTCCGGCGAGTACATCTGGAAATACACCCACAACGCCTACGACTTCAGCATTCTCGGGGCGACTCCGATCACCTTCCCAGTCGCTTGGGACAGATCGAAAATTCCTGGATTTGCGGGCCGCGTGAGCGTACCGAATTTCCATGGATTCTCGGCTCTTATGGTCTTTTCCAGTGTGGCGGCGCGTTATTTCGAACCGCAGGTCAGCGGAGCTGGCGCAGTCCCGTCTGCTCCGGTCGTTTTCCGCATCGACCACGACGAGAAATTTAATCAGACAACGCACTTGCAATATCAAATCGGAAAACGCGGTCCCTGGATTGGATTCAATTGGAGGTATGACAGCGGACTCGTTGCCGGGGCAGTGCCGTTCTCTGACGGTACGCCTGCCTCCGCCCCCACAGTAGATCTGGCTGCGACCGGTCTCACTGACGACCAGGAATTCCAAGCCGGCCTGTTCTGCGGCGGCGTTCGTGCAACTCCGACCACGCCTCTTCCAAGCTCGTGCCTCGCATCGCAGTTTGGTTCCACGCTGGTGAAGATACCGGCGGCTGGCACAGAAGATGATGACAAGAATCCTCCGCGCATTGCGCCTCGGCATCTCTTCGATCTCGCCATCGGACACGACAATCTTTTTCATAGCGACAAATACAAATGGGGTCTCCAGTTCACCGCCATCAATCTGACGAACAAGGTGGCGCTCTACAACTTCTTATCAACCTTCAGCGGGACGCATTTCGTTACCCCGCGGAGCTACACAGCCCAACTGGGATTTACGTTCTGATGGCTACAAATAAGGGGGGTGGCGGCCGGTCCGGGGGGAACCAGCCGCCGTGTGGCTGCCAAGGAGTTAGGCAGCCAGCGCTTCTAACGCCGTGCGGTTGCGGATGACCAGGGTCGAACCCTCGAGCCTTATCAACTGCTTTTTCTTGAGCTCGCTCAACAGGCGAGTGACGGTCTCGCGCGATGAGCCAATCATCTGCGCCATTTCCTCATGGGTCAGGCTGGAACGAATCTTGATTTCGCTGGAGCCGTTCTCGCGCCCGACCGCCCAGGAGAGCAACAATCGCGCCAGTTTTCCGGCCGAGGAGCGGGCCAGGACCAATTCGTGAATGTCGCGATAGGCCGACTGAAATTCCTTGCTTAAGGCTTGAGCGGAGTGAAGGCCCAGCTCGCCATTCTTTTCCAGCATCCGCATCAAAGTCTCGCGTTCGATGAAGTTCACCTGGCATGGGCCGGAGGTTTCGGCGGTCACTTCATATGGCGTAGCGGAAATGACCGCGCTCAAACCGAGCGCCTCGCCCGGTTCCGCAATTTTCAGGATAAGTACTTTGCCTTCGCGAGAAGTCGTTGAGAGCTTTACTTTTCCGGAGCAAAGCACGAATGCCCCGCGAGGGGTCTGGCCCTCGACAAACAAAATTGCGCCGCCGGGATAAGTGCTCAGATGGCTGGCGGCGCTAAATGATCTCAGGACGTCGGGCGAGAGGCCGCAGAACCATTTCTCCCGGCGCAATTTGCAGCTCATGCAGTTCTCGATGATTTCCAACCCGTAAGGAGTGTTCATCGTGGTCACTTTGTCAACTGATCGCGAGCCTCCCCTGCTCGCTGGATCCTTCTGTGGCAGCTTTAGATCACCGTTGCTTCGCCGTGCTTCGTCAACCGGAAGGTGCAGGTTTCTTGTTTTGGCCAGCAGAGCAGCGGAAACTGTACGCTCCTCCTCTCGCAGGGAGCGGAGGCCGCGCACGAGTTCCCAGCCCGCGCCGGACTCTGCCTGGGAGTGCCAGAGCATGCTACAGACGAAGAGATAAATCGGATCTCGCCGCGACACCCAGAGCTCAGCCAGCACTTTGGTCGGTAAATATCCAGGCGGCTGGCAATCGTTCGCGTGCTCAGATGGTTGGGTACCTTCCAGCGGCCCAATGCTCGTAGTCTGTCGGGGAGATGCGGGACTGCTGGGCGGCGCTCCTGTTTCTAGACCCGGACGCCAAGCAGCCTTCTCCTGTTGGCCAACGTCACAGATATTCATTTTTTCCAGGTGTTCCCTAAGTGCTGATGCTCGAGACGCGAAGCTTATGGCATTTGCAGTTCCAAAATTGGACTGTAATTGTAAGTTGTTGGAAACAGGGAGCGAATGCCATGCCGTAGCACGAAACTGCTGCGCTTTCAGGGATGTCAAACTTGACGAGCTTACGGCAGAGTGCCGAAAGTTCGTCACCGAATTCAATGAATGAGCGCCTTAATCAGACTTCGTATTCGTCGCGGGAGATCTTCATTTTGATGATTCGCGATTGCAGGGTGGTGCGCTTCATGCCTAGGCGGGTGGCAGCGCCATGGGAGCCGGCAATTACTCCGGCAGTCTCGCGGAGCACGCGAATAATGTATTGGCGTTCCATAACTTCCAACGTGGCGTTGCCGCTGGAATCGGATTCTGATGTGCTCAACTCTGCCAGGGGCGCTCGCAGCACCGTGCCATCGCTGAGAATCACCGAGCGTTCAATAAAGTTTTCCAATTCCCGGACGTTCCCTGGCCAATCCCAGGCAACCAGTGAGTTCATGGTTTCAGAGGGAATGGTTTCGATCGGTTTATTCATTCTGCGGGAAAACTTCTGAACGAAGTAGCGGACCAGCAGAGGGATGTCATCACTACGGTCGCGAAGGGGTGGCACGCGAATGGGAAAGACATTGATCCGGTAGTACAAGTCGCTGCGAAACTCCCTTTCTGCCACGGCTCTGGCGAGGTCGCGATTAGTGGCGGCGATAAGGCGAATGTTTACGCGCAAAGTTCGAGTGCTGCCCAAACGTTCAAATTCGTGATCCTGTAAAACACGAAGCAATTTGGGTTGAAGTTCCAGAGGAATGTCGCCGACTTCATCGAGGAAGAGCGTGCCGCGATCAGCCAATTCAAGACGGCCGATCTTTTGGCTGATTGCGCCGGTAAACGCGCCTCTCTCATGGCCAAAGAGCTCGCTCTCCAGCAGGCCAGTAGGAATGGCGGCGCAGTTGAGCTTGATAAAACTGGCGTCTTTACGGGAACTCATGCGGTGAATGGCGCGGGCAATCAGTTCCTTCCCTGTGCCGGTTTCACCGAGGACGAGCGTGGTAGCGTCGCTGGGGGCAACGGTCTTAGCTTGAGACAATACCCGTTTAAGCGGAGCACTTTCGCCGACTATTTCTTCAAAATGAAGCTCGGTACGGATCTCATCCTCGAGATAGAGCTTCTCTTTTGCCAGCTTCCGGGTAAGCTCCGCGATTTCGTGGTAGGCACGGGCGTTCTCGAGAGCGATGGCAACTTGTGCTGCGACCTGTTGCAAAATGTCCAAATCGCGAGGCTTGAATGCATCGCTCTGCTTGCTCGCGAGGTTCAGGGTTCCCACCTCGCCTTTGCGCGTGATCAGCGGAACACAACACAAGGATTGAATCCCTTGTTCCAGCAGGTGACCTACAACATGTGACTGAACTCCCGCCAAATCATCGCGGTTGAAGATCTTGATCTCGCGCTCAAGCAGCGCCCGCGCAGCAAGGCTTTCGGTTACGGGCAAGGGCGTGGCGAGACTGGGAGAGCCACTGGTCAGCGGAGAGTCTAAGGGATAAAGGGATAACGAGCGGGCCGATTCGTCGTAGACCGCCACGCTTGCGTATTCGTGAGGGATCATCCGGCGCATGAAGCTGGCGATGGCCGAAAACAGTTTCGGGCAGTCACGGTCTGTGACCAGAATTGTATTGAGATCCATCATCATCTGCAGGCGCTCTTTCTTTTCTTGCAAGCGCTTGTGGGCGAGAGAATTTGCCAAGGCAAGAGACACTTGGGCGGCGACCTGCTTCAACAGATCGATATCCTTGGCTGCAAAGGCATTTTCTGACCTGCTGCCGACTGCCAAGGTTCCGATAACCTCCTTCGAAGTGAACAACGGAACCATGCACAAAGATTCAAATCCGTGCTCTCTTATCTGGCTGATAACGGCCGACCGGCCAACATAAGGATCGAGTTCGGAGCGCAAAAAAATCTTCGCTTCTTTCCCAACCATAACTGTATTGGAAATGCTGTCCTGCAAAGGAACTTGGATTTCGTGACTCAGGAAGCTATCTTTCACCTGGGATTCCGAAGAATACACTCGCACGCAACCGGCAGCAGCGTCCAAGAGATTGAGGCAGGCGAAGTCATGCCGCATGACCTTGCGAATACAGATGGAGATTTTGGGGAACAGGTGCTTCAGATCAAGCTCAGAGCGGGCGAGTGTGGTGCTGACTTCCAGCAACACCTGCAGACGGTCTCTCTCGCTTTGCAGTTTCGCCCCGAGACTGGATAGCGATTCTTCCAGCTTCTTCTGCCTGGTCGTGTCTATGAAAATCGCTCCGATTTGCTTCACCCGGCCTACCCTGTCTTTAATGGGAAAGTAGTTGGCAATCCAATAGCCGACTTCGCTGTTTGAGGGCAAGACGGCAGTGAGCTCAACGTTCAAAGCTGGTTGCCCCGTCACCAATACCCGTTGGAATATAGGCTCGAGTTGGGAGGCGGAATCGCCCAGCACGTCTTGCAGTGTCCTGCCCAGATGAGCTTCCGCAGGGATGCCGCTCATGGCCGCAAAAGTGTTGTTAATGGCTTGATAACGCAACTGCTGATCGAGAATAGCGAGGCCTACGGTGGAGGCGCCAAAGAAAGCCGCCAATAACTGTTCCGGTTCGCTAAACGCTTCCGGCGCTCCCAGCAGATTCCATTCGTGTAATAGTTCGTCCGCTCTTGCAGCTTGCATACTGATACTCCTCGGATTTTAAGACTTCGAACCTCGGCCAGAGGAGCTTGTAGACTCCTCGGCAGCAGCGGACCAATCTCGGAAATGGGAACTGTAGGTGAGAACTTGTCTGGTACGGTTGAGGGGTTGCTCTTGAAATATCGCCAGCCGGGAGAGGAAGCGACAGCAACCCCGACGACGCGTCGGGATCAACAATGTACTGTAACAACGACAGAACTCCGCGAGATGTGAGTCGAAGTGGCGATTCTCTGATAGTACATGTACTTCAGTGCTGAATAGTAACGTAGAACTTGAAGGTTTCGCACAGGAGAATCGAACGTATGACCGACGAGAAAATGACGATTACCAGTGCGGTAGACGCCTACATTTCGCACTTGATGTTGACGCGTACTGCCGAGCAAGCCATGTTCGTGCTGCACCCGTTCAAGCGCATCTTTGGTGAGCGTCTGCTATCGGGTTTCACACGCCACGATCATGATGGTTACATCCTGAATCTTCCGCAAGGCGCGCGGACGAAAACGAATCACTCCGTTCGCATTTGCGCCCTTCTGCGACATTTCGATTTTCCTGAAGGCGAGCTGAAGCGGATGGCGAAGGCAAGG
>QIAB01000165.1 GCA_003225455.1 Acidobacteriota bacterium
AGCCAAGTTGGCACTCGGGCCTTTATACGTAATCCAAGCTAACCGGCTGAGCGGAAAACGCGTTTTAACGAGGGGTTCACCCTCCACAGCAAGTATGCCATCGAAACGAGTCCAGTTCGGGTTGGCCGGGACACGAATGAGCAGGAAGTTCGGGTTAGTAGCAGTCGGTGTAGGTGGTGAGAAAGAAGGCGAATTAGTGTCCCTTGAGAATGTGCTGAGATACTGGAGCGCGTTGGTATTAAAACTCCCTCCACTCGCGGCGTTGCGGTACGCGATAAGTTCCTGCCGCTGAACAAACTTCTGATCGGTTCGCAGGCACCTCCCATTACCATAGACATCCCATGGGTACGGACTTGGGCTGGGCGTGCTTCTAACACTTAAAAAGCCGCTCGTATTATTTAGCACGTAGCTGTAGAAATTCGTAGCGGGCGTCGCAAGGCTCTGGAAGTTCGCTGCAAAATTACTGTTAGGAAACGTATTGCTCGGTTGCGTGGTTCCGTAATTGCGCCAGCCGACAAGCTTATCTACTTTGTAATCGCCAGAAGCGTTAGGAATTGGGTAATTCCCCAGCGCCCCGAGGTCTGCATAGGCGAGAAACCCCTTACGACCAACTCGCACCGCAGCCGCCGCACTTGGATCCGTGGGATAACCAGCGACATTCATGTCGAGTAAACCGCTTTCGTCATAGATGGCGTAGGCATAACGACCGATAACTGTCTGATCGGGCGCAGTAATTATCTTTCGCCCCGCCGTCTGATTGCTAGTATCGCTTGTAACAAAGACCCAGTCCGGCGCGGTGAAGCTGGCTATTGGGTCAGTGCTGTCGTTAGTGGTGTTAGCTTTAGGAACTAAGTAATGTTTATTCCAGCGCGCTTTTGTGACGTCCCCCCGCTTTGGGTTTGCTGGATCTGCCGGCGCGGAATTTACCGCCGAGGCAAAACTCGGTAGACCCGGGGCCACGATGTTGTCAGGTGAAACGCTGCGTCGAATAAAGTTTGGTGCGGCGGTCAGATTTCCGCTTCGCCTCGGAACCATATTCGTGGAACTGGTAGGGGTATAAACATAATAAACGTTGTTTCCTGATCCATACGTTGCCCGGGCAGAGCCTTCAGGTCTGCTAATCTCTTGGCGCAGGTCGCCGATGATATTATCCATCGCACTTGAGACCAGCTGATCAGCCTTTGATTGGTTGAAACTGCCATGTGCGACCTGACGATCACTTGTACTTCGGGATAGATAAGCAACGCTCACCCCCGTCAGCAGCACAACGAATGCAAGGACAATCAGGAGCGCAGCACCTCGCTTGCGATTACTAAAAGCTTTTCGCGGGCGTTCCATTTCAGGGAAATGTCCTTAGGTCGAAGGTCTTGCTGTAAATCCGAATTGCCTTCGCCGCTTCTGGCGGGAGAGGAAATCCGTTGCTGGTCCGACCATTACCGATATCGGTAAGGAGCGAAGTTTGCCACGAAGCTTCAAGGTCACCTATGTTCTGTTGCCCGCCAACACCTCTGCCGGGCGAGGTTCTGAAGTCAGCCATGTCGGACGCCAAGTCATCAAGGCTACTAGAGTTAGCAGCATCAATCAGCGCGCGACCCGCGGAATCTATGACAGCGATTCCCACCGTCATGGACTCTACATCCCCGAGGCCGATGCCGGCCATGGACGTGTGAACTGGCCAATTTTCCCGAGAATCGGTATTCCATGGGATATCGGTCACCTTTCCCGTCTTAAGAAGATAATAATATTCAAACCGAAATACCCCTGGGCCGATCGTCTCATACTGGCGATCTAGATCTGCCGTGGTGCCATCCGTTGCAGCCGGCCATCTATCTTTAATTAGTAGCGGCAGGAAAACGATTGGGCTGGTGTACTGAGCCTGAGTAGGTTGTTTGTTCGGGTTATCGACCCCATTCGAAAACAGACCCTTCCCCAGCCGTTCAAGCTTCAGATAGGCCGGGTTATTTCCAGCCGTGCTCTCATTGATGCGGTATGCAATAAGCGAAATCGGACTCTGGGAGCCCGTCCCTGGGGAGTAGCCCGGCACATGACTAAAGAATGCAATCTGGTCGCTTCCTTGCTGCCCGGTTTGCCGTCTACGGCCGTATCCGTGTCCATTGCCGTGCCCGGTATAGTCGGTCGGGCCTTTTACATAATAATCGATATCGGTTCGCTTCAGCATTTGCGCGAAATCCACCGCCATCCGGTCAAACACGGCCCTTGCCTGCGTGTCGGTACTGATATGCTTGTTACCAGTCTTGGTAATAGCCGTTGCACTAGTCATCAACTGCCCGACCATGAGAATAATGATCGCAAGGACGAATACCGACACGAGTAATTCCACCAACGTAAATCCGCCTACGCGCGAGGCTAGGGGGGCGTGACAGGGCCCGCTGGCGCAGCCACGTTGTTTAAGAGTGAAAGCGTCGCACGTCCGTCGGACCGTCGCCATCGCGAATAGTTTCCTGCTCATCGGTTAACCGCAGCGAATGTTTCGACCTGCCCGGCGGCATTGGAGAGGTTGGGCTGCCCGTTCGCATCAAATTGTATGGCCCCTGCCGGCCAGGCCACAGTGATGTCCGCCAGCGATGTCGTCTCTGTGGGCGGTTCTAGATAGGTAACGACGGCCACAAAGACGTCTGTGCATGGCTGGTTAGTAGAATTCGGAATGAAGGTTCCGTCCTTTGCGAAACACAGTGTGTCAGGGTGTAGCCGTGCCGCCCAACGCCCGTGCAGGTTGAACTGCTTCGATTGCTGCCCAGGAGGGAGCCGAAGAGCAGCGCTTAAATCGGCAATAATTTGCGAAGCAATCGTGTTCGCGGTGGTCTGCTGGATGCTGGCCTGCTGGGTCTTTAACGCAACCGGTAACAGGGCGAACAGCGTAAGCAGGGAAAACGCCGCGATACCGAGCGCCAAGGTCACTTCGATGAGCGAAAAAGCAGCAGCCTTTGGAAGAGATCCTTTTAAGACTGGTCGGCTCGAGAACGTTAAAGGGTTCATCGTCGGTAGATTGTTACGCCACCACCAATCCCAGCAAACTGAACAGCGACTATGTTGGCAGGAATAAAAGCAGGCGCTATAGCTCCGTGTGTGGGTTCGATTGC
>QIAB01000166.1:0-957 GCA_003225455.1 Acidobacteriota bacterium
TCAACCGTGACAAGGTTTTCGGAGAAGGCTTTCCCATTGCTATCCGTGCCGAAAACACGAATCGGGAGTTGAAGCTCCACTCGCGGCTCGCGGCGCTTGGCCATTTAAGAATCAGAGTTGAATCATGGCCCGAGTCAATTGGACGTAAGCCATGATGGTAATTGGAAATCGCGACGGAACCACGTCCGCCGCAGAATTGAATTGCAGGTCATGGCAACCCCAGACCCCATCAAGAGCAAAAGACCGAGACGCCAACGCCGCAGCTTCGACCTAAATACGTGGTCTGAATTTCAGGGCAACAGATTCAGGTAAGCTGTTTTCTAACATCCGCGAGAGCCAATCCCTCAGATCTGACAGCTGTTCGTCAGAGGGCTTGAGGAATCGCAACCCGGCCCGCCCCTTTTCATCTGACCAGCAGATTTCACTCTGAGCGTTAATTTCAATCTCCCGGTCAGGAATGGTGAATTTGACGTGCACTTGTGTTCCCGGTTTCAGCGAAACCGGCGTTGTTATGGCCATTCCACTTTCACTAATGTTCACCGCATGGCAGTCCATCTGCTCGGTGTCATCACGGACCGATGCGGGGATGGAGGTGGGGCAACGGAAGTAGCGGCGGCGCTCCCGAACAATCAGCCCATAGGCTGCTTGCAAGGTGCGCCCGACCGAGGTTGGTGAAAGTGGTCTTTCCAGCACGAAATTGCTTCCCGCCTCGAAGGCTTGCGCCGACTCCTTTGTGCCCTCAGTGATCGCGAATGCCACTGTAGTGTGATTGGACGGCGAAAGACGCACCTTTTGTAGAACCTCCTTGGCCGTTTCTCCAAGTCTAAGGTCTACCACTACCGTCTCGAACCTTCTTTTGTTGAGCACGCGAGTGGCGCTGGAAATGTCGCTACATACCTCTGTTGAGGCTGCCAGTTCTTTAAGTGACCTCGAAAGTTGCTCGACCGTCAGCGGATC
>QIAB01000166.1:1017-4379 GCA_003225455.1 Acidobacteriota bacterium
TGTGCCAGAGCGCGGAAGCTTTTGGTCGTCACTTGTTCTCACGCTGGCGGTTTTCCAACTGCGCGATCCAATCAAGCAGTTTTTTCACATTGGGGTCAGGGTGAGCAGTGCTGGCAAGCAACTTCGCTTTGGCTTCTGCGAGCGTGAGACGTTTAAATTGGGGAGCGATATACGGTTTTCTATCGTGCGGGCGACTACTGACTGAATTTTTCGGCACTTCTAAACTCCACATCGACAACAGATCGCAATCTGAACCTTAAACGAATTGCCATCACGCCAAGCGATATAGTGATTTCTGTTCGGATTTCAGAACAAGACTATTCATGGTGCTTTGCTCGCTGTGGTGCGAGCGCATTGCTGGCTCAAGCTCTCCCTGAAGGATTTGCACAATTTCTTTGCGCCTGTTCTGCCGCACATTAAAGGCGACCTCATCCACCGCATCAGGCGCTTTTTTCAATCTGTAGTCTTGGTCCCAAGAGTCAATCGCGTTCAGTTCGCTTTCCAGCACTTGCGTTGACTGCATTCGCTTCTCATAGCGTCCCTGGATCAGCGTTGCTATTGGCATGTCCGAAAGCCCCGCCCCTTTTGGCCAGGAGTGCATATTTGTCTCCATCAGAACTCCAATTCAATTCGGGGTGGTGTAGAAGGACTTATCGTTTGCTAAGGAAATCTTGCAGCAAGAGTTGTGCCGACCGTTCGGCAGTGATGCCGAGATATCGGCTCTGGCGGAATTACCACAGTCGCTCTGATCGGGTCATGAATAACGGCAATTGTTCAACTTTTAAAAAATCTCGCTGGAAAAATTGTGAGTCGGTAATGAGCTTGTGGTATAACCATCCACCAAATTGAAACCAGCCGTTCTTAATCGCGAACTCGCGCTGCGCTTTCGCAAGTGGCTGAACGCGCAGCAGTATGCACAGAGCACTCAAAGTGCTTACTCCCGCGTGGTTGACCGCCTGTGCCGCTACATCGGGAACAAGCCCATGCGCGAAGTAACCCCAATGGATATCGGAGATTTCATTACAAACAACCTGCCGCTGCACTGGTCCGATGTGCATGTCAGCCATCAACTCGGCGCATTGCGATGCTTTTTTGATTTTCTCTACATGGGCGGGATCGTGGACAGCGTTGCTCCGCGATTTCTGCGTTCACGTGGCCGCATCAAAAAACTGCCGCGAACGCTGACCCAAGCGCAAGTCAAGAAGCTGCTGCGGGCCGCCACGCATCCGCGAGACAAAGCACTGATTGAAATGTTCTATGCGACAGGATGCCGCGTTAGCGAAATGGCCGCAATCCGAGTCGAGCACATTGACTTTAAGGCCCGCAGAATACCTGTCAAAGCAAAGCGCAAGGAACGGGTCGTTTACTTCAGTTTGGCAGCCTCGCACGCCCTCCGCAAATATCTAGGCGGACGGCGAAGCGGGTATTTGTTCCAAGACATCATTCCGCAGCAGAAAGGACATATCTCGTACTACAAAAAAAGCCTGGATTGGACATTGGCGCGATCACCGTGCCAACGGATTCCATCACAGCAAATGGCTTGGCAATCCTCAGAACACTTCGTATGAGACAGCACAGACCAAATTCCGGCGTTTCTTGAAGCAGATTGATTTGGTCCGCATCAAACCTGATCGGGCGCTGACGCGCAGCACCCTGGCACGAATCGTGCAGGAGATCGGCAGGCGTGCTGGACTCGGAATGGTAGCTCCCCACATGTTGCGTCATAGCTTTGCCACTCATTTGCTGGAACGCGGAGCAGATATCCGCGCCATTCAAGAATTACTTGGGCATTCTTACTTGAGTTCCACGCAGGTATATACCCGCATTAGCAATAATGCTGTCCAATCCACATTCAAACGGTTTCACCCGCGAGGCACGTAAATGGCCGATGAAAAGCTACTCCTCGATGACATTTTTCTTCAGCCCTGGTTTCTTTCCTTAAAAACTGCCAATGAAATCCGAGTCTTGCTCCCAACCGATCATCGTCACAAGATGCGGTTCTACTTCGAGGATTATGGCTGCCTCAAGTGTGGCAAAAAAGGTGTGCGCTACGGCTCGAATGCGATGTGCAAGCCATGTGTGCAACAAGTGAAGCTCCGCTTCTTTTGGGCTATCAAGAGGCGTTGGACTCACCTGCCGGGAGAGCGTCCGCGCAGCTTCAAGAGAATGTCTGACGCACGGCGGATGCTCCGCGACCTGGCGTGCTAACGTGATTTTGTTCTGTCTCCCGAAAATGGAACGGCTCAAAAATCTTTACAGATATGGTATGCGAGGCGTTCGCAACGGCACTGGCTTGATCGGGGAAGTTCGCTCAAACAAGTCTTTCAGCTTTCTGCCTGTCCTGAGCCAGCCATCACTTGCTCTGAAAGTGCGATGTCTCAGCCTGTTCACTTTCGGAAAGATATAGAAATTTTCAAAGGCGTCGTTCCGAGCATTCATCGTGCAGGGCTTTTTCCGCCGCGTTGTATCACCACGCAAGGGACACGGCTCCAAAGCGACTCTTCTGGGTGCCGGTTGCCGATGGACGTTGGAGAATCGACTGGCCGCGTACAATCGAGGTGCGTGATAGGCTCGGAGCCGCCCCGAATTCTCGAATCGATTGCGGAAGTTGATCAGATTACCCTGGTATCCTTGGGCTGGTATGACTGGGTAGGAGTTTGCTCTGATTTGGAAGTTCATCTGGTAGACGGCACCTACGAATTGTTCCGGCATTATTACGCGCTGCCATCGGCCCGCAATGAAAACGGGCGGGAAGTTGCTGCTGTTCGCGGTGTCCTCGCCTCGGTGCTGGGCATGATCAAAAGGGGCGTCACGCACCTCGCGGTCGCGACCGATCACGTCATCGAATCGTTCCGCAACCAATTGTGGCCAGGCTACAAGACCAGCGAAGGCATCGCGGCTGATCTGCTAGCGCAGTTCCCATTGCTCGAAGAGGTCCTCTGTGCGGCCGGCGTTGTCGTGTGGCCCATGGTAGAGTTCGAAGCCGACGACGCGCTCGCGGCCGCGGCGGCTTCAGCGGCTGGAGATAAGCATGTTGATCGGGTGATCATCTGCACCCCGGACAAGGATCTTGCCCAATGCGTGTCAGGCTCGCGAATCGTGCAATTGAATCGCCGAACCCGCACCACTCTGGACGAGACTGCCATCGTGCAGAAATTCGGCGTGTTGCCGGAATCCATTCCTGACTACCTCGCGCTGGTGGGCGATACGGCGGATGGCTATCCCGGACTGGATGGATGGGGCGCAAAATCGTCGGCAGCGGTGCTGGCCAAGTTTCTGCATCTTGAATCTATTCCGAAGGACTGCCGTGAATGGCGGGTGAATGCCACAAACGCGAGTGCACTGGCGGACACTCTTTGCCG
>QIAB01000166.1:4431-4862 GCA_003225455.1 Acidobacteriota bacterium
AGACCTGTTCAAAGATGTAGAGGAACTGAGGTGGAAGGGACCGACGAACGCTTTTGACGAACTTGCCGCCGGGCTAGATGCAGCACGGATCGAAAAACGGGCAACGACGCTGCGATCGAAGCGCGCGCGGAGTGCCCGTTCTGGGGCACAATCCTAAAGACGATTTCGAAATCTCACGCAAAGGCCTTCAACTGCAGCGACGTCAATTCACAACCTCGAAAGCCAGTCGGTGAATCGAGCGGTCATCGTTGAGCATCGAAAAATATTAGCGGAGTTCGAAATGAGAAATCTTGAAAGGCTTGAGCACGAATTATCGTCGCGGCCGGAAGTGTCAGATCATCCGCACCGTTTCGGAGGGCGAGAGTTCCGTTTTCGAGCAGCGGAAATCGGACACATCCACACAGGCGGAATCGTAGATATCCCGTTTCCCC
>QIAB01000092.1 GCA_003225455.1 Acidobacteriota bacterium
GCGATCAGCAACGCCGGCAATCGTACCATCACGCTCAGCGGCTCAGGCAGCACGCTGACATTTGGTGGCACGATGACGAACACATCGAGTGCGATCCAAACCACGACGGTGGACGGCGCTGGCAACACACTTGTTCTCGGGGGCTACGCCTTGAGCAGCAACGCGACAAGCCGCATTGATATCATTAACGGTAGTGGCAACGTCAACATTACAGGCGCGATTACGAACGGCGGCACCGCGACGGCGAGCGGGCTTACCTACAGCGGCACGGGCACAGATTTCAATTCCGCCGCTAGCTGGGGCGGGACCGCGCCCGGAGCCGCCGATGCCGCTGTTTTCAACACAGCGGAAGTAACAAATCCGAACCTGAGTGCGTCCATCACCATCCAGGGGTTGAACTTCTCGACGACAGCATCTTCCGGATACGATCTCACCAGTTCGAGCGCCAGCATCAAACTCACGCTGACCAACACCGGTACCGGCGCGACCAGTGCGATCAACGCAGAACTATGGCGGTCTGGTTACTCTGGGCGCTGCTTCGACAATTTCTTCCGACAGCGGAACGCTTAATATTGCCCACACCGGGACGATCACAGGCGCAGGAGATAACCTCACTCTAACGGGTTCAGGCAACGGTAGTATCTCAAGCATTATTGGCACTGGCTCTGGCACACTGACAAAATCGGGCAGCGGCACTTGGACCCTGTCTGGCGCGAACACGTTCACCGGCAGCACGACGATTAACGGCGGCACGTTAATCCTGGCCGCCAGCGGCTCCGGCGCGCTTGGATCGACAAGCTCCGTCACCGTCAACTCCGGTGGCACACTGTTGTTAGGCGCGAGCAATCAAATTAACAACAGCGCAACCATGACTTTGGCCGGTGGCACGTTCGCGAAAGGAAACTTCAGCGAGGGCAGCACCGGCACCGCGGGCGTGGGAGTCCTCACGCTGACCGCGACTGGATCGCATCTCGACTTCGGGACTGGTACCGTCGGAACACTCACCTTCGCCAGTTTCAGTCCCGGTGCGAACACGCTCCTGATCGACAATTGGACCGGCATCGCGAACACCATTGGCAGCGCGAGCACCGATCGTTTGGTTTTCAATTCCGATCAATCGAGCAACCTGAGCGACTTCTGGTTTAGCGGTTACGCGCCGGGCGCCTCAGAGTTTTCATTGGGCGGCGGTTACTACGAAATCACGCCCACCGTAGTGCCCGAACCTTCGACCTTCGCTGGCGCCGCGTTCGCCGCAGCTGTGATCGCATTCCATCTTTGCCGACACAAACGCATCCGCGGATCACGCGGAAAATTGTAGGGCAGGCATTTTTTTGCCTGCCAAAGCCAGCTATCCGGATTGGAAGGAATCAGGAAGCCAGGAAAACCCAGCCGTTAGCAGTTATCTGTTACTGTTACCGTTAACTGATCTCTGTCCTCTGACTTCTGTCCTCTGATCCGCCAAAGGACGGATTCGTCGTGGCGAATCTCTGACCTTGGGGAAGAGAACGCTGCCTCTGGCTCCTACGAGTCCACGGCTCGGAGAGAAAAACTGAAACTCTGAAATTTCAGATTCTCGAATTTAATTTACAGAAGGGAACGAAGGAAGCGAAGGTTTGGTTTAGTTTAGACTGGACGAAAAGAACTTTGTCCCCTTCGTTATCTTCTGTTTAAGTTCTGTTTCCGTCGGAAGGGACACCCCACAGGGATGTGGCTACAGATACCTATTAACCCTTAACAATTAACCGTTTCCCTTTCCGGAAAAGCCGCCGCCTTTGCGTCCAACCAATTCCCGCCAGACCCAGCGCGCCGCTCAACCAAGTCTCGGCCTCGGGGACGGAAGTAACAGTTTAGGCCCCGATCTCGCAATAGGCCGCTTCAGAGCGCGCCTGCGGGATTTTCTCTCCAGCGCTAAGCAGCCCCTCAATATGAAACTCAATCGCATCCTGCATCTCGCGCTCAACTTCCGCGCGAGTGCTTCCGGTCGCCACGCACCCAGGCAGATCAGGCGAATAGGCTGAGTAGCCCGTGGAAGTCGCCTCGATCACGATCAAATAACGGCTCATTTTAGTCCGCCCTGCTTTAGCATACTGTTTTGCGTGCCGGGCGCAAGCTCGTCACCCGGCTTTCCCGCAATCGTGACTAGCCCATGCTTCGATCGATGCTTGTACTGTCGATGACTGCCGCGTGTGCGATCCAAATACCATCCATCGGCCTCGATCAGTTTTATTGCATCACGAACCTTCACACAACGAAGCTGACCGCGAAAAGATAATCAGCCAAACAAGCATCCGATCCAAAGGCTGACTTCTGCCCTCTGACTTCTGTCCTCAGCGTTTGAAACTCGCTCACCGCCCACGCTCACTTGCTACTGCCCTCGTAGCTTTACCTTCTATGTCGCGCATTCCGTTCGCTTCATTCAGCTTTCGAAAGAAGCGCCGTCTTTGCGAAAAACCGATTCCCGCAAACGCCAGCGCGCCGCTCAGCCATGTCTCGGCCTCCGGAACAGGAACAAGATCGAGCTCAGTCGCGCCATAAATCAGTTGGTAGCCGTTGGGCAAACCCGTCACCGTGTCGAATGTTCCGCTGAGCGAGCTGTATGTAGCCAGGACGTAGGTGGTCGCGCCGTCGGCCGGACCCGTGAACGCGATTTTGTCGAATGAACTGCTGAGATTAAGCGAGCTGCTGATCGCGAGCTTGTCACTTGTCGATCCACTAATATCGACCAGGTAGGCGGCCAGATTTCCGCTCGCGCCCGAAAGCGTTAGCGTGCTGCTCAATGTTAGTGTGCCAACCGTTCCGTTGGTCGCGCCGCTAATGTTCGCACCGGAATTAATCGTTACCGCGCCGCCGATCGTGCCCGTTCCTCCGAGCACCGTGCCAGTATTGTTAACCGAGACGGCGCCTATCGCTGATGACTGATTGCCGTTTATCAACGTCGTCCCGCCACTGAGCGTTGTTGTTCCAGTGTAAGTGTTATTCCCCGCAAGCGTGAGCGTTCCACTTCCGATGTGGGTCAGGTTGCCCGTGCTGCCGACGAAGGAATTCTGAATGGTGCCGTTGAACGTCGTGTTGCCCGCGCCATTAACAGTTAGAGTTCGCGTAGTCGCGAGGTTCTGGTTTATATCCACCGTGCCATTGAGAACCAAGGTGCCGCCACTGTTGGTCGTCCATGTCTGACTCGTGCTGGTTCGGATGCCATTGGAGAAAGTTTCGATGTTAGTTGCGGAATTAG
>QIAB01000093.1:0-339 GCA_003225455.1 Acidobacteriota bacterium
GGTGGGTAAACGGCGTATTTGATGCCCTTCGGAATCCGACCAACTGGACCTACAACGATCGCGGCCAAGTGCTGGTGACGACGCTGGCGACGGATCCGGTGGATGGTCAGCGGCACACGATCGTCAACGGCTACAACCTTAACGGCGATGGTACGTTGGTAAGCAAAATGGATCAACTCGGGCACATCACCAGTTACGCCTACGATGATTACCGGCGGCTCACCAGCGTGACCCCGCCCGTGCGCGGTTTTGGCGATGGTAGTCCACACACCACGAATTATTACTATAGCGACCCGGGACGCAGGGATAACTACGTAGATACCAACACTCAGGCAAGCT
>QIAB01000093.1:579-3915 GCA_003225455.1 Acidobacteriota bacterium
GCCCAAACGGTCAAGTCATTACTAATTTCAGCTTCGACGAAATGAACCGGGTCCTGCAGCAAAATGTAACCCAGACACCGGATCCAACCGCCATAACCAAATTCACCTATTACAGGCCCAGCGAGGGGCCGGTCGGCCTGCTTCACACGATGCAGGACCCGCGCCTGGTGGCCACCAACAGCACCGAGAAATACACATACATTTACGATTTAATGGGACGCAAACAGTGGGTGGCTTATCCGCTGGATTCCGGCGGAGTCTCACGTTCCGAAGGGTTCACCTACGATGATGCTGGCCGGCTAGAGACGTTCAAAAATCGCGCAGGCAATTATCAAACGTTCACTTACGATGCGTTGAATCGAATGACACGGGCTGGGTGGGACGACGGCGTCACTCCGAGGGTCGATTTCACCTACGACGCTGCTTCCCGCATGACCACCATTAATAATGCCAACGCCAACATTACCAGAGCTTATTACTACGATAATCTCTTTCGATCCGAGACAGAATCGATTACCGGCGGGCGCTCTAAAACAGTCTCTTACAGCTACGACGCCGACGGCAACCGGGCGAACGTTACGTATCCGGCCCCGGAAAGCTATGCATTCGGTTACACCTACACCGGGCGCAACAAGCTCAAGGAGGTGACCGGTTGGGCCACATACGTTTATGACTTAAACGGCAATCTCACTACGCGTACGCTGCCCACCAACGGGACCCACTCCGATTATGCGTACGATGCGCTGGATCGTGTGACCTGGGTTACCCACGCCCTGAATGGTAACACCCGTAGGCTCACTTATGGCTATCATGATAATTCCAACAACCGCAAATGGGCACAGCGCGATCTTGCCAATGGCGACGTTTTCGGATATGACCTGGCTGATCAGGTGACAGCCGCGAAACTCAACATCGCCAATCCGACTACCGCCGATCCTGGCGCCCCGACGATCGTTTACGACGCAAACGGGAACCGCACATCATTTCATCCCTACGGGCCGACCGACACTTATTACATCAATAATAATAGCCTGAACCAGTACAACAAGCGCAACAACATCAATGCGAATTATGACATCAAGGGGAACCTGACCCAGGGCTTCGACGCATCCGGCTACCAGTATGACGCGCAGAACCGGTTAACGAGCGCTACAAAAGGAAGCGCAACGATGACGTTCAAATACGACGGATTGAACCGGGAGGTGAGCCGGACAGTGAACGGCGGGACGCCTACTTTCAATGTCTGGGACGGTTGGAATTTAATCGAGGAATACCAAAGCGCTAATAACGGCGCCATGACTACAGGTTATGTGTATGGCGCGAGCGGCTTGATTTTAGATGCAATCCCCAACGTGCGATTCGATTACTACTACCAGGACGGCAGCGGCAGCACCTCGCACATCGCCGATGACGCCGGGCATTTGCTGGAGTGGTATCGCTACGATCTTCAAGGCACACCGACTTTTTACGATGCTAACAACAATCAGCTATCAGCCAGTGCGTTTGGCGTGCGCCATCTCTTCACCGGCCAGCAATGGTATAGCGACATTGGCCTGTATGATCTGCGCAACCGCTTTTACTCCCCCGACATCGGCCGCTTCCTCCAGGCGGACCCTATTGGCTTCCGGGGAGGAAGCAATCTCTATCGCTATTGTGGGAATAATCCGGTGACTAGATGGGATCCGTTTGGGCTGCAGTATCCGACAGCAGAGGAAAGGGGTGGTGGGCCAGAGGGCGTGGTCGTAAATGGTAGTTTCGATAATCCGGCTGATCATCCCAGTTTTAATCCGATGCCTGGGTTTGGGCCTCTCGGCAGCCCAACCGGCGGCGGCCCTGGCGGTGGCGACCCTGGTGGCCACGGTCGGCTCGTCAAAGACTACACTCGGATGAGCCTAGAATACCATCCGCCGCCGCGAAACGACAATTCCAACACGCTGCAGCAACCACCGCCGCAAAACCCGGCGACGCCTTCAGCGCCGGCCGCCGGTGTTTTTTCCGATTGGCAACAACTCGCACCATTTGGCAGTGCTGCGAATCCGATACATTTCAGTGACTCGTTCTTGTCCCGGGTTCTCGCGAACGAGCACGCCACGGTTTCCGCGGCAAATCTGCAAAGTAGAGGGTATCTAAGTTGGGCGAAGTACATGTGGACACTGAACGTACCGGAATTTTACGGGCCCAGTTACTACTCCTATGACGGATATTTGTCAGAAATGAACGGCGTCTTCTCGGGTCACGAGATTAATTATTTGGGCGTCGGTATGGGATTCGCCGCGTCCGGAATGTCAGAAGCCCGGATGACGTCGTATATTTTTGGTTGGAAGGATTCCCAGTATCTCTGGTATGGCGCCACATTGCAATGGAATCGTCTGTCATGGTCGGGGATTCGAGGTAGTGAGTTGATGTGGGCCGAGCTCGGTTATACCTACTATGCCAATGGTGGCCATTTGTAGCACGGATAGCGCCCAGGCCGCTGGGCGAAGCTTATGCTGAAAATTCAGCATTAATCAAGGACTGAGGATGACCATGTCCAAGCGCCGCTGGACGATCCTTCTAATCAGCGTAATCGCTGCAGCCGCCTTGGGACTCGCAGGTCGAGTAATAGTACCGCCGCTCTATTTTGCCTATACCATGCATCGGCAGATGGATGATAAGGAACGCCAGCTTTTATACCGAATTAACCACAAGGTTTTCGCCTCCGAATTGCGGAATTTCGCCAACGCGCATAGGTGGAGCTTCCCGCACGAATCTGATGGATTTGATTATTTCCGCGCAACTGACCCTAACGTTCCACCCGATCTACGAGCACTGGATCCATCGGTTATTCGAGTGTTCAACGATCGAATTGAATTTGAGTGTGGCGGAGCATTCCTCAGTTTCGGCATCGTGGTCTTTCGAGAGGGACTACGCGGAAGCGGAACGAAGGAGCTCGGTGACGGCATATGGTTTTACGCCGAGGACGGAACTGTGCCGAATCCTTGATTAAGAGACAGTGAAAAGGCTCGAGAAAAAAGAAAAAGAAAAAAAAGGGGTCAGGGAAGGAGAATGGGGGAGGGAAGAAAGAATAAGGGTCAGAAGAGTAGGGGTCAGGCATCAATTCTTGACAGACTGGCGGTCGTATTAAGCGCACTGTGTGCCACGCAACATTCGCATTGAGCATCTCGGTGCCTTTTACCACGCCATGGCGCGGGGGAATCGCCGAGAGCAGATCTTCCGCAGCGATCACGACCGAAAGTTGTTCCTAAGGACGCTTGGTGAGGCGTGTGGCATGACGGGCTGGCGCATTCACGCCTGGGTGCTGATGAGCAATCATTACCATCTAATGGTGGAAACGCC
>QIAB01000047.1:0-3868 GCA_003225455.1 Acidobacteriota bacterium
TGTTTGCCACCGCACGGCTCACCGTGGAAGGGTGCACGCCAATCTCCTCGGCGACTTCCTTGATCATCATCGGTTTCAGTTCGTCTATGCCTTTTTCGAGGAACTCTTGTTGCCGGGCAAGGATGGAATGGCAAACTTTGACGATCGTCTGCTTGCGTTGCTCGATATTTTTAATGAGCTGAATAGCTGATTTGTAGCGCTCTTTGACGTAATTGCGCGTGTCTTTATCATTGCCATCCCGCGTGAGCAGGCGGCGGTATGCTGGGTTCAGCCGTAGCTGTGGAACGTCTTCTTCGTTCATGACGACCAGCCACTCGTCGGTATGCTTCACGAACGCAACGTCAGGCTCGATTAGCCGAGGCTGGGCTTTGTTGTACCGCAATCCCGGACGTGGATCGAGCGTGCGGATATATTCCAGGGCTTGCTGCACGGCTTCGATAGGCTTGCTGAGAGCTTTCGCAATCTCCTTATGCTGCTTTAGCTGGAGTGCACGAAGGTGCTGGTCGACAATCGCAATCGCATCCGCAAGTAGTTGCTCCGTGGCCTCACCGTTGCCGTTCTTGTGCAATCCGAGTTGCTGCTGGTGATGGCGCAATTGATAGAGCAGGCACTCGCGTAGATCGCGGCAGCCAACCCCAGGTGGGTCCAGTTGACGCACCACTTCGAGGGCTTCGTGCAAGTCCGCGGTGTTGAAATTAGGTGTAAATACCGGATTGCTGGGTGTCACCGACACTGCACTAAGCTCAGATTTGACCGGAGGTGCTTCAGTTGTCGGCGTTTCCGGGGCGGGTGCAACCGCCGTTGCTGTAACGCCGGTCGTTTCGACTGTGAGATCACCCTGCTCCCATTCTGAGGATGCATCATCTCGCGTAGGTTCCGCATCAGCTCCAATGCCCAGTGCTGCTGCCTCTTTCACCACGCTCTCGACCGCCGTGGCATCCACTTCCGGAGGCGCTGGCGGCGAGATTCCCAAGAGCTCTTCGTCGCTTGCAATCAAATATCCGTCTTCGCTCAAATTTCCAATGATCAGTTCCGCGGCTTCGCGCACTTCAGGACGCACCGGCAGCGATCCCAACTGCCACATCAAGTGATCAACCAGAGTGCTTGGTTTGGAAAGAAAGTTTTCGAAGGAGGGCCGCTCGATCTCTTCCATTTCGCGAGAACTGCGATATCCGGGATCCAGATAGTCCTGGAAGAACGAACCGAAATCGATCTCTTCGAAGGGATCTTTCTTCTCGACTGCTGTAATTGGGTTTTCTTCCGCCGCGGCAGGTCGTTCTTCCTCGCGGCGATTGACGTCATCGAGCAGCGGAACGGAATCTTCCAGTTCCTCAAGCACAGGGTTCTCGACCATCTCGGCGTTGATCATGTCCTTGAGCTCAAGCTTGTTGAGCGCAAGCACGCTGACCATCTGCACGAGGCCCGGCGTGAGGATTTGCCTCTGCGAAACTTTCAGATGCAGCTTGGGTTGCAACAACACCATAGTTCGAAAACCTTAACCACGAAGGACACCAAGTTTCACGAAGGAAATCCTTTGTGTCCTCGGTGGTTCATTTTCACACCAGCGAGAAGCTTTCACCCAGATATACACGCCGCACTTCGGGATCGCTGCCTAACTGCTCAGGCGTTCCCTGGCGGAAAATACGTCCTTCATTAATAATGTAGGCACGATCCGTGACCGAGAGCGTCTCGCGCACATTGTGGTCGGTGATCAGTACGCCGATTCCACTCGCCTTTAAATCGAAGATAATCTTCTGCAAATCCAGCACAGCGATCGGATCAATCCCGGAGAACGGTTCGTCCAACAAAATAAATGCCGGGTTTATGCACAATGCGCGCGCGATTTCCACACGCCGCCGTTCCCCACCCGACAAAGCGTATCCCCGATTCAGCCGGATATGCTCCAATCCCAACTGGTCGATCAGCTTCTCCATCTTCTCCCGGCGCTCGTGCCATGAGATCGGCTGTGCTTCAAGCACAGCAAGAATGTTCTCCTCGACGGTGAGTTTGCGAAACACCGAGGCTTCTTGGGGAAGGTAGCTGATTCCATACTGCCGTGCCCGCAAGTACATCGGCACGTCGGTTATATCTTCTTCGTCGATCAACACACGGCCTGTATCGGGGGGGATTAGACCCACAATCGAGTAAAAAGTAGTGGTTTTGCCAGCTCCGTTAGGTCCAAGCAAACCAACCACTTCGCCCTGCTGCACGCGTAAGCTCACCCCGTTTACAACCCGGCGGCCACGGTAAGATTTGCCGATATCGTCGGTGGCCAGCGTGCGCATTTATCGTGCCACTCGCGTTTGGGTAACGGTAGGGGATTTATCGCTGCCTTCAACCAGCACCCTATCATCGTGCCTAAAGAAAGTCAACGAAACGCCGGCAATTTTGCCGTGTTCGGCATCAAAAATGCTAGGCGGACCGCCAGTCAGGACGAATTTGTCCTCGTCGGCGGTATAGACAAGTTGGTTTCCGTGGGCGCTGCGTCCGGGTTGCGAAACCAACACGCGTCCCAAAGCAACGATGTGATCCACTCGGCTGGCTGAAGCAGTTGGTTCAGTCGCAGCAGGTTGCCCCCGGCTCTGTAAATAGACGTCCATCTGATTGGCGGTAATGGTCACGTCCGCTCCCTTTGCCTGCACAGCCCCCTCGAAATGCGCTTTGCGCTCGTTGTCGGTGTAGGAGAGCCGAGTCGACGTGATCGTGACCGGAGTAACTTTCCCGCTCTTGTCGGCCTGCATCAAGGCGGTAGAAACCATCTGCGAAGCCGATGCTTGAGCGACGACGGACCTTTGATCGCGATCGAACGTGATTGAGGGCGCTTCGACAATATTTGCATCCTGCCAGAATCGCGCGTTGCCGGTGTAATCAGCGACGGCTGGGCTTCGATGGGCCAGCATTGCACGAGCCGTGACGTGAATCGGACTAGAGGAGGCAAGCAGCGCGCCGCCCGGCTGCGGCTTCAGATCGCTGTACGTACTTTTAACATCGCCGTCGGCAAGAGCGTCGCCGGTCGCGCGGTTCAGGCGCATGCTGCGGGCGGTGGTTGTCATGCTGCCATCTACCACGCGGGGCGAGCCCGTGAGCACGAGAACCTGATCTGCGGGCGCGACATATGCAACGCTCCCTTGCTGCACAATTGCTTCAATCCCGCTACCAGAGTGGAAGTTGGCTTCCAGCGTGTCACTGGTACTCACTCGATCGGGCTGACCCGGGTTTGTAGTCACGATGCGGGCATCCGGCGCGCCGTGAACGGAAGCGAGTTGGCCTTGATTGTCGAATTTTGCAACGAGCTTACCCGCGGTAACCAAAGTCTGCTGCCCTGCATTAGGTGCACCCGGCCGGATTGCGATTTGAGCCGCCCCTGAAGTCTCTGCGTGCTCCAGTTTGTCTCCATCTGCAACGGCAAAATCGACTACGGGCGCCGTGAGCTCGACATCCTGTGCAGACGTGGAGCCGGATGCCGGCTTCTGATGAGCCACCAACTTTACATTTTGTTCAGTGTGGGCGGTGGTCAGCACGTTCTTTCCCGAGAAAGTCAGAAGCAAACGGCCTGCGCTGCCTTCAGCCTGTTGCGCGCCTGAGCTTTCCATCTGAACGTCTCCAGAGAAGATCGCGGCTTTCAAACTGCCCTGGTGCGGCATCATGAGTAATTCCAGCTGTGCCGCTTGCACTTGGGTGCTCTGTGTGCCGGACGCTTCAACTTGCACCTCGCCTGTCGCCAGTACCCGGTCAACGCTGTTATCGGGTCGCAGAAATAAAGTCGCGTTCTGCGCCTGGGCTCGCTCGGGCCCGTTTTCCACGTGAGGGTGATCGAGCACGACGATGTGCGGATTTTTTTTGATCGCGGCGTGGGCCGCGGTCGCTC
>QIAB01000047.1:4024-44404 GCA_003225455.1 Acidobacteriota bacterium
GTCAACCCTGTCGTATTGAGGTGAATTGGATCTTTCAATTCTTTAGGAGCCGCTTGATCTGGTTTCGTGAGCCCCTGCGGATTGGCCTCAAGATCGATCTGCACCTCACCCTGAGCAGTAACGTCTCCCGATGCCGGGTCATAAATAAAATCAGAGCCGTAGATCTGGTCAAAACGGCTGGAATCCCGGCCATAAAGCGTAATTTCCACATCGTGTAGTTCCGCCCGCCCACCCTGCTTGAATTGAATCGCCTTGCTCGCCTGAATCTTGAACAGTGTGCGCCCTTGTTCTGACCGGGAAATAGTGAACCCCTGTGCGCTCTGCTGTACGTCAATCCCAATCTTCTGCGGCACGTCTTTCAGCGCATTTCTAACTCTATGACGCGCGTACAGGTACATCCCCGCGACCAGCAACACCATGCCGATTGCGCCCAGCGCAAACCAGCGGCGAAGGTGGGAAATTTCCACAGGCATCTGAAATCAGTGTAATGCAAGCGACCGGCGTGGGTCGGCATTCGTAGTGATACCGCGTACGTCCCGGTAGATGATATTTCTTTGCGTGCCCTTGCGATTCCGTCGCGCTCTTTGCGATCAACCACCGCGAACAAGGCGAACACCCCGTGCCGAATCGACATTACGACGAATCTCAGAAGCTTTCCTCGAAATTCACATCCATGATCATCAACCCCAGTTCTGCCTGCGCCGTATCGCGCTGCTTGCTTAAGCCGTCCATCTCACCGCGCAGAGTTGCAATTCGGTCTTCTTGCGAATCGAGCTGCTTTGTGTAGCGCTGTAACAGCGAACGCTCCTCTGAACTGCCTTTCAGAGCCTTCATGTTCTCGCGGATACGATTCTGGTCGGCTGTGATCTGATCGCCTTCCGCCTTGCGCTGATTGATTTGCAGATCAATGCTTCCGATTCTGTTCTTCTGCGCCAGAATGCGGTTGAAGGCTTGCTGCATGACTGGTGTGACTCGCTTCTGCTTGACCAACAGTTCGACTTCGTCAGAATCGAGGTTGGTCAATTCGTAAGTAGTTTGCTCAGGATGGAAAGATTCAACACTCAATTCGGACGACTTGCCTGGCTCGACAGCAACACGGAAACGATAAAAAGAAGCTGAGGATTCCTCCGGTTTTGGTGTGCCTTTCGTTAGCTCCCATCCTTCCTGCGCGGGATACTCGACGATGACTTGCCGGGCCTCGGTATCCGCGTTGCGGATGATGTACTTCTTCTTCGCCCGCTGTTCCTGCGTGAGCACCATGACCCCTTTGGCTATTTTTATTCGCGTGTATTGGTTTTCTTCGTTGGACTCGGCTTCGTATTTGACATGGACTGCGCTATCCGCGGCATACGAAAGCAGCCGCCGTTCATCAGGATGAATGTTCTCTAAAACGCCTTCGCCGGCGAAAGCGTCGGCTTCGAGCACATTGAACGTTCCCGCATCAAGCACCTGCCCGCTCGTATTCTTGATCCAGATGGCCCGCAGCGGGGGCGAGTCTTCATTCCACAGCGTGACTTTTTCGGCATCGATATGATTCTGGAGAATCGGCACCAGAGCCGACTGGTTTCGCGCAACCGAGATTTTCTGTTTGAGGTTGTATTCGAAAAAGTCGCCAGCCGATTTTCCTTCCGCCTCAGCTGACTGTTTACCGGCCAGACCTACAAGCGAAGACTGAGTAATGACGGATGGCGCGTTGCCCTGAACTTCAACCGTTTCGGTTGCCGAACCGACTTCCAGCATTGCATCAATTTCATTGGTTCTGCCAACACCTAGATAGAAATTACTCAACTCGTAACGCTTGAAACCCTGGGAATTTACAAAAAGCGCCGAGTTGCCGGCCTGAACATTGCTGAAGCTGTAATGCCCACCAGAATCAGTTGTAGTCATCTGAGATGCGCCAGTCTCTTCATTTCGTACCGCCACCTGGGCGCCTGGAATTACCGCTCCTGATGGATCTTTCACAGTTCCTTGCAGGGTGGTAAGGACAGGTCCGGCGCGAAATATGCCTCCAACTGTTCCCCCGCCGCTCCCCGCAGCAACGCCCGCGCCTTGCCCCTCGGCGTTCTGGAGCTTGTCGTACCGCTCCAAGGTTGCTTGATGCGACTGCGGAGTCAGCATCACCGATTCCGGAATCGCGACCACTGGCCTGCGGGTGTAGAACGGCTGCGAGATATTCTGAACAAACGACTGTGGCGCACCCGCAATCAGCGAAAGCTGCACGTCCTTCCAGTCTTCGCCAATCGTGTTGTCCACGATAGCCCATCCTTGCAATAGCGGCTTCTCGCCAGCTTTCTCAGGAAAAATAATCCGATAGGTACTCTTCCATATCGGCACTTCGCTGATATAGCTGACGAATACCTCCCGGTCGCCACTTCCCTTGGCCGTCATCATCATGCGGCGCACGTCACGTGCCCGTGACGAGCCGATCAGGCCTAGATAGCGACCGACCTCGTCATTCAAGTCGCGGTCGGCGATCCGTACCGAAGTGGCTGGGCTGAGCTCGAAATTCTTCATCTCACCGTTATCGGTCATCACAGAGAATTCAGTCACATCCATGAAGTTGCCTTTGGCATCCTGGCGGCGGCTGGACTCTACGCTCAGCAAACGTCCTACAGCAGAACTCGCGCCGTTGTGAACTTCGACGCGCGCCCCACGCATGGCTTGCAGGAATCCCGCTCGCGTTACCTGCTCGCCAAAGGGCAGGCGCAGCGATTTCAGTCGCTCGTCGAGTGGAGCGATCGAGTTATATCGAACTGACGAAATGCGCCCGTCTCCAAGATCGACCGCCGTCAGAGACTTGAGGACGTCGTTGAGTTGAGAAGAAGTGAAATCGATGCTCAGGTCTTGCGTGCCATGCACACGGGCGGTGTGCTCGAAATATCCAACGCCATTCTTGTAGAGAACCACTCGCTTTACCGGAAGCACGCCGGCACCGCTGGCCTCAGTTGATGGTGATTGGGATTTGCCAAGATTGGTTGGTTTGGTTGCTGCGATTGCAAACATGGCGAAGAGTAGAACTCCGAATGCCACAACAGACCTGCTCATATAGACCTCCAACGCCGAAGCGCGAGTTTAGCTAGTTTGCTGGATTCCGAGTAGTTGGAAGTTGGTTGCCAGGACGAATCAGATACCGGTCGCGGTGGACTTCTCCGGTTCGACTGCAGCCTGTTGGTTTCTGGATGGGGCTATGAAATCTCGTAGGGAAATCTCAAGACCGCCTAGTTCCGGATGCTCGTTTTGATCGAGGCTAAAGGCAATATCGAGAGTGTCTCCGGGTAACAGTTGTGCTTGCTGAATGCGTTCGGCGAGATTCCAGCCGAGTGCGTCGAAACTGATGGATTTGCGCCAGTTGTTCGATTTTCCCATTTCATCCCGGCGGCGAAATGTGGATGAATCCGGATGGCAGCGGGGTGTGGCTAACCGCTCAAGATCGCTCGAATTCCCAGCCGCCAGCCTGAGCTTCACGTGGCGCTCTTTCATGATTCGGGGCGGCGCCTTTAGGCAAACACTGCGGGCGACGAACACCGGCTCCGGATTGCCAACTCCGAATGGTTCCAGCCGGCGCAGGACTTGAAAAAGCTCAGGCGTCACCTGATCGAGCGGCAATTCGGCATCTACAGCGAGAGCTGCTTGGAAATCTTCGAGGGTTAGGTGCTGGCGCGCAAAGGAATCCATTTGAGCCCGAAGATTTTCGACTTGCGATGATGGCAACGAAAAGCCCACCGCGTGGGCGTGGCCGCCGTAACGGGTGAACATCCCAGCGCACGATTCGAGCGCATTGAGCAGATGGAACGCCGGAATGGAACGGCCCGAGCCATGCGCCTCGTCTCCATCACGCGAAATGACAAGGGTCGGGCGGCCGTAGCGCTCCACTACGCGAGTGGCGGTAATTCCAATGACACCGCGATGCCAGTCGGCGCCATCGATCACCATGCAATATGCATCTCGCAGCGCGGGCTCTTGCTCGATACGTAATCCAATCGCGTCCATGATGCGGCGTTCCTGTTCCTGGCGCTCCGAATTGAGTTGATCCAGGCGATTCGCGAGTTCCCGAGCTCGGGCTGCATCTTTCACGCTGAACAGCTCGATTACGTCGCGGGCAACGTCCATGCGTCCAGCGGCATTCAAGCGAGGGGCGATGCGAAACGCCACTTCGCCCGAATTCAGTGGACGTGCACTTGCCAACTGCGCCACTTCTAGAAGTGCTTTCAGCCCGGCATTAACTGGGGCGCGGAGGCCATCGAGTCCAAGCTTTGCGAAAACACGATTCTCGCCAGTCAGCGGCACGGCGTCAGCAATCGTTGCAATCGCCACAATCTTCAGGAACGAAGTCAGCAGGCGCGATTGATCTCCTTGGGTTAGCCTGCGCTGCATCAATGCTTGTCCCAGCTTGAATGCCACGCCTGCTCCGCACAATGCCTTGCACGGATACTCGCATCCCGACTGATTCGGATTCAGTACGGCGAGCGCGCGAGGCGGACCATCATGCCCAGGCAAGTGGTGATCTGTCACGATCAAATCCACCCCGACTCGCTGCGCAGTATCCGCGGCGGCAAAGGCACGAATTCCTGTATCCACACTGATGATGAGCCGAATACCTGCATCGGCGGCGCGCTCAATCACATCGTCTTTCATGCCATATCCATCGCGAATGCGATGTGGGACATGAAAATCAGCCGAGCCGCCGCACAGTTCAATGGCAGTTTTCAGAATCACGATCGCGGTGGTGCCATCGACGTCGTAGTCGCCATAGATCAGAATCTGTTCTTTGCGTTCGATGGCAGCATCCAGGCGATCGACAGCGGCTTTCATGCCTGTCATGAGATATGGCGAGTGCAGATGGGAAAGCGCTGGAGTGAGAAAGTGTTCGGCGGCATCAGGGTCAGTAACACCACGGGACGCCAAAAGGCGAGCGAGTGTGGAGGCAAGCTGCGGATCACTGATTCCGAAAGCAGCGCGTGATCGCAAGCTGTCGGTCAGCAGTTCTACGTGAGTCGAATCGACATTCCTGAAAAGCCAGCGCATGTTAATAATGTGAAAGTGGAACAGTGACGGAAGTTATGGCAAAGCAGATTCCTCGCGGCAAAAGCGTCCGCTCGGAATAACAAGTAAAGGTTATTTGCACTCTACGGCTCATCATCCTGATCTGGTTCATCGATCGGAATGCCGCCGAAATCTTCCGATAATTCATTCAGCCGCTGATAATGGTCGTACCACTCTGTGGAAGCCTCGTAAACCAGCACCACGCCTTGATGCGCGAATCCAAGCTGCACAAAGCCGGTCTTGCCAATATACGTGCGCAGCCAACGCGCATCCTCGATGTCTTCATCGTTGGTGAATTCAGCGTTGCCCAGCCGCTCGATCATCTCGTCCAGCTCTTCGCGCTTCAACGACCACGAATCCATGGTCACGAAGGGTGATTCGGCAGCCTTGGCCAGTTCCACAAAGTCTTTCCAGCTTTCGGGATTCTCTCCCTTCCATGTGATGCTCTGCACTTCTTCATGATCAACGAAGCCGTGAAAGCGCTTCATGCCATGGCCCTCTATGAAGGCGACCATGTCATCTTTCAACGCCGAGAGATCGTCCGGGATGGGAGACATTGCTAGCCCTGTTGAACAGCATTGTAAGCCCGTAATTGGTCGTTTGTCTTTGTCGTTGCCTGCTTTGAGCGGCAGTGGAAGAGCGACACTGATCGGTGGAGTCACAAGCCCAGAACAAAAAGCACTTAACCGCAAGGTTCGCGAAGGAATCGCGAAGTTCGCAAAGGAGGCATTGCAGCATTTCCCGAGGCTATTTGTGGTCCCACTCGATTCCACTCCCAAGAATTTGGCTATCGACTAACGACCCCCAAAAATTCACTGTGTTAAACTGATCGCACGCAAAAATCCTAACCACACATGCTGCTTTCGAAAGAATATGTGGGCTATCTGGCCCGCGAAGTCACCAAAAAACTAATTGCCGGAGAGTTCATCGAGACCAAGAACGTGCCTGCGGTCAGGGAAAAGGTCCACGCCTCGATGCTCGAAGAGCTGTCGCTCGAAGACCGCATCAACGATGAAGTTCGCGTTATTTTGGAAGCCTATTCTGACGAAATGCGCAAGAGCGGCGCCAATTACCAGGAGATGTTTCGCAAGGTGAAGAACGAACTGGTTCGCAAATATAAAGCCGTCCTTTAGATCGGCGCATTGCATCCAACAATGTAAGCCGATGCTGCACCGCATTTACCCCCGAATACTTTCTGCCATCGTCTTGGCAATTCTGCTCCCAGCCACTGTCCGCGCAGACACTTACGTGCAGGGCACCCTCCTCGCCGTACACAAAAAAGTCCAGACCACCCCGATCTCCTGGCTCTGGAACACGGTCGTAACCTCGTACGATACGGTTCGCTATGACCTCCGTATCTGGGCAGGAAATCAGGTCTATGTCGCCGAGTACGTGCCGCCGATCCAGCCCGATGGACCTCTGCCGACTGAGTGGCAAGCCGGCCACCCGATCTCTTTTCGCATCGAGAAGCGTGAGCTTGTCGTCAAGCTGTCCTACGGAACCGAGATTCGCACCAATTTGTTGCGTCGCGAACCTGCCCATGGTCGATGAGCTGGCACGCGCTTTTGTGCGCCTTCATAATCGTCGTGTACACTGGAAAGCCAAAATTAATCAACAGGAAGGCAAGTGAGACTCAGCCGTGACAAAGTAAATAAAGTCGCGCATGTGGTCAGCGACGCCCTCGCCGAGATGAACGAAGTCGACTTTGTCGAAGACCGTAACACCATCCGCCTGGAGGTGCGCAAAATTCTCGAGGAATTGCTGAATCAGGAGGAAAGAATCGACCAGTCTGCGCGCCAGAAGATCGAGAGCCAGAAGCGCACGATTCTCGAAGGCAGCCAGGAGTGGGACATCCTCTATCGCAAGTATTACAACGAAGAAGTGAAGAAGTTGGGAATCTAGCGGCAAATTACAACGCGCAACGAGAACCATGAGCTTACCAATTCCGTCTACTCTGTCTTTCTCCACACAGAAGCAATCATTTCGCTAACATAGAGGCAAGAGGCACGCTTTTGCCTGACTTTACCCAATTATCGAGCCTGGTGAAGCATGCCGCCCGCGAAGTCGGCTTTGATCTTTCCGGTATTGCCCCTGTCCACGACGCTCCCGAACTCAATTACTTTCCCGAATGGATCGCTGCCGGTCACGCCGGCGAGATGAAATACATGGAAGCGCGTGACGATGCTGGGAATTTGAAGCGGGCATCTCTGCGAAATGCCGTTCCGTGGGCGCGCAGCGTGATCGTGTGCGCGCTCAACTACAATACAGCGCAGCCTTATTCAACTCAGGTAAATGATTCGCAGCGCGGCTGGATTTCTCGTTACGCCTGGGGCGAGGATTACCACGACACAGTGATGAGGCGATTGCGAGTGATCGAACAGCGCCTGCATGAGGCGTGCCGTGAACGCGAAGCACCCGCTCTACAGACCCGCTGCTATGTCGATACTGGTCCGCTAGTCGAGCGTGTTTATGCAAAATACGCCGGAGTGGGCTGGATCGGAAAGAACACCTGCATTCTGAATCAGAAGCTCGGGTCGTGGTTATTTCTCGGTGTGATTCTTACCTCGCTGGAGCTTGAGCCGGATCTGCCCGCCCCGGATCGCTGTGGAACCTGCACGCGCTGCATCGACGCCTGCCCGACGGACGCACTGCTGGCTCCTTATAAGCTCGACGCTAATCTCTGCATTGCGTACCTCACGATTGAAAAGCGGGGCGCAATTCCCGAAGAGATTCGCGACGGAATCGGCCGCCACGTTTTCGGATGCGATATCTGTCAGGATGTCTGCCCCTGGAACCGCAAGGCTCCAGGTACGAGCGCGGCGGAATTCCAGCCGCGCGAGGGCCTGGTAAATCCCGCGCTGGATTGGCTGGCAGAAATGCCAGCAGAGGAATTTCGCGAGAAATTTCGAGGATCGCCGGTTCGGCGGACGAAACATGCTGGCCTGCGGCGCAACGCCGTCATCGCGATGGGCAACAGCGGAGATCGTCGATTCTTGCCTTCGCTGGAAAGACTCAGCGAGGATGAAGACAGTGTGGTGGCGGAATCGGCGAAGTGGGCGAAAGCAAAGCTGGAAACGAGCGCGGATGCACGGGCGAGGACGCCCGCGCCTACATCGACGTGCCCATAGCGGACGCACGGGCGGCGACGCCCGCGCCTACATCGATATTTTGTTACGGGCGACCAACTCTCTTCGCTTTGTCGATCTTCGGGCGGGCGAGGACGCCCGCCGGACAGCCGGCGAGACGCCGGCGCTACGTGTTAGCATCAACTTTTATTTGTTCTACCGGCGTGACTATGCCCCGCAGCGCTGTCCTAGCATTCCTGTTTTTCTGCACACTTTCCGCGCACGCTGCAGAAGCTCCCTGGATTCGGGTTAACTCTACTCATTTTTCCGTTCTAACCGATTGCGGAGAGAAAAGAGGCCGCGAAGTAATTCTGCGATTCGAGCAGATGCGCGCCGTCTTCGCGCAGCTCCTGATGAAGACGCGAGTCAGAATGCCGGAGCCGCTGGAGATCATCGCGGTGAAGAGTGACAAAGAATATGTGCAGCTCGCGCCTTTTGTTCGCAATCAGCCGATTTCGGCTCCGGCGTTTTTTCTTCCGGGAGAAGATCGCAATTACATCGTGCTGGATCTGTTTGCTGATGACAGCTGGCGTGCCATATCCCATTCTTTTGCTCATCTGCTGCTGAACTACAACTATCCGCCCACGCCAGGATGGTTCGATGAAGGATTTGCTGAATACTTTTCCAGTTTGCGGCTTACGGACAAGCAGGCGCAGATGGGCAGTGATCCCGAATTGAGTCTTGCCTGGCAGGAAGACCTCATCGGCAACCAGACTGAAGTTCGCAATCCGTCGAAATCGCTGACCGCGCTGCTCAGCAATCCCGTATGGCTGACGATTCCTGATCTGTTCGCCATGCGTCACGACACGCCCAATTACCAGGAAGGCTCGCATCATACCCTGTTTTATGCCGAATCCTGGATGGTGATGCATTACCTGATCAACAAAAATAAATTGTCAGAGACTGGAACGTATTTCGGCCTGGTGCAGAATCAAAAGATGCCAGTGGAGCAAGCCATTCAGCAGGCGTACGGAATGAGCGCCTCGCAATTCGAGCAAGCGGTAAAGGATTACTTCCGCTCTCTCGCACCTCTGTTCCAGGCTGAAGACGCCGCCGCGCGGCCAGGAACCAGAAGTCCCGGCGGAGAGATTTACCAGTTCCCGGTCGTTGGCCCTGAAGAAGTCGGCGCAAGCGTCCAGTCAGTTACCGAAGCAGACGCACAGGCATTGCTGGCGGAAGCGGCCCTGCGTCTGCCCGAACACCGTGAGCAAGCCATGAAAGAACTTCAATCCATCGTAAGCCAGCCGAAACTGGAAAATGCTGTCGCGCACCGGGCACTGGCTTGGGTTGACACGGAGAAAAAGGAATTCGACCAAGCCGCAGAAGAATTAGATAAGGCCGGCGAACTCAATGAACGCGATCCCTGGGTGCATTATTACAAGGCACTCGTGAAATATAGTCAGCACGAGTCCACTGGCGAACCTTATCACGGTTTGGCAAATATGATTCAGGATCTGCGCGCCGTGCTCGACTGGGATCCCGATTTCGCAGAAGCCTACAATCTGCTCGCGATGGCGCGGCTCGAGGGAGGGGGAATCCGCTCCGCTATCGAGGCGATCAAAGCTGCGACGCAGCTCAGTCCCCGCAACCAGACTTACTTACTGAACATGGCTCGCGTCTACATGGCAGGGAAACAGTGGGATGACGCCGCTGGGCTGCTCAACAGCTTGAAGACTAGTCAGAATCCACAGATTGCGCAGGCCGCAAAGAAGAACCTGGAAGACCTCCCCACACTGAGAAAATACGGCGTGCTGCCGCGATCCGAGGCGGCGTCAGCGTCGCCAAAAGCCCCTGTCTCGCCCGCAGCCAAGCCGAAACACCGCGAGCAAGAAACTGCAGATGACCGAGAGGAAGATACCAGCGAACATGAGCCCTCGACGCCCGCAGGAGCACAGATTGATAAGAGGCCAGTGAAATTCCTAAAGGGCAAACTTGCAACCGTGGATTGTACCCAAGCACCGGCCGCAGTTTTGACGGTAATCACGGGCAGAGGAACACTGAGGCTGCGATCCGAGGACTATAAATCCATCACGCTGATCGGCACTGATGATTTTTCGTGTGATTGGAGAAATCGCGCTGTGGCGGTCAATTACAAGGCCGGCGGAAAGTTGGATGGAGACGTAGTGTCGCTGGAGATTCAATAGCAGCGCTAGCTTCTGGCTCCAAACTGAGAGCTAAATGATAAGTGCTAGTTGCAAGAGCTGCCGTAAAAAACCCTCTCAGGGGAAGCTGAGAGGGTGCCGATTGTGGTTTTATTGGAGCGGATTAGACGCGGACAACGTTCGCGGCCTGGAAACCTTTGGGACCCTTCAGCAGATCGAACTCCACCGTTTCGCCCTCGTTAAGCGTGCGATATCCATTTTCCTGGATGGCCGAAAAATGGACGAAAACGTCTTCCCCGGTGGAGCGCTGAATGAAACCGTAGCCTTTCGCTCCATTGAACCACTTTACTGTGCCCTTCTCTCTCACAAATAACTCCTTTCGCCCTCTCTGGTAGATTAACTTCCGATTCTTCGCGAAGCTCTTGCTTCTAACAACCCCCTAAAAGAATGCGGAAGCACAACCTAGTTGAAGTCCCTGAGCCCCCAACTCCCGCAACAAAGAAAAGCGCCTTAAGCATTGCGTTCGCATTAGATCGTGCGGCGCAAGTTCCGGAGCCTGTCATGGTTGCGCGAGTTTGACAGCGAGACACAAAAGATCAACCCACAACGTACGTCTCACTGCTAAATTTCAGCAACGAGCACAAGATAATATTCAGGAACATGCATTCTGGCAAGAGGAGAAAAGGGTGGAGTGAAACGTTTCAGTCAAGCCGTTTTCACGAGATGGAAAACCAGCACGTTACGGGTACCGCCCCAAAATGGGAGTGACACTTAAAAGAATGGCTGCAACTATCTGATAGCATGGAACAAAAATGACAGATCGCCTTCAAGCTTCGCCTTCTGCAAGGTCAGGTACGGCCGCTTTGCCGAGACCCAATTCCCGTTTCGGGCTAGCTCTCTACGTGAAATATTTGTTACGCACCGAGGTACATACGTTTGCTTTCTCGGTTGCTGCCAAAGAAATCCAGCGGCACGCGTGGCTTCCGTTTTCCTCGTTCGGGAAAGTTCACGCGTCACACCCGTTTGTGACGCTTGGCACATCCTGCAACTTCTCTTCCGCCTAGCATTGCTCTGCTCCCCGCCGGTGTTGACCTCACTTCACAAAAGGAATGCGATGCGAATTCTCCGCCGATGCATTGTCTTCATCAGCCTCTGGCTCTTGCTCCCGATTTCCGCATTCGCACAGCAGAAGCCGGGTGTTCAGCCGTCCGCCCTTGATCAGCTAGCTCGCAATTCGGGCTACATCTTTTCTGGAACTGTAATCGCGGTTCAGAGGCCGGTCCCAAGAGAAAACGCAGTTGCCTACACGCAAATCAGCTTTCGAGTAGACAAAGCAATTCAAGGCGTTGGCTCCGGGGAGATTTTCACCATCCGCGAATGGTCAGGATTGTGGGACTCCGGCGAGCGATATCGGTCCGGCGAACGGGTGCTCCTCTTTCTTTACCCCACCAGCAAACTGGGATTCACCAGCCCCGTCGCCGGCCCACTTGGGCGATTTGCCGTCGATCACGTCGGAGATATCCACATTAGCGACCCGCAGCACACTTTTCTCTCCTCCAACCGCGCCCACCTGCAGTTTGCAGGACGAACCCGTGTCAGCTCTCGCGAATTTACTCATGCGATCCTGCATGCCTCAGAGAACGAACATGAGCAGATTCGCTAATCACGAAGTGCATGAGGGTTCGCGAAGCAAGATCCTTTTTGATGGACTGCTTGGTTGTGTTGCTCTCTGCATCTTGCTCTCTCTGATTGCTCAACAATCCGCCTGGGCTGGTGGCCCGCATTACGTCGCTGGCGTCAGCTACTTCGACGCAAGCACTAAAGGGACACCACTCACCTGGCAACAGGGAATCATCAACTACTACACCGATCAGGGAGACCTCAGTCCAATACTGCCAGGTGCGAACGCTGATGCCTTCGTTGCCGATGCGTTCAGTCGTTGGATCGCGCTTCCCGCCGCCGCGGTCTCAGCCACGCAGGTCGGACATCTCGCTGAAGATGTAAACGGCACAAACGTGACCGTAAGCAATGGCATGGTCACCATGCCTACGGACATTCTTCCGACTGCGGTGAGTACGCCCGTGGGCATCGTCTACGATGCCGATGGCAGCGTCACGAACGCACTCCTCGGGCAGGGTGCTGGCGGCGCGAGTTCCTGCTTCGGCAATGCGGCCTACGGGGGCGTGGACAACTTCAGCACTGACGGTCATCTGCAGCATGCGCTGGTAGTGCTGAACGGAAACTGTGCCCAGACTTCTGACCAACTTCCCGACGTGAAATATCGTCTCGTGCGCGTGCTGGGCCGAGTTCTGGGACTCGATTGGTCACAAGCTAATATCAATGTATTCAACCGCAGTCCTGCACCTACGTCAGGTGATTTTGCCGGCCTTACGATCATGCACGCCCTGGACCCAATCAACTGCGTGCCGATCTCACTCTGCTTCCCCAATGCGGATCAGCCCAAAATGGACGATCGCGCCGCCCTCTCGCGCCTGTATCCCGTGACGGCGCAGAATCAGCCTAATTTTCCGGGCAAACAGATTCTATCGAGCAGCACCGTTCGCATTCACGGCTCTGTTTATTTCGTGGATTCGAATGGCCAGCCGGCACAGCCGATGCAAGGCGTGAACGTCGTAGCACGCTGGATTAATCCCACTACTGGCCAGCCTTCCGGCGCGTCTGTCGCGACTTCAGTTTCTGGATTTCTGTTCCGTGGAAATGCAGGAAATCCAGCCACCGGGTTCACAGACAGCAGTGGGCAAAGACTTGATCGATTCGGATCGGATGATCCCACAGTCGAGGGATTTTTCGACCTCGCCGGATTGGAGATCCCGAACGGCGCCAGCGGCGCGCAATATCAGTTGACTGTTGAGCCGGTCGATCCGAATTGGTCCCAGCCTGTGGGGCCGTACGGGCCATGGCAAGTGCAGCCTTCCGGCAGCACGCAGCCAATCATAGTGACGGCGGCTCTTGGAGGTGACACTCAACAGGATATTCTCATGCAAAACAGCGCCATCCAGGAGCAGGACTGGTTCCAGCCAACGAGCTACGCCTCTCCTGCGCCGCTGCCCGCCGGGGGAAACTGGGGCGGCTCGTTCAACGCAAGCGGCAACTCTGATTACTTCTTTTTCTCCGGACAAAACAACCGCACTCTCTCAGTTGAAGTGACCGCGCTCGATGAATCCCGCGCCATCACCGAGAACAAAGCCCAGCCGGTAATCGGCATGTGGGGCCTGGTGGATCCAGGAACATTTCCAGCCCCGGCCAATACGCCATTGGCTTTCAATAGCGTGAATTTTGGAATGACGCGGCTCGACGCGATCCTCCAAGCCTCAACGACTTTCCGGCTCGGAATTTTTGACTACCGCGACACTAGCCGTCCCGATTATCGCTATCGCGCCCGAGTCTTCTACGCCGACAACGTAAGCCCTACCCGAGCCAGTGTAGCGGGAGGCACTCCGCTGGCCGTCCAGGGCGTGGGATTCCGCGCGAACACGCGTGCCACAGCTGGAACCACAAATGCAACACCGCTGGCGGTCTCTGCGAACCAGGTGATTCTCATCGCGCCCGCAATGGCTGACGGAGTACAGAATCTAGCTTTGGCCGACCCCGCAACGGGATCATCCTCCGCCATGGCGAATGTCCTCACTTACGGAGCCGGGCCAAGCGACACGATCAAGCTGATCGCCGGTTCAAACCCCGCAACGCCGGTTGGTGGCGAGGCGGCAAATCCAATTCGAGTAAAAGTTCTTGCAGCCGATGGCGTGACCCCGGTGAGCGGCGCCAGCGTATTCTTTACCGCAACGCCAGCCGTTTCTTTTTCTGCATGCAACGGCGCTGGCAGTTGCACGGTCCTCGCCGATCAAAGCGGGCAGGCCTCCACTCGCGTGACCCCGCTTACTGCTGGAACCATCAGCATCAGCGCAGTTCTCGCCCCAGGCTCGTACTCGAATCCACAATCGGTGCAAACGACGTTGCTGGCTACATCGTCTTCGCTGGACATCTCTCTGCCCTCTCCATTTGCCTGGATTGCTCAGGGCGCAACCCTCGATATGCCCCTGACCGCGCGCGTGCTATCCAACGGCTCGCCCATTGGCGGCAGCACGGTGAATTTTCAGGTCATGAGAGGATCGGCGACGCTCGATCCGGCGAGCGCGACCACAGACGTGAACGGATACGCCACCGCTACGCTGCATATCCCCGCTCTCGGCGGAACCTTGCAGGTCAGTGCCTGCGTGCAACCGGGCAGCAAGCCTTGCCAGAGCTTCTCGGCAGTTGCTGTGCCTGCTTCGTCGCTTCACCTCGAAGCTGTGTCTGGAGAGAATCAAGCTGTCGGTGTTGGCCACATCTTCCAGCCCGTTATTGTGCGGGCAACTGATTCTTCAACTCCTCCCAACCCTGTTCTTGGAGCCCTAGTCGCGTTCCAGGAAACGGTATTTCGCCCGGCGCCCAATCCGCCGGTGATCTCGATCGGAGGAATTGTCATCAATCCGAATCCCGCGCCAATTATCATAGCGTCGTTGCGTGGCTCCCTTTTGTCCGATCGATCCGGCCTCGTTAGCATTCCTCCTTCGACCAGCGGAGCTCAAGGTGCTATCGAGATTCAAGGCGATGCCACCGCCGGAAGCGGCACGCTGCCATTTCGGTTGCAATCGTTCTGGCCGGTCAATCCGCAGGTCAGCCATGCGCAGGTTAGCGCTGAGCATTGGGTATCGAAGTCTCCGCGTGCGGAGAGAGACGTTCCATGAGGCTCGCTCCAGTGCAGGCAATCTGTAAAGTTTTGTGTGGCACAGGCTGAGCCCATCTCGCTTCAACTTTCTCGGCAACTCCTCAATTTTCGTCGCATCTAACTTTGTAGGTAGAACTGCGGTTCTCCTGTGTGTGGCCCCCTGAGCGGAGAGGGCCTGGATGCGGGAGGGCAGCAGTGCTCGGCACTTTTTCCTGCATTTCATTACACTAATCTCTATGAGATCCAAGTTGCGTCTCGCACTGCTGTTGGTCACGACCGGCGTCTTTCTCGCTTTGTTTTCACCGCGAGCGCGGGCTCAGGAAGGACCGCTTGATCCCGCTCAACCCAAGGGAACAATGGCAGACCAGGTCATTCAGCGTTTCGCAGCCAAAGAAAAAGAGTTCAAGGCGGCCCTGGATTTGTATGCCTATCGCCAAACCGTGAAAGTAGAAACAGTCGACGGCGATACCGTAGATGGCGAATATCAACAGACGTTCGACGTTACCTTTGACGACCAGGGGCGCAAAATTAAAACGGTCGTTTATGCCCCCGAATCCTCGCTCCAGCGGATTTCAATGACGCAAGAAGATGTTGACGACATCGAAAATCGATTGCCGTTTGTGCTCACCAGCGACGAGATCCCCGAATACGACATTCTTTACGTGGGTCAGCAGCAGGAAGACGAACTACACTGCTACGTTTTCGACATCGCCCCTAAAAAGATCGAAGGGAAGAAGCGGTATTTTCAGGGACGCATCTGGGTCGATGATCACGATTTCCAGATTGTGAAGACCTTCGGCAAGACCGTCCCAGACATTCGCAAGAAGAAATCCAGCGAAAACCTATTTCCCAAGTTCACCACCTGGCGCGAGCAAATTGACGGCAAATACTGGTTCCCAACTTATACCAAAGCCGATGACACGCTGCATTTTTCGAACCAGGATGTTCACATCCGCGAGATCGTAAAGTATACAAATTACCAGCGCTTCCGCTCGAAGGTGAAGGTCACCTACGAAGGCAAGGAAGTGCCCGGCGCGCCGCCACAGCAAAAACCTGATCAGCCACAGCCGCGTTAAAAACTGCAGCCCTCAAATCGCGGGCGTTGTATTTCCTGAAATCCCGCTTACATGCTATCGAAGGTTGATCCAATGTGGTCCGTTCTCTTGTGACTTCCCTGCTTTCATCGGGGACCCCGTTGGTTCTAAGAATCTGCCCGCGTGCTCTGCCACTATACCAGTGCTACTTCGCGGTCGAAATTTGGCTTCTTTTCGGCATGGAGCTTTAGGGCCACGCCGCAGGCAGAAGCGACTCGCTCCAGCATCGTGAGTGAGTGCCCGGCGTATTCGGCGTCCTCAAGACGGGCAATCACAGACTGTGTAGTGCCAACCTTCTTGGCAAGTTCAGCCTGAGTCAGACCCGCATCCTCGCGCATCTCGCGGACCAGGAGAGCCAAGTCAATTTGACGGAGGGTGCGCTCGAAGGTCTTGCCGTAGGTTGCGCTCTTTCGCGCGCGCTGTTCGACAATCTCGTTGTGTCTGTCTCGCTTAGCCGTTTCTCTCATAGACCTAACTCCTTCAGGATAGCTTCTCTTTCCTTTTTTGATCCCGTGTAACGGTTTCGGTACTTCAACCAGAGCTTTCTTAGCTGCTCTGCCCTCGTAATCTCGGCCGCTGGAGTCTCTTGCGTTTTCTTCTGAAATCCTGACGTAATCACGATCAACATTCCCGGCTGGTAGAAAAATAAAACTCGAAAAATCCGGTCGAATTGTTTCACCCGTAGCTCGAATATGTCGTCCGTGAGCTTTTTTACGAATTTGCCCTGCATCCGGTTCCCATAGATGCGCAGGCGTTCGATAAATGCGTCTATCCGTGCAGATGCCTTGTCATCTAGCGAATCCACGAACTCGCGCGCGGGCAGCCGCCCGTTCGCCAACTCCACGTACTCAATCGTGAATTCACCATTCACGTGCTCCTATATTATCGCATTATTGCTATATGCCGGCAATGAAAGCGGAAGCATGCGCATCGAGCAGGTGCTAAAGTTTACGGATTACAAGAAGAGGTAAATGCAGCTATCAGCCCTCAGTTTGTCGCACCAAGATCTAAGCTGATGGCTAAGAAGAGAGCTGACAGCTAGTAGAAAAGATACTTACGCCACTTATCATCCGAACGACCCATCAACCGCATGATGTGGCGACTGGTGTGGAGATTAAATGCGCGTGGTTCGCGCATCAGCTTCATATCGGCCTCTGTCGGGAATTGGTTCCCCTTTTGGCGATTACACGGATGGCAGCAGGCCACCAGGTTTTCCCACGTAGACGTGCCTCCGCGTGACCGCGGAACCACGTGGTCCAGCGTCAACTCGCTCGAAGGCAAAACTTCGCCGCAATATTGGCAAGTATTACGGTCGCGTAGCAGGATGTTCTTGCGCGACAGTGCGCGGCTCTGGTGCGGAATTCGCCGGTATTCGAGCAGCCGGATCACCGAAGGCACACGAATCGCGAGCCGGGCGGCGTGAAGAAAATGCCCGTTCTCTTCCTCCGTCATTGCCACGCCCTTGAGTACCAGAACAATCGCCCGCCGTGCCGCGCAGACATTGATCGGCTCGTAAGACGCATTTAATACCAGCACCGGCGCATGCAGCGCGTGCCCGTTGCTCTCCTGATGCACGCCCACGAACGCGCCCACCGGCACATGCGACCTGCTCGGCCTAGCCACCGAATTGTTCCACTTCCCCGACATAATGTCGCGCGGGCACTCGCCCGCCGTGTCTCTGAGTCCTATTAGCCCGCGGCCGCCATCGCCTGCTTCTCTTCCTCTGGCTGCAATTTCACCACTCGCGCGTCTGCTTTCACCGTCCGCGCGACGGTTGCCACATACACCTTAGATGCTCCTGCCCGACGCAAAATCCGCGCACATTCAGAAACCGTCGTTCCCGTCGTATATACATCATCCACAATCAGAATTTCCCGGCCCTTCACTTCACCCGGCTTCGCGACCTTAAACGCCCCGCGCATGTTCTCGCGACGCTGATGCCTTGTCAGTCCGATCTGCGATTGAGTTTCGCGGCGGCGTTCCAGGATCCCAGGCTCGAATGCAAAACGCTGACCGCCCATCCGTTTCAAAGCATCGCGCGTAATAAGCTCCGCCTGATTGAATCCCCGCTGCCGCAGTTTGCGACGATAGAGAGGAACTGGAACCACCAAAATATTGCCACCGCCCATCAGCGGCGCCAGATTCGAGACCGCCTCCGCAAGCATGCGACCTAGGACACCCGCGGTGGAACGAACCTGCTCGTACTTCAGTAAATGGATTAGCTCGCGCAGCCTGCCGTCATAACTCCCGTAAGCCACAGCTTTCGCGAATGGCGGCTCCGCCCTACGGCAGGATCCGCACCGCTCACCCGCAGCCAATGCCAATGGGCTTACCAGTCGCTCGCCACAGACCGGGCACACGCTATCCCCGATGGGACGCATCTGCGCCACGCAGTCATCGCATACCGGCAAGCGCGAAATCTTAACCAGAGGTGCGCCGCAAAGACGGCAATCGGAAGGGAACAGGGTGGCAAAAACGCAGTCGGCGACGCCGCTCGCCGAGGAGACTAACGAGGACGCCAGCCACTGCCACGCGACGAGCTTGGTCCCAGAAGCCCGGATTTGGTCTCCGTTACTGCTGAAGACAACCCTCCCTCGTCCAGCCGCCGCATGGGGCTCCAGGCGGACGAATCTGCTTCAGTATAGCGGCCCCGGTAAGTACAAAGCAACGCGCCGGGTTGCCTCAGGCGGCCAGGCGCGGCGCTACCTCCGGGCTATGACGCTCGCGCACCTGCACGAATACCGACCGGTAATACCGCCGGAAGCAGTCCGCGCAACGCACCGGACGCAGAAGCAGTAGCGGCAACACATATTTTTCGCTAAAGGTGCGCGGATGCGAACGGTAACCATCGAAGCTGCCGCAATCCCGACATTGAAATACCTTGGACAGCATGATCGTTGAGACCTCAGACCAGGCCAGAAGGAGACTAACACCAATATCATAACAAAACCAGAACAGCGGGAGGAAAAATAACAACCTGAATACAAGCCCAATCCGAAAGGCATGCTCGACTTGTAATCCGCCCCGTGCGCATGCTAACGTGCGCCGTCTTGCGTTTAATGAAGAAAACTAATCATTTGCGAGGATCCCATTCATGACTATCCCCACCTCGGCGCCTGGCGAAGTCCAAAAACGCTACCGCCCGTATGTGCCCGAGAGCATGGAGATGCCGGAATTCACCTTACGGGCCGTGTTGTTGGGACTGGTCATGACTGTGGTCCTCGGCGCTGCTAACGCCTATCTCGGTCTCCGCGCGGGCATTACCATCGCAGCCACGTATCCGGCTGCGGTCATCGGGATGGCGGTGCTTCGGGTGTGGAAAGGATCGGTGCTCGAGGAGAATATCGCTCGTACTTCAGGCACCATCGGCGAGGGCATTGCTGCCGGCGCCATTTTCACAATTCCCGCCTTCCTGATTGCCAAAGCCTGGCCTTCTTTCCGCCCCGCTGATGCCTACTGGAAAACCACCGCGCTGATCATGGTCGGTAGTGTCCTCGGAGTGCTTTTCATTTCTCTGGTGCGACGCGTGATGGTGGAAGATCCGGAACTACCCTTCCCTGAGTCCGTAGCGGCATCGGAAATTCACAAGGCCGGGCAGCGCGGCGCGCAAGCGGCAAAGTATCTCTTTTGGAACATTGGCGTCGGCGGAGTCGTTTACATGCTCGGGCGCTTCGGACTGTTCGCCTCTGATCAAGACCTGCACTTCTCAGTTGGCAGTCTTGGCCGCAGCCAGGTTCGGCTTGGAGCGGCCGGGAGCACAAATGTCGTAGCGGCAGGCGGCACCAGCATGGTTGCTGCGCCGAGCGTGAGCCCAGCGTACTTGGGTGTGGGTTACATCATCGGGCTTCGGCTTGCATCCATTCAGTTTGCTGGCGGCGTGCTGGCCTGGGGGTTAATGGTCCCGCTCATGATCTTTTTTCTCGGCCCGCAGCTCAAAGAATTTCTTCCCGCTGACACTCCTGACAATTGGGCCGCCATCGCCGCCGCCGTTTGGAGATTCATTGTGCGTCCCATAGCCGTCGGCGGCATGCTGGTAGGAGCGGCCTACACCCTGTACAAAATGCGAGCCAGCCTCACCCAAGGTCTCGGTAAAGCTTTCAGTGAATTGCGCCAGAGCGCCGCGGATCAGAGAGAGCAGGTGCGTACTGAACGTTACATGAGCTCGAAAACTGTACTTGGCTTGATTGCCTTAATGTTCGTGCTCATGTGCTTCCTTTACATTCATATCTCCGGGTTGAAGCTGCCTGCAATTTTAGCGGCGGTCGTGATGCTCGTCGTCGGTTTCTTCTTTGCTACGGTTTCAGGCAGCCTCTGCGGTTTCATTGGCTCCTCGAACAATCCGGTTTCTGGCTTGACCTTGTCGACGCTGCTCATCGCAGCGCTTCTCATGGTTTTCCTGGGTGTTTCCGGTACGTCGGGGGTGGCGACGGTGTTAGGCGTGGCAGCGGTCGTTTGCGTTTCATCCTCCGTCGCCGGCGAGCTGCTGCAGGACTTCAAAGTGGGCTACATCCTCGGAGGTACGCCTCGCCGGATTCAGCTTGCAGAATTGATCGCCGTCGTCGTCGCCAGCCTTGTAATGTACTGGCCTCTGATGTTGCTGCATGAAGCCAACATCAAAGCCGGTGGAATCGGATTCGGCGACCGTCAGCTTTCCGCGCCACAGGCCGGATTAATGGCAACCCTGGCCATGGGAATTGTTGGCGGTGACATGCCGTGGCCTTTGGTGGTGGTCGGCATCTTCTTTGGTATCGCAATGATCATGATGCAGGTGCGCAGCCCCATGCTGGTTGCGGTAGGCATGTATTTGCCGTTTGAAACAACATTTGCCATTTTTCTCGGCGGGGTCTTCCGCTCCCTCGGCGACTGGCTGGCAAAGCGGCGTGGATTTAACGACGCACAGATGGCGCGTGTCGACAACGCCGGAGTGCTCACTGCCTCCGGTCTAATCGCCGGCGAAGCCGTGCTCGGGCTGGTGTGGGCCGGCTTGCAGTTCGCGCCCAAGTGGGCCCGACCGCAGATTTTCAGTGAGCCGTCTTATCTTCTGGGGGGAATGATCGTGATGTTCTTCCTCGCAGTTCTGATGATCGGATTGCCGCTCACGGCCGCAGGCGATCCTAGCGAACCAGCCCCGCCCACTGCGATTATGTGACATGACACACGCGTGGCTCGGGGCGCCTTCGCCCGTGTGAAGCTTTGTTGTTGGCATTCCTTCGTATACTTTCGTGCCCTTTGTGGTTAATGCCGTATGTCCGTTGGCGAAAATGTTGCTCGTGTTCGCGATCGCATCGCATCCGCCGCTCGCCGCGCCGGTCGTAATCCAGGAGAAATCGCACTCATGGCGGTGACTAAAACGCATCCTCCAGAGCGCATTCGAGAGGCGCACGCTGCCGGACTGCGCCTGTTTGGCGAAAATCGCGTGCAAGAGTTCGCTAACAAGGCCGACGCGCTGCGCGATCTAGAAGACGCCGAATGGCACATGATTGGCCATTTGCAATCGAACAAAGCCGCAAACGCCGCCGAGTTGTTCGCCGCAATTGACTCGGTCGATTCCTTGAAACTCGCTGAAAAGTTGAATTCCTCGGCGCTGAAGCTTTCAAAAAAATTGACGGCTCTGATCGAGATCAACGTAGGAGGCGAAGCTGCCAAGAGCGGCCTGTCTCCCGGCTCGCGCGAACTGGAGACAATTTTGGAAGCAGCTCCTCGTCTGACTAATCTCGAGTTTCGCGGCCTGATGACTATACCGCCCTTCACAGAAAATCCCGAAGACGCACGCCCCTACTTTCGGCAGCTTCGTTCGCTGCGCGATGCGCTTGCTGCGCGAAAATTGCCGGCGATCAGCACGGATGCGCTTTCCATGGGCATGTCGCACGATTTCGAAATTGCAATTGAAGAAGGCTCGACCTGCGTTCGCGTGGGCACGGCAATCTTCGGGGAAAGACTAACCACATAACCACAGAGGACGCAGAGGAGCACAGACTATTTGTAAAGCATTCATGGTTGTATTCCTCTGCGAACCTCTGTGCCTTCTGTGGTGATGACTTTTTGATGGTCACTATCCACGACACTCCGTCAGGTGCTACCTTCGCCGTCAAAATCCATCCTCGCGCCAAGAAGAACGCCATCACCGGCGAACTCGGCGACGCGCTCAAGCTGTCGCTTACCACCCCTCCAATCGAAGGCCGCGCCAACCAAGCCTGCATAGAATTCATCGCAAATCTTTTGAAGGTGCAGTGTTCCTCCGTTAGTATTGCGTCCGGCCAGAACAGCCGCAGGAAAGTAATTCGGATCATTGGACTTTCCGCCGACGAAACGAGACGGCGATTAGGAATCTAAACGCGACGATCCATTTACCGCTCAGGTGCCACATTTGACCATCTCCGATCGTTTGCACGAGATTCGCACCGGGTTCGAACGCCCCTTCTGGGTCGCGAATATCAGTGAGCTCTTCGAGCGGCTTTCCTACTACGCCGCCTTCGCCTCGCTGGCGCGCTATCTTCATGAGACCTTGAACTTCGGGGTCGAGCGGGCCAGCAGCTTGACCGGGCTCTTTGGAGGATTAGTATGGTTCTTGGCGGCATTCGGCGGAACCCTCGCTGATCGGCTCGGCTTTCGCCGCTCCCTCTCCCTGGCATACTTCATTCTCAGTTGTTCTTATTTCTTGCTTGGATCATTAGGCGCACCCTGGCTCGCTCCTGTGCGCAACGCCATGCCGCTGGTCGTGCTGGTGACGATTGTATTGATGCTCCCCGCGCTCGGCATCGCGCTGGTGAAGCCATGCGTCGTCGGGACCACGGCGCGGGCGTCCAAGGAAAGTGTTCGCTCAATCGGTTACTCAATCTATTACACCCTGGTGAACGTGGGCAGTGCTGCTGGGCCTTATGTCGCTTCCTGGGTTCATCAGCACATCCGCGTGGAGAATGTATTTCGCGTGGCAGCGCTCAGCGTGTTCGCCATGTTCTTCGCTGTTCTGCTGCTCTTCAAAGAGCCACGCCGCTCAGATGAAACACAAACTGTGAGCCTTGGCCAGGCAGCAAAGAATTTCGCAACCGTCATCTCCAATCCGCGGTTTATGATTTTCCTTTTAATCTTCTCGGGATACTGGATTGTTTTCTGGCAGGAATTCATCATCCTGCCACTCTACATTCATAACTACATTGACCCGAAAGCCGACACTGAACTGATTCTCGTAGCCGATCCGCTGACCGTAATCGCCCTGCAGATGGCGGTGAGCTTTCTTACTAAGCGCATGCCGGCGTTCCGCGCAATTACGCTGGGAACACTGATTTCCGCGTTGGCATGGATCATTCTGGCTATCCATCCCACAGTTTTCGTGGCGGTGGTTACACTTATCGCGGTCGCTCTCGGCGAGATCACGCAATCTCCGCGCTACTACGAATACATTTCGCGTCTCGCGCCTTCGGGTCAGCAAGGCACGTATATGGGCTTCGCGTTTCTCCCCATCGGAATCGGCTCACTCATCGGGGGCTGGTTTGGCGGGGTGCTTATCCATCATTTTGGCGAGGTCACTCACCAGCCTGGCCGCATCTGGTGGGCCGTTACTGCTGTGGGCGTAGCTACGGCGGCGCTTCTGTGGATTTACGATCGAGTGGTGACATCAAGAAGCAATGCTCAAGTGTAGGCCGCCTTATTTTCGGATTTGACTTTCGTTCCAAGAGAAAATCATGTCCCAGCTTGCCCTGCTCGGCGGAACTAAAATGAAGCGTAAGCCTTTCCCCTCCTGGCCGCAGTACGACGAAACTGAACGCCGCGCTCTAAACGAAGTACTGGAAAGCCGTCTCTGGTGGCGGACTGAAGGAACGAAGACCTTGGAGTTCGAGCGCGCCTTCGCCCGCTATCACGGCGCGAAACATGGCATCGCGGTGACCAACGGCACGGCGGCCATCGAAGTAGTCATGGCAGCTCTAAACATCGGCGCTGGTGACGAGGTCATCGTCCCCGACTCAACTTTCGTCGCCACGGCCAGCGCGGTGCTATTTGCAGGCGCCATGCCAGTCATGGTGGATGTCCTGCCTGAGACCGATTGTATTGATCCTGCTTTGGCAGAAGCAGCAATTACGCCGCGCACGAAGGCCATTATCGCGGTTCATTTGGGCGGCCATCCTGCCGACCTTGACCGCTTATCTGAGCTTTCAGCACGCCGTGCTATTCCATTGATCGAAGACTGCGCTCACGCGCTCAGCAGCGAGTGGCGCGGAAGGCGTGTGGGGACATTTGGTATTGCCGGCACGTTCAGCTTCCAGGCCAGCAAGCTGATGACCGCCGGCGAGGGAGGGGCAATAATCATTAACGATGATGAGTTAGAGCGCCTGGCCCGCTCTGTACATGATTGCGGACGCATGCCCGGCCAGTGGTTCTACAGCCACTACATTTACGGATCGAATTACCGCCTGAGCGAATGGCAAGGAGCCGTGCTCAATGCCCAGCTTGGACGCCTGGATGAGCAGACGGCACGGCGGCATCGTAATGCTCTGTTGCTGGATAAGCTGTTGGCGGAAATCGATGGCGTCACGCCGCAGAAGCTCGATCCGCGGTGCACCCGCAACGGACATTACGCCTACATCTTTCACTTTGAGCCGAAGGTGTTCGCCGGCGTGCCCGCAGAAAAATTAATGAAGGCCCTGGAGGCTGAAGGCATTCCCTGCGAACCTGGATATCCGCCCGTTCACTCGCTCGATTTATTTACTAGCGGCGCATACCGCCAAAGGCTGGCAGGTGAGCAGCGAACGCGAGAGCACTCATTCTTGAAGCAGTCGTACCCCAACGCTCAACGCGCATTTTCCGAGGCGATCTGGATTCCGCAACCGGCGCTGCTCGGCGATGAAGAGGATATGGGTGAGATCGCAGCAGCGGTAAGAAAGCTGCAGGGGAACGCGAAAGAACTGGCCTAACCCTCAAATAAAAATCCTGGTCTCAATCGAGAGACCAGGACTAAAGATCAACGATGCGATGCGCTAGAAGATGAACTTCGCTCCGAGCTGCAAAATGCGAGGGTTATGCGCATCCGTTACTTGCAGGAACCCGTCACCCGGGTTCAGGCTGAATGTATTGTTGGCTTCACCCAGGTTGGAGGCTGCGGAACCGGAGTCTCCGGCGATTGGTCGCCACTGGGTATGGTTAAATACATTGAACGCCTCTGCACGGAATTCGAAGCTCATTCTCTCGGTAATCTTGAAGTGTTTGAAAAGAGCCATGTCGAAGTTCGTCCAGTGCGTGTTGTTGATGCTGTTGCGGCCGGCGTCTCCGAAGGTCAGGCCACGCGGGAGCGCGAACGCGTTGGGGTTATAAATCTGTGGTCCTAACTGGTCCGGGCTCTGCACAACTCCCGCGCTGGGATCGCCTATCTTGTCAGGACGCGCCGCCGACCCGATTCCATTAGCCACACCGGCGTTGTCAGTGGATACTATCGGGCTAAATGGAGTTCCGGTCTGGAAAGTGGTGATGCCAGAAAACTGCCATCCTCCGAGGACTTTGTTGGCCAAACCCGGGCTCTTAAAGAACGGCAGATCCCAAATATAGGAGATGCTCAGGATATGCCGCTGGTCGAAATTAGAACTGGCACGATTGGAAGAGGGATTGTAGGAGTCAACGAAGCTGCCGTCAAAACGATCAGATGCATCATCTATGGAATGGCTCCATGTGTATGCGCCGCTGACCTGCAGCGAACCTACACTGCGCCGCACTGAAGTCTGAAATGCATGGTAGATAGAAGAAGCTTTGTACTCCAAATGATTAATATCGCCGTAGCCAGCGAATGGACGGAAGGGATCAGGGTTGTAGATTTATTGCCGCTTGCCCAGTGACCGGAACTCCACTTGGCGTTATGAGGGTTCCGCAATCATCGTGGAGGGGATTACCGTCGGCGTCTAGACCTCCTCCGATAGGTTCACCTGGCTTGTAAGGATTCTGCGATAGCGGTACTGACCGAAGTTGATTTAGGTCTGTCTGACGGTTCAGGCGCGTCCCCTTGCTGCCGACGTACGAAACGGTGGCAACGGTATTCCTTACAATTTCGTGCTGCACGTCGAAGTGCCATTGCTGAATGTACGGCCACCTGGCCTTAGTAGGAATGGCATTTACGGTCAGCGGCAGCTGCGCTTGCGCTTGCCCGGTACCGGTGTAACCGATGATGTTGTTACGTTGCGATGCGTTCGCCAATGGAGGCGAGTTCTCCAGTGATTCAGTGTTACCTTCATTGCCATTCGCATGCTCGAAAAAGATACCGTATCCGCCGCGAATTGCGGTTTTACCATTTCCTCTCGGATCATAGGCAAAACCGATACGCGGAGCAGGATTGAACAGGTGACCTTGCATACAACTCACGGGCACGCCAGGGGTCACACCACATTGAACAATTCCGTTGGGTAGATCGCTGACTGACGGTACTCCTCCATCAGCTGTCAAAAAATTCACGGTGCCATCGGAATTTACGCTGGTTTGGCCAGCGACATAACGCGCTGGGTCGAAGTTGAAGGCCTGTTTCTGCTTTTCCCGGTACGTCCCGAATAAGCTTAGCCTAAGCCCCAAATTTAGGGTCAAATGGCTGGTGGCGTGCCAGTCATCCTGGAAATAAGGTTCAAGTATCTTGTAGCGGTTATAGTATTTGATGAAACGGTCCTGCTGCCCGAAACTGGAAATCCTCCCCAAAAGCAGATCTGCGAACGCATTCCCAGTCGAAACAGTGGTATTCGAATCGTCAAACGTCAAATAACCGGGGATCGAGCCGGGGCCGAGCTCGCCTCCGAGTTCATTCTTCTGTCCTGTAACCGCATAGGCGCCAAATTGCAAATTGTGCTTGCCTACAATCTTACTAACGTTGTCGCGGTACGTATAAGTGGGATTCGAATTGTAGACTCCGTTGGGGATATATCCGGCATCTTCTCCGAACCCACCGCCGTACGCAGACGTCACCAGATTGATACCAGGCAGAATGCCGTTACCATTACCCGGAAATATATCTGGCACAACAAAATTCGGGAAAGCCGATCGCTTCCAGTTTCCCACGTTATTGAGAATGATGTGATCGGTCGTGTAACTAAACACGAACTCATTCAGCAGTGTGGGTGAAAAAGTAGAGTTCAGGCGAGTGACCAGGGCGACACCCGGTCCCTTGAATGCCGTTTGAATTGTTGGAAAGCTGCCTTGGTTTGTCCAAAGCGGGACAGCCGTGATCGTGTCCCACGAATCATGAATGAAACGAAACGTGAGCCGCTGCTTATCGGTCAGATTGTGATCAACCCTAATCAACTCCTCCCGCCAGTTAGTTGGCTGTACTGGCGAGGCAACAAACACTGAATCGGCCCCGCTGCCTTGGTTCGGAAGCGGAATCTCGCTCAGAAGGCCTTGGATGGTCGGATCATTTGGATCGAAGCCGGCCGCTGTCAGGTCAGAGCCTACGCTTGGGCAGTTTGAGCCAGGACACTGATCGCTAAAATCACCACCACGCTCCGCCACTGAAGGAACCGGTACGTTAAAGTTCTGCCCCGGCACGCGATCTCTGCGCCACTCCTGCGACCAGAAGAAGAATGTGTGATTCTTCCAGATCGGTCCACCAACCGTGTAGCCATAGTCATTCTTTTTATAGGGCGGCACCGTACGTTGAAAGTAATTACTGGCGTTGAAAGCATCATTCCGCACGAACTCGTAAACATTGCCATGAAAACCGTTAGTTCCGGACTTGGTTTCTACCTCGACGGTTCCTGATCCATTGCGCCCATACTGTGCACCATAATTCGAGGTAAGCACTTTGAACTCAGCGATGGCCTCGAGACTGGGATAAACGTTCAGCGTTTCATTGCTGCCGTTATCCATGTTGTCGCCACCGTCGAGTTCCCAGTTGTTGTACTCGGTTCGTCCGCCGTTGACGCTGAAGGCCACGTTGCCGTACACGCCCACTGTTCCTTCATCCTGACCCGTCTGGTTGCTGACACCCGGAACTAGCGTCACCAACTGGGTAAAATTCCGACCGTTCAATTCCAGCTGCGTGATCTGTTTGCCGGTTACTGTGCCGGCGAGATCGGACGACTGAGTCTCTACCTGCGCCACCGCGGCCCCTTCGACCTCTACTACAGTGGTGGTCGCGCCCACCTGCAATGTGATGTCAGTGCGAGCTTTTTGCCCGACGCGCAGGGCCACACCCGTCGCTTCGAATTTCTTGAAGCCGGACGCAGTGACCGCCACGTTCACCGATCCTGGGGGAAGTCCCGCCACTAGGTAGTCGCCGCTGTCATTGGTGGGTACGGTGCGGTCAATGCCTCGGTCGGTGCTGCTGACCCGTACTTGGGCGCCTTTGACGGCGGCACCGCTGGGATCAGTGACGGTGCCGGTGATGGATGCGGTGTCCTGAGCAAGTAAGCTCGCGGAAACGACGAAGACAAATAACGCAATGCTCAACCACACGAGACGGGATTTCATCTGCAACCCCCTTTGATTTCCTTTTCAAAGCAGCCTGATTATCGCTGGAGAGTTTGTAATCCAGCATGTTAGCCGCAATCGGGGACACCGATGCAGCACATCGAAGCCGCGAACCCCACAAGTAAACCGGGGCAGCGGCCGACAGATCATTGGATTGTCCGGTGAATTGATTCATTAAAACGTATCAATAGCAGCAAATACTGAGACTAGCTGCCTGCCATTGTCAAGTGAAAAGTTCCTCCGAATGCCATTAAGGCGATGCCGGCGTAGTCAGGAAACGCTGCGCGTTGACTCCCGTACCGCCAATTCCGGCGCCATCTTGCGATGGATGGCAGAGACCCTTTGCTTCTCAAGTACCCCGTTTATGCCTTCGACGACGATGCTTACCGCCATTGCCCCCATAGCTTCCATGGGCTGGCGCACCGTGGTCAAAGGCGGCGTGTACAAACCGGAAGCCGCCACGTCATCGAAGCCGATAACGGAGCAGTGTTCCGGCACACGTAAACCTGATTTCGCCAATGCACGTATAGCACCAAACGCCGTCATGTCGTCAAATGCCATTAATGCAGTAAATGGGCGCTTTCGTTTGACCAATTCCTCCGTTAATTTGTATCCGGCTTCAAAACTTGAAATCGGGTCGCGGGATTCGGGGAGGTCGAGGATCAACTTAGGATCGAGCTCTAGGTCTTTAGCCTTAGCGAAGTTCTTGATTCCACGCCAGCGTGGGGCACTGTCGGCCAGGGTCTTGGGCCCGCGAATGAAGGCTATCTTTCGATGTCCAAGCGAATGAAGGTGTTCAACAGCGGCGTGCGCGCCAAGTTCGTTGTCGACGATTACGGAACTCACTGAATCAGTCTGGAGCTCACGGCCGATCATTACGGTGGGAATGCTGCTCTTCTCCAGATCGGCAAGTACATCAATCTCAACGAATAACCAGTTGGCTAGGACTACCAGTGCTTCCACGCGGCGGTCGAGCAGCATTTCCAGGTAGCGCTCGAACCGGGCTCTCTCATTGTGAACGTCGGTCAGGATGGGTAGGTAAGAAGCCTGATATAAAGAATTTTCAATGCCGCGCAGAACCAGAGTACAGAAAGGATCGGTCATATCGAAGATCATCACTCCGACCGTGTGGCTGCGCTTGCTGCGCAAAGAGCGCGCAAATAGATTGGGGCGATAGCCGAGCTTTTTTGCCGCCCGCTCAATTCGCTTCTTGGTGGCAGCGGGAATGTAGCGGGCCAGCGGGGCGTTGTTGAGGACAATAGAGACAGTGGTGGAAGAGAAGCCGCTTTCTTTGGCTACGTCGCGAATGGTGACCATTGGTCCGGGTATGGCTGAACTGCGCACTGCACTCACCGGCGGCGCTTGAATTCCCGCGCCATCGCTGGCCGACACTACAGCAGAGTGGCGAAGCGGTGTCAAGCTGTTGTGCTCATGAGAATCGTTTTAATTTCGGTGATTCCTGCTGCTAGCGTTTGAACGGGGCCTGGACGAGCAGGCTTGTGAGTAAAGGAGAGAATTCCTCTGCGCTCTTTGCGGAAACTCAGCGAACTTTGCGGTTTAAGATTTTTCCGCCATCTCGGCAAGATTTTTTTGCCGCTGGCGCTTGTCTCTGTTGCAATGACGCAGCCCGCGCCGCAGACAACCCCTCCGCCGAGCCAGATCGATGTCCGAGCATTGTTCCAACAAGGTGAAAGCGCTTTACGATCTGGGAAGCTAGACGAAGCGGAGCGCGCTTTCCGTTCGGTTCTGGCCGCGAATCCGCAAGTCGCCGGGGCCTATGCGAACCTGGGCGTCATCTATATGCGGCGCAAGCAATGGCAGAGCGCGCTGGAGATGCTGCGCAAAGCTGAGCATCTTGCGCCAACTGTGGCGGGAGTTCGGCTAAACATCGGATTGGTCTACTACCGCCAGGATAATTTTCGCGCGGCCACTTCGCCATTCGAGTCAGTAGTGCGGGACGCACCGGCGTCTTATCAAGCTCGCTATCTCTTGGGCCTCTGCTACTTTTTAACTGAGCGTTACGCTGATGCCGTCAGCGCCCTCAAACCACTTTGGGGTCAGTCTTCAAACCAATTGAATTACTTGTACGTGCTCGGGATCGCAGCAGGAAAAGCTGGGCGCGCCGACCTCGAGCAACAGGCCCTGGGAAGAATGGCTGGAATTGGGCAAGACTCTCCCGAGATGCATTTGCTGATCGGCAAAGCCCATATTAATCACGAAGAATACGACGACGCGGTTAAGGAGCTTGATCTCGCAGTTCGCGGGAATGAGCGGCTTCCCTTTGTTCATTTTTATCTTGGTTGGGCATACCTGAAGAAGCAGGAACTCGATCGCGCCAAGATAGAATTTCTCAAAGATGTAGCAATCGAACCCGATGTCGCGTACAACTACGACCAACTTGGGACGATTAACTACCTGCAGCAGCAGGATCAGGAAGCAGAAAAGAATCTCCGCAAAGCGCTGCGGCTTGATCCTACCCTCGCCAGCTCGCATTACCAGCTGGCACGCGTCCTTCAGCGCGAAGGCAAATTAAAAGAAGCGCTGGTTGAGATCGAGACCGCTGGCAAACTCGATCAGACCAGTTCAAGCATCCACTACCTTCGCGGGCAATTGCTGCAGAGGGTAGGGCGTACGCAGGAAGCTAAAACGGAAATGGAAACCACCACACGCATGATGAACGAACAGCGCAGTAAACGACAGAAAGAGCTTTACAGCAGCCCGCTGCCGAATCCTGAACTCAAGCAGGAACCACAATAAATTCGGCTCCTGATTTGATAAACTTACCTGACCCTTGGCCCCTCGGCGTTCCTACTCCGTCTCGCTTCGCAGGAGAACATCGCCATGAAACGTGCCGCAAAAATCATCGGAATTCTAATTCTGATTTTGTTGGTGGTCGCGATAGCCCTGCCGTTTATCGTGAACGTCAATAGCTTCCGGCCCACGATTGAATTTCAGGCATCGTCGGGGTTAGGGCGAAAAGTTACGATTGGGAATCTGAAGCTTTCCATTCTTACCGGCAGCGTTTCCGCCGATGATCTCGCGATTGCGGATGATCCATCTTTTGGCAAGGCTCTTTTCGTCACCGCCAAAGCGCTCAGTATCGGAGTCGAGGTTATCCCCTTAGTGATGAACAAGACGCTCCATATCACCGAGCTCACGCTGGAACAGCCGCAAATCACTCTCCTCCGTACCTCGCTGGCAGATGGAACTTTTCCAGCCTGGGTGCCTCGAGTGCGAATTCGGCCAAAGCCAAAGATTCCCCCGCTCCCCAACCGAAGAGCGGCGCGGCCGATCAGTCATTGCAGAACCTATCTGTCGCCAAGCTGAACGTCAGCAAAGGCCGAGTATTAATCGGCGATGTAAACACGCGGACGAAACCGCATGTTTATGACAACGTGAACATCACCGTACACAATTTTTCCTTCATCTCCCAATTTCCGTTCACTGTAACCGCAGACCTTCCCGGCGGAGGCAATCTAAAACTTGACGGCAATGCGGGGCCAATCAACCCGAATGACGCGGCACAAACTCCGCTCAACGCAAAGCTGAATGTAAAAAGGCTTGACCTGGCAGCCTCGGGATTTGTCGATCCGTCCTCCGGAATCTCAGGTCTGGCGGATTTCGATGGCACGCTGAACTCGGATGGACACGTGCTGAAATCAAATGGCACGATGAAAGCTGACAAACTCAAGCTTTCGGCAAAGGGCTCCCCAGCAGGGCGGCCTGTACAAGTGCAATACGCCACCGCGTATAACCTGCAATCAGAATCCGGGACGCTCAGCAGAGCCGATGTGGCAATCGGCAAGGCCTTGGCACAGATCACCGGAAATTATGAAACCAAAGGCGATGCTACGCTCGTCAATATGAAACTCAACGCCCAAAATATGCCGGTCGACGACCTCGAAGCTATGCTGCCTGCGCTGGGCGTGGTGCTTCCTTCGGGATCGTCACTGAAGGGCGGTACGCTCTCGACTGCTCTGGCAGTTTCTGGACCGGTCGCGAAGCCGCTAATCACCGGGCCAATCAAGCTGGTACAGACCAAGCTCGCAGGATTCAATTTAGGCTCGAAGCTCTCGGCTGTCAGTGCGCTCTCAGGAGCGCAGACGGGATCAGACACTTCCATCCAGAATTTCAGCACAGATGCGCACGTCGCGCCCGACGGAGTGCGGACGGAGAACGTGAACCTCATGATCCCCGCGTTAGGTACGCTCACAGGTACCGGAACGATCAGCCCTTCAGGCGCGCTGAACTATCACATGACAGCGAATCTCGCCGGCACCGCCGTCACCGGACTGTCACAGATCGCGGGTTTGGGCGGAAAGGGCGGCAGTATTCCCTTCTTTATCCAGGGCACCACTTCTGATCCGAAGTTTGTTCCGGATGTGCAGGGCATTTTGAATAGCCGGCTGAAATCAGGATTGCAAGGCAACAATCCAAACCCAGGTTCAGCGGTCGATGCGATTACAGGACTCTTCGGCAAAAAGAAGAAGCCCAACCGATAGTTATCAGCCCAAAGCCCTGAGCTTGGCCTGCGGAGTTGAGCGTCCGCTGCCCGATGTCGGGCTTACTTAATTGCCACCAACTTCTCCACCAGTTCCGAGTAGTCTTTCTTCTCCAGCCCGTGTACTTGCTTGTTGTATTCGTCTACTTTGGACGAATAATTCATCGAGCAAAACTTCGGCCCGCACATGGAGCAGAAAGCCGCTTCTTTGTAGTAATCGTCGGGTAGAGTTTCATCGTGCATCGAGCGGGCGGTCTCGGGATCGAGCGAGAGCGCGAACTGCTTCTCCCAATCGAACTTATAGCGGGCGTAACTGAGAGCGTCGTCGCGATCCTGCGCGCCTGGGCGGTGGCGCGCGACGTCCGCCGCATGCGCTGCGATCTTGTACGCGATAATTCCATCCTTCACATCTTTATCATTAGGGAGCCCAAGATGCTCCTTCGGCGTGACGTAGCAGAGCATCGCCGCGCCATGCCATCCGATCATCGCCGCGCCAATAGCCGAGGTAATGTGATCATAGCCAGGAGCAATGTCGGTCACTAGCGGACCCAGCGTGTAGAAGGGCGCTTCGTAGCACATTTCTTTTTCTTTATCCACCTGCTCTTTGATCTTATCGAGAGGGATGTGCCCCGGCCCTTCGATCATCACCTGCACATCGTATTCCCAAGCCTTCTTGGTGAGGTCGCCAAGGGTCTTCAGTTCTGCGAACTGCGCCTCGTCACTGGCATCCGCGATGCATCCCGGACGCAAGCCGTCCCCAAGCGAGAAGCTGACATCATATTTCGCGAAGATCTTGCAGATGTCATCAAATCGCTCGTAGAGAAAATTCTGTTTGTGATGATGGGCCATCCACTGCGCCAGGATTGCTCCGCCGCGGCTCACGATTCCGGTGATGCGTTTCGAGATCATCGGCAAGTACTGGATCAGCACCCCGGCGTGAATTGTCATGTAGTCCACGCCCTGCTCGGCCTGTTCCGCGATGACCTCGAGCATCACGTCCGCATTTAATTCTTCCACGCGCTTCACGCGCGTAATCGCTTCATAAATCGGAACAGTCCCAATCGGTACCGGTGAATGCCGCAAAATAGCTTCGCGAATTTCATGAATGTCACCGCCGGTGGATAGATCCATGACCGTGTCCGCGCCGAAATGCACGGCAGTGTGCAGCTTCTTCAATTCCTCGTCAATGTTTGAAGTGACTGCAGAATTGCCAATGTTCGCGTTGATCTTGCAAAGCGATGCCTCTCCGATACACATGGGCTCAAGCTCCGGATGATTGATGTTCGCGGGGATAATCATCCGTCCACCAGCTACTTCCGAGCGCACCAGTGCTGACGCAAGCTTCTCGCGTCGCGCAATGTAGTCCATCTCTTCGGTGAGTACGCCCTTGCGGGCATAATGCATTTGCGAGAAATTGCCGTCCTGATTTTCAGCCTTGCGCCTCTCGATCCAGTCAGCGCGGCGATGAGGAATACCGCCTACGAGGTTCAGATCACTATGAGTACCGTTATCAGGAGTCATAAAAGGAGCCGCCTTACAAATTTTTCCAAGTCGATTATACGCCGCCCTCGCGCCAGCATCGGCACGGCCTTACGAGGCCTGAGTTGCTGTTGTGCAATCAGTTCCTCGGGCTTGCGTAACCACCACGCCAACAACTTTCGCCCCAATCTGGGTTAATAATTGTTGGTTCCTTAAGAGTTTCAGGAGAGCCTGTCACGGAGCCAAGCAGTGCGCTCCACACCTTCGGCCATGCGTTCAAGACTCCAGTTCGCTCCCGTACTGGCATTAGCGGTGATGGCATGCGTGGGCGCACAAGTAGCTCTCGCCAAAAAAGACAAGCTGATCTCCAACCCCCCGCAGATGCCGGCGCAAAAGCGCACACTACACGCGCTTGGTCGCCTGACCTTCGGCCCTAGAGCGGGCGACATCGATCGGCTGATGGCTCTGGGCGTAGATCAATGGATTGATCAACAACTCCATCCGGAAAAGATTGATGACCGCGCCCTGGAGGCGCGTCTCGGCCCGCTGCGAACACTGCGCATGGACACCCGCGAGATCGTGGAGAATTTTCCGCCGGAGCAAGTGATTAAAGCAGTCGCCGAAGGAAAGCAATCCATCCCATCTGACCCATCCAAACGCGCCGTGTACAAGGCGCAACTGGAACGCTATGAGGAGCGACAAGAGCACAAAGAGAGCGCCGCGGCAACAGACCAAGCTAACGGCAAGCTTACCGATGATGATCGCGCCCGCCGCCGCGAAGACCGGCTCTACGCTGATTTGAAAGCCGAGCAAGTTCTGGACTTTCCGCCCGACCAGCGCATGAGAGAGATTCTCAAAATGTCACCGGAGGAGCAGCGATCTCTGGCCGCCTCCCTCAAGGGCGATAAACGAGATCAGCTCCTTGAGGGCATGGATCCGAAACAGCGTGAAACGCTAATGGCGCTGAACAATCCGCAACAAGTCCTAGCGGATGAACTGGTGCAAGCCAAGCTGCTGCGGGCTATCTACAGCGAACGCCAACTGCACGAAGTGATGACTGATTTCTGGTTCAACCACTTCAACGTGTTTATCGGCAAGGGCGCCGACCGCTATTTGCTGACCAGCTATGAGCGTGACGTGATTCGTCCGCATGCGATGGGAAAATTCGAGGATCTTCTTGTCGCAACCGCGCAAAGCCCCGCTATGCTCTTCTACCTGGACAACTGGCTCAGCGTGGGACCGAACTCAGAGAGTGCGAATGGAATTCCTAAACGCGATCGCAGCCGCCGGAGATTTCGCCCGCCGTTTAGAAAGCAGGCCAAAGGCAAGCGCAACGGGCTGAATGAAAACTACGGGCGCGAACTGATGGAGTTACACACTCTCGGCGTAAACGGCGGTTACACCCAAAACGACGTCACAGAAGTCGCGCGCGTTTTCACCGGCTGGACCCTAAAGCAGCCGGGGCAGGGCGGCGGTTTCACGTTTGAAGAACGCATGCACGAACCAGGCGACAAAATAGTTCTCGGACATCGCATCAAGTCAGCCGGGGAAAAAGAAGGCAGCGAAGTGTTGCACTTGTTGGCTCGGCATCCCTCCACGGCAAAGTTTATTTGCACAAAGTTGGCGACGCGGTTTGTCTCCGACAACCCGCCTCCCGGCTTGATCGACCGCATGTCGCAAACATTTTTAAAGAAAAAAGGTGACATCCGCGAAGTGCTGAAGAGCATGTTGCAGTCACCAGAGTTCTGGGCGCCGGATGCTTACCGGGCTAAGGTAAAAACTCCTCTTGAGTTCGTTGTATCTGCCGTCCGCAGCAGTGGGGCCGACGTGACCGACGCCATGCCGCTTGCCCGCCAGCTTCAAAACATGGGTATGCCGCTCTACGGCATGCAGCCGCCAACTGGCTACTCCATGAAAGCTGAAGCCTGGGTCAACTCCGGCGCGCTGCTCGGACGTATGAATTTCGCATTGGCTTTGACCAGCGGCAGAATAAAAGGTGTGCAGGGAGCTTCGGAGGTTGGGACCAGTTTGCCAGCAGATCCCCAATCCGCTTTGGTGACCTTGGAGAATACTTTGCTTTTCGGCGATGTGTCACAGCAAACCCACGAGACAATTGCTAAACAATTAGAAGATCCCAAAATCAGCGGCCGCAAGTTGGACGATGCAATGCGCCCGCCGAACCTAAATGCGATCGAGGGTCTGCTACTCGGCTCGCCAGAATTTCAGAGGAGATGACTGAGAACTAGCCATGGCGATCACACGTCGAATATTCATGAGAAATAGCGCGCTAGCCGTCGTCGGCACTGCCGCGATCCCGTCATTTCTGACTCGCGCAGCCTATGGCGCGGTCGAACCCGGCTTGCGCACCAAGCGGCTGGTCGTAATCTTCCAGCGCGGCGCCGCGGACGGTCTCAACATTGTTATTCCCCACGGCGAGCAGGCCTATTACGCGATGCGTCCCAGCATCAACATTCCGCGGAATTCCGTACTCGATCTCGACGGACTTTTCGGCCTGCATCCGGGAATGGCTCCGCTTCAGCCGGTTTGGGATAAGCGTCATCTCGCGGTCGTGCACGCGGCCGGCTCACCCGATCCCACGCGCTCTCACTTCGATGCGCAAGACTTCATGGAATCCGGGACTCCGGGCGTGAAAGCCACGGACAACGGTTGGCTAAACCGCTCTCTGCATGCCTTGCCCGATTCGCCGGATAAATCTGCCTTCCGCGCGATTGCCCTCGGACCGTCGTTGCCGCGAATTCTTTCCGGGCAGGAGCCTGCGATTGCAGTGAACAACATCAACGATTTCGGCGTCGGCGGACGAAACGCGTCTCCGACCGCGAACACTTTTGAAGCTATGTATGCGAACTCAGTTGATGCCGTCCTGCATGGGACGGGTCAGGAAACCTTCGAAGCCGTAAAGATGTTGAGATCGGCCAATCCCGCTAAGTACACGCCTGCTGTCGGTGCGAATTATCCGCGCGGGCGTTTCGGCGATAGCCTGAAGCAACTCGCGCAGCTCATCAAAGCCAATCTCGGCGTGCAGGTTGCCTTCGCTGATATCGGCGGATGGGACCATCACGTCAACGAAGGCAACACGCAAGGGCAACTCGCCAACGTGCTGCGCGAATTTTCGCAGTCGCTCGCGGCATTCTGGATCGATCTGGGCGATCTCGCCGAAGAGACAGTTGTGGTGACGATGTCGGAATTCGGTCGCACGGCCCGTGAAAACGGCAATCGCGGCACCGACCACGGCCACGCCAACGTCATGTTCGTCATGGGAGGTCCGGTCAAAGGCGGCAAAGTCTATGGCCGCTGGCCTGGACTCGACCAATCGCAACTATATGAAGGCCGCGACCTCGCCATCACCACCGACTTCCGGCGTGTGCTGGGCGAAGCTGTGTATCAGCATCTCGGGAATAAGGCGCTGGATCAGGTGTTTCCGGGATTTGAGAATCAGCAAGGAAAGTTTCTGCGGTATCTCGGCTAAAATTATCCGATATCTCGCCAGCTACTCGAATTGATGGTGTAAATGCCCTGTTTACCGCAATCAATTTACGCGGCGTAATTCTTTAGCCTTTCGATTCATTCTCTCTGCTTCAACTTCGCACCCGACGTCGGAAAGAAATGCCGCGTACGATCGTATCTTTCACTCTTTCTTGGTTTGAGCCTGATACCATCGAGGTGGGTTTTCTCGGCCTCCTCAGTCCTCCCTTGCGCGAGATAAGCTAACGCCAATCCGATGCGTGCCGCGTGCGTCTCTTTAAGTCTAAGTGCTTCCGAGAGGATCAATTCGGCTTTCTTGTACTGCTTCGTTTTGAGATAAACCTGACCCAGCCCAAACTTGCAGGCGTGATTCTCAGGTGCGAGCTTCGCGGCTCTCGCCAGATATTTACGGGCCTCGCCCATGCGGCCGAGTTTGAAGTAGCACCAACCAAGATTCCACGATAGTTCCCAATGCGTTTCAACCTCGGAGGAATTTTCCTTCAAGAGCCTGATTGCCTCTTTCCAACGTTCTTCCCTCATTACAGACTGGGCAAGTTTCAGGAGTTGCTGCATGCGATTTGCTCTAGGCATTACGTGGCTCAGTCCTCATTCAAAGCTCCCGCGACGCGCTTTCAATATGATTTTAGCGATGATTGCCCAACAAGAATCGTGGAACTGCAACCCCGACGTTGGCGAGAAATCGCGATTACACTCAATGACCTTGACCCATGAACGCCTGCATGAAACTACTTTTCTAAAAGCCTAGCGGTCAAATCTCAAATCTCGACCATCACGTCGCCGCTCTCGATCTTGATCGGATAAACCGCAACCCTGGCATTTGGATTGTGAACGGCCTGTCCCGTCTTGGGGTCATATTGCCAGCCATGCCACGGGCACACAAGTTTGTCGCCTTCGATCACTCCTTGCGCAAGAGGCCCACCGCGGTGCAGGCAGACATTGTCCATGGCGGAGATCGTGCCGTTCACGTTGGCGACGCAGATGACTCTATCGCCGACGGTGAATTCTTTGGCTTCTCCTTCGGGAGGAAGTTCGGATTGAGTAGTGAGTTTAATCAATGACATGATCAGAAAACCGTCGAGCTTCGCTCGACCGGACAGCCCCTTCGACTGCGCTCAGGGCAGGCTTGGGCGGCTGTCCCCACGTGGCGATTCTGCTGACGGCTAGATCCTTCGACTCGTTCTTGCGCTCGACCTTCGCTCAGGATGACCGCAGCGGGATCCCGCTTCGCTCGTTTTTAGCTTGCCCTGAGCGACTTCGCACGCAAGCGAAGTTGCCGAGCGTCTGCGCGATCATTACCTGGCGTTTAAAATTTTCCACCATGTTCGGATCCAGGCGCACTTCAGTGGGCTTCTTGGCCAGCGACATCTGATCGATCTTGTCCTGCAGCTTGAGCAGCGCGTAGAGCAGGTTCTCCGGACGCGGCGGGCAGCCAATCACGTACACATCCGTGGGCACGATTTTGTCCACGCCTTGCAGCACGGCATATGTATTAAACGGGCCGCCCACCGACGAGCACGCGCCCATGGAGATCACCCACTTCGGGTCGGGCATCTGGTCGTAGATTCGCTTCACCACCGGCGCCATCTTCAGCGTGACGGTTCCGGCCACGATCATCAGGTCGCTCTGCCGCGGGCTGGGACGAAACACTTCCGAGCCGAATCGGGCAATATCAAAGCGCGCGGTTGAAGAGGCGATCATTTCAATCGCGCAGCAGGCCAGGCCGAAGGTCATCGGCCAGACTGCGGATTTCCGCGCCCAGTTGAAGACGTAGTCAACCGTCGTGATCAGGAAATTCTTTTCGAACTTATTCTGCAGCCAGCCCATGTAGTGTCCTCTGTGCCCGTTACAATGTCTGCCTTCGCCCTTGGAAGACGCCAAGCTAGGCCCAAACTTGAGTCTAGGTGCGTAGGGAAGAGGTGTCAATCCAGCGGGGAGGCGGCGGGCGCGGATGCGGGCGGGGATAGTTCCCTATTGCTCTAACGGAGGACCCCGGAGAAAGGCCCACCGGGTCACCAAATAAACCGGCTTCCAATTCCTTCCTGTCCGGCACGTGGCGGTCTTCAATCATTTTCAAGAGGACACGTCTGGCAATCGCATAGGTTTCAGCGTAAGGCATTAGGTCTGCCTCACCGCTGCCATGCGCGGCCTTAGAGCGGCTGTCATACAGCGCTTTGATTTTCTTAAAGCAGATATAGCGCCCTCTCCCGGGCGGCTCTAAGTAGGCAGCAATATTCGCGGAAACTCTGAAACTCAATTCCACGTGTGAGGGCGAGAACAGGCGCTCAAGAGCACCCCAAACGGCAACCAGTCCCAAAGCTGGGCTGTGGTTCCAAATGCTGGAATCAACACCTTGAAAAGCCACACTGAAATC
>QIAB01000047.1:44480-45018 GCA_003225455.1 Acidobacteriota bacterium
CTGCGTACGTCAGAGCCTTCTGGAAAAAGTCTGGGAGTGTGAATCTCCATTGGCCACAAGTGGGGTTCTTGCTCTATCACAGGAATCGAAGCAAACCGTTCAGATGAAATTACGGGAACAGAAATTGCATTGGCCGCATGGAGGCGCATCAGGGCAGCAATCCACCAAACCGTGTTCATCCTGTCAAGCTGCTGGGCGCTCGTGCTTGCTGGTAGGAAAAGTTCAGCGGTGATGTCGATGAAGATTCCGCCTTTCGCGGCTTTCCACGGACCAGGATGATGTTTTCCGGGCGGCGCACGCGCGAACGCCATCATAAACGGCGCCATGAAATGGGCATAGGTCTGTGATACGGCGACACCACGTCCAAGGTCAAAACTGTTTGGTACTAGCGCCACCCCGTAAAACCCGGCGTACAAGTCAACGTGATTGGGATGCATCAGATTCTTTGTACACCAAGGCGCTCGGCCCTTTCGCAGAAAACACGATGGGTAGGGCACCCACAAACTTCGACTTGGGGCCGCAGATTTCCGTCGTATAC
>QIAB01000047.1:45070-45583 GCA_003225455.1 Acidobacteriota bacterium
TGTCATATCATTAACGGGCGTATTCAGTGTCGGGCTTAGCCGCATTATTTTCTATGGCGTTTGGTGTCCGATGCAGGGCGGTGAAGATGGGGTAAGCGAAGAAGCAAAGTACGCAGCTGCTTGTGAAGAGACGGTAGCACGAATAGAGGCGCGCGATCGCGTGATTGAGGGATTTGTCGCTCTCGCTGCCGCCATCGTCGCGTTATCGCTGACGAAGGATGAGTTTGCAGTGTTCGGTGTCTCTGTGGGGTATACAGCACTCGCTGCCGCGCTTTTGAGCCGCCATCACGACGTTATCATTGGGCTTCTAGGAGCGTTTCAAAATGAACTCTGTGCCAATGACGCGGAGCGCTTGAACTGGTTCTCAGATAAATATTTTCATGATGTGCTGAGCGAGCGAGGGTATCGAGACATCTCCCTCACCCTGATCCTCGGGGGCGGCGGTATATTCGGTCTCGGTGTCGCATTGAAACGCGTTGCTCTCTGTCACTACGGTGAGCTGAAGACCATCAT
>QIAB01000004.1 GCA_003225455.1 Acidobacteriota bacterium
TGGAAGATTTGCTCTGCGCCCTTGCCAGCGAATGGCGGAGGGCAAACATGGCATGACTGGTTCGCGGATACGAAACAGCGGATTTTTCAGATCGCCTACGATCAAAGTTTGCTCCCGCTCCCATACTCTAAAGCCCCCGCCAGCCCGCCGCTCCCGTAACGACCGCCGCACTCGAAACTCACTTTCGGGGTTGGCTTCAGTAGACGGGCTTTGGCAACCTGTTGCTCAGAGCGTAAAATAGGTTTCTGTCATGGCTCATGACAATGTCACTACGGAAGAACTCCTGGCCCGTGCTGAAGTAGCCATCCGACGTGGGCACGAAAACTTGGAGAACTTCGCCCGCAGGGTGGACGCTGACGAGAGACGACGGCAGGAATTCGATTCTCTGTACCCGCATTGGCAGACCCGCGTTTACAAGCCAAGCCCTTTACCAAACGCACCCTTAAGGACCGATCTTTTGATTCCGACATCTCTTTGCTGTTCTGATTATTGACGTCCCTTCAGTTCCAGCCAATGCCGCTCCTGAAGCGGTCTTTGCCCTTCGATGACGCCAACAGTCTGCATTAAAGATTGTGCAAACATGGTAAAATCATCACACGCTTCCCCCAGAAGCGTAGCAGTCCCTTCCCCTGCAATCGCATCCCAGGAGAAGCGACATGGCCACACGACCAGTTCCAGAAAATTACAAGCCAGAGTTTGGTTCGCTCTATTGCTCTGACCCAAACTGCGAATATTGCAACGACCTCAGAAAGCTGCTGCAACCGCAGCTGAAGAAGGGCAGTGTTCCAGCAGTCCATGACGACTCTACGCTGAAGAGCTAATTGTTAGTTTGGAGCGTAACCGTGGCCAGCGAGGCTGAATCACTGAACCCTCGCGTATTCAGCCTTCGCTTCGCGCAACAGGGGAAGGTCAGGATCGGCATCTTTCCACAGACCAAAGAAGTCCTGATACGCAACTCGGCTGCGAGCTTTGTCGCCGGCGAGCGCATACGCTCGCGCCAGGCCTAAGTCTGCCAGTGGCATCAACGGATCGATCCCGGCAAACCCTTTGACCTCGAGCATTCGCTGAAAGGCTTGCACGGCGTCGGCTCCACGACCAGATTTCAGATAGGCATTTCCGCGAAAGTAGAGGACAGTGGTGTTCGCGCGGGCGTAGACCATTGCGTTGTCGAGCAAATCAATGGCCTTGGCAGAATTGTTGTGATTAAGCTGCAGCTGGGCGCGAACCACAGGAGCCCCAACGAACTGGACGAACGTGTCGTAAGGACGCTTCTGTGCGAGACCGGTTGCCAGGTCTTCCGCTTTCTTTTCGTCTCCAGCGGCAGACATGGCCAAAGCGGAAACCAGGACCGGAGTCGGAGCCTGGGAGATTTTCACAGATTGGACGGCATCTTCCAGAGCCCGGGATTTATTCAACACGGCGGCCTCCATTAAGGCCTCCTGAGAGTATTCATTGCCGGCCACTTCTTTTAATCCCAATCGCTCGGCGGCCTCTCGCGACTTCTGTCCGAAATCGCGGGCCACTTTAATTTGTCCACGGCAAGCAGCGATGGCACTCCTGGTGCCCGAAACTGTCATGTCGCCGGCGGGAAGCTGTTTGGCCGCCTCCAGATGCTTTTCCATCTCAGCGATGTCATTCTGCACCCAGGCGATTCCGGCCAATTGCAGATGATTCCCCAAGGGGTTCAGCTTCCTGTCCAGAGCCTGATTCAGGATCGCTTTAGCTTCGTCCAGCCGATTCAAGCCGGCATAAGCCTGAGCCACATTGGCATAACCGGTGGCGCTATCGGGGTCGAGTTGCACTGACTGGCGAGCATTATCCAAAGCGTTCTCAAACTGACCCAGTATGTTGTAGATAGCCGAAATATTGTTATACGGAATCGAATCGCGAGGATAAGTCTGCTTATACAACTCCAGCGCGGTAATCCCCTTATCGAATTGTCCGGAGTCCCCGTAGTAGTGCGACATGATATAGAGCTTCTCGTGCTCGCTGGTGCGATCACGCAACTCGAAAGCTTTTTGCCGGTTTTGCTCAGAAGCCTGGTTCTGGCCGAGGTTGCCATAGACTGCGCCTAACCGGGCATAGGCCATAGCGAAGTTAGGATCTAACTCCGCGGCACGTTGATACAACGGAAGGGCGGCGAGTTCGTCGCCCGCATTGTGCTTGGCGTCTGCCAGACTGAGGGCTTTCAGCGCCTCTAGAGATGAGGTAGTCGCCTCCGACAAGGGCTTGTCAAATTTCTGCACTGAGCCGAGGGACTCGCCGAGTTTTTTGCGCAGGCTTGATCCTGCCTCATGCAGCGAATTCAAAACCTCTTCTTTTCTGGGCGCTTGCTCTTCCTCACGAGCCAGCGATTCTCCTGTGGAAGCGCTCACCGCTTCCAGCGTGATCACATACTGGCTGCCGAGATTGCCGATCGAGCCATTGAGCATCGCCTTGATGCCGTCACGTTGACAAATCTCGCGGCCCATATCGTTGGTAATACGATCCTCCGGGCTGCGTCCCATAAATTGCAGCGTCTGCCGAACCCGCTGTTCCGGAAATACGTTCAGATAAGGCGATTGCTCCAGATCGACGGCCAATGCCTTTTTGAGCGTGCCGTCGAAAACCGGATCGGCCGTGGTATTCACAAAATCAGTGAGCAATATACTGTCTCTCTCTGACATTACGGCCTTGCTGCGTCGGGCGAAGAAAGTCATGGCCAGACCAACGACTGCAACAACGACCAGAGCCATGACGGCGTAATTCCAAAGCTTTCGGGATTTGTGGGCGCTTTCGGCGCGCAGCTGAGATGAAGAAGCCGTGGCGAATAAACCGGATTCTGTGTCACGCTTCAGCCGCTTCAAATCGGCGCGCACCTCCGCCGCGCTCTGGTAGCGCAACTCGCGATCTTTTTCCAGCAGTTTGTTAATAATGACTTCTAATTGCGGCGGCGCATCAGGATTCAGCCGTACGACCGGCACCGGCGGCCGATTGAGAATCGCCTCGAACATGATCGGCGCCGTATCACCTCGAAACGGCAGTGTGCCCGTAGCCATTTCGTACAGCACGGAACCGAAGGAGAACAAATCTGTGCGCGCGTCCAGCTCTTTTCCGCGCGCCTGCTCGGGAGACATATAAGCAACCGTGCCCACCGTAGAACCTGGGCTCGTCAGCAAATTCTGCTCCAGCGTTGCCGAGGCGCTCAGGGTGGGGCCTTCTAAAACGGCTGCGGCCTTCAACGTCTGCTTGGCAAGGCCGAAGTCCAAAATCTTTGCTTGGCTACGCGTTGTGACGAAAATATTCGCTGGCTTGATATCACGATGAATGATGCCCTTGGCATGGGCGGCTTCGAGCGCGTCGGCGACCTGGATTGCCAAATCGAGCAACACGTCAACTTCCAGTGGCTGCTTGCCGATGCGCTGCTTCAGCGTCTGGCCTTCCAGCAACTCCATGGCGATGAAGTGCCGGCTGTCAGCCTTGCCGATCTCATAAATTGTGCAGATGTTGGAATGATTCAGCGCCGAGGCGGCTCGCGCTTCGCGCTGAAAGCGTTCGAGGGCCGACGGATCGTTCTCCAGTTCACTCGGCAGGAATTTCAGGGCGACATGGCGCCCGAGGTTGAGGTCCTCCGCCTCATACACCACCCCCATGCCACCGCCGCCCAACTGCCGCAGGATGCGGTAATGGGAAATCGTCTCACCAATCATCAACCACCACTCCCAGGGAACTTTTGATGGTAGGCGGTGGGCGTGGGCTGAGTCAACGACAGCAGGGGGGAGTATGGCGGACGCGAACAAATTAGCTACCCCGCAATTTGAGCAGCTGAAACGAGCGCGCGAGCGGCGGCTGTTCTTTTGCGACCCCCGAATTCTCTTGACATCAGTGTGTGCGGATGAAGAATACTCTAGTTCCAATCTCCTAGCTAGGGGGTGCGTGATGTCGAAATCCATTCGGCTGGCAGTCCTGATTGTCTTTGCTCAATCACTATTATGTGTAGCACAGGTAAGTTCCAACGTCGGCGTAGTCAACTCAACGGAGAACCCCCTGCAAGTCGCCATCTTGCATTGGTATAAGGCGAACCGTTCAACACAATTCCCTGTAGGAAGTGAGCCATTTGGGGTTGCCTTTGACGGGGCCAATATCTGGGTGGCGAATGAGGGCGGCAATTCCGTAACCAAGCTTCGGGCCAATGACGGGACGAATCTCGGCACTTTTGCCGTGGGGACCGAACCGTTTGGCCTGGCCTTTGATGGCGCCAATATCTGGGTGGCGAATGGGATCAGCAATACTGTGACCAAGCTGCGTGCCAGTGACGGCGCGACCCTCGGCACCTTTGGTGTGGGAATCTTGCCCCTTGGCGTGGCCTTTGACGGCGCAAACATCTGGGTGACGAATGCCCAAAGTAACACCGTGACCAAGCTGCGGGCGAGCAACGGCGCGACCCTCGGTACCTTTGCCGCGGAAGGCGCCTATGGCGTGGCCTTTGACGGCGCCAATATCTGGGTGACGAATCCCGGAAATAACACCGTGACCAAGCTGCGAGCGAGCGACGGCAAGACCCTCGGCATCTTTGCTGTGGGAATTACGCCTGTAGCTGTGGCGTTTGACGGGGAAAACATCTGGACGGCTAACCAGAACGGCAATTCCGTGACCAAGCTGCGGGCCAGTGACGGCGCAGCCCTCGGCACCTTTCACGTGGGAATCGAACCCTTTTCCTTGGCCTTTGATGGCGCAAACATCTGGGTGACGAATGGCGGCAGTAACACCGTGACCAAGCTGCGGGCGAGCAGCGTAACCATCCTCGGCACCTTTACCGTGGGCAACCTGCCGGCTGGCGTGGCCTTTGATGGCGCCAACATCTGGGTGGCAAATCAGTTCAGCAACACAGTTTCGAAGCTGTAAGGGCGCCCAATCTAAAGAAGGCGGACGAAGCGAACGCCCGACCTTCCCGGATAAATTCTTTCCGAAATGTAAGCGTGGAAAGCGTCGCAAATTCATCAACGGAAACTGCACGCATTCAGATTGAGAACCCTGCGACTATATTTGTTTCACGCACTGTATACACATTGCGGGGGCGCGCAGGTTGCGCGAGAGAATGAGCCAACGTGCGTGCGAGCGAATGAGCAACACTTAATCATCGGGTTCTCAGGTCCGGGCCTCGTCAGGGTCTCCGGGGTCTACCGACAGCGGCGGGCGCGAGAGAGAGCGGGAGAGGAGCAGGGCGGGCGATGCCGAGCGATGGACGCAGAAGTCGGAGTAGAATCACTTCCCTGACACCGTTTGCCACACCGGAAAGGGGGCCAACACATGGCTAGTTCGTCGGTTCCAAAGGACGCTTCTAACGTTTCTCTTCTTCAGGTCCATATGAATGAATATCAGGCGCTGTTCACCCGTTCGACATACTTTATAACCCTGAGCTCCAGCGTGTGGCCACTGGTTATCTTATATTTGACCTTGGTGGTCCTAGTATGGAATCTATTGCCCCAAAGTGATTGGCGTTCACCTGTTCTAACTTGGACAAGTGGGATAGTAGTGCAGGTGATGCTCTTCGTCTGGGTTAGTCTGGTGCTGGAATCGTACACGATAACGCTTTGCATAGAAAAGTATCTACGACCCCTCGTCCAGGAGTTAGTGCAGGCTGTCGGGTTCTGGCTTTACGAACCTCTCCAAACATTGAGACGACGTAGCGGACGATTTGCGACATGGTGGGAATTCGCGGTACCCGTAGGTATGTTCTGGGGGTTGCTCGCGGCAACTCTGATTCGCATTTCGTCTCACCGATTGGTCGTTTGGGATTATGTCGGACTGCCCTTTAATTTGGGAGTTTTTGTGGTTCTAAGTCTGTATTCATTAACAGCTGTTAAGACTCGGCATGCATGGGAAGATGCTGAGCCAAAGGGACTCAAATCATTCATTACGGACGGCGCTTGACAAGCCCGTTGAAACAAAACAGAAGAAGTCCACTGAGTAATAAAATGCGATCGATCTAGACATGCACGGCTCCTTGTTCACGCGACACTTCCTTTACAAGAAAATGACAGCGGTCTGACACCCGCCGATTATCCCTTTGTTAAACCACTCTAGAGGGATTGCCGAATGGAGGACTTCATGAGGACGATTCTTGGGTTGTTCCTAACCCTGGCAGCTTTTGGCTGCGGGTACAGCCGCCCGAAGCAGATGACACAGGCCGGCATTGTTCCGGTCGTTACCGCAATCAGCCCTGTCAGCCTGAATCACGGTGGTTCGGATTTCCCATTGATGGTCAGGGGCAGCAACTTTAACGGGAACGCGGTAGTGAATTGGAACGCTGCGCCGCAATCCAACACGACGCACCCGATGGCGAACATGCTTAGCGTCATGATCCCTGCTGCAGACATCGCCACCCCTGGCACGGCGCAGGTCTCGGTGACCAACCCGGGCAGCACTCCGGGCGGTCCTTATGGCGGCGGCGGCAACACGCCGAGCCAAACTTCCAACAGTATGACGTTTACGATCCAATAAGGGCAGAGGCGCTGGGCTGGCCGGGTGTGGGTGTGGGGAGTGGTACGCGTCGTGAGAGGAATGGGCACACCGGACGATCCTCAGTTGGGTTACGGATGCCCCGAGTGAGCTTGATGCAAAGCATATTCGACATGAGGAAACAAGTCCAAAATGAAGTGAGCTAGGATCAGCGGCAAAATGCGACGAGTATGCGCATAGTAAAGCGAAAAGATCAGAAAGATGACTCCCAGAGCCAGCGCGTACGGCAGCCCTTGATAAAGGTGATAAGAAGTTTGAAGCAAAACACTGGATACGATTGCCAGAGCCGAACTCCCACTGAGTGCGACAGTTTCAGTCATAAGAAAAGCGCGCACAGTCAATTCTTCGAATATTGGATTGACGAGCACAAGACAAAGAGTGAGCAGCCCGAACCCCAGTTTCAAAGAAGGTATATATGGTTCAGTCCGATGCCAGCCCAGCAACTCACAGAAAGACAGAATCGCGGGAGATGACAATCGATAGCACCATCTTGCGCCACCCCACAGAAGAAGGCCGTGGAAAACGTCCCCGCGTCGAAACCCAAGCCCGAGATCTGAAAGGGACTGGCGGTTTTGGCGGACGACATAAGCCAACAAAGCCAGTGCAGTTAACTCTTTGAGTATGTAATTGAAGTAGCTGTAGCGCGTGAGAGCGTCAGGATAATCGGGATAGAGTCCACCTACTCTAAGAATTGACGCCGTCACCGAGGGCAAGAATGAAACCGTCAGCACAATTGCCAAGCCTACAAGACGCTGTCGCTGGCTCACCGCCATGTGTGGCGGTTTCTCAACCACCGACGGCCATGATGGACCTGATGACGCAGGTGTCTCGTCATCCCGTTGTTCTGGAGGCTTCTCTAGAACTTCGTGAGAATCTTCCGAAGTGGACTGCATTAGGAGTTCCATGGCCGCATTGGCGTCAGCCGAATTCACTTGCATCCTGATCCCACCAACGGTATTTGGGCCAAACATACGGCCTGTATTGTCGTCGACCACAAAGCATTGGATACCGGCCGAATCAAGCATTCCCTTGGCAAGCATGGCCTCGGGAATCCCACGGAAGCTTCGAATCGTGACCAGTTCTTCTGGCGGCACGCCGCTTTCGTCGTCGGATGTGGAAACAGCTATATCGAGCTCTCTACGAGCCAAGTCCGCGCTCAACGCTTGGACCGCATCGGGAGTTAGCGACACCGCATCCTCTGCGAGTGCTCGAAGCTCTCCCTCGGTCATGCCAGAGTACACTCGTTGCAGGCGTTTTCGTTCTTGTTCGGTATCTATATCCGCCATCGTGTCAGAATCATACTTGACATACCTCAACTGCGAGACGCCGTTTTGCTCTTCTGGGCGGATGGATACCATCGTCGAGGCTCTGGCATAGCCGCCGCGTCAGGCGTGTGGTCACCGCATGAGTCTACCCCGGGACAAACTAGAGAGAGCTCAGGAATTCCAGAATAGCCTGCTGATCGGAAGCAGACATTCGCTCGAAGCGGTGAGCCGATTCATAGGCTTCTTCACGATGCCTCAAAATGGCATCGCGGAGGGTGGTCGATTCTCCATCGTGCATCAGGCGGTTGCGAAAGCGAACGCCCCATAACGGCGCCGTGCGGAGTTTGTTTTGGGCGTTGTGAAAGCTTTGCGCCGAAAAATTTCTCCACGTGATCTGGTACATTTTCTGTCCATAATGCTCCACCATGGGCACAACGATTCCGTCCCCGGTCCCGACGTTGTACAACAGAAAATCTGAATATGGGTAGAAAGTTTTGCTTCCTATCGTTTCGGGAACGGTGTACGTGCCTCCGTTGATCTTTGTGCCGGCTGGTGCTGTCGTGAGTGTACGCACATGGCACTCGGCGCAGCCAATCTTGTTAAACAGTTTGTACCCTTTTTGGGATTGCCCGGTGTCCGCCAGCTTAGAATCGCGAGCGGGGGCTTTGGAGGCGCGGATGAATCGGGCAAAATGGTCAACATCGTCCAAACCGTCGGCACCCGCTTTATCGTTGGGCTCGGGAGCGGTATTGCAGAGCTTGGTAACCTCGTCGGGGAACAGGCGGGTGGTGATGCCGATTTCGTTCAGGTAGGCATCTCCTGAGAATGACAGCAGGCTGGCGTGCTGGTCCTTCCAGCCGAACCGGCCAACGCCGGTTTGTCCGGGAGCCTCGACGATGGGCACGTAAATCACCTGCCCGCAGATTTTGTGGTGGGACTCCTTGCATTGCTTCTGCGCCAGTCCAACCAAGGTTTCGTCGGCAACCGCTTCTACAAAACCGTCTCCCAGAACGCCCAAGGATATCCGCGTGGTGCGAATGTTCTCGCTATTGGGCACGTGCTCCTGGATTTCTGTGTCAGGGGAAGCGGCGTTTGGACAGATAGAGCGATCATTCACCAAGGTGCGACCGGTGATGACCTCTGCTCCGTGAGCAATCGGAATCTCAGCGTTATGAAAAAGATGGTCTGACCCTTGATGCCCTACGCGCAACTCCGCGACCTGGCTGGTTCCGCCTGACGTCGGGTTCTGATGGCACTCCCGACATGATTGGGCGTTGTAAAGCGGCCCAAGGCCGTCGGCTACAGTTTCTATGTCGTCGAATTTCTCCTGGTCGGCTTGATGGGTGGTGTCGTCCACCATGCCGTTGCCCTTGTTGTCGAATCCCGTGGGTGCGTCGCTATTCGGGGAGCCGGTAGAAGCGAGAGCAACACTCAAAAGCACCGCGGCCGCCAAGAGCTTCATGTTCGTTCCTCCCTGGCGAAAGGCGCAAGACGTAAATATCATTTTGGCGCGAGTATCGACAAGTGTTAAGTGAGTACAGGGGCCAGAAGTAGGCCGCACGCTACCGTCCAGTATTTCCTGCCGTGTTGAATCGGAAAGATTCCTTTTCCACGCAGGCGGAGCCGAGCCATCCAATTATTTCAAGCGACATGAGTGACTGGCACGATTTCACGCTTGCGGTACGACTCCGGGCGGTCAGTTCCCGCTCGCGATCGCAATCGCAGATGCTAGGATCGCCGTAGCAAACCGCGCAGCATACGCTTAGATTGGACTGCCGAGAAAGAAGGATGCAATGAAAGTAGGTTTCATTGGGTTGGGAAATATGGGATCAGGCATGGCTCGCAACTTGATCAAAGCGGGACACTCGCTTGTGGTCTACAACCGGACGCGAAGCCGAGCCGAGGAGTTTCGGCCACTCGGGGCAAGAATCGCTGAGACTCCGGGCGAAGCTGCTTCCGATGTGGAGGCGCTAATCACCATGCTTGCGGATGACCATGCTGTTGAGGACGTTATGTTCGGGCCTGGGCGAGCCATTCAGACGCTGCCAGCCGGAGCCGTCCACGTCGGCATGAGCACAATCAGTGTGGCGTTGTCGCGACGACTCGCCGGCGCACACCAGGAAAAAGAACAACACTACGTTGCCGCTCCAGTTTTTGGGCGTCCCGACGCGGCAGCCGCAGCGAAACTTTTCATCGTTGTTGCTGGTCCGGCAAAACAGATTGAACGCTGCCAAGTTCTCTTCGACGCGACGGGACAAAAGACATTCGTGGTGGGCGAGGACGCGCCCTCCGCGAATGTGATTAAACTGACCGGAAATTTCCTGATCACCACTGTCATTGAAAGTCTGGCCGAAGCCTTCGCACTTGTCCGAAAATCCGGACAGTCTCATTGTTTGCAGCGCCGATCTTCCGGAACTATGGCGGAATGATTGCCAAGGGTCAGTTCGAACCGGTGGGTTTCAAATTGCCACTAGGACTCAAGGATAACCGTCTGGTGTTAGCTGCTGCCGAAGAGGCCGCTGTGCCCATGCCAATGGCGAGCCTGATACGCGACCGATTTCTGGCTGCCATAGCTCAGGGACTGGAAAATGGCGACTGGAGCGAAATCGCACGCATTTCATTCCGCAGCGCAGGGCTTGAGAAAGCCGCATGATCGCTGGCGGAGACAGCCGACTCATGCCTGATGTTTGCACAAGAAGGCCGCTTCTCCTGATTGCATTCCGATAGGAACGCGTCAGTTCACGCTTGTCTTCACGATCACACTATTGTTGGTTGTCTTAGGATCGGGCGTGGCCGAAGCAGCTTTGGCGGTGTTGGTGATCGTACTGCCAGCAGCAGCAGTGTCGTGCACCGTCAGCACCACACTGAAGTTCGCGGCGTTGGCCAGGACTGGCAGCAGTGCAGGTGACCGTGCCCGTCCCCCCTACCGCGGGCGTACTGCAGGTTGCTCCGGTAGGCGCGGCGCTCACAAAGGTTGTACCTGAGGGCACTACATCAGTGAGCTTCACCTTGAGTGCAGCGTCGGTGCCGTTATTGGCCACCCTTATGGTGTAGGCGAGATTAGTGCCATGCGTCACCGGGTTAGGCGCTTCCGTCATCATGACAGCCAGATTGGCCAGTGCGAGATGCGTGTCCCAAGTGCTTCGGCCGTGGGTGGCGGCCCGTAAGGTGCGCGGGCCAGGGGAGAGTTTCAGGCTGAGCACCTGGGTGCGGGGCAAGCCATTGACAAGGGTCGACCAGGTTGTACCACCGTTGGTGGTGGCGAAGACACCAACGTCGGTGCCAACATACAGTGTGTTAGGCAGGACCGGGTCAACCACGATGTCGTTAGCCGCAATGTCGGGCAGATTGCCGTTGATGTTGGTCCAGCTCGCGCCGCCGTTCGTGGACTTGTAAACGTGACCGCTGCCCGTCCCGGCCAAGGCGATGTACACGGTAATGGAACTGCGCGGATTCACAGCGACCGCGGAAACGTAGCGGTTAGGCACTCCGGTGGTTCTGTCGATCCAGACGGCCCCCGCGCCCGAGCCGGCGTTGGTTGTGACGTTCACGTGGCCATCGTTGCTGCCCACATACACCGTGTTGCCGTTGCTGGGAGCAACGGCGATAGCGGAGAGCGCCCCGCCACCTGTCAGGTCGCTGGAGATGGCCTGCCAAGACCCGGCGCCATCGATGGTCTGGTACACGCGGTAGGTGCCGAAGTAGAGCCGAAGGTGGTTGGTGGAATCGATGACCAGCGGGGGGATCCACAGCACCCGGTCGCCCGTGTTGACGCCGGTCTGCATCGTGCTCCAGGTCCCCAGACCGCCACCAGAGGTGGACTTCTGTATGTTGCCCTGCTGGCAGGTGGCGTACACCGTGGAAGGGTTGGTGTAATCAATGGCGGTGAAACCACCATCGCCACAGGTCACACTGTTCCAGGTCAAGCTACCCCCGTAATGCTCGGTGCTGTTGTCCTGCGTGCCCCCAACCCCCCTTCACATTGGTCGGATCGATGGAGTGGCCAGGATAGAACTGGGTCGTAGCCAACGTGGAGTTCAACGATGTCCAGTTGATCGAAGAGGAAGTCGGATCTGTCGAACTCCACACGCCACCATCATCGCCGACGTAAATCGTGGCGCCTGTATTGTCGAAGACCGCCGCGTGCAGGTCAGGATGCAACACGATGCCGTTCGCGCCGTAGGTCACGTTGGTCCAAGTGTTGCCCCCGTTCAGTGTCTGGAACAGCGTGCCGCTGTAGGCTCCGCCGGCGTACACGATATTAGGGTTGGAAGGATCGACGGCAACCACTAGGTCATACCAGCACTGGCTATCGCAGAGATTGCTCGGGACACCGGAAAGGGCTGACCAATGAGTGCCGCCATCGGTGGTCTTGTAGATACCCAGGGAAGCACCGAAATTCGACGTGTCCTGCAGGGCAGCGTAAACAATCGACGGTTGCGATGGAGCCATACCCAACGTAATCCGGCCGGCGGTGCTGAGCGGCAACGCCGACCCTGTCACGCCGTTGTCCGCGGTCCAGAGGACGCCGCCATCAATAGATTTGTAAACACCATTAGTGCTGTCCCCGAAGATGTTGCCTAGAGCCGCGTAAGCGGTATTGCCAGTGGAATCGAACATCACTTTGGTACCGGCCGTACCACTCAGCACGTTAGCCCAGGTATTACCGCCATCGGTGGAGCGGTAAATTCCGCCAAACCAGGACGCGGCTGCCAGCACGATGTTGCTGTTGGTGGGGTGCACTGCCAGCGAGCCGATACTCATGCCAACGAAGGGACCCGGGAGGTTGGTCCAGGTGCTGCCACCGTTGGTCGACTTGAGGATGCCGACGCCGGAATAGCTGTCGGAGCTGAAGTCCTGCTCGCCTGTACCTACGTACACAATGCTCGGGTTCGACGGCGCTATCGCGATCGCGCCGCTCGACATTGACGCCTGTTGATCGGTGGCGGGGGTCCAGTTGACTCCGCCATTCGTGGTCTTCCACACTCCGCCATCAGCGGCGCCCAAGAAGACTGTTTGGCTGTTGCTGGGATCAACCGCGAGCGCCGATACGCGCCCTGAATTGACACCCCACCAAGGGGAACTGATGGGCCGCGAGCCGATCTGGCTCCAACCTGTGGCGCCAACGATGTATGGTGAAGTTCCGCCCTCGGCAGCCAGCATTTGGTTCATTTGGCGCAAAGCCTTCAAACGCGCCCCCCTGGGCGCCTGCTTGAAGGGATAGGCCCGGCGGTGGCGGAAATATTCGAGACGTTGCAGCCTGTTGAACTCCATATTCGGCTGGTTGGCTATGGATGCGACCTGGCTGTAGGCGAATAATCCGGAGGCAAAACACAAGAGAGCAAGCTTGCGGGTGCAATGGATGCACAGCTGAGAAATGCCGAAAGCGGAATACTGGTACAGATGAAGAGTTGCCATCAGGCCACCGGAGTCCGAAGTACGGGGCTCGCAATTCATATATCTCTCCTGAGAGGCTATAACGAAGTCTCGACGTCAGCGTTTAGTCGCTTTCCTCTGCTTCTCTCATTCCGGCACATTCCCGGAAGTTCGGCTTCATTTTGTTTTCCGATTAGGTTCGCTCGTCCCACGAACAGGGCCGGTCGCCTCAGGGGGGATGCCTCTGGTCGCGCCAAGGACACTCGAGGCGATGTAGAGACGAGAGGTTAGTACGACGCTCACAAGAAGTCAATGACATTCCCGTGTTTGTCGTACCACAATAGAAATGTCCCCTCGTGGTTGGTTTCATGCTGCCCGGTGCCGCAGGTTCGTGCCCCGGTTTTGGGCGGTAACCCGGGCCAGCAAATCAACGAAGGATAGCTGGGATGGGAACCGCCGCCGTTTAGACTACGTAAAAATAGAAGATGCATCTCAGATTCACGCTTTTTGCAGTTCTCCTATCGGCTCTGGCTTTTGGCCAAGCGACGCCCACTCTCCAGAAAACGTCTGATCCCGTTGCCGCCGCCACTTCTCCGGCAACTTCGTTGTCGGAAGATCAGATCCGCCAAGTCATTCGCGAATCCGCCGACAAGGACATGGAAAACGACAAGAAGCAGCGCGACTACACCTACATCGAACGGCAGGAAGTGCGCCGTCTCGACCGTAAGGGCAAGGTGAAATCCACGGAAATTAAAACCTACGATGTGATGCAGATCTACGGGGAGCAGGTGCAGAAGCTGATCTCCAAGGACGACAAGCCGCTTTCGGCAAAAGACGCCAAGAAAGAAGATGACAAAATTCAAAAGCTGATCGGCAAGCGCAAGAATGAAACGGAAGCCGATCGCGCGAAGCGATTGCAGAAACAGGAAAGAGAGCACGAGGATAACCGGAAATTTGTCCGCGAGGTCGCCAACGCTTACAACTTCCGCTTCCTTGGTATGGAATCCCTCGATGGACGTGAAAACTACGTCATTGACGCCGATCCCAAGCCGGGTTACGAACCACACCTGAAAGAGGCCAAAATCCTGCCCAAATTCCGCTTTCGTGCTTGGATTGATAAAGATGAGACTCAGTGGAGAAAGGTTGATGTGCAGTGCATCGACACGGTTTCGTTTGGACTATTCCTGTTCCGCGTGCACAAAGGCTCGCGCGTCACTATTGAGCAAACCCGCGTCAATGATGAAGTCTGGCTGCAACGGCACATCGTCCTGGATGTCGACTTCCGCTTGGCCCTCTTGAAAAACTTCGATATCAATTTGGATATTACCGACCGTGACTACAAGAAGTTCCGCAGCGATACGACCATCATTCCGCTCGGAGAAGCGCGAGTCCAACAGTAGGTCCCCTGCGAATATGCCAAAATAGAGGCACCTGCCTAATCGGCAAATGCCAAGTGCCACTGCTGCTCTACCTCATCCATACCAGCACAGCGATGGTTAGCGCGGTAACCAGCAGTGTGCCGATCAAGTATTGGTGCGAGCGCAACCAGCTTTCTTCCGTTGCGGTGAACTGAGAAAGAAATGGCGCCGCGTTTGTGCCTGGTGCTGTGCCTGAAGATTCACAATCCAGGCACAGCTTGCGTCCCTCGGAAACGGGAAAACCGCACGCCTCGCAGCTCCCGATGTTGCCGCGTTCGCCGGTGAGAGGAATTTGAGGCTCGTCTGCTTTCTGTTCGTCTGCGTTCTGGGAAGCATTGGCTTGGATTGCCTCCGGTTTCGGCCCGGGGTTAACGGGTTTTGCGGAAGTCTTCTCCTCAATGGAAGGGTTTGCGCTTGGTTCAGCTTGGTTCGCCGTCTGCTTCTCCGCGGTTTGTTCGCCGATCTTCTCTGCCCGGCGGGCTGCGTCGGCATGCTCCAAGGCCGTTTGGATCATCTCCGCCAATCGTTCCAAGGCAATTATGTCCCGCTCTCCGAACGCATAGGCGCGGCCAGAGAAAAGCTCGAAAACGCCATTTACTTCTGGCTCGCCGATAAGCGGCAACACCACCACCGACGCGATTCCCAGCGCGCGACAGCTCTCACGATTCACCCGTGAATCGATCTCCGCATTGTCGCACCGTAAAATCTGGCGCGTGCGCACGCTCTCGCCGGATAATCCTGAATTCACCTGCAAGTGCGCTCCCAGCGCCGGAGCTGACGGGCCCGCGCTTGCGCGGCAAATCATTTCTCCAGCTTCGCGCAGCGCGATCGCCGCGCCTGAAGCGCCCGTAATGTATTGCGCCCGCTCTGCCAGCAACTGCAGGGCAGCGCTCAAGTCGCGCTGCGCCATCTCACTGAGTGATTTGCCGCCGTCCTCCGCTGGAAAACGGAGACGTTCAGAGACTTGAGGAGCCACGACAGGCGAACCGCCGCGCAAGCTCTCCGGCCGGACAGTTTTCAGCCCCGCCTGGGAAGAATTCCGTTCCAGGGTGGAAGAATCCATGAAATGTATGAGGGCTACTCTGGCCGGAGTTTCGCTCCCCTGCAGCCAAGTGTCAAGGAGATTCCTTCGGCAAAGGTTCTACGCCAAAGGTCATGCCTTGATTTTCCAGTCGCAACCTTGCCGAAGGCATTGAGCGTATTGCTCTTGAGGACATCGCCAGCGCTATTGCAGTGGCCGTGATGATCGTCAGCTTGGGGAATCTTAATTGCGAATTTACAATTCTGATCTTTGCCGCTCGTAATATCTTCTGGCCTTGGCCCGATTGCCGCAAGTTCTCATTTCACACCAGCGGCGCCGATGATTCTTCGTCGCATCCAGGAACAGCCACGCGCAATCTGTAGACGCGCATTGCCGGACATTCTCCAGGTCAGGCGAAGTAAGCAAATCGGCTGCCGACCGCGCAATCGGCCAGAGAATAGAATCCAGACTGCTCTCGGGAGAAATCAATTGCCAGTGAAAGCGACGACGATCTTCCGCAATGCGCTCGTGTTGCGCCGTCCGCTGCACGGCCCTGTTCAGTACGGACAAAGCTGTTCCGGGAATCGCGCGCCGCTCGGTCGCGGCTGAGAATAAAGCATAAAGAGATTCCCGCAGTTGAAGAGCGCTGCACAGGGCTGATTTTGCCTGTCCCGGTGCTGCTTCCGCCATGTTCTGCAACCGCCCCGCATCTTTCATTCTTAAGATATTCGCTTCTTCTGCCCAGCGCAGCAGATCGGCATAACTGGTTAGAAGTTCCTTACGGTTTAGGCCCTTCCGATTATCAACTGTGTTGGTGAAATTGAGACAGAGGTGTCCACCGGTAAATTCGAAGGGCGATTTAGAATTTTGACGAGGCATAACGGCTTGATTCATTATCTAACCATCAAAAGCCTCTTGACAAGTTATAGGCTACATACCTAGCATTATATAACCATCAAACGATTGTTTGATGGTGAGGCAAATCATGCGAACCAGCCAGCCCGCTCCGATTCGCTCCGTACTTCGTGACTGCGAAGTAATTGAGATCGGAGCGCCAGTTCGGCGCTCTCAGCACGCACCTTCGCGCACACACATTGTGCTGGCCTTTGCGGCGATTTACCTGATCTGGGGATCAACTTATCTCGGCATTCGCTACGCGGTTGAAACCATCCCGCCGCTCCTCATGATGGGCGTGCGGCATTTAACCGCCGGCATATTGACATACGCATGGGCTCGTCAGCGAGGCGCGCCCAGGCCACTGGCGAAACACTGGGTCTATGCGACCGTGTTGGGAGCGGTCTTGTTTCTTGGTGGTCATGGCATTCTCGCCTGGGCGGAGCAGGAGATTCCTTCGGGATTAGCAGCGCTGTTGTGTGCCACGTTGCCGTTGTGGACGGTGCTGCTGTCATGGATTCTGCGCGCTGAGCATAATCTGGGCCTTAAAGCATGGGCCGGAATTCTTCTGGGATTCACAGGCGTAGTGCTGCTCATCGGCCCGGTAGGATTCGCGCAACAGCGGCCTCTGAATCTGCTCGGCGCTGCCGGCGCCGTGTTCAGCGCGTTTCTGTGGGCTGTGGGCACGCTGTACAGCAAACGAGTCCGTTTGCCCGATTCGACGGCATTATCCGCAGCCATGCAAATGATTGCTGGAGGCGTGCTGCTTCTGCTCACCGGAATCGGAACTGGAGAAGCTGGAGGTCTGCACCTGGCCTCCATCTCTCTGCGTTCAGCTTTGGCGTTGGGTTATCTGATCGTGTTCGGCTCGATCGTGGCGTTCACAGCTTTCACCTGGCTGGTTACGGTCACTACGCCATCGCTGGTTTCGACTTACGCTTACGTTAATCCTGTGATTGCGGTCTTTCTCGGTTGGGCGCTTGCCGGAGAAAAGCTCGGAGTGCGAATTCTTGCCGCCACGTTGATCATAGTGATCAGCGTAATTCTGGTGAGTACGCGAAAAAAACAAGCGATGACGCCATGATGTCGACATCTGAGTGAAGTGGATGGTCAATTCGTTCAGTGAGCGTCTTTTACCTGGGATTCTTTGGTGAGCATGTCCATTTCGTATTACCAGATCGATTCCTTCGCGAGCGAACTGTTCGCAGGCAATCCCGCCGGTGTATGCCTCCTTCCCGCATTTCCCGTCAATGATGTCATGCAGAAAATCGCAGCCGAGAACCGTCACAGCGAAACAGCTTTTGTGGTTGCCCGCGCTGATGGCGATTTCGACCTGCGTTGGTTCACACCGGTAGTGGAAGATGACCTTTGCGGCCATGCAACCTTGGCTGCTGCTTATGCACTCTCGTTGCGTGGACATGGCATCTGGCCGGTTCGCTTCCATACAGTCAGTGGCTTATTGACGGTCAATCGTCATCATGATCGTCGTGATCGCGAGCGCTTTGAAATGGACTTCCCCTCCAGGCCGGCGGTATCATGCGAAATCCCAACGGGGCTGCTGTCCGCCCTTGGTCTTGAGATGGCAGAGGTAATGCGCGGAACTCGCGACTTTCTCATTGTCGCCAACCACGCCGGGATAGTGCGAAACCTCAAGCCCGACATAGCTGCGTTGGCCAACATTGATATGGGCATCGGTGGAGCAATTATTACCGCTGCCGGCGAGAATGATGTCGATTACGTATGCAGGTTTTTTGCTCCATCCGAGGGGATCGACGAAGATCCTGGCACCGGATCAATCCAGTGCACACTGGCCCCATACTGGGCCGGACGCACTGGCAAGCAAACATTTCGCGTGCAGCAACTCAGTTCTCGCGGCGCCCGAATGTTGTGCACGCTAGTTGGCGACCGCGTAAAGATCGCTGGTGAAGCGAAGCTTTATCTAGAAGGGACCATCAACATCTAGCTTGAAATCTCCTCTTACTTGAGTGTGCCCCGATACTTCCGGGAGTACCCATCGCAATTTCGCCCGGATGACGCTAGTGCTTTTTCGGAGGTGACGCCGGGCTGAGGGCTCAACGCTAAAAGAAGGTGTGAGGCGTCGCGTTCGAAAAAGCCGTCAGAAGGAAGCCGCTGGCGTGGCGGACGCGGGAGTTATGCAAATTGAATGGAGCT
>QIAB01000082.1:0-391 GCA_003225455.1 Acidobacteriota bacterium
GGTTACGCCAGTCCGGGTAAGCCTTTTCGACCGCAGCAGGGTCATGAAACCAGCGATGCGGATGCTGTTTCCACCAGTTATAGGTATATTCGGAAACGTAGAGATCAAATGGATTGCGGATGCACGAAAGGATGGTTTTACCGTGCTCGGTCTTGGGTATGTCGTTACAAACTCCGTGTTGATCGCCAACATCGTCATAGCGATACTTGTAAAAGGGAATCCTCATTCGCATTCCATCCCGTGTCTTTAACCGGTGCACCTTGCGCGAGATGGCGCTCGGGCAAAGGACCTCTCGTATTGTTGCTGCTGCAAAGCTTCCACCAGTCTTGGACAGATGCACAAATACAAAGTCGGGCGCTACTACCATAAGCACGAGGCTTCGGCTCTCTGT
>QIAB01000082.1:526-1059 GCA_003225455.1 Acidobacteriota bacterium
GTCGGCCAGGCCTTTGAGAAAGTGGGAATTCCAGAATTGGCTACCTCGGAGGCGTGCGCGGGTAACAGTCTCATTTACATATCCCGATAGCTCTCGTTGAAACCATCTCCGGTAATGCAAAAATTTATGAAGCCCCGAAATCCCAAGTCCTGAGTTGAAAAGCCTGAACAAAGGGTCCAGACGGGACAACCCGTGAGGGAGGCCTTCACTGTAGAAATAGTCGCACTTGAATGTAGCCTCCCAAAAGGCGCTTCTCAGGGAAGCAGTTGGCGTTCGACTAGGCCCCAACAGCCCTCTATCCGTGCGAATATCTGCGAGAACGCGATTGTGCTTCTTTACAAAGCGCAGCGCGGGAAAAGGCGATTGTAAAACGCTGAGCGGGGCCCGATAAGCAAGAGCGACCATTGCATTGTCGAGGTACGGCGTTCGAAAGATAGACTGCGACCGCCCCGCTGCCAGGATTCCAAACCGCTTCTGAGGTATTTCCCGGAAAGCGGCATACGTAACTGGGTTCGTACCGTCTCTGGCGACCT
>QIAB01000082.1:1111-4084 GCA_003225455.1 Acidobacteriota bacterium
AGCGATTTGAAGTAAGACGCTCCTCGAAGGATTTCACTTCCATAATTCCCTGTCACCCGCACAGGCGCTAACTGGCGGGCCTGTGCGTTCATGTAAATTTCATGCGCACCCAGGGCGTCAAGGCAACCGTCGGTCGCGTACACTGTTCGATCAACGTGCGACGCGAAGCCTGAGAAAAAATCACGGCCTATGCGCAGAATTCGGTGATCGAGACCACATTCCCCTGCCACGCGAGCGGCAAGGCGAGCATCCAAAGTATCTTTCTTCTGACCTGAAAATGTGTAGCAAATCGGCTTTTCAGCGGTTTCAGGAAGACAAGCCATGATCATCCGGGAATCGAGACCGCCGGTTAAAGAAATGCCAATCTCCGATTTAGACTTAAAATAACGAGGTAGAACTTTCCTGAACGTTTCCTCAAACTTGTCCTCGAAGCGCTCGGCTGAGAGAACAGGCTGCGACTCCCAGATCGCTGGAGAAAAATAACTCGTCTTACGACAATTCCCGTTTTCAAAGGCCCAGAGCGAAGCACGAGGCAGCAAATGAACGTCCCGGAATAGCGTTTGCCCTTCCAACGTGCACCCATAGGTCAAAAACTGCGCAACGCCGTTTGGATCGAACTCGCGTAACCGTGGCAGAATCCGAAGGAGCGCCTTGGCCTCACTAGCAAAATAAAATGTGTCGTTGGCCTTGTGCCAATAGATCCTCTCCACACCGAAACGATCATTGAACAGGAAGGCTTTGCCTTGCCTTTTATCGATTAGCAGACCGCTAAAGAGACCATTCAATCTTTCGAACAACCGATCGCCCTCCTCTTCGTAGAGCTGAACCAGCCAATCGCCATTATTCTTTCCCAATTCACGTCCCTTTTGCCTGAGATCAGTCCGCGTTTCAAGATCCACAAAACACTCGCCGGAGAAAATGAGCGCAACGTCCTTCAGCTCGTTAAAGAAAACCTGACCGGCAGCAAGGGAGTTTTGATGTGCCACCCAACCTGCATATAGTCCCATCTGCGGGACAAAGTAGGTTCCGGAAACGTAAAAACTCTCGTGCTCCATGGAGGCGACCATGAATTTCACGAGAGACTCGCATTCCCCGGCAGGTCTCTGACTGATGATTCCGACTAAGCCTGGCATGGGAAGTTAGTGGTTGATTGATAGTTCACAGTTGAGAGCTGTCGGAAGCTGGGATAGAGGTCAGAGATCAGAAGTTCAGCGAGTTGAGAGCTGGGGGGACTCAGTGCTTTTTCTCACATACCTCTCCAAGTTTAGGAAGGCAGGATTCCGCCGATATCCGCCATAGGCCACATCGGAGAGTTGCATGTCATAATACCAGTTGCCTTCTATCAACACAGGGCCTTTGCTGCTGACTGCAATGTCCCATCCTACCAGGCTTTCTGGAAGCCACCTTGCAGCCAGTACCGCCAGTTGTTTTACCTCCTCAAAGAAGGGAATCCGAAAGCCTTTAAAAGGCACGCCTGTGTTAGGATGAGATGTAAAAACGGCTGCTCCCTTGCCAAGCTTCTGGTAAGCCACGCCTCTTAGAGTTCCTTTGGCAGCATCAATGCCTATGAAGAGTCCGCCGGCTGCGATATTGTCTACGATACTACCGTTCGCCCCAACGCGTACAAACATCGAAATTATCCGGGGATCCTTGCCCGGCTCTGTAAATGTATCAACGCGTACTGTATTAACGCTGGACGGATAAAGCCTGCTCATTTCCTCATTCTGAGCTACCTTCTCTTGGAACATGAAACAACCAGAGGAGACGGAATCGTGGAGCTCTTTAATTTCGGCGTCTGGAAGTCCATTTTGCCCACTTGATAGCCACCGGATTCCACTACCGCCTGAGGCTGTAATCGGCTTGACAAAGATCGAGCTGCCTGGAGAAAGAGAAAACATTCTTTTGATGCCATCCTGCATTTCGTTTCGTGATCTAATCTCACATGCCTCGCAGCGCTCTCCTTCAGTAAACAGAAAAAGCTTTTGGCCCAGGTTGTATGCGAGCAGTCTCGGCAACGGGATGTTCGATTTCCTATAGTGTTCATAAAAGAACAGTTTGTTCCCAAGCATCGCAACGAGTTGCCTGTTAGCCAAGGCGAGTTGAATCCGTTTCATCTCGTTGTTTCCAAGGTAGTCCATCACGTTCTCCACGGCCTTTCGATAGAGGAAGCTGGAGAAATAGTGCGTTGCAAGCCCCTTTGTCTTCAAAGATACCATAAGGAATTCTCTCATGACGCGCGGAAGAGGCTTCCGGTCCTTATCGGTAAACACAGTCTCGAACCGGTGAAGAACATGCGTTGGCCCTGCTGTTCGCCAGAAGCTCGCCCATGGGGCGCTAACCTGATCTTTCATTTTCTCCTTTTGCTTCACATGGGTTACGAACTCCTCCCGCTAAATCGGGGCCAATCGCAGCCCATCGCCTTCAAGGTCTCGTTTGGACATGCTGGCAAATTGTCTGCAATTTTGAGCTCGCTTTGATACTCGAAACGATTTCCGATATCTATGCTATGCAATGCCCACGGGCCTGGACCGTGTTCGCTTGGTTGCGCTATCTCAGAAAATCGCCCCCCGTTTAGTTGGCTAGAATTAATGAGACGAAACGCTACGTTGGAGGGATGACACAGCTCCTCGCTCTCTTCAAGGTCTTTGACGTTAATGAATACCATTTTTGCCTGCGCAGCAATGCCGGACGCACAAGGTTTCCTGGAAAGAGCGAAAGGGCTCCGTGCTGCGGTCTGAGCTTAAGCCCTAGTTTTCCTTTCGCGGTAAGAGGAACATAATATCGCGGGATTTCAATTCTTCGAAAGCCGTTGTTAACCTTGAAGTCAATCAAGGTCTGATTCCCAAGCTTGCCGTACTGGAGCTTGCCATATACCAGGTATGGGATCTTTTGTTCGGCGCACACTTCGACAGCTTTTGCTATCAATGCGTTGTTTGGGTATTTAGCCCGATGCGCAATCTTTGATATAATTAG
>QIAB01000148.1 GCA_003225455.1 Acidobacteriota bacterium
TTTCGAGCGGCAACGAGCTTGCTCCCCACATTTCCGAGCTCATTTCGAAGCTCTTCGCTATGACGCAATTTTTGAATCGCCATCTTGAATGTATCCGCGTCGAGCTGGTCACATAAAATTCCTCCTTGCTCCGGAACGGCTTCGGGAATTCCGCCGGTACGAAACGCCACTACTGGAGTGCCGCAACTCATCGCTTCGATCAGCGTTAACCCATAGGTTTCCATGAATGACGCACTGACGAAAACATCGGCGGCGCTGAAAAGCATCGCCCGCTTGATGCGATCAGCAACGCTACCCGTTAGGCGGACATTAAGATTAATTGGAATTTTCAGAGTTCCTTCGCCGGCGAGAACGACCAGCACGTCTTCGAGTTCAGGCAATCCCTCAAGTTGCTCCAACAACCAGGGAATGTTCTTGTTGGTGTCAGTCAGCGACGCGGCTCCGGCCGCGATTACGAAGGCGTCAGTCGGGATGCCCAGCTCCGCACGGCATTGCGACTTGCGCTGTGGCCTGAACACGTCCGTGTCGATTCCAGGAGGAATGACTCGAGCCCGGCCGTAGGCTCTGACGATCGCACTACGCTCGGCCAGATTCGCCAACCAATGGCTGTTGGCAACAAACTGAACGTGTCGACTTCGATAGGCCTGCGATTTTCGGCGTTGCTCGTCCCGTGCCAGAACTTGATTCAAAGGCGTCTTCAAGATCGGACATGGCGCGCAGGTCTCGATAAAACGATCGCACCCGCGATAAAGAAAACAGCCGCCGGTGAAATGCCACATATCGTGCAAAGTAATAACCACACCTATCCCGCTTGGCAGTGTCTCCAGCCAACTGGGAACATTGAACCAATCTGCAACCGTGTGTAGATGCACCAGATCGAAAGCTTGCAACTCCTGAGCACGCGGTGGTGACAAAAGTCGCCGCATCCCATGCCACGGTTCAGTTGAAAGCGAGACATACGCTTTTCGAATAACACGATCCAGGAAAGATTTCCCGGACTGCAACTGCTGCGAATCCTTGGAGAGCACGCGGCTTTCAATCCCCTGCTCGGCTAATGCGGTCGACAGAAGCATCGCGTATTCGTGACTACCGCCTGAAGAATGAGTGTTGAGATGTAAGACCCTCATGAAACAGCCGGGCCAAGCTCAAATTTCATTTTGATGATCTCCTGAGTCCGGCGCCGATAGAGCTGCCACCGAGTCGGCGTATTGCTAATGTAATCGAACCAGTAACGCGCGACTTTGTTGTAAGCAGTCGACTGCTCCTTTTTCCCGGCAATTCCATAGAGCAAAGACCAAATTGGAAAAGCAAGTGCTCGCAATGGCGCAAGCGCATTTCGCCAAAAATTTCGGCGAACCGATCTTTTGAACTCGGATGACTGCCGGTTGACGGGCAACGCCGCCTCTTCCGCGAATCTTTCAAACAAGACCTGACTAGGCGTGCGGCTACCACCCAGCCATGGCGCGCACCTGGTATAGTGAAGGACGCAGTCCAGCTCGTTGTCCTGCTGCGCGTCAAAGCGCCAGGACGCCCGATTCCAGGCTTCGGCTAACTCCTCGATCCGCCCGTAAAGCACAAAATTGATTGCCGACTGATCCCAAAATCGATAATCCCGCGTCCAGCTATTCAAAAACTCCACAGCGGATTCGAAGAACCGTTGTCTCCTGAGTTCATCGAGATTCATCAACATTACACCGCAGTTGAAGTAAGCGCCTTCCGCAGGAAAATTCATCGTCTTTGCGACCGCTAGCGAGTCTTGCGAAAGTGATAACGTTTCCGAGTCACGAACTGCGGCAAGGAGCTTGGGGGGAGCCAATTCAAGATCAAAAAGGCCGGATAGATCGCGGAAGACCAAACTGTCGCAGTCTAGGTAGATCAACCGCCGCACCTTCACCAACTGTGGCAGAAGTATCCGGCAATAAGTCATATGCGATCGCCTCGGTCCGAGTGTCGCCTGATCAAAGATTGATGGATCTGCCTTCACAAAATCCAGCTGCGCGTGTTTGCCTATTCGCTCAATCAACCGTGCAAGGGTGTCTCGGGATGCCTGCGAGAGACCGCCATCAAGTACCTTCACATCGACTTCCCTCGCCGGATCCATGGCGCTTAATGCGCTCGCAATCGCGCAGTATAGCCCAGGGAAGTAATTTTCGTCACTAGTTAGGGCAAGAACCACTGGTTCCAATTCCCGCATAAGTCACTAACTATATCCGCTTCCAAAAATCCTTCGACGGATGATGAACAACGCACTAAGCAGTGCCACACGGCAGCGAAACTCGATCGTTTGCTCCCGATTAACTTTTCCCTTCAGCATGGGCCTTCGCGCGTCTGAGTGCATCTATAAATTGCAGCTGAATTCGCGCGTAGCTAAAATCGGCTGCCGCCGCATCAGAAGCTGATTTCGCAAGGCGTCGTAGCTCGGAGAGCGACGCGGCAAGCTCTTCCAACGTTTCGCGGAGCGCCAGGGGATTCGGATCAATGACGCATAACGCTCTGTCTCCTTTGCGGGCCCATTTCACCGCCGTACAGTATTCCGGTCCCCACACGACAATAGGGAGACCCAACTGCGTGGCATCGATCAGTTTGGATGGAAAACTGGTTGTCATTCGCCGGCGATGCGGCGGAGCAAAGCTCATGACTACTAACGCGGCTTGGAAGGTTTGGAGCGACTCGGCCAATTCGTTCGGTGCAATGAATCCGTGGTAAAGGCCGCTGGAGCGAAACTCATCTTCCGCTCCGCGTGTCCAACGCGGACTGGCCCCGAACGCTTCCAATCGCACACGCTCAGACCCTTCGAGCGCGCGCAATGCGCGTTCGACCAGCGGCCCGTATTCGGAAAGGTTTCCAAAATAAGCAATTCGCAAAGGGAGCTTGAAACCCCGCGTCATCTCGCCACACCCGGTTAGAGAAGGTGCATCATGAAGCACTAAAGCGTTTTCGGGTTCACCTAACTGGCGACGCATTCCATCGCTTACGCAAATTGCCACGGCGCTGTGCGCGCGTGTTCTCTGAAATTGGCATTCAACTCGTGAACGAAATGCGAGTGGAATATCCGGAAAATCCGGCCACCAATCTTGAAAAAAAGAAACCAACGGCAGTTCAA